>JAJDEW010000028.1 GCA_029259595.1 Planctomycetota bacterium | reverse complement strand
CAACGACCACGGCTGCGAAGGCTCGCCGTAGGCGGGCCGAAGCCTCGGAGCCGCAGGCTCCGTGCTTGTGCCGTTTCGCGGCGCAGCCGCGAAATCAGGCACAGGCGCGCGACGGAGTGCGCGCCGCGTCCTGAGGAGGTGTCGGCCCGCAACTCTCCGGAGAGCCAGGCCCCCGGGTTGCGTTCCACGCGGGAGTGATCGTCTCGTCTTGGCGGAACCCCGTAAGGAGCGCGAGCCGATAGCGAGCGAAGCGAGCGAGGCGTCCAGCCCAAGGAGGCGTCCAGCCCAACCGCCCTCGAGGCGCGGTCCTCACTCCCCGCGCAGGAACGCCAACAGATCCCGCAGTTCGGAAGCATCGAGCGTGTCGAGGAGTCCCTCAGGCATGCGCGAGAGCGGATGCGGGCGCAGCTCGGAAACGTCCTGGCGTTCGATCTCGACCAGCGCCCGTTCGGGGGCCTGGGTGCGCAGGCGAATGCGGTCTTCGCCGCTCGCGAGCAGTCGTCCCACGAAGAGCTCGTCGTCCGTCGTCCACACCTCGGTGTCCGCATAGCGGTCGGGGATGACCTTGGAGGGTTCGAGCACGGCTTCGAAGAGCTCGCGGCGGCCGAAGCGCGCGCCGACGCCGGTGAGGTCGGGGCCCGCGTCGGCGGCGCTGGCGCCGCTCGCCAGGAGTGCGACGCTGCCACCCCGGGCGTGACAGGTCTGGCAGCTGGCGGCCGCGAAGAGGGTCCGGCCCCGCTCGGGATCCGCGTCCCCAGCCAAGGCATCCACGGCGCGGAGCGCTTCGGTGGTGGTCCAGGCGCGTACGAAGGAGCGTGCGGGGGGCAGGGCGGCGACGGGCGGCGCCGGACGGGCGCTCGACGTGGTGGCTCCGCCGAGGCGTGCGTCGAGGTCGGCTTCGACGTCGCTCAGGTAGCCCTCGAAGCTGGCGCCGCGGGTGCCGCCCTGCAGCGTGCGGAGGCGTGCGAGCCCGGCCCGATAGCGCGCGCTCGAGGTGGCGTCCAGAGCCTCGTCCAGGTGGACGAGACCCAGCGCCCAGTGCGAGGCTTCCGTGGTGGTCGTGGCGGTCTCGAGCCGCGTGAGGCCGAAGTCCAGCGCGCGCGCGTCGCCGCAACGGACGGCGAGGCGGAAGAGCTCGCGCGCCGTGGCTCCCGTGAGTCCTCCCGGTCGGGTGGCGTTCTGTTCCCAGAAGCCGTCGAGCAGGCGCGTGCGCGTGGTGCGGCTGAGGCCGCCGCCGGCGTCGGCCGCGCGCAGGTCGACGAGCGTCGCGAGTCGCAGAAGGTGGACGCGTTGGGTGGGCGTGAGCTCGGGAAGCGGCAGGTCGAGGAGCGCGGTCTCGAGCTCCGTGCGGTACCTGCGCGCGTCGACGCGCGCGAGGGCCAAGAGCGCCTCGAGGCGCGCGCGCAGGCGCGGCTCGGCCAGGGCGCGCGCGCTCCAGATCTGTGGTTCGACGAGTTCGAGCACGACGCGCGCGGCGGCCCGCACCTCGCGCTCCGGGTGGTCGAGCATGGGCCAGGCCAGCTCGACGGCGGCCGCGTCGGGCGCCGCGTGCAAGCTTTCGAGGTAGCGGCGCGCGCGCGCGCCGCTGTCGAGCTGAGGCACAGGCGTTGGCGCTGCAGGTGGGGAAGCGTCGGCTCGGAGCCGATACAGGCCGCTGTGCGCGTTGCGTCCGCCGGTCGTGAACCAGAGCGCGCCGTCGGGACCGAAGGCGAGGTCGGTGACGGGCAGCGGCGCGCCGCGGACCAGCTCGCGGACGCTCCCGCTCCAGCCGGCGCCGCGTGTGGCGAGGTCGATCGCGAGCACGCGCCCGAAGGCCCAGTCGCCGACCAGGAGCGCGTTCGCGTCGCGGGGTCCCAGGCGGCCGCGCGCGCCGGAGACGACGCCGGTCGGTGAAGCGAGGTCGGTCGCCACGACGGCGGGCCAGGTGTCCGGCCAGTCCTCGGGCCACTTGCCCGAGCCGTGCCGCCAGCCGAAGTCCGCGCCGCTCGCGACGCGCAGGATGCGCGGTGGACGGTACCAGGCGAGTCCGAGGTCCCACTCCATGTCGGAGTCGTAGGTGAAGAGTTCCCCGTGGGGCCCGAAGTCGAGGTCGTAGGCGTTGCGCAGGCCACAGGCGACCAGCTCGAAGCCGCGCCCGTCGAGACCGATACGCGCGACCCAGCCGCCGGGGGCCAGGACGTCGACCGCATGACCGCCTGGATCGCCGCGGCGCGGCCAGGCCTGGTCTTCGGCCCAATGCAGCGGAACGCGACTCGACGCGAGCAGGGGCAAGGGCGTGTGGTTGCCGGCCGCGAGGACGAGCTCGTTCGCAAGCGGGTCGAAGCGTACGGCGTGGGGTCCGTGCTCCCCCGAGCCTTCGAGGGCGAAGAGCAACTCGCGCCGCACGGAGGTGTCGTCCAGGTCGGTGAAGCGGTACAGGCCGCCCGGTAACTCGTCGCGGGGATGGGCGACGGCATAGAGCGACGTGCCGACGACCTCGAGGCCGTGGGGAGCCCCGATCGTGTCGTCGATCGTCTCGACCACGTCGACGCGCGGGAGCCCGGCCGGTTCCGAGCGAAAGCGGACGCGCAGGATGCCGCCGCTCTCCCGGCCGACGAGCGCGCGCCCGACGTCGTCGAAGACGAGCGAGATCCAGGAGCCCTCGGTCGCGCGCGGGACCGTGTACACGAGCTCGACCGCGTAGCCCGCGGCCACCTCGAGCTCGTCGCCGTCGGGCAGCGGGTCCGGCGGCGAGGCTTCGATCGCGGCCTTGTCGCCCGCGAGCTCTTCGGGAGCGACGGCCGGCGGGAGCGGGCCCCACGGCTGACCGCCCAGGTCGCCCACCACGCGCGCCGCGACGCCCGAGGCGAGCGTCCAGCTCTCGTCGCTAACGAGGTGGCGCGGGTTGGGGCCGTCGTCGATCCCGAGCGACGCGACGAAGCCGGCCGGGCCGGCGACGTTGCGGCAGCGCGCCTCGAGCGCGTTCGTTCCGACGACCAACAAGGCGGTCACGTCGACCTCGAGCGGCGTTTCCCAGGCCTCCGACGCGGACACGCGCTCGCCGTTCACGTAGAGCTCGAAGGCGTCGTCGCAGGTCGCAGCCAGCACGGCCGAGCGCGGGAGACGGTCGAGCTCGAAGCGGCGCAGGAGCGTGAGCTCCTCGCCGTCGCGGGCGATGGCCGAGCGCCAGATCCAATGGGGCGTGGGGCCGCTCGCAAAGGGGGAGGGAAGGCGCGCGACAGGGGCCGGCCGCTCGTCGCGGGAGCTCGATTCGCTCGCGCAGCCCGCTGCGAGTGCGAGCGCGGCGCCGACCAAGAGACGTGCGGGGCGATTCACGGGGGCAAGCTACCCGTTGCAGACCCGGGTGGGAAAGGGATGACCACAGCTCCCGCGCGAAGCTGCAAAAGTTCGGAAAAAGGGACGCCGAGCGCCGCTCGTCGCCCCGGCAAACGCCGGAAGCGCGGGCGGGCCAGGAGGGCCTGAGCTAGAATCGGCGCCACGCCGGGTTTCAGCCAGAGAAGCCGCGGCGTGTTCGCTCATTCGCAGTTCACACGGGAGTGACCATGCAACAATCATTCGGACGGGTTCGTTGGAGCCTTCCTGCGCTTTGTGCCATTCCGGCCATGGCGTTCGCCTACCAACCGACCCTGGGGGGCGACGAAAAGCCCGAGTTCCCCGACTTCAAAGACGTCGCCAAGGACTACGAGAAGGTCGTTTCGACGGCCGACGGCAAGAAGAGCCTCTACACGCTCTACTTGAACGAGAAGGAGGGCGAGCTCCTCGCCGAACTCCCCGCCGGCTACGCCGGACAGAACCACTACGTCGCGATGACGGTGCCCACCGGTGAGCTCTTCGCTGGTCTGCAGAGTGGCGAGCTGTACGGCTCCTGGAAGCGCTTCGGCAAACGCGTCGCGCTGATCAGCCCGGACATGGAGGTTCGCTCCACGGGCGACATGGCGTCCAAGGACTCCATCAAGAACCACTACACCGATCGCGTGGTCGTCGACGTCCCGATCGTGTGCATGGGACCCGGCGGACAGCCGGTCATCGACTTCGACGATTTGCTCGTCGGCAAGGCCAGCTCGTTCTACGGACGCTCCGCCACGGGGCTCAAGAAGGCGCTCGCGAGCGTCGTGCAGGCCAAGGCCTTCCCCGAGAACATCGAGGTCGCGTTCGAAGTGCCCGCCAGCGATGGCCGCATGCGGACCTTCCACTACTCCTTCAGCTTGATCCCGGAGAACACGGGCTACCAACCGCGCGACGCGGACGAGCGCGTGGGCTACTTCACGACGTCCTACCGCGACCTCGGCAAGTTCCGCGACGACGAGGTCTGGAACCGCAAGATCAACCGCTGGAAGCTCGAGAAGGCCGATCCGAGCCTGAAGCTCAGCCCGCCGAAGGAGCCGATCACCTTCTATCTCGAGCACACGGTCCCGATCCGGTACCGGCGCTGGGTCAAGGAAGGCGTCCTGTACTGGAACGAGGCCTTCGAGAAGGTCGGCATCTCCGACGCGGTCGTCGTCCACTACCAGGACAAGGCTTCGGGGGCCCACATGGAGAAGGACCCCGAGGACGTGCGCTACAACTTCATCCGCTGGCTGTCGAACGACATCGGCACGGCCATCGGGCCGTCGCGCGCCCATCCGGCCACGGGGCAGATCCTCGACGCGGACATCGTCCTGACCGACGGCTGGATCCGCCACTTCTGGAACCAGTCCAACGAGTTCCTGCCCGACATCGCGATGGAGGGCTTCAGCTCCGAGACGATGAATTGGCTCGAAGACCACCCGGACTGGGATCCGCGCGTTCGTCTGGCCGCTCCCGAGGAGCGCAGTCGCATCCTCGAAGAGCGCAAGCGCAGTCGCCTGCGCGGTGAAGAGGCCTATCAGCTGGCCTTCGGGGACGGAGCGATCCTCGCCAGCGAAGAGCTGCGCGACCTCGCGTCCGAATTGGAATGGCTCGGCGTCGAGCCGATGCTCTGCATGGCTTCGACGGCGAAGGCCCAGAGCATGGCGCTCATGGGCATGACCATGGAGATGTACGGCCTGCTCGACGAGGACGAGGAAGGCGAGGAGGACAAGGACAAGGAAGACGAGCCCGATCGCATCGACGGTGTGCCCGAGTGGTTCATCGGCCCGATGTTGGCGGACCTGGTCGCCCACGAGGTCGGACACACGATCGGCCTGCGCCACAACTTCAAGTCGTCGTCGCTTTACACGATGGCCGAGATCAACAGCGAGGCGTTCAAGGGCAAGAAGCCGTTCGCCGGTTCCGTCATGGATTACATCCCCGTGAACGTGAACATGCAGGACGGCGAGGTCCAGGGCGACTTCGCGATGATCGGTGTCGGGCCCTACGACATGTGGGCGATCGAGTACGGCTACGGCTTCGGAGACCCGAAGAAGGTCCTCGAGCGCGTGGCGGAGCCCGAGCTCGCGTACCTGACCGACGAGGACACCTCCGGTCCCGACCCCTACGCGCGTCGTTACGACTTCGCGAAGGATCCGCTCGAGTACTGCGAGAGCCGCATGCGGCTCGCGAACTACCACCGCGAGCGGATCATCGAGAAGTTCGTCAAGGACGGAGACAGCTGGTCGAAGGCCCGTCGCGGTTACGACCTGACGCTGGGCATCCAGACCGGCTCGCTCAGCGTCATGGCCAACTGGCTCGGTGGCGCTTTCATCAACCGTGACCGCAAGGGTGACCCGAACGGACGTCTCCCGATCGAAGTCGTTCCCGTCGCGGACCAGCGCAAGGCGCTGGCCTTCGTCATCAAGAACGCCTTCCTGACGGACTCCTTCGGAATCGACGCTGAACTCCTGAAGCGTATGACCGTCGACAAGTGGTACGACGGCGGCGGGATGCGAACGGTGCGCTCGGATCCCACGTATCCGGTCCACGATCGGATCGCGGGAATCCAGGCCTCGGCCCTCACGCAACTGATGAACCCGTCGACCCTGCGTCGCGTCTATGACAACGAGTTCTATCTCCCGGCGGGAGCCGAAGCACTCACGCTGACGGAACTGATGGGGGCCATCTCGGGCGCCATCTGGGCCGACTGCGGCTACGAGGCCGAGGGGCTTTCCCCGGAGACGAAGGTGAACGAGGCGGCGAGCCCGAAGAAGGCCGCCTACTCGCCCCGACAGCCGATGATCTCGAGCTTGCGCCGCAACCTGCAGCGTGAGCACCTCGAGCGGTTGATCGACCTCGCCCTGGAAGACGGCGGCTCGTCGGCTTCGATGAAGACGATCTCGCTCCTGGCGCGCTCGAACCTGATCGACCTCCAGGGTTCGATCGAGGCTTCGCTCGCGGCGGAACCCGACGCCTACAGCCGCGCTCACCTGCAGGATGCGAAGATCCGCATCGGCAAGGTGCTCGACGCGAGCTACAGCTACAACGCTGGCGGCGGCGGCGGTGGTGGAAGCATCATCATCCAGTTCGGCAAAGAGACCGACGACAACTGACCGTCGTTCGGTTCGATCTGATACGGCCTTCGGCGCGTCGCGCGCCGGAGGCCGTTTTTCGTGGGGTCACCGAAGGCGAGCGAAACGCCCTGGTGAGCTTCCCTCGTCCCCCGGACTCCCCCGGGGCGCCGCGCCCCTCGGGCCGCCCCTTCCGTTCGAAGCTCCACCCCGCCTCGGGGAACGGGCGGGGGTCCGTAGGTGTCCAGGAAGGCCGTCGACAGGGCTTCCAGGGCTCTCAGGGATGGACGGATGGGCGCCTACCGGTAAGGTAGGCGGAACCGAAGCCCGTTCGGGCTCGTCCAGTGGCTCCGAACGCCATCTCTCCCTTCGAAGGGGCCCCTCGCTTCTGTGCCTCGCCGTCGATCCGGCGCGGGGCGCTTGCAACCTCGGCGACACTTCTTGAGACCCGGAATCATGCGTAAAGCTCTCTCGTTCGCGCTGGCCTCCCTCGGCCTGGCGCTCTTCGCCTCTCCCTCCAACGCCCTTTCGAACGATGCCGCCGGCATCACGCCGCTCACGAGTGTTCGGGTGGCCGCGGGGCTCGCGTCGCCGCTCTACGTGACGACACCTCCGGGCGACCTCGACCGGCTCTTCATCGTTCAGCAGCGCGGGCTGATTCGGATCCTGAACCTGGCCACGGGGGGGGTGAATGCAACCCCCTTCATCAACCTCAGCACGAAGGTGAGCTCGTCGGGGAGCGAGCGCGGTCTGTTGGGCCTGGCCTTCCACCCCGACTACGCGAGCAACGGCTTCTTCTACGTCAGCTACACCCGCGCCTCGGGGCACGCCTCGATCGTCGAGCGCTACACGGTCTCCGGGGACCCGAACGTGGCGGATGCGGCCTCGGCCACGACGATCTTCGGCCCGCAGTCCCAGCCCTTTTCGAACCACAACGGTGGCTGCATCCAGTTCGGTCCGGACGGCAAGCTGTACCTCGGACTGGGCGACGGCGGCTCCGCCAACGACCCGTCCTGCAACGCTCAGAACGGCAACTCCCTGCTCGGCAAGCTGCTTCGCCTCAATGACGATGGCAGCGTGCCCGTGGACAACCCGTTCGTCGGCGTCGCCGGCTTCCGCGACGAGATCTGGGCCTACGGTCTGCGCAACCCCTGGCGCTTCAGCTTCGATCGTGCGAACGGCGACCTGTGGATCGGCGACGTGGGCCAGAACGCCATCGAGGAGATCGACTGGGTGCCCGCCGGTAGCCTGGGCGGCGAGAACTACGGCTGGAAGGTGATGGAGGGCAACAACTGCTTCAGCACGTCGGCCTGTACCGCACCTCCGCCGTGCAACGACCCGAGCTTCACGGATCCGATCCACACGTACTCGCACGCCGGCGGGAACTGCTCGGTCAGCGGCGGCTACGTTTACCGCGGCTGCGGTATTCCGAGCCTGCAAGGCACGTACTTCTTCGCCGACTTCTGCTCGACCCGCATCTGGTCGTTCGAGTGGGACGGCGTGTCGCAGTCGAACTTCCAGACCCGCCAAGCGGAGCTGACGCCGGACGTCGGCTCGATCGGCAACATCGCTTCGTTCGGTGAGGACGGCTACGGCGAGCTCTACATCGTCGACCTCGGCGGCGAGCTCTTCAAGATCGTGGCGGTGGACGGCGACTGCAACGGCAACAACATCGCCGACGGCTGTGAAGGCTCGTCATCGACGTCCCGCAACGGTCTCGGAGGCAACCCCGCGGGCTTCGTCGAGCTGACCCCGCCGGTGCTCGGCGCCAGCTGGGACACGACGGTCGACATCGTCACGCCCGGCGCGCTCGGCAGCATCGTCTCGATCTCGACCGGTGGTCCGACGAGCGGGATCATGCTGAGCGGAACCATCGCGGGTGAGCTCCTGTGCCTGCCCCCGGTCGTCGCCCTCGACGTCTCGACGGGCAGCCACTCGATCCCGATCCCCGCCGACTGCACCCTGATCGGCCGCACGCTGTGCGCGCAGGGCAGCACCTTCGTGATCGGGCAGGTGACCCTCAACAACGCCATCGACATCACACTGGGCAGCTTCTAGAAGGGCCCCCTCACACCCCGCTGTCGCAGGCTGCGTCCTGTGCCAGCGGTGCGTGGCGTTCCCGAACCAGGTTCATCGCACCCCGTGGCGATGAACCTGGTTTCGTAGGGCCACGCGGAATCTCGCGAATCGTGGTCAGGCTGCCGGACGGTTGTCGCTTCTCCCCGGGAAGGGGTACGATCCGGCCCTTGATCGATCGATTTTGATTTCCGGGAGGTGCGATGTCAGGCGAAGGAGGACGGAGCAGGGTGGGGTCCCTGGGTAGTGATCCGCTGTTGATGCGGATCCCCGAGATCGAGGGCAAGAAGGTCCTCGAGCCGTGCGAGCTGTACGCCAAGGTCGGCGAAGGCGGGATGGGCGTCGTCTACCAGGGGCGGCACCTCAATCTCGACATCGACGTCGCGATCAAGTGCCTGAAGAACGTGCTGGCCGAGCAATCGCCCAGCATGGTGACGCGCTTCCATCGCGAAGCACGCATCGCGGCCAGTGTTCACCACCAGAACCTGGTGCACGTCTACGACATCTCCGAGAAGAACGGCGTGCACTACCTGGTCATGGAGTACGTCCAGGGCGAGACCGCGCGCGAACGCGTGACGCGCAAGTCGCGCCTGTCCGAGCGCGAGGCCGCGAAGATCCTGTTGGGCGCCGCCAGTGGTCTGGCCGAGGCTCACGACCAGCGGATCGTTCACCGCGACATCAAGCCCGACAACATCCTGATCTCGCACGACGGCAAGGTGAAGGTGTCCGATCTCGGGCTCGCCAAGGCGCTCGAGGTCGAGCCCGGACCGTCGCTGACGATCGGCGTCATGGGGACTCCCCAGTACATGGCGCCCGAGCAGTGGGACGACACGAACGACGTCGACACGCAGGCGGATGTTTGGGCCCTCGGCGCGACGCTCTACTTCCTCTTGACGGGCGAGCACGCGATCCAGCCGGGGACGATGCAGAACGTCTACAAGCGCATCTGCGTGGACGAGTTTCCCGATGTGCGCCGGCTGGCGCCGAACGTCTCCGACGAGCTCGTGGCCGTCCTGCAGCGCTGCGTCCGGCGCGATCCGAACGAGCGCTACCGGAGCTGCCGCGAAATGGTCGCGGACCTGTCGACGCTCGTTTCCCTGGACTTCGATCGACCTGGCCTCGACGACACGGGTTCCGGTTCCATCCGCGTCCCGCCGATCCTGTCGCCTCCTCCTGCCCAGGAGTTGGGCCGCATCAAGGTGGCGATGTCCGATGTCGGCGACACGCTGCCGCTGCCGGGCGTCGCGAAGCCCGCGGCGCCTGCACGCTCTGTGAGCCGGCGGGTCCTCGTTTGGGGAGCAACGGCCGCCCTCGTGCTGGCGATGCTCGGGTACGTGCTGTTCGATCGCGAGCCAGGCGCCGCTGCCGTGCTCGCGGGGGTTCCGCCCGATTCGACGGCGGAGAGCCAACAGACCGCCTCTGAGACAGCTCCGCTCGTGCCGCAACGCGTGACGGAGCCGGGCGCACCTGAGGGTGCACTTCCGGGTGAGCCGGCGCTCGTGGCGGGCGCGACCGATCCAGAACCTCGGCCGGCATCCGAGCGACGTGCGGAGAAGGTCGAAGCTGCGCGTGTGCCCAGCCTGGATTCCGTCGTCGCCGACCGTGCGGACCCGAGCGAGCCGAGCGTCCCGGAGGCGCCAGCGCCGACGCTTGCGCTGCCAGGACCGAGTTCCCTCCTCGTGCGCGCCCCGGTGAAGGTCGTGGCTACGGTCGAACACGCGACGAGCCTCACGGTTCAGGCGCCCGCGCCCCTCGGTTCGATCGACGTGCCCGTCGATGCGGATGGCGCCGTCGCGTTCGAACTCGACACGACCGCGCTCGAGGATGGTGCGCACCGCGTACAGCTGCGTGTCGGGCAGGCCTTGCTCGGCGAACTCGAGTTGATCGTCGACACCAGCGCGCCGCAGGTCGAGCTCGCGGGCTTGCCCGCAGGCCCCACGCCGGACGCGAGCGCTTCGCTCTTCGTCGAGGTCGTCGACGAGCATCCGGGTGACGTCGTGCTCGAGACGGTGGACGGCGTGGCGCTCGAGCTCGAACCCGGCAGCGCCGGTTGGAGCAGCGAGCTCCTGTTGGAGGAGGGCACGAATGCGTTCCGCGTGCGTGCAACGGATCGGGCCGGAAACGTGACGCTCACGCCCTTCGTGGTCGAGGCCGATTTTCTCCCGGCGAAGTGGATCGCCACCCATCCGCCGCTCGGCACCGTCTTTCCTGTCGGACCGACCGAGCTCGCCCTGCACTTCTCGGAGCCGGTCGCGGTCGAGCTGGACGGTGGCGAAGTCCTCTCGATTCCGTCGGCGGACGATCCGGCCGTGCATGTCGTGGAGCTCTCACTCGTCCTCGCTCCGGGCGAGCCCCTGGAACTCGTCACCGCTGCCGTCGACCGGGTGGGACACCGGACGCCGGTCGAGCTCACGCTCCTGGCGCGCGAGCTGCCGACGGCTCCGAGCGGTTGGCTCGGCGGCGAAGAGTTCGAAGCGAGCGGCTTCCTGCGTTCGCTCGAACACCCGAGCACCGGCGTGCGCTTTCTCCTGGTCCGGATCGACGGCGCCGTCGGCACGTACCTGGCGGAGACGGAGGTGACCCGGGCGCAGTGGGCGGCCATGGTGTCGACAGCGCTCGCAGCGGACGCCGAGACCGGAGACTCCGAGGATGTCGAACGCCTGCGAGTGCTGGCCGAGGATGCAGCGCTCGTCGCGGAGTCGGAACCCGAGCTCCCGCGTGTCGGCGTTTCCTGGCACGACGTCCAGCTCGTCTGCGCCACCCTCGGCTACACCCTCCCGACGCAGCGGCTCTGGCGGCAGGCCTGCCTGGGGGGACGAGCCGGCGACTACGGTGTGCCCGCGGAAGAGCTGGCGCGCGCCGCGGTCTTCAACAGGAAGAACCCCGAGCCCGTGCGGGGCGAACGCCTGCCGAACGCGCTCGGCCTGTACGACATGCATGGCAATGTTTGGGAGTGGTCGAGCGAACCCTTCTTGATGCTGGGGGGTGGTTGCTCGAACTATCCGGACGGCATCACCGCCGACGCGTTGGAGAACACCAAGGCCGGACGCGCGCGTGACCGCTGTGGTCTGCGTCCGGCGCTCGTTTACGACCGAGACCCCGCGAGACAGAGATAGACCGATGACCCGACTCTTGCGTTCGATCTTCATTTGCTGCGCCTTGCTCACGAGCGGCGCTTGCAAGGCCAATCCCTTCAACGGCAACTCCGAGCCGCGCTGGGAGTGGCCCCGTCCCTTGCCCGTCTGGGGTACCGAGGCCGCCCAGGGCAAGACGGTCTTCCTTTCGGTTCAGGACCAGACCAGCCTGGGAATCGACCGCAGCTTGTGGACCGCGCTCGAGCGCGGTCTGACGGAAGATCGCGGTCTCGTCGTCCAGTCGACCGCCTCCGAGGACGTCGATTACTACTGCCAGGTCTACGTTCGCTACTTCGGTCCGTTGTCGGAGCGCATCGAAACGCGCGTCACCGGCGACGTCGTTCCCGGCGGTCGCGCGGGGTGGTACGACGAGAGCGGCACTCAGATCCAGGTGCCCGAGCCGCTCGGCGCGATCGCGTTGGCCCAGGAAGGCGGCCTCTTCGCGGGCACGAGCCGGGTGCTCATGGTCGATGTTTCGGTCGGCGAGCGGGGCGGCGACGGACGCCCGGACTTTCGTCAGAACTACGTCCGCCGCACGGCGCGCCTGACGGGCACGATCGCGGGCGGCGACCGCGACACGGCCGCGCGCCGCCTCGTCTTCGGCCTGACCCCGGAGGGGGACGAGTCGTCGGGCGAATCGAAGCGGACCATCGAAGCCTCGAACCGCCCGGAGAATCTCGACCGGGTCGCGCGCCTCCTGATCCGGGGGCTCGTTCCGCCTTACAGTGCGGGCCGCGTCCCGACGGCCACCGAATCCGTGCCCGAACCCGCCGCAAGCGCGGTGCCCGAAACGGGCGACGCCCCCGCGGAAGGCGTCGAGGCCTCCCGCGAGGACCGGTGAGACCGATCCCGAGTTCCTGCACGGGCTTGCGCCCCGGCTCCTGAACGACCAGCAAGCTTCGTAGGGCAAGCGTAGAGCCTTTGAGGCGTCGCGGCCGAGCGCGACGCTCAAGGAATCTTCGGAGCGCGACCGGTTGCAGTTTGCAAAGGAGTTCGAGCGGCCTCCTCCTGGGGGCGGTGTGAACTTTTCCCGCTTCCCAGGAGCTTGTGTGTCCAATTCCTCGGGAGCGGGTGCTAGGTCGAGATCGGAGACGTGGGGTCACATCTTCCCAGTGGACCCTTCCGGGACTTTCCAAGGACCTGGCGACGTTGTCGTTGTCCGCTCGCCCCGGGCGTTCGATGGGGCGACCCACCGATCGTCGTCGGTTCTGTGAACGACAGGGCTGGACACCGGCCCACGACTCGAGGAGATCACCGTGAGACTGTCATCGATCACCGCTTGTTTCACGCACCGTTCCCGGTGGGGCAGTTCGGTTCTGATGGCGCTCGCTTCGAGCGGAGCGTTCGGGTTCTGGCCCGCGGCACAGGGAGTGGGCAACAACATCCTGTGCGGGGATGCGAGCGAGCTGTGGGTGAGTCCCTCCGGCAGCGACACGGGCGCCGGAAGCGCCCAGGACCCCTTTCGGACCATCCTGCGCGCCCGGGACGAGGTGCGCAGCAAGATCGCCAATGGCTGCCCGGAAGATCTGACCGTCTGGATTCACCCTGGCACGTACTGGGTGGGCGACAAGCTCAATTTCAACCTGGCGGACTCACGCCCCGCGAACACGACGACCTACTCCGGCATACCCGGTCTGCCTCGACCGCAGCTTTTGGGTGCCGATGCCCCGCTTGGCGGCTGGCAGTTCTCGCACATGGCTGGGCCCGACGGAACGGTCCCCGTCATGAAGGCCGAGCTGGGCGTTGGTGTCACCGTGCAATCGCTCTACGCCCTGACCGGGACGAC
>JAJDEW010000027.1 GCA_029259595.1 Planctomycetota bacterium | reverse complement strand
GACGCTTCCTCGAACTCTTCGACCCCTTCGCCGCGGAGCTGTCCGAGAACTGGCGCGAGGGCAATCAGCTGACGAACGCCATGACTCTCGCGCGCCGGACCGAACGCGCCCGCCTGGCGCAGCTCGAGGCACGCCGCAGCGGACACCAGGGAACCTCGCAAGCGCCCCCTCCGACCACCGCCCGCGGCGAGGAGCCCGAAGTGCCTTTTTGAGGCACGTGCCGAAGCACGACGCGCGCTCAGCTCTCCTTCATCGTCTCCGACTCGGCGTCCCAGAGCATGACCTTCTCGCGTCGGTAGGCTTCGACGCCCATCTTGATCGCGACCATCGTGGCGCAGCCGAGCTCGACGTTGCAGTGCAGCTGGGCGCCCTCTCGCACGGCGTCGATGAAGTTGCCCATGTGGTCGCGACGCGGCGAGGTGTGGACCTCGAAGCTCGCCTGCCCGGGGGGCGGCTCGGGCTGTTCGTGGCCCTCGTCGTCCGTCTTCATCGCATACGGGAAGAGTCCGGCATTCACGTCACGGAACTCGGGCCACCAGACCGACTGCTCGCGCACCGTGACCTTGTCGGCAAGTTCGATCGTGCCGTATTGACCACGGATCATGTCGTCGAGTCCGACGTCGTTCGTCATCACGCTCGAGAGCACGATCGTGTGCTCCGAGGGGTAGTCGACCATCATCAGGAACGTGTCGGGAATGTCCCGCTCGTCCTTCTCGAGGTAGCGCCCACCCGAAGCGACGACGCGCGCGGGATACTCCCCGTCGGGCCCCTGGATCGCCAGCAAGAGCGGCGCGAGCTTGTGGTAGAGCAGGTCCGTCGCGAGACCGCCGTTATAGGCGAAGTACTTGCGGAAGCGGAAGAAGTGGTCCGCGTTCCAATCGATACGCGGCGCGAGTCCCCACTCGTGCCCGAGCCACCGATCCCACCAGACGTAACCCTCGGCGTCCTTCGGTTGCGAGGGTCCGGCGTCCTCGTCGATGTGCCAGTTGAACTGCCCGCCCCGCGAGTTGCGACAGTAGCTGCCCTGACTCCAGGAGACCTTGCCGATGCGCCCGGCGGCGATCGCTTCGCGCGCCTTCCAGACGCGGTCCTCGCTGGTGCCCTGGGGACCGACCTGCAGGATGCGGCCCGTGCGACGGACCGCGTCGCGGCAGTCGATGGCCTGCTGGGTCGTGAGCGAGAGCGGTTTCTCGCAATACACGTCCTTGCCGGCCTCCATCGCCTCGATCGCGATCTTCGTGTGCCAGTGATCGGGGGTCGCGATCAGCACGACATCGACCTCGTCGTCGTCGAGGACGTCGCGGTACTCCATCGTTCCCGCCGCCGGCTCCTTCTCGATGAGAGCGAGCGCCTGGGCGAGCCGGCGACGGTACACGTCACAGACGCGCACGACTTCGATCCCGTCCTTGTCCTTGCGGTGCATCAGGCTCCGCAGGTGGGCCTGGCCCATGCCCCCTGTCCCGATCACGCCGAAGCGCAAGCGCTCGTTCGCTCCGACGACGCGCGCCCAGGAGGCCGCGGGCAACGCGACGGTCGCTCCGAGGCCGGCAGCGGAGGCCAGGAAGTTGCGGCGAGAGAGCGGGGAGCGGGGCGAAGGCATGGCGTTCTCCTGCGAGTGCGTTGATCGGAGGCGAAGTGATCCGAGCGAGTGCCGGGCGGCATTCTACGGCGTCGCGGACCGCGGCTTTGGGTCCGCGGGAGAATCTCCAACGCTTCCGCGCCGCCCCCGGCGAGCGTGCCTGGCCGCGAGGCCGAGCGCCGCGAAGCCGATCAAGAAGCCGAGCTGCGGCACCCAGCTCCAGCGAACGAAGGGCAGGAAGCGCAGCTCGACCGTTTCCGTCCGCGCCGGGACACGCACGCCCTGGTAGAAGTCGTTGATCGGCACCGTCGCGAGCTCGCTGCCGTTCGCGAAGGCGTGCCAACCCGGGTGATACGCTTGGCTGACGAACAGGAGGCTCGGTTCGTCGCGCGACGTCACGTCGAAGACCAACGCGTCGTCTCCTGTCGAGGTCCTGCTCACGGGCCAGTGCTCGTGTCCGAGCACACCGTCGAGCCACGGCTCGTCCCCCGTCAGCTCGGCGTCGAGGGGCAGCTGCGCTTCCAGCAGCGGCCGGGCCTTGGCGCGGAACACGATCGTTCCGGGAACGGCCTCGAAGCGCTCCGGATCCGGGACGTAGCCGGACGGGCACAACAAGAGCTGAAGTCCCGCGAGCTCGAGATCGGGACCGTACATCTTCGGGCTGGGCCAGATCGACCGAAAGACCCGACCGAGCTGCCGCGTCCCGATGGCGCTGATTCGTCCGGCCCAGTCCTGGTAGCGTTGCGGCGACAGCGAGTTGTACGTGTGCACGCTGTGGAAGCCGTGGTAGATCTCCTGATTGGCCGGCAGCGGCAGCGCAATCCCGCCGTTGTCCGCAGCCTGCAGCTTCAGCGGGCGGTCGTCGACCCAAGCGAAGCGGTAACCCGGCTCGAGGTTGTCGCGAATCGCGTCCACGAGTGGCGAGTCGAAGCGAATGGACTCGATCGGTCGCTCCAAGAGCAGCTGCCGTCCGTAGAAGAGCACCGACGCCGCGGCACCCGCCAGAATCCAGCCCGACCGACCGCTCCACAGAAACAGGAAGACGAGGCCGAACCCGGTGCAACCGACCAGCACGTAGCCGGGCCGCAGCTCGTAGGCCCCGAACACGGCCGCGAGCACGACCAAGACCAGCGGCAGCCCCGCGAGCACGACGGCCACGCTGCGGTTCGCAACCCCTTCGCGCAGGACGAGGTCCACGCTCCAGGTCCCCAACAAGAGCAGCGCGATCAAGACCCCGATCACCGGCAGGTGCGGGGAGAGCGCCAGCAGGCCGAGCTCGACCCCGCCGACATAGAAGCCGGGCCAGAAGGTCATCAGGTAGCCGAGCCCGGCGAAGAGCACGAGTCCCCACAGGCGACGGAACCAGAGCAGCGAGACGCTGGCGCAGGCCGCGAAGACCGGCAGGAGCGACATGCCGAGGTAGCGCACCGGATAGGCCGGGAACTGCTCGACCGGGCGTCCGATCCAGAACGGATCGATCGTCTGGGCCAGAAACACGAGGAGCCCCGCGAAGCCCTTCGGCTTGGGGAGGTTCCAGAGGTAGAAGGAGATCGGGGCGTCGACCCGCGCCGACTCCACGGTGTTGACCCAGAGATCCAGGTAGACCGGAGCAGCGCAGGCCAGGCCGAGCGCCGCCCAACCGCCCACGCCCGCCAGCCGTCGCAGTCGCACGCCTGGACCGTCCAGTCGGGCGAGGTCGAGGACGACGAAGCCGGCGACGAGGAGGCCGTTCCAGACGACCTGCTGGGGATAGCCCGTCAAGAGCAGGTTGTAGAGCGTGAAGGCCGTCCCGAGGCCCGCCGCGAGCGTCGGACGGCGCACGTACAAGGTCAGGCTGAAGAGCAACCCCATCGTCCAGCACACGGACCACGGATAGAGCACGAACGTCAGCCAATAGACGTTGTAGGCGCCGAGCCCGAGCCCCAGGGCACCGACCGCGCAAGCCACGGGGTGCAGGCCGCGCGCACGGCAGAAGAGCCACGTGAAGAGCACGCTACCGAGCAGGGCGGAGATGCCCAACCACGTGTACACGCGGAAGGCGTTGTCGCTGAACCACGAGAAGAAGCGCGTCAGAAAGTACGCCTTGCTGACCCCCGACAGGTGGAACGGCGGCCGTCCGAGTTGCGAGTGCGGGTTCCAGGTCGCGATCCAGCCCGCGGAGGTGCCCCGCAACTGATGCTGGAGGAACGGCACGAACTGGTTCGTCTGGTCCGAGAAGCGCCGGTTCGACAGGTGTTCGCGATCGGCCGCGTCGCTCAGCCCGACCTCGAGCGTGTTGTCGTGCGCGAACCAGACCCCACCCCGAAGGAGCGTCGGCACGAACAGGCCCAGCACCACGAGGGCGAGCAGGCACAGGGGAAGGCGAGGGTTCGAGGGCATCGAGACGCGTGCGGACGTCAGTGACTGTAGAGGCCGGAGCCGAGCAGCACGGGTTTCCCGCCGAGCGGAGCCCACCGCAGGGAGAGCTCGGCACTGCCCGTCTTGTTGAACCAGTCCACGCGAATCGAATGCAGGCCCGGTGCGAGGGCGATCGTCCCCGTCTTCGTCACCGCACCATGCAAGCCGTCGTTGTCCACGACCAGCTGGCCTTCGATCCACAGCCGTGAGCCGTCGTCCGAGGTCAGGTGGAAGGTGTAGAGGCCGCGCTCGGGCACGCGCAGGAGTCCTTCGTGCCGTACGACGAGACGCTCGCGCGCGATCTCGGGCGTCATGGCGATCGTCTCCACGATGTCGCGCGGAACGCGCCGGAAGCGGATCAATTCGTCGATGTCGGGCAGTGCGTTCCAGTCTCCGGGCAACGAGAAACGCGTGAGGCCGGGCGTAGTGGAGGACGGCGCCAGCGCCGGCAGCGGCTCGACCTCACGGAACGTGCGCTCGACCACCGGCGTGACCGGGCGACCCTCGTGGAAGGCGCGCGTCTTGAAGGTGACGGAGTCGACGATGAGGATCGGTCCGAGATAGCGCGGCGACGTCGCGACCGGCTCCGAACCGTCCGTCGTGTAGCGGACGACAAGCTCTGGTGATTGGCTCTCGATGCGCACCTCGAGTTCGTCGAGCACCACGTCGGCCGCGGCGACGATCCGGGGAGCCCGGTACGCGATCGGAGCACCGAGCACCTCGAGCGCGATCACCGCGACATGCGGATTCGGCATGGTCGGCGGAACGTCGATGCGAATCCCGCCGTCCACACGAAAGGCGTTGACCGCGCGCCCTCCCGCGCTGAGCAGGCGAGCGCCGACGGGCTCGTTGCCGAGCCCGAGCAGCTCGAGCTTGCCGTTCGAGGGCCAATCGAAGACGCAGAGGTAGAGCAGACTCGTGCCGTCTCCGGGGCGCAGCGTGCAGCGACCCCACGGAACACTCTCGAGCGGGCTCGCGACCGTCCCGTAGATCGCCTCGCCATGGGCGTCCATCCAGGTCCCGATCTCGTTCAAGCGTTCGAGGGCCGGCGCGGGGAACGTCCCGCGCGCGGTCGGCCCCACGTTCAAGAGCAGGTTGCCCCCCTTCGAAGCGACGTCGACGAGCGTCCGGATCAGATCGTGGGCGGACTTCCAGGCGTGGTCCGCCCGGTTGTAGCCCCAGTTGTCGTTCATCGTCAGGCACGTCTCCCAGTCGACCCCGGGCAGGCCGGTGGGCGGGATCTCCTGCTCGGGCGTGCCGAAGTCGCCGACGTAGTCGCCCGCGGCCGTCATGCCGGCCATGCCGCCGCGGCCCTTGTCGACCCGGTTGTTCACGATCACGTCGGGTTGCAGCTCGCGGCACAACTCGTAGAGCGCACGGCCGTGCTCGTGGGTCCAGGTCTCCTCCCATTCCCCATCGAACCACATCACTCCGATCTCGCCGTAGTCCGTCAGGAGCTCTTCGACCTGGCCGTGGAGGTAGGCGACGTAGCGCTCGAAGTCCGCCGTATCCGCCGGCCGATCCTCCCAGGAGCGACGCGGGAGGTAGTCGGGGTGGTGCCAGTCCATGATCGAGTGGTACCACCCGATCCGCATGTCCTGGCGGCGGCACGCTTCCGCCAGCTCGGCCATCACGTCGCGCGCGAAGGGGGTCGAGCGAATGTCGTAGTACGAGTCCTCGGAGTCGAACAGACAGAAGCCATCGTGGTGCTTGGTCGTGATGACGATGTAGCGCATGCCCGCCTCCTTCGCGATCCGGACCCACTCGTCCGCATCGAAGTCAACGGGGTCGAACTTCGCCACGAACTCCTCGTAGGTCTCGACCGGAATGTGGGCGCTGTGCTGGATCCACTCGCCATAGCCCGTCGCGCCGTTCCACTCACCGGCCGGGAGCGCATACAGCCCCCAGTGCAGGAACAGTCCGAAGCGAGCCTCGCGCCACCAGTCCATGCGATCGGCCTCGCGCTCGCCCGAGAAGACCGCGCAGGACGTGAGTAGCAGACAGAGGGGCAGGAGGTGTCGCATCGTCGAGAAAAGCTTCGGATCAGCGGTGAGGTGCGGTGTGAACCAGCGCTTCGGGGGGCACGGGTGCGCGCGGCGTTTGCGGCCCTTCCTGCCGTGAACGACACGCGTGGGGTCGTAGAGGAATGGCGCTGACGCGGCGCATTGTAGGCCGACTCAGAAGAATGTCCGCACGGCGTCCACGATCATGCCTGCGCGATCCACGACGGCGGCCCAGTCCCACTTGTCGAAGGTCAGACAGGGATGCGAGATGCCGCAACCGACCCGGTCTCCCGGGCGCCAATCGGGAGCGGTGGGACCGAGCTCGACCCACGCGTGCTGGTCGTTCAGCGCGACGACGCGCGCCACGTCGGGCTCGATCGCGCGAAGCGCACGCTCACCGGGGCGGAACCAGTGCTTCGGGACCGGAGGTCGACAGTCGAAGCTCGCATCGCGCTTGCCGAAGGAGAGCACCGCGCGTGACGGCTCGGGGCGCGACAGGACCTCGGACCAGACCTCGAGCGCCGGCTCCGGTTCCGTCTCGATCGCCCAGTCGGCGCGACGCGCGCGCAGCCGCGCCCAGGCTTCCGCGTAGATCCCGTCGTCGTGCGTGAGGTAGCAGCCGCTGCGCAGGAGCACGCGCGCGCCGTGCTTGCGCGCGACGGCGCTCGTCCGCTCGAGCACCAGGTCGTAGAAGGCGGAACCGCCGGCGCTGAGCAGGCCTCGACCAGGCGCGACCAGCCCCTCCTCGAACACGCGCTCGGCCAGCGCCACGAAGCGCTCGAGGTAGGCCTCGACCTCGGTCGCTTCACCGAGGAGGCCCTCGAAGCCCTCGATTCCGGCCAGGCGCACGGCGGGGCCGGCGGCGGCGACCTGGCGTGCGAGGTCGAGGGCCGCCTCGACGCTGCGGCAACCCGAGCGCGCGCCTTCCAGGCCGAGCTCGACCAGCGCCGTGAACGGCCGCGCGAGACCGACGTCGCGCGCCACGGCCGCGAGCTCGTCGAGGCTTCGCACGTCGTCGATCAAGAACAAGAGCTCGAAGTCCGGATCGCGCGCGAGCTCCTCCGCCACGAAGCGCACGGCGGACGGCCCGACGAGCGGGTTGGCCCACAGGATGCGCCGGAAGCCGAAGCGTCGGGCCACGCGCACCTGGTGCACGTTCGAGAGCGTGAGGCCCCAGGCACCCTCTTCGACCTGCCGCCGGAAGAGCTGGGGCGCCATCGTGGTCTTGCCGTGCGGGCACAGGAGCACGCCCGGGTAGCGCGCGAGCACCGCCTGCATCCAGGCCAGGTTGCGCTCGAGCGCTTCGGCCTCCAGGGTCAGGAGCGGGAAGGGAAAACGGGTGTCGAACAACGACCACCCCAGGCCCGCGACGGCGCTCACGGGCAGGGCCGAAGCGTCGCTTGGAAAGCCCTTGAGATCGGGGCCGATCCGCAGCTCGTCCCAGGCCATCGTAGGTTCGCGCGCCACGTGGCGAGTGTCCGCTACCGTGCGTCCGGAATCCAGCCCCGCTAACATGGCGCACATGAAGCCGCACTCGATTTCCCGCCAGCTCCCCGACCTCACGGTCTGTGACCACGAGTTCGACGTCCCGCTCGACCACGCTCATCCGGGAGGCGAGACGATTCGGCTCTTCGCACGCGAAGTCACGCAACACGGAAAGGCGGACGCCGGTCTGCCGTGGCTCTTGTTCCTGCAAGGGGGGCCCGGCTTCCCCTCCCCGCGTCCGGTGACGTGTTCGGGTTGGATCCGCCGCGCGACGGAGCAGTTCCGCGTGCTCCTGCTCGACCAACGCGGTACGGGCCGCAGCACGCCTGTCACCCAACGGAGCCTCGCGGCGCGCGGGGATGCGCGCGCCCAAGCGGATTGGCTCGCACACTTCCGCGCCGATTCGATCGTGCGGGACGCCGAGCTCCTGCGGCACGAGTGGCTCGGTGGCAAGGCCCGTTGGACGTTGCTTGGACAAAGCTACGGTGGCTTCTGCTCGCTGCACTACCTCTCGGCCGCCCCCGAGGGCTTGGCGGGTGCGTTGATCACGGGTGGCCTACCACCGCTGGAAGCGAGCGCCGAAGAGGTCTACCGACACACGTACCCGCGCGTGCTCGATCGCAACCGGATCTACTACGAGCGCTATCCCGAGGACGTCGAGCGCGTGCGAGCGATCACGACCCTGCTCGAGGCGGGCGACGTGCGCCTGCCA
>JAJDEW010000026.1 GCA_029259595.1 Planctomycetota bacterium | reverse complement strand
CGTCGTCCTCGACGCCGAGACCGGCGCCCTCGTGCACGAGACCCAGCTCGCCGACGACGACGCCGACGGCATCCGCTCGTCGATCGCGATCGCCCACGCAAGCCTCTTCGTGCGCACGAACGACACCTTGTGGGCCTTCGGGGCGGCGCAAGCGTCGAAGTGACGGTAGGGCGGGAGGCCGCGATGCGGCCGCCCGCAGCAGGGAAGAGCGCCGGAGCGAACCCACGGGGCGGACGACTCGAGCGTCGCCGCCGCCGGGTCGTCCGTCGCGACGGTACGCGCCCGCCCGCCCGTGGGGGGACCGGGCGGGCGCGGCTCCGTCATTGCGTGCCGATCGTGAAATCCAGCGCGTTCTGCAGGACGAAGTTCAGCGGGCCCAGCGAGAAGGTGGTCGCTTGCGCCGCGAGGGTCGCTCCCGCCAGGGTGCAGTCAGGCGGGATCGGGATCGCGTGGTCGGTTCCTAGGACGACGTCCGTCGGCAGGAACGGCGGCAGCATCAGGAGCTCGCCGTTCAAGAGGCCGCTGAGGAAGAAGCCCGAGAAGGGACCTCCGGTCGAGATCTGCACCGTCGAGCCCAGGGCGCCGGCGGGCAACACCACGCGCGTGTCCCAACTCCCGCCGATCTCCGCTCCGCCGAGCTCGCTGAAGCCGGTCGGGTTGAGGCCCGAGCCGTTGCGAACGACCGCCGTCGAGGGCACGCAACCGACGCGTACGTTGTCCAGCTCGAACTGGCCGAGGTTAATTGGGAAGGGGCCCCCCGCCGTCAGCGCCCATTCGAAACTCAAGCGCACGCACGAACCGGCGAAGGCCGAGACGTCGACGGACTGTGTGACCATCGTCCCGGCAGTATCGGCCCCAAGCGGAACGACGCTCGTGATCAGGTCACTCTGCAGGGCAACCCCACCTCCGGAGGGCTCGATCTCGACTCGGAATTCGTAGTCATCCCCGAAGACTTCGAGGTAGGCCACCCTCCACTCGAACGTGATCGTCGTGTCGCAGGGGCCGAGGCAGACGTCCTGGAAGAGCGCCTCGAGCGTCGCTCCCATGATTCCATGCCCCGCCGAGAAGTTCCCGTGGACGGGCGCCGAGCAAAACCAACTTCCTCCCCATCCGCTTCCCGCAGGAAACACCGCCCAGGGCTGCTGGACGAAGGGCCCCGCCGTCGTGCCCCAACCCGTCAGGTCGCCCGTCTCGAAGCTGCCGTTGGCGATCGGATCCGTGAAGCGCACGTTGTCGAGCTCGAAGAATCCGGGTCCCGTGCCCAACTCGGGCACGTCCCATTCGAAGCTGATCCGCATGGGCAGGCCGGCAAAGGCCGAGACGTCCACGCTGCTGGTCGTCGCGCCCGTCGAACAGACGTCGGTTTGGGGCGCGGCCGTCAGGAGCACGCTGCGCTGCAGGAAGGCCCCCCCGCCGACGGGCTCGATGTCGACCCGGAAGGTGCGGGGCAGAGTCGCACCGCAACAGGTCATCTCCCAGGCCGCGACCCAGTCGAACTCGAGCCGCGTGCTGCAGGGTCCGAGGACGACGTCCTGTGCCAGGGTGTAGACGCCCGGACCAGCTCCGGCGAATCCGTGGTGAACCGAAAAGGCTCCGTCGGTGGAAGCCGTGCTCAGCAGCGGGCAGCCGAAGACCATGTTGAACACCGGTAGAGTGCCCGAGGACAAAACGCTGATCGCAGAGTACGGACCCGGCATGTCCGTCGCGATCCAACCGGTGAAGTCACCGGTCTCGAAACTTCCATTGACGATTTGGGCCTGCGTCATCTGGCTCGTCGCCATGGCGACGAGCAGGCAGGCGGCGATACGAATGCGATGCATCGGAACTCCTCTCGGGTGAGAAACAGGGTCGCGGGAAGTAGCGAGCATGCACTCGGACTGCCCTCTTGGATCGAGCTCGTAATTTTAGGTGAGCCCCTGCCGTTGTGGGGGCTCGCTGGGATCGGGAAGCGCCCGTTTACCTGCTTCTTCTGAACCAGGTACCTGACTTTCCCGATCCGGGACCCCGCGACCGATGCGCGGGGCCTCTACGGAGCTGTGCGTGGCCGCTCCCTCAGCGAGCGTCTCCGCGCCGCCGGGCCCCGCGCAGCGCCGTCGCCGTCCACGGATCTTGTGGCCAAGCGTGCTTGGGATAGCGCCGGCGCAGCTCCTTGCGCACGGTCTGGTAGGCGCCGTTCCAGAAGCTCGCGAGGTCGTCGGTCACCTGCTGGGGGCGCATGTTGGGGGCGAGCAGGTGCAGCAGGACGGGGACGCGGCCGAGCGCCACGCGCGGTGTGGCGGCCAGGCCGAACAACTCCTGGATGCGCGCGGACAGGACCGGCGGGCGGCCGTCTTCGTAGCCGAGGCGGATCGCGCTGCCGCTGGGCACGGTGACGGCGACGGGTGCTTCGCGCTCGAGCGTGCGGCGCTGTTCGTGCGTGAGCCGTCCCTGCAGGTGATCCAAGAGCGGCGCGCGCCGCAGGTCCGCGAACGAACGGCGGCCGGCACACAGCTCGGGCAAGAGCGCTTGCAGCTC
>JAJDEW010000025.1 GCA_029259595.1 Planctomycetota bacterium | reverse complement strand
GCCGCTCGCGAACGAGGACGAGTTCGGCGGGGCGCTGAGCGGCCTGGGCGACATCACGGGCGACGGCCTGGACGACCTGGCCGTCGGCGTGCGGCTCGATGACGACGGCGGCCCGAACCGCGGCGCCGTGTGGCTCTTGGGCCTCGCCGGCGTGGCCCCGGCGACGCCGGTCGCGGCCTTCGCTGGCACGCCGACGAGCGGCACGGCGCCGCTCGACGTCGCCTTCGCCGACGCTTCGACGGGCACGGTCAGCGCCTGGAGCTGGGACTTCGGCGACGGCGCGAGCTCGAGCGCGCAGAACCCGAGCCACACCTACGCCGTGCCGGGGTCGTACGCCGTCGCGCTCACGGTGAGCGGACCCCAGGGAAGCGATGCACTCACCTTGGTCGACTACGTGCTCGTGTCCGAACCGGCGCCCGTCGCCGCCTTCACGGCAGCGCCAACGAGCGGCGTCGCACCCCTCGACGTCGCCTTCACCGACCTTTCCTCCGGCCTCGTCACGAGCTGGCTGTGGGACTTCGGCGACGGTTCGAGCTCGACGCTCGAAACCCCCAACCACACCTATGCGGCGGCGGGAAGCTTCACGGTCAACCTCACGATCGACGGACCGAACGGCGGCGACAGCACGGCCACGGCGAACTTCATCGTCGTCTCGGCCGCCGGACCCGTGGCGGCCTTCGACGGCACGCCGACGAGCGGGATCGCGCCGCTCGACGTCGCCTTCGCCGACCTGTCCGCAGGCAACGTCAGCAGTTGGGCCTGGGACTTCGGCGACGGTGCGAGCTCGACCCTCCAGAATCCGAATCACACGTACGCCGCTCCGGGGTCGTACACCGTCGCGCTGAGCGTCGCCGGTCCCGACGGTGGCGACGTCGCCACGCAGCTCGACTTCATCACGGTCACGGCGCTCGCACCGGTCGCCGCCTTCACCGGCTCGCCGACCAGCGGCACGGCGCCGCTCGACGTCGCCTTCACCGACCTGTCCGCAGGCAACGTCAGCAGTTGGGCCTGGGACTTCGGCGACGGCGCGAGCTCGACCCTCCAGAATCCGAATCACATCTACGCTGCGCCAGGCTCGTACACGGTCGCGTTGAGTGTCGCCGGTCCCGACGGGGGCGACGTCGCCACGCAGCTCGACTTCGTCACGGTCACGGCGCCGGCACCGGTCGCCGCCTTCACGGGTTCGCCGACCAGCGGGACGGCTCCGCTCGACGTCGCCTTCACCGACCTGTCCGCAGGCAACGTCAGCAGTTGGGCCTGGGACTTCGGCGACGGCGCGAGCTCGACGCTTCAAAATCCGAATCACACCTACGCTGCTCCGGGGTCGTACACCGTCGCGTTGACGATCCTCGGGGCGGACGGTGGCGACAGTTTGACGCGAGCGAGCTTCGTCACCGCCAGCGCGCCGGGGTCGCTCGCGGATGGTGGCTTCGAGGCGCAGGCGGCCGGCGCGGCTCCCGGAGCGCCGTGGAGCGTTGTCGCGGGCAGCGGGCACGTCGTCTTGGACGGGGCGGCGGATGGCGCACTGCCGAGCGACGGGGCGAACTGGTGCCGGCTCGACGCGGCGGGTACGGCCTTCGCGACGCCTCCGTCGGTGCCCTTCGCGACGAGCGAGCCTTCGAGCGGTGGGGCCGGCATCGAGCAGTCCTTCGCCTTCGACCCGGCGACGCCGGTGCTCGAATTCGAGGTCGCCTTCCTCCTGGCGGGCGCCGCGGCCGACGCGGTGGACAACGACTGGTTGAGCGTGGAGGTCGACGACGGCGCGACGACGGTCAACGTCTACTACGCCGACTCCTTCTCGCCGCTTCCGAACGTCTCGTCGCGCACGGGAGCGCCGACGACGAACTTCGCGAGCATGAGCGTGCTCTTGAGCGAGCACTTCCCCGCTGCGACGGCCGGCACGCCCCTGACGCTGCGCGCGCTGATCGGCGACGGTGGGAACGGCTCGACCCCGTCGACGGGCTACGTCGACGGCTTCCGCCTGGTGCCGATCGCGGTCCCCGGCCTCGTGAAGCGCAGCTGCGGCATCAACCCCGAAGAGTCCTTGGTGTGGTTGGCGGGCACGTCCTCGATCGGCTCGACCCTGGTCCTGGGCATCGACAACCCGCTGGGCACGCAGCCGCCCGGCGCGGCGCCCCTGTTGGCCGTGTCGTACCTTCCGGCGCCCGAGTTTCCGTGCGGCTCGATGGTCCCCGCCTGGGGCATGGCGGGTCCCGGCGCGATCGGCGAGCGCACCATCAGCGTCGCTGCACCGAACCCGATCAAGGTCATCAACGGCCCCGCCTGGGCCGGCCCCGGCCAACCCGCACCCGTCGCCTTCCCGATCCCAAACCGCGCGGCGCTCGTCGGGCGCGTCTTCTACCTTCAGGGGATGCTCCTCGACGAGACTCCCGGCAGCGGCGTCGAGCGCGGCATGACGATCGGCTACGAGCTGACGATCCTGCCCTGACCTGCCGGCCACGGAACTCGCCCGTCTTCCACTCCCGAGCTCCAGCTCCGTGCTCGCTTTCCGCGCGCGGAGTTCGACTTCCGCGCTCGAACTTCGCGCACGACATCGCCACCGAACTTGCGGCGTTCGACTTCCGCGCCCGGCTTCCGCGCTCGACTTCCGCGCTCGACTTCAGCGCCCGACTTCAGCACCCGACTTCAGCACCCGGCCTCCGCGCTCGACTTCAGCGCTCGACTTCAGCGCTCGACTTCAGCGCTCGACTTCCGCGCTCGACTTCAGCGCCCGACTTCAGCGCCCGACTTCAGCGCCCGACTTCAGCGCCCGACTTCAGCGCTCGACTTCAGCGCCCGACTTCAGCGCTCGACTGCGGCGCTCGAGTTCCGCGCTCGGCATCAGTGCTGGTCGTCCGCGCCGTCGTCGCCGGCGTAGCCGAGCGCGTCGAGCTTGAGGCGGGTCTCTTCGTCGATTTCGAGTCCCTCGGCGGAGGAGGCTTGCGCTCGGTGGGCGAGCTGGCGCAGGAGTTCGGGCCAGTCGGCTCGCTCGTTCGCGCGCGTCGCGTAGAGATCCTTGGTCTCGTCGGGGTCCGCGACGAGGTCGAAGAGCGCGAAGCGTTCGGCGTCGGGCTCGAAGATCAGCTTGAAGGTGTCGTCGCGCAGGCACAGGAGGTTGCGGCGCGACTCGGGCTTGTGGGTCTCGGCCACGACGACGCGCGGGCTCGTGTCCGAGAGCAGTGAGAGTCCCGTCTGGCCGGGCAAGGCGCGCAGGTCGATCGCTTCGAGGATCGTCGGGACCAGGTCGACGTGCCGCACGACGTCCGTCTGCAAGCGGCGCAGGTGCTCGACGCGCGCGTCCCCCGCCGGCAGCTTGACGATCAGGGGCACGTGCAGCAGGACGTCGTAGAGCGATTGCACGTGGCCGACGTGATTGCGCTCGCCGAGCGATTCGCCGTGGTCCGAGGTCAGGATGACCAGCGCATCGTCGTACAGGCCGCGCTGCTTCAGGCCGTCCAGCAGGTGGCCGACGAAAGCGTCGACGTGCTGGACCTCGTGCGAATAACGGCGGCGCGCCTCGCCCTGGTCGATCTCGTCGCTGAGGAAGAGCTCGAGGTCGAAGGTCGCCGCGGTGTCCGCGTCGTTCGTGAAGTCGATGTGCGCCTCGGTGACGGGGTCCAGGCGCTCGAAGCCGCGCGCTGTGAGGTCGATGCGCTTGCCGTTGCGCTTGGCGTTCATCCAGCGGATCAGGAAGGGATCGTTCGAGCGGACGGACAGCGCGTGCGCGCCCGGCGCGAGCGTCACGCTGTCGGTCCAGAAGGTCATGTCCGAAGTCGTGACGACGTCCCGTTCGGCGCCGTCCAACGCGATGCGTGCTTCGTGCTCGACCGTGCCGTGGGCGTTGTACGGCGAGTGCGGATCGCAGTAGTGCGTGAACAGGAAGAAGGGCTGCACGGTCGACAGCGCGGCCAGCCGATCGAGCTCGGGCTCGAGGCGTTCCTGCACCTCTTCGGCGCGGCGCATGAAGGGGAAGTCGACGTCGTAGGCATCGAAGCCGCGCTCGAGGCCGCCGCCCTTGCGGTGGCGCAGGGTCCCGAGGCTCGCGACCGCGCGCGTCGCGTACCCCGCCGACGACATCCACTCGGCCAACAGCGGCAGCTCGGCCGGGACCTGTTGTTTGTTGTTCAAAACGCCCGTCTCGAACGGCGCGCGCGACGAGAACAGGCTCGTGTGCGCCGGCAGCGTCATCGGAGCATGCGTGAAGGCCTGCGCGAAGGCGACGCCGTCCGCCGCGAGCGCATCGATGTGCGGCGTCGCGATGCGCCCCTCGGGATCCGCGATCGAGTCCGCCCGCAGGGTATCGATCACTATCAAGACGACGTTCGGCCGCGCCGGCTCGGACCGCCCCCCGCACGCCGCCAGCGCGCCCAACAGAACCAGTGCACCCATCCGCATGCGCGCGACTCTATCCGATTCCGCCGACGCTTGCGCCCGCGTCCCGGGCCGCGAGGATAGGGCCCCCATGAAGCTGCGCACCTACGGCGAACGCGGACCGACCGTCATCCTCGTGCACGGCGGCCCCGGCGCCCCCGGCTCGATGGCCCCGATCGCCCGCGAGCTGTCCGACACGTTCCGCGTGCTCGAACCCTGGCAGCGCCGCAGCGGCGGCGCCCCCCTGACCGTCGCCCGCCACGTCGCCGACCTGGACGAGCTGGTTCGCGCGCAGTGCCCAGACGAACGCCCCGCCGTCGTCGGCTCGTCCTGGGGCGCCATGCTGGCCTTGGCCTGGGCCGCCGCCCACCCCGAGCGCGCGGGCCGCCTGGTCCTGATCGGCTGCGGGACCTTCGACATCGCCTCGCGCCATCGCCTCGAGACGACCTGCGACGCGCGCATCGACGCCGACCTGGCGCGCGAGCTCGCGACCCTGCCCTCGCGCATCCCCGACGAGGACGAACGCCTGGCCAAGATCGGCGAGCTGGTCTTCCCGCTCTACTCCTATGACCCGCTCGGCCCGTGCGAACACGGCCCCTGCGACGCGCGCGGCCACCGCGAAACCTGGGCGGACATGCTGCGGCTGCAAAAGGAGGGCGTCTTCCCGCGCGCCTTCGAACGCATCGACGCCCCGGTGCTCCTGTTGCATGGAGCCCACGACCCGCACCCCGCGCGCGAGATCCGCGCGAGCCTGGAGGCCTGGCTGCCGCAGCTGGAAGCGGTCGAGTGGGAGCGCTGCGGCCACTATCCGTGGTTGGAGCGCTTCGTGCGCGAGGAGTTCTACGCGACGCTGCGGAAGTGGATCGGGGGAGCGGACAGGCACGAGCGTTAGGTCTGGTCGCATCCGTGAGCCGGGGCGAGTCCCCGGTCCTGCGTGAAGTCCCAGGACCAACAGCCGGCCATGTGAACGAGGGGCGCGCGCGGAATGGCCCCACGGCCGAATCGGAAGCTAAGGTAGGCCCATGGGTTGCTTCACCTGGCTGATCGAGGAGCTCTTCCATAGCTTCGTCGGGGCCTTCTTGTTCATGACGGGACAGTTCCTGCTGAAGATCGTCACGCTGGGCAAGCACCGCATCCGCTGGTGGGACGTGCACGACCCCAACGTCACATGGTTCCCGTCTTTGCTCGGACTGGCCTTTTGGCTCGGGGCCGGCGCGTTGGTCTACCACGGGTTCGCCGACTGAGGGGAGTTGGATCTCCCGCACGGTCCATCGTCCGGAAACGTGTCGAGTCGTGCGGTCCCGACCCCACCGGTCAGTGGGACCGCTCCGCCTCGCCGGGAAAGCGCTTCGCGCGAATGCCGGCGGGAGCCTTGCGGGCCCGCCGCTCGCGCGTCTCGGGCCGCATCGCTTCGCCGACATGCTGCGTCCACGCGCGTCGGTGCGACGGGGGTAGGCGCTCGAACAGCGCGGCGACCTCGGGCTCTGCGGCCAAGACTTTGCGCAGCTCGGCGGGCACCTCGACCGGTCGCGGCTCGGGATCGAGCTCGATCGCGACCTGGACCGTGTCGCCGCAACGGACGCCGGCTTGCTTGCGCAACGGCCCAGGCACGGGCATGCGGTACACGCCTTCGCCTCGACTCACCCGCCCCCGAAACGCCACGCCGGCGAGCGTGCCCCGCACCTCGAACGGCCCGCTGCCCCAGGCCTCGGCCACGCCAGCCGGCAGCTCCACGAAGGTCCACGCGGTGTAGGGCACCTTGCGGCCGGGAACCAGCTCGGTCTCGAAACGCTTCATCGGAATCCTTGGCGGGGATCGTGCGGGAGAGTTCTGCGACGCTGCGGATGTGAGCAAAGGGAGAAGGACGCGACAGACGTGGTCCTGTTCCAGTAGGAACGCCGATGCCACTGGCCACGGCAACAGTCCACGATAAGACACCGTCTTGGAATCGGGAACGATTCGGCCCCAAGACCTTGTGACGTTCAGCATAGGAAGCGGCAAACGCACAACAAGCGTTTCAGAATCGTCTTAGAAAGAGCGTTCGCGGTCACTGAAACAGCACGACGGAACATCCGCATCTTCTCTCCCGTCACGGACAAGGTCGTTTTCTAGTCACTTCAAGTGTAGGCGTTTAGGAGAAGCACCAATGTTGTGTTCAAGCTTTAGCCGCTACGTACGGATGCTCACCACGAATCTTTGCCTGGTCATGTCTCTTGGGTATGGGCAGCAATCGTCTGTGCCGGAAGTTCAGCACGAGCCGCCGTCCTTGAGCGTTTCTCAGAACCAGATCAACAACCTGCACGCGCTTTCAACCTTTGTGGTGGATCAGTATCCAACCGACAGGTTGTTGTCCTCCATCGTGTCGATGATGTACCAGCTCCAATCCGCTGCAATCGCAAGTAACTTTACAGCCTACGAAGAGCTGTACGCCGACTATGTAGCCATGGTTGAGCAGCTACCAAGCAACCAACGCTCGTCCCTCGATGTCTTTCTGGGCCAGCTTCCCGTACAAGAATTGCCACCCAGCTTCCGCTGCTGCGCGTCGTGCACCTTCATGGACTGTTGTGTCACGTGTGGCGCCTTCGAGAGTTGCTCGGTTAGTTGCGTATTGGGATTTGGCACATGCAGCTGCAATGGAGGTACTGCTGGTGTTGCGGTGCCGACACTGCCAGCGTGGGGGTTGGGTGTCATGCTGCTTTCCTTGGTGGCGACAGGCAGCCTGCTTATCAGGCGCACGAAGTCGTCGGGAGGTGGAGAACGAGCATGAAACATGCACCAGGTGCGGTACCTCTCAAGGCTCTTGCAGGAGCGTGTGCTTTGGGGTTGCTTGGCTGCCCCCTGCTCTTTGCACAAGCCCCGTCCTTCTTCGGCATCAACAACGTTGGAAACAACACACGCAGCTTGGTCCGCATGGAGCTGGATGGAACCTCTTCTACGATCGGGACGATCGTTGTGGTTGGCGGTTCGGCGGCCGGAGACGTCCAGGCCATCTCGTTTGACACGAACGGCACACTCTGGGCTACGACGAATGGGTCATGTCCAGCAACTGAATGCCTCTTGGAGTTTCCAAACCCCCTCTCCAGCGCTGTTGCGAATAACGCAGGAGCCTTGATCTTCGGAGGGTCGTTGAACATCACAGAAGTCGCCTCCATGTGTCCGCATGACAACGGGCAGCTTGTCATTGTCGATGCGCTTGGGGGGGGGAGGACGATCAAGTTTGATCCGCGCAACCTCGCCACGTTCACCGATTATGGAGGTCCCGCCTCTGGTGACATTCGTGCCATGGCTCGTTTCCCCAGCTCATCTTGGGGCAATCCGCCGTTGACCGGGGACTGGATCTACTGTGTCGAGGATGCGAACCAGTTGTGCGTATTCGAACTGAGTACGGGCACTCAGTTCCTCCCACCACTTTGCGGCTACCAGAACGTCCATGGCATGACGGCAGCACCTGACGGGTTTCTCTACGCCTATGATTGGGTAACGAAGATGATCATCAGGGTTCGGCCTAGTGACGGCACATGTGTGACTCAATTTGGTCCGTACCCCTTCAATCAGGTGCTTTCTCTTGCATACTTCAACCCCTGTGACATTGGTGCGTGCAACGACTGCGATGCGAATGGAGTCGCGGATAGCATCGAAATTGCGAACGGTAGCCCTGACTGCAACCAAAACGGGGTACCGGATGTCTGTGAAGTCGCCATTGCGGTTGCCCGGAATGGGAGCGGAGCAAACCCGTCAGGATTCATCGAAGTCAGTCCCGCCGTCATCGGAGCGAGTTGGAATACATCCGTAGAGGTAATCACTCCGGGTGCGATTGCCAGCACGGTGTCGATCGGCCTGGGTGGTGCAGTCGGTGGCATTCCGACAGGGATGGGCGAGTTGCTGTGCCTGCCCCCGTTTCTCAATGACACGGTCTTCGCAACGGGACAGCACTCGCTTCTGATTCCAGATGATTGCGGGCTGATTGGTCTCACCCTGTGCGCCCAAGGGTCGACCATAAGTCTTGGACCATTGGTCATACAGCTCAACAACGCCATTGATGCAAGGATCGGAGCCCCCTAGCGATCGCGCCGGATAGTCCTGAATGCAATCGTGGGTCGCTCTCCTGGAGAGCGGCCCGCTATTCTCTATTCTTCCTTCTTCCTTCGGCTGCTCTGGATAAGCGCATGAACGCACGAAACCCAGGGGCTCACCTTTGATCGGACCAAGGGAACGTCAAGAAGGAATACGCTTCGCGGGCAACCGCTCTGCTTCGGAACCAACGACGTGCGGCGCCGCGGGTAACCGTCTACCGCACCGCCCAGGACACCGCAGCATGCGTCTCCTTCTCAGCCTCCTCGCTCTGGCTCACCTCGCCGCATTGCTCGTCTGGTCCGTGGCGCAGGACGGGGCCCCGGAGGCGAAGCCCCTGCAGGACGCCGCGACTTCGCGGGCTGGCCTGGACACCGGCGTGGCTT
>JAJDEW010000024.1 GCA_029259595.1 Planctomycetota bacterium | reverse complement strand
CCGACGACCAGCGTCGCGGCCGTCTTTCCGAGCGCCACGACGCTGCCCGAGAACGTGCTGCGCTTCTACGTGCACTTCAGCGCGCCCATGAGTCGTGGCGAAGCCTATGAGCGCGTCCACCTCTTCGACGCAAACGGCACGGAGCTCGTCGAACCGTTTCTCGCGCTGCAGCAAGAGCTGTGGGATCCGACGACGACGCGCCTCACGCTGCTGCTCGACCCTGGACGCATCAAGCGCGGGCTCGCGCGCCACGTCGACCTGGGGGCTCCAATGCAGGCCGGCGGCGCCTATACGCTCGTCATCGACGCCGACTGGAAGGATGCGCAGGGGGTCGCGCTCACCGCTTCGTTCGAGCGGCGCTTCCGCACGGAAGCCGCGGACCGCGAACAGCCGGATGCGGACGGCTGGCAGCGCACCCTGCCGCAAGCGGGGGGGCGCGACGCCTTGACCCTCGACTTCCCGGAGGCCCTGGACCACGCGCTCCTGCAACGGCTGGTGCGGATCCGTGCGGAAGACGGCGAGCTGGTCGCCGGCCAGATCCGGATCGAGCGCGGCGAGACCCGCTGGAGCTTCATGCCGGAGTCTCCCTGGCGCGCCGGAGCGTACCGGCTCGAGATCGCAACCCTGCTCGAGGACGTGGCGGGAAACAGCCTCGAGCGGCCCTTCGAGCGCGTGCTCTCGGGCCTCGAGCCGGATGCAGGGCGCGCGCGTTGGCTGACGCGCGAGTTCGAGCTGCGCCCGTGACCCGAGCCGAGCAGTCGTGCGACGGGGCCTCGCGTCAGGGCAACTTGCTGCGCGAGTCGGGCTTCGGGCGTGAGTCGAGGCGGCCCGCCGGCTAGTGTCCTGGATCGACCGTCGTGCAACACGACACGGCCTTTCGACTCCGAACACGATGCGATCCCCGAACCCGGTTCCGCTGCTCCTCCTCGCTGCCGTGGGCTGCGGAGACGGGGCGCCCGTGCCCCCGCTCACCCGTCCCTCGGCGCTCTTGATCACGCTCGACACGACGCGCGCGGACGCCCTCGGTTGCTACGGCGGACGGGCGGACATCACCCCGGAGCTCGATGCCTTGGCCCGGCGGGGCGTGCGCTTCGAGCGCGCCTACACGGTGACGCCCCTGACGTTGCCCGCACATGCGTCGATCTTGACCGGGCTCTATCCCCCCCGGCACGGGCTGCGCAACAACGGTCAGGGGCGGCTGCCCGCTTCGGCCGCGACGCTGGCCGAGCGGGCGCAGGAAGCGGGGATCGAGACGGCGGCCTTCGTCGCGTCGGTCGTGCTCGATGCCGGCTTCGGACTCGACCAGGGCTTCGACCGTTATGTCGGGCCGGCACACGTTCTCGAGCAGACGACCTCGCACTACTCGGACGTCACGGGCGCGGACATCGTGGCCGACGTCGCCGCCTGGCTCGCCGCGCGCGATCCGACGCGGCCGTTCTTCGCCTGGGTGCACCTGTGGGATCCGCACGGGCCGTGGGAGCCGCCGCCGCGCTACCTCGAGCTCGCGCCGGATCATCCGTATCTCGGCGACGTCGCCCAGGCCGACGCGGCGGTGGGGGAGCTCGTCGCGTTGCTCGACGCTCACGGACTCGCGCAGGCGACGACGATCCTCGTCGTGGCCGATCACGGCGAGGCTTTCTGGGAGCATGGCGAGTTCAGCCACGGAACCTACTGCTACGACACGACGATGCGCGTGCCGCTGATCCTCTGCGAGCCGGGGGGAGCGCGGGCGGGCGAGGTCGTGAACGAGGTCGTCAGCGTCGTCGACGTCGTGCCGACCCTGGCCGAGGCGCTCGAACTGCCGCCTCTCGCGGGTCTGGATGGGCAGAGCCGCTTGGGACGCGCGCCGACGGAGCCGGGTGGAGCCTACCTCGAGTCGTACTACGGCTTTCTGACCCACGACTGGAGCCCGCTCGCGGGTTGGGTCGACGACGCGGGCAAGTACCTGCACAGCTCGGCGCCGCAGTTCTTCCGGTCGGGCGACGAGGACGTGAACGTGCTCGGGGAGGTGTCCGAGCTCGAGCGCTACCGCCAGGCGATCGCCGCCGTCGCCGCGCGTCCGGCGCTCGAGCCGGATGCGGGTCTCGCTCCAGGTATCGACGAGGAGTTGCGTGAGCAGATCCGGTCCCTGGGCTACTCCGGCGTTGGAGTCGAGACCATCCTGCCGCATCCGCTCGACCCGGGCGGACGTCCGGCGCCGGCGAGTCGCGTCGGCGTCCAGAAGCGCTCGCTCGAGGCGCTCGGGCTCTTCAACCGCGGCGACTACGCGAGCGCCGAGGCGATCCACCGCCGCATTCTGGCGGCCAATCCGAACAACTGGAACTCGCTCGAGCGGCTCGGGATCGCGCTCATCCGGCAGACGCGGCATGCGGAAGCGGTCGTTCCCTTGCAGCGCCTGGCGGACGCCGGGCGCGAGACCGCCAGCTCGGCCGTCAATCTGGGCGTGTGCATGCGCGTGGCCGGTGAAGTCGATCACGCGATCGAGTGCTTCCAGCGCGCGCTCGCGCTCGACGCCTCGCAGGTCCGGGCCGCGCGTCACCTCGTCGATCTGTACGCCGCCACGGGCGACGCGCAGAAGCAGGCCTTTTATGCGAAGCGCGTCGAGGAGCTCCTCGGGGCTCGTTGAACGAACGGACACCCGGGGCGCTGGGTCTTCACTCGGAGTCGGCCTTCAGGATCGCGGCCACCTCGTCGCGCAGAATCGCCCCGGACGGACGTGCGTGGATGATCATCGGGAAGATCTGCCGGACGATGCCGCTCGCATCGATGAAGTAGGCCGTCGTCCGGTCGTAGGCGGTCGTCTTCGCGCGCTGGACGTCGACGCCCATGCGAAAGCCGTCACCGAGCTCGAGCGGGCGCAGGAAGTTCGAGTATTGGGCCGCGAAGCCTTCCTGGTCCTCCTGCGAGATCGCCACGACGACGACGTCGAGGGCGCGGAACGAAGCGGAGAGTTCTTGCAGCTCGACCAGCTGCGACGCACAGAAGGGTCACCAGAAGGCGCGGTAGGTCGTGAGGAGCACGTTGCGATGTCCGATCAACGCGCCGAGGTCGAGCGTGCCCTTTCCGTCGGGTGTCGGCAAGACGACGGCCGGCGCCCGCGCGCCGATGCGCAGCAGGCCTTCGCCGTCGGTCCACGTGGAATCGGGCGCGGTCGCGGGCCGCTCGGTCGCTCCGGGTTTCAGGTCCAGCTCGACGCGCCGACGCAGGAAGAACGGAGCGCCTTCGGCCGGCCGCACGTAGCCGACGACGTTGAGGCCGATGCGCTCGTGGGGACCGGGCGTCGTGAGGACCTTGAACGGCACGAAGGTCGGGTTCTCGGTCAGGAGCCGCTCGAACGGCTCACGCACGGATTCGTTCTTCAAGAGCGCGTCCAGCGTCTCGATCCGTCGGCCGAGCGGTTCGAGCGAGGCCGGGACGTCGAGCTGCAGGAAGAGCGCCGGCGCCGCTCGCACGTCGTTCGTGTTCCCTTCGGGCAGGTGTACGTCGAGAAAGATCCCGACCTCCGCCCCGGGTGTGAGGCTCTCCGCCTCGAGGGTGGCCACGATCGTCACCTCGTCGGCCGGGAGCGGAGCGGGATTCAAGAGCGAGAGCGCCAGGAGGCCGAGCTGCATGGGGAGGTCCTCGACGGATGTCCGCTCTTCCCTAATCAGAGAGCGGGGAACGCACGGTCGTTCGACGAGCGCTGCAACTCGTGACCGGGAACGGGGGCCTGCGACGAAGATTCTTCTATCAGGTTGACCGCCTCCGCCTGCCGACCTAGCGTGAAGTCCGCCATGGCTCGCCTCGCATCCTCACTCTTCGTCGTCCTCATGCTCCTCGTAGGGCCCGCTCTCTGCAGCGTCGGTCTTCTCGAGCACGAATGCGACTGCGGTGAAGGAGGGGTCGAGTCCCAGTGCCAGCACGAGGAGTCGTGTTCCGACGACCCCTGTGCGACCGTCGCCACCACTCCGGAGCGAGACCTTCTCGCGGATCCGGAGCCGGACGTGGCGCGGATCCCGGTGGCGGTGCTCGCGTGGGACCTGGAGCCCACAGCCGGCCGACGCTCGCGCGCGTCGAGTCCGCCGCCACTGCCCGATCGCTGCCAGTTGCCCTATGCAGCGAGCGATCGACCGCAGCTGCTCTGATTCCGAAAGCCCTGCAGCGTTTCGACGGGCCCGTTTGCGCTCGGAGTGTGCTCCCGCACCCGCCGCGTCCCGTCGAGCCTTCGCCCTCGAGGTCTTGGAATCAGATGCATGGAACGACGAACCCTTCCCGCACTCGCCGTGCTGGCGTGGGCCGCGCTGAGCGGTTGCGCCACGTACAAACCGGCTCCGATCGAACCCCTGGCGGTTCTCGAGGGCCTCGAAGCGCTCCGGTGGCACCCAGCTCCTTCGCCGCGGGGAACCGAACCGAGCGCTGACTCCGCGCCCGCCGGCGTCGGACCGCGCGAGCTCGCCGCCTTCGCCGTGAGCACGCATCCCGAGCTCGCCGCCGCGCGCGCGGCGGTCGGGGTTCGCCGCGCTCTGCTCGTCGAAGCCGGACTCTTGCCGGACCCGGAGCTGGGCTGGGACGGGATGGACGTCTTCGCTTCGAAGCTCGTGGACCGGACCTCGTCCTCGGTCGATGCCATCTCGGGCTTCGGCTTGATGTTCCCGCTCCTGCGGCCCGGAGAGCGCGGCGCGCGCATCGGGGCGGCCGAGTGGCGGGCCGAGGAGGCGCGGCGGCGCGTCGCCGAGGCGGAGTGGTCGCTGACGCGTTCCGTTCACGTCGCCTACGAAGAGGTGCAGTCGGCGGAGCTCCTCTCCGTTCAGATCAAGGCGCTCACCGAGCTGGCCGAGTCGACGCACGCTTACTTCGAGCGCGCCCGGGAGGCGGGCGCGGCGACGGCCATCCAGGCCAACCTCGCGCTCGGCGAACTCCAGAAGATGCGACTCGAGGTCGTGCGTGCCGACGCGCGCGTCCAAAGCGCGCGCCAGGACCTGAATGCGTTGCTCGGCCTGCCCCCCGAGGTCGAGCTCGAGCTCGGTACGGGCGAGGATCCTTCGGAGCACGCTGCCTTGCAAAGCGGTCTCGCCGAGCTTGCGACGCATGCGGTCGAGGCGCGGCCGGACCTGGCAGCGCTTCTCGCCGGCTATCAGGTCGCCGAGCAGGAACTGCGTCTCGCGGTCTCGAAGCAGTTTCCGCGCCTCGCGATCGGCACCGGCCTCAGCCTCACTCTGCCGTTCTTTTCGGAGTTCGGGCGCCCGGCGATGCGCACCGCGCTGGCGGCGCGTGAGCAGCTCGGTCGGGAGTTCACCGCGGCCGTGCACGCCGCGCGCCAGGAGATCGCTGCAGCCCGGAGCCTCTGGCAGCTCGCCGACCGTGAGGTCGAGCTGTTCGAGAACGAGTTGCTCCCGAACGCCGAGCAGAACCTCGAACTCTCGCGTACCGCCTTTCAGGCCGGCGAGGTCACGCTGCTCGAGACGCTCGCACTGCAACGCGCGTTCGTCGAGGCGCGCACGCTCACGATCGAGACGCGCGCCGAGCGCGCGAAACGCGCCTGGAGCCTGCTGGCCGCCAGCGGATGGCTCCTCGGGGCGACTCCCACCGACGACACGAACGACGAAGAGGGATTCGAATGAAGTCACGACACACCTTCCGTCGGTGGGCGCTCTGCGGCGCGTGCCTGGTTCCGCTCGTCGTTCTGGCGGGTTGCTCGGCCGGGGATGACCACGGTGAGGGCCATGGCGACGAACACGGCGACGAGCATGGCGACGAGCACGGCGACGAGCACGGGGACGAGCACGGGGACGAGCACGGGGACGAGCGCGGCGACGAAGACGGGCACGTCGAGCTGACCGAGCAGCAGTTCCGTTCGGCCGGTATCGTCGTTGCGATGGCCGAGCCCGGCCGGGTCTTCGAGGCCTTGACCCTGCCCGGGACGGTCGCCCCGAACGCGGACGCCGTGTTGCACGTGACGCCGCGCGTCTCGGGCCAGGTGCGCACGGTGTCCAAGCAGCTCGGACAGTCGGTGGCCGCCGGCGAGCTCCTGTGCATCATCGACAGCGTCGAGCTGGGCGAGGCCGTCGCGGAGTACCTGCGCGATCGGGAGATGCTGCGCGCGGCCGATGAGACGCTCGCGCGCGAGCGTGAGCTCTTCGCCGGCCGGCTCGTGGCGCTCACGACCGTGCTGGACGGCGCGGTGGGGATCCAGCAGCGGATCTACGAGCGGGAAGAGGAGCTGCAGAAGAAGGCCGTCTCGACGATCCGGCCGCTGCTCGAGGCCGACAAGTCCTTCCAGATGGCAAAGCTCGAGCGCGACAAGCAGCTGACCGAGCTCGAGGCCGTGCGCGACGCGCGGCTCCTGGCGCTCGAGGTCGATGCGCGGACCAAGCACATCGATCTGGCGGCGGCGACGAACCGTCTCCGGACGCTGGGACTCGGTGCCGACGACCTCGACGGCATCGACGAGGACTCCGCACTGCTCTACGGCGAGTACCGCGTGTACGCCCCTGGCAGTGGAGTCGTCGTCAACCGCCACGCCTCGATCGGAGAGTTCGTCGAAGCGGGCGCCAAGCTCTACATCATCGAGAACCTGTCCAGCGTCTGGTTCGTCGCCTCGGCCTTCGAAGAGCAGCTGCAGCTCGTTCGCAGCGGGCTGGGGGCGCAGGTGGCGCTCGACGCCTTCCCCGGGACGACCTTGGACGGGGAAGTGAGCTTCGTTGACTACCACGTCGACCCGACCAGCCGCTCGGTGGGTGTGCGCATCACGCTCGACAACGAACAGCTCGCGACCTGGCCCGAGGAGCTTCCGCTGCGCCCTGGCATGTTCGGTCGAGCCCAGCTCGAGACGACCTCACGCCAAGCGGCGCTGGTCCTGCCCGAGGCCGCGCTCGTGCACGACGACAGCGGCGATTCCGTGTTCGTTCAGGTCGAGCCGCTCGGGTTCGAACGTCGCTCCGTGACCGTCCGCACCGTCGCGGGCGGCCTGGTCGAGATCCTCTCGGGCTTGGAGGCCGGCGAGTCGGTCGCCATCTCCGGGACCTTCCTCCTGAAGTCCGCCTTGCGCCAAGGTGAGCTCGGCGGCGGGCACAGCCACTAGTGGGGTGACGCAATCATTCGCTTCATGTCTTTGGCGTCCTTCCGCCCGTGGCTTCGTTGCAGCTCCTCCGAGTATCCACGAATACGCGTCGTCGCTGCGCCTTGCCACGAACGCAAGGCCACCAAACACAGGAAGCGAATGATTGCGTCACCCCACTAGGAGCGGGCCCTTGAAGTCACACGACTCCAGAGCGATCTCGCATCGCATTCGAAGCGGCGACACACAGGACCGCTAGTCTCGTCATGGTCAACAAGCTCATCGACTTCTCGCTCGACAACCGCCTGCTGGTCATCATCGGCTGGCTCTTGGTGGTCGCCCTGGGTCTCGACTCGCTGCGCAAGCTTCCCATCGACGCGGTGCCCGACGTGACGAACGTCCAGGTCCAGGTGCTGACGAACAGTGCCGGCCTCGCTCCGCAGGAGGTCGAGTCCTTCATCACCTTCCCGGTCGAGACCGCCATGAGCGGTTTGCCGAAGATCGAACAGATCCGCTCCGTTTCGAAGTTCGGGCTGTCCGTCGTCACCGTCGTCTTCGAGGAGGGGACGGACATCTACCTGGCGCGGCAGCTCGTGGCCGAGCGCTTGTCGGAGGCGCGTGACGCGATTCCGGAGGGCTACGGCGAACCCGGCATGGGGCCGATCTCTTCCGGCCTGGGGGAGATCTATCAGTTCGAGGTGCGGGGCGAGGGCTACTCGCCGATGGAGCTGCGCGACATCCTCGACTGGAACGTCGGCTATCAGCTCCGGTCCGTCCGGGGCGTCGTCGAGGTGAACTCGTTCGGCGGTGAGCTGCGGACCTACCAGGCCACCTTGGATCCGCGCAAGCTGCGTTCGCTCGGGATCTCGCTCGCGACCGTGTTCGAGGCCCTCGACCAGAACAACCGCAACGTGGGTGGCGGCTACATCGTTCATGCGGACGAGCAGTACCTCGTCCGCGGCGAGGGTCTGATCGAGGACCTGAGCGACCTTGCGAAGGTCGTCGTGGCCAAGGACGCGCGCGGCACTCCGGTTTATCTCGAGAACCTCGGGAAGGTGGAGTTCGCGCCGATGATCCGTCAGGGAGCGGTCACGCGCGACGGCCGGGGCGAGGCGGTGGTCGGCATCGTGATGATGCTGATGGGAGCGAATTCGCGGACCGTCGCCGAGGATGTCCACGCCCGCGTGCAGGAGATCCAGAAGACGCTCCCAGAGGGTGTTTCCATCGACACCTTCTACAACCGCACCGAGCTCGTGCAGCGGACGATTCGCACCGTGGCCATGAACCTGCTCGAGGGCGGGCTCTTGGTCGTCATCGTCCTGCTGCTCCTCCTGGGAAGCTTCCGTGGTGGCTTGATCGTCGCGTCGGCGATCCCGTTGTCGATGTTGGTCGCCGTCATCCTGATGCGCTGGACCGGCCTGTCGGGCAACTTGATGTCGCTCGGCGCCGTGGACTTCGGAATCATCGTCGACGGCGCCGTCGTCGTCATCGAAGGCATCGTCGCCTACGTCTGCCTCCATCGCAACGACGACGGGCGCTCGCACCTGGAGAAGGTGCGCGCGGCGTGTCACCAGGTCGCACGGCCCGTGTTGTTCGCGGTCGGCATCATCATGATGGTCTACCTGCCGATCCTCGCGCTGCGCGGCATCGAAGGGAAGATGTTCCGGCCGATGGCGCTGACGGTCGTGTTCGCGATGGGCGGCTCCTTGGTCTGCGCGCTGACGCTGATGCCCGTGCTGGCGTCGCTCTTCTTGGCGAAGGCGGTCGAGAAGGAGCCGATCCTCTTTCGGCTCATGCGACGCTGCTACGCCCCGCTCTTGGCGAAAGCGATGGCGCGTCCCGTCCGCACCGGCGGAGTCGCGTTCGGGGTCTTCGGGGTCAGCCTGCTCGTGATTCCGTTCCTGGGCGCGGAGTTCGTGCCCAAGCTCGACGAGGGCGCGATCGCGATGCAGGTCTGGCGACTCCCGAGCGTGTCGCTCGAGACTTCCAACCAGATCAGCACCAAGGCCGAACAGGTCGTACTGGCCTTTCCGGAGGTGAAGACCGTCGTGTCACGAACGGGCCGGGCCGAGATCGCGACCGATCCCATGGGGGTCGAGATCTCCGACACCTACCTGATCCTGAATCCCGAGGAGACCTGGCGCTTCGACGAGAAGGACGCGTTGATCGAGGCGCTGGACGAGGAGCTGCAAGAAGCGCTGCCCGGCGTCATGTTCAGTTACTCGCAGCCGATCGAGTTGCGCGTGGACGAGCTGATCAGCGGCGTGCGCTCGGAGGTCGGGATCAAGATCTTCGCGGCCAGCGGAAGCCTCGAGGAGATGCGCGACGTCGCCGAGCGTGTGGCGGCGTCCGTTCGCGAGGTCCCGGGCATGGAGGAGGTCAAGGTCGAGCAGACGACGGGGCTACCGACTCTGACGATCGACATCGACCGCGAGGCCATCGCCCGGATCGGCGTGAACGCGCAGGACGTGCTCGCGGTGATCGAGACCATCGGCGGAAAGCGCGTCGGGACGGTGGTCGAGGGCCAACAGCGCTACGCCCTGCAGGTGCGCTTCGACGCCGCGGTACGCGAGAGCCTGGAGGCCCTGCGGCACCTGCCGATCGCTCTGCCGGCGGTGGGCGCGGGGACGGCGCCTTGGGTGCCGCTCGAGCAGGTTGCCGACGTGAGGATCCAGACGGGCCCCGCTCAGATCAGTCGCGAGAGGATCCAGCGCAAGATCACCGTCGAGCTCAACGTACGCGGTCGCGACCTGGCCTCGGCCGTCGCCGAGGCCAGGAAGCGCGTCGAGGAGGAGGTCGAGCTCCCGCCGGGCTGGTACATCGAATGGGGTGGCCAGTTCGAGAACCTGGCCGCCGCCTCCAAGCGCCTCGCGCTGCTCGTGCCGCTGGCCCTGCTCCTGATCTTCGTCCTGCTCTACAGCACGTTCCACTCGACGCGGCTGTCGCTCTTGATCTACCTGAACGTGCCGCTGGCCTTGACCGGTGGTATCGCCGCACTCGTGCTACGGGGCTATCCCTTCTCGATCTCGGCCGGCGTCGGCTTCATCGCGCTCTTCGGGATCGCCGTGATGAACGGCGTCGTTCTGGTCTCGACGATCGTGCAGCGTCGCGAGGAGGGCGAGGGGGTGAACGAAGCCGCGCAGGACGCCGCCCACTCGCGCCTGCGCCCCGTCTTGATGACCGCGCTGACCGACATCATCGGGTTCGCCCCGATGGCCGTGGCGGCGACCGCGGGCGCCGAGGTTCAGCGCCCGCTCGCCACCGTCGTCATCGGTGGACTCGTCACGTCCATGCTGCTGACGCTCTTCGTCCTGCCGGCCGTTTATCGTTGGTTCGCGGAGCCGGAGGTCGCGCCACGGGTCTGAGCCCTTACCACAGGTCGAATTCGACCCCGAAGGTCAGCCCCAGGAAGTAGTCCCCGTCCTGCTCGGCCAGCACGACCCCGCCCGAGTAGCGGGATCCGAAGCTGCTGGAGAGCACGTGGTGCAGGTTCTCCCCGTCCCACAGGTGCAGGGACGAGATGCGCTCGTCGTAGCGCACGCGTAGACCACCGACCACCTCCCAGTCGTGGTCGAAGCCGCCGTAGGCGGTGCCGATGTAGGGCGCCAGCGGAAGCCCCGTCGCGTTCTTGATGTCCTTCGAGAGCGTGGCGTAGACCGCGCGACCGTCGGTCGTCCCGATGCGGTCCGAGCTCGTTCCGAAGATCAGCGCGGGCCGCGTCGCCGTCTCCGAGAACGCGACCCAGTTCGCGAGGAGCCCGACGTCGCCGTCTCCGACCGGGTTGTACTCGATTCCCGCCTGGAAGCGCGGATGGAAGCGATACAGGAGCGTGTAGCGCTGCCGCGCGCGATCCACGCCGATGTCCGCGTCGATCGCCCGCGCACCGAAGACGAAGCGTGCCCTTTCTCCATCGACCGTCCCACGGACGGTCGTACCCTCACCGGGTCACAACGGTCAGCTGGGGACTTCGGAGGCGCCGACGGGCGTATCCGGGACCACGGGCTCGTCCTGAACGGTGGGCGCAGGGCTTTGTCGGGGCGGGGCCAGGAGTCCGAGCGTGAGCAGGAGGGGTGAGAGCATGGGCTGATCGTAGCGTGCCGGCCCCCGCACTTCTGGACTTCCGTCGGCGGCTTGCAAACTTCTGACGCGCGTGAGGCGATCGCGGTCCGCCCCGGGGGCAAAAAGGGCCGCCTCGAACCCTGGACCGGCCTCTCGAGCGCCGGATGCGGCTCGCTTCGCGATCGTCGCTCCAGGCGCTCCCCTGAACACCGCTCTTGCGCTACAACCCGATCCATGCAGCGGATCCCCCTCTACCTCCTTCTCGCCTTCCTCCCGGCCGCGTGCGGGCAGATTCGGCCCGACTCCCTGCCGGATCCGCGGCCGGTCCGGACGATGACCTTCAACATCCGGTACGGCACCGCGCCCGACGGTCCGAACGCCTGGGAAGAGCGACGTGAGTTCGTGGCCAGCGTGCTCGTGGACGAGGACCCCGAGATTCTCGCCGTCCAGGAGGCGCTCGACTTCCAGGTCGACTGGTTGATCGCGCGCTTTCCCCAGTACCGCGTCGTCGGTTCCCACCGCGACGGCGGTCGGCGCGGCGAGTTCTCCGGACTGTTCGTCGACCAACGCCGCTTCGAGCTGATCGAAAGCGACGAGTTCTGGTTCAGCGAGACGCCCTGGAGCGCGGGCAGCAAGTCCTGGGACGCGGCCTTCGCTCGCATCTGTGTCGAGGCCCGCGTTCGCGACCGTCTGGACGGCCGACATTGGCTCTTCTTCGCGACGCACCTCGACCACCAGGGTGCCACCGCTCGTTCGGAGAGCGCGCGCATGATCGTCGAGCGCATCGACGCGGCCCGCGACCGCGGCTTCCGCCGCATCCTCGTCCTGGGCGACCTGAACGCCACCGAGGACGCTCCACCGCTCGCACTGCTCGAAGCCGCCAACCTGCGCGACACCTTCCGGTTCGTGCGCCCCAACGCCCGCGTCGTCGGCACCTACCACGGCTTCCGCGGCGACCCCGACGGCGCCAAGATCGACTACATCCTCGCCACCCCCCGCGTCGAGGTCTTCGCCGCCGACATCGTCCGCACGGCCTTCGAACGCCGCTACCCCAGCGACCACTACCCGGTGACCGCCCTCGTCGGCGCACGGGCGAAGGACGAGTAGGGGAGAGCCGTTCGCCCGCTTACTGCGGCTTGGGTTCGATCGCGACTTCGACGCGAGTGGCCTGACCGGGGCTCAGCACGACGGAGGTGCGTTGCTCCTGGCCGCCGACGGGGACGATGCGTAGGTCGTAGGCGCCGGCGGGCAGGACGCTCGAGAGACAGGTCGAGCCCAGCTCCAGGCCTTGCCGACCTCCGTCGATGGTCCAGGAGACGTCGAGGCTGAGCGGGTCGTCGATGGGGGTGACGACGCAGTGCATGCGCGTCGTGGGGGGGCGCTCGGCGCCGAGCCAAGTCGTGCGCAGCTCGATGCGCCCGCCCGGCCGCAGCGCGACCTCGAGCGGGGTCACGCGGTCGTCGTAGGTGGTCACGCCGGTCAGGTACGGATCCAGGAACCAGTGCGGGGAGCCCGCGTTCGTGCGAAAGCGCAGGCGGACGTCGGTCGTCGCGTCGCGGACCGCGAACGTCGCCGTCGGCCCGACGCCGGGGCGGGAGGACAGGACGTGGCCGGTGAGGGGAGAGACGCGCTCGAGGTACCAGGTCGCCTCGTCTTCGAGCCGCGAACCGGGGAACGACACGCGCAGCGTGCCACCGGCGTCCTCGGGGTCGAGTCGAACCGTGACGTCCTCGAAGCAGGTACGGCCCGCGAGCACGAGCTCGCGTTCGCCTAGGTCGAGGTCCCCGCGCGAGAGATAGGCGATGGCACGGTAGGGCGGTGCCTGACGCAGGACGTCGAGGGAGAAGATCACGCCGGAGTCTTTCCCCTGACCTTCGTTCGTGTCGATGACCCACAGGTTCTCCCAGCGCTCGGCCGCCCGGCCCTCGCCGACGCCGGCACGGGACGTCTCCGGCTCGAGCTCGACGTAGAGCTCGAGGCGCACGTCGTTCAGGACGGCACCTTCGGTGTCCTCGATGCGGACGCGCACCTGCCGCGCCGGCGAGACGAGCTCGAGGTTCTGGGAGCCCGTCGGGTACGGGCCGAACGAGCGACCGATGCGCACGAGGGCCAGCTCGTACTCGCCGGGATCGAGCCCGCGCAGGACGAACGAGCCGTCGCTCTCCGTACGCGTCGAAGCCGTCGTGAGCGTCGCGGGCCGTAGGCTCTCTCCGGTCGAAGCCACGGCGGTCACGCGCGTGCCCGCAACGGGAGCGCCGTCGGCGCACACGACGCGCCCCGCGAGGACGCTCATCTCGAACAGCACGAGGTCCGGCAGAACGAGGTCGTCTTGGTTCGCGACGTCGCGCACGGGGACCTCGCCCCGACCGAAGGAAGGATGACTCGCCCGCACGAGCGTCGGGATGTTGCCGCCGCGTCGGAAGGCGTAGCGTCCCGCTTCGTCGCTGATGCTGGTCAGGACGCGCTCGCCGGTGCGAGCGGTGGAGCCCGTGTTGCCGGCGCGGCTCAGGAGCTGCACCGTGATGTCGGGCAGCGGGCGTCCGCCCTCGTCGACCACGCGACCGCTCACGAGCGGGCCGTCACCGGCGGGCGCGGCGGAAGGCGTGTCCTTGCGCTCGCCCGGCTCGAGTGCGGCGCGCGGGTTGCCGGCCGGCTCGCGCGCGGTGTCGTCCGGCTCGTCGGGCTGCGGCGCGCGCACCAGCGCGGTGCCCGCGACCGGCGCGCTGGGAGGCCGGGCGGCGCCGGGACCCGCTTCGGCAGGCGTGCGGCCGTCCGCATCACCCCAGAGGAGCGCGAGCACGAGCGCAGCCGCCAGGAGTGCCAAGCCGGCGACGACGGTGCCCGCGCGCTTCATCGTGCCGATCTCAAGCCCAGAGGACGAGTTCCGCAAGGGACGAGGACCGATCGCCGTCCGCCCGCGCGCGAACGCGAATGCCGTAGGCGTAGCGCCCCGAGCGCTCGATCTTGTGCGAGCCTTCGAAGACGGTGATGCCGTCGGCGCCCTCGCCGCTGGACCCGCTCGGGCTCAGAGCGAGCGTCAAGGGTTGCGTCAGGTCGTTGCCGCCCTTGGAGTGGCCGGAGACCCACTCGACCAGCAGGTCGTCGGGCGAGAGCGATCCGAGCCGCAGCTCGACGTGGGCTTCGATCACGTCGCCGACCTTCAGGTTGGAGGTGTCGGCCACGTGGGCGGAAACGATCGAGATGTCGCCGAACGCCTTGCGCACGCGCTGCTCGTCCTTGACACGTTCCTTGACGCGCCACTTGCGCTCTTCGGACAGCGTCTTGTGGCTGTCCGCGCGCGGCGAGTAGGCCTCGCGCAGGTACTCGAGCACCATCCGGTCGGTGTTGAAGACGCCGGGGATCGTGGCGAGGTCGTGGGCGACCCGCCGCATCCAACCGGCGGGGATGCCGGCCGCGTTGCGCTCGAAGAAGAGCGGGACGACCTCCTCTTCCAGGAGGCGGTACAGGATGCTGGCGTCGAGCTGGTCCTGCAGGTCCTGGTTGTCGTAAGAGCGCGAGGGGTCGGCGATCAGCCAGCCGTTCTCGCCGTCGTAGGCCTCGGGCCACCAGCCGTCGCCGATCGAGAGGTTCAGCCCGCCGTTGGCGGCCGCCTTCATGCCCGACGTGCCGCTGGCTTCCTGCATGCGTGTCGGATTGTTGAGCCAGACGTCGACGCCTTGCACGAGATAGCGCGCGAGGTCGATGTCGTAGTTCTCGACGAAGAAGACGCGGCCGGTGAACTCGTCGTCCCGCGCGATCTGGGCGATCGACTGCAGGATCCCCTTGCCATGCTCGTCGGCCGGGTGCGCCTTGCCGGCAACCAGGATGCGGACGGGGCGATCCGTGGAGTCCAGGAGCTCGCGCAGGCGCTCGGTGTCCTGGAAGACGAGGTGGGCGCGCTTGTAGGGTGCAAAGCGACGCGCGAAGCCGATCAAGAGCGCGTTCTCGTCCAGCCCGTCCAGGATCTCCCCCAGGACGAGCGGGCTGTCGCCGCGGTCCAGGAAGCTCTTCGTGAGCCCCTCGCGCACGCGCTCGATCAGGTCACGCTTCAGTTCCTGGCGAACCGCCCAGAGGTCGGCGACCGCCGCAGCGTCGAGACCCTTGGCGAAGTCGACCTCGCGGATGTTGCCGTTCTTCGAGCCCAACACCCGTGCGACCTCGGGGTGCGTCCAGGTCGGCAGGTGGATGCCGTTCGTGATCGAACGCACCGGAACTTCGCTCTCCAGGAGCCCCGGCCAGTACTCGTGGAGCAGCTGGCGCGAAGCGTCGCCGTGCAACTTGCTGACCCCGTTGCAGTACGAGGAGAAGTGCATGGCGAGGTAGGTCATGTTGAACGTCTCGTTCGACGACTTCGAATGACCCAGCGCGAAGAAGCGTTCCCACGGCACGCCCGCCCATTCGCCGACGTCCGAGAAGTAGCGCCGCATCAGGTCCTCGCTGAAGCGGTCATGGCCGGCGGGCACGGGCGTGTGAGTCGTGAAGACCGTCGTCGCGCGCACGAACTCGCGGGCCTCCTCGAACGTCAGGCCTTCCTTGCGGGCCAGTTGCCCGACGCGCTCGAGTGTCAGGAAGGCGGCGTGCCCTTCGTTCATGTGGAAGACGGACGGGTTGATTCCGAGCGCGCGCAGGAGGCGGACTCCACCGCGGCCCAGGATGATCTCTTGCTGGAGGCGCACTTCTTCGCCGCCGCCATAGAGATTCTTCGTCAGCTCGCGGTCCTCGGCGCGGTTCGAGGGCTGGTCCGCATCCAACAGGAAGAGCCGCGTACGTCCGACGTTGACTCGCCAGGCGGCGAGCTCGAGGTCGCGGCCGGGCATCGGCAGCACGATCCGCAGCGGCCGGCCGTCGGAGTCCACGACGCGATCGACAGCCAGGTTGCGCGGGTCGTTTTCGATCTCGACGCCAAACTGCTCCCCGGTGGGACTCAGGCGCTGATGCAGGTAGCCGTGCGAATAGAACAAGCCTACGCCGACGAACGGCAGGTTCAGGTCGCTCGCCGACTTGAGGTGGTCACCCGCGAGGATGCCGAGGCCGCCACTGTAGATGCGCAGCGATTCGTGGATGCCGAACTCGGCGCAGAAGTAAGCGACAGGGTGCTCGTCGTCGATGCACGAACCTTCGACGTTGCGACACCAGTGACCCTGATCACGGGGTTCCTGCAGGTAGGCGTCGAGGCGCTTGACGACACGGCTGAGCTTTGCGACGTACTCCGGGTCCTCGGCCTTCGCGACCAGGTCCTCGGGATAGAGGCGGTGGAGGAAGGCCACGGGATTGTGTCCGCTCGCGTCCCACGACTGCGGCGAGAGCTCCTCGAAGAGCGTTCGGCCCTCGGGATCCCAGGACCAGGCGTAGTTGCGGGAGAGGCGCGTGAGGTCGAGCAAAGCCTCCGGCAGGGTGGCCGACACGTCGAAGGAATGGAGCCGCGGGCTCTGCCCCTCGGGCGCGGGGCGGACCGGAACCGTGCGCTTCGGCCGCCGAAACTGGGGGATGCCCTTCTCGAGCCGCGCCTGGACGCAGGCGAGCGCGGAGGCAAAGGCCACCTCGTAGTTGGAGAACAGATCCGACCAGGCCGTGCGTTGCGCGGTCTCCCGACAGGGGCCCTCCATGGCCGCCGGGTCGACGTCGTCGTCAAGGAAGCGCTGGAGGGTCTTCGCCAGGTCGTCCCGCACTTCGGGATACGTGCGGTGCATACGCTGAAGGACGGTGACGCCGTTCTTGGGCGTCAGCGCTTGGGTCTCGATCCAACGTCCGAAGCCGGCGTAGTCGGTCGTGATCGTGGGCACGCCGACCGCGAGGCTTTCCTGGGGTGTGTAGCCCCAGGGCTCGTAGTACGACGGGAAGCACGACAGGTCCATGGCCCGTAGTACGGACTCGTAGGGCAGCTGCAGGAAGTCGTCGGCGGTGCTGAGGTAGATCGGTACCTGCATGACGAGCACGCGCGAACCAGGGGCGTTCGAGAGCCCGATGTCGTTGCAGTGCACGTGAACCGGGTCGTTCTCCTCGTCGAAGAGGTTGTGCGTCGACAGGCCGATGGCGCCGTCGAGCGGCGCGTTCTCGTTCTCGAGGCGCTCACGGTATTCACCGCGCAGACCGGAATTGCCGGCGGGGACGAGGACGAAAAGCACGATCCGCCGCCCCTTCTCGGGGTTCATGATCTGAAGCGCGTCCAGCAGGATGTCGATGCCCTTGTTGTGGAACTCGTAGCGCCCGGAAACGGCCAGGAAGAGCGCATCGGAGACGTCTTCGCCGAAGAAGCGCGTTGCGGCCCGCGCCAGGATCTGTCGCGCTTCGGCCCGCTGCACCTCGCCCGCCAGCTCGTCGATGACGTCGAGGTCGATGCCGTTGGGCAAAATCGGCGCGGGCGCCCGCTCGTGCAGGAGCGCAGCCTCCTTGCCGGTGATCTCGCTGACCGTCGTGAAGACGTCGCTCTCGCGGGCGCAGATGCCTTCGATCGAGTGCTTGGCGACGACGCCGTGGGTCTCCGCCAGATCCTCGGCCGTCTGGGTCCCGAGCCCGTCGTCGGGAGAGTGCCCGAGCGAGGACAGCGCCCGCCCCAACATCGTCGCGTGTGTCGTGAAGACCGTGCCGATGCTCGGGATGTGCTTCTTGACGTACAGAAGCGACGAGCCCGTCATCCACTCGTTGGCCTGTACGACCGCGCGCCGGTGATCGGGAGCCACGCGGTCTTGCCACCACTTCTCGATGACGCGCCCGGCGGCGTAGCCGAACAGGACCGGTTCGACATAGTCCCACGTGCCCGAGATCGAGTCGACTCGGTAGTCTTCCCACAGGCCCGAGAGGATCGCGTCCTTCTCCTCGAACAGCTTGGAGAACTCGACCAGGATCGTGCGTGGGCGGCCGGGGATGCGCCAGCGCCCGACGCGCACCGGCAGGCCCATCGCCCGGCACGACTCGGAGAAGGCTTCATAGCCGGTCTCCTCGTCGAAGGGCACCGCGCGCTCCGCGTCCGACAAGAGCCATGGGCCGATCGCCACATAGTCGTCGCCGAAGCGCTCGGTGACGGTCTTCGCCTTCGTGGAGAGGACGGTATAGATCCCGCCGACCTTGTTGCAGACTTCCCAGCTGACTTCGAACAGGGTGAAACCGGTCACCGGAGCTTTTCCTCGTTGGCTTCGCGCGCTCGTTTCGGGGGTGTGCCCGGGAGACGATCTCCGGACCACGTGGCGCGCAGGCAATTGCGGATAGGATGGCCCAAGGGCGGGGCGATTCCTAGGCCGCTTCCTGTGCCGGGCCGTGCGTTCCACCAGACGGCTCCGAGCGCGGCTCGTACCGCGCGCATGCCGGCCCTGCGCCGTGTCCCCTCCGGGTACCGGAGACGGCGAGTCCAGCTCAAGCCAGAGCCTCTCCGAGGCCGGCGGCACGATCGGGCCGAGAGGCGGTGAAGGGACGGCCGCTCGAGTACGTTTTCTGGGGTCCGCGGGCCCTCCCGGACGCTCCGCTGCCGTTCCGCTCACGGGAGCGTAGACTCGGGGTGATGTCACGAGCCTCCATCGATTCCGAGTCGGTCGTTTCGTCCGGGTCCGGCCAAGGGCCGAGCGCGGATGCGACCGAAGGCCAAAGCGAGCTGCGGTGGCGGCTGGCGGCGGCGCTCTTCCTGCTCGCGGCCGCGTGCCTCTTCGTCGTCCCGCTCTTCGGCGGCCACATCGCCTTCTTGATTCCCGGCGAGCTCGCGGCGTGCACGGCGATCATCATCGCCTGGAAGAAGCTGCGCCTCCCGAAGTCACTCGGCTGAGCCGCGAGCGCTGTGAGAACGGTCAGCGCGGCGGGTGATCCCGGCTCCGTTCGAACCAGAGCCACAGCGGCGCGGGTTCGCGCGTGCCCTCCGGCGCGACGCGCGTGAGCCGACCCGCTGAGGCCGCGAGGCGTGCGTCGACCGCGCGCGCTTCCTGCTGGCCGCCGGGGTGACCGCGGTAGGCCAGGCAGCTCAGGACCCCGTCGGGAGCCAGCCAGGCGAGCGCGACTTCGACGGCGGCGAGCGTGCTCGCGGTCCGCGTCGTCAGGGTGTGGTCGCCTCCGGGCAGCCAGCCGAGGTTGAAGACCACGGCGCGCAAGCGTCCCCGAACGTCCTTCGGAAGATGCTCGTCCATGCGCGCGTGGTCGGCCTGGACGGCCGCGAAACCGGGGACGTCGCCGAGGCGCTCGCGCGTCGCGGACAAGGCGCGCTCCTGGACGTCGAAGCCCCAGACCCGACCGGTGGGGCCGACGCATTGCACGAGACAGGCCGCGTCGTGTCCGTTGCCGAGCGTGGCATCGACGGCCAGATCGCCCGCCCGCAGGTGGCGCCGCAGGTCTGCATGGACGCGCTCCACGAGGCGCGGCGTTCGCACGGGACCCGGCTCAGGCACCGGCGGGCTGGCGCACCGTCCGGAGGCGCGCCGCGAGGTCGTCCAGCACGTTCATGAAGAGGATGAACGAGTCGTGCGGAGACTCGTACGGCGTGAAGTACTCGTGGACGTCACCGTCCGAGCGCAGCTTCGTGCACATGTAGTAGACGTGGTCCGAGGTCGTGAGCTTGCGCCACTCCTCGAACAGCTCGGGGTGACCGTTGGCGGCCGCCGCGCGCGCATCGTCAGCGAGCTCGTAGAGCGCGTCGTGCGCCGCATGCTGCATGTGATTGGAGAGCCAGGCGGAGAGATCGCGCTCCTGGTCGGCCCACGAGATCGGATCGGGCACGGCGAGGTGCTCGGCGATCGTGGCCGTCGCGGAGGCCTCCGACGTCGTCCGGAAGTTCAAGCCGTCCTTCGCGAGGACGAAGGCCGGCAGGTGCTTCATGAAGTCGAGGATGCCCGTTTCGGCCCACTGGTGCTCGCCGAAGGTCTCGTAGTCCATGAACAGACCGATGACGTCACCGTCCTGGGCCGACTTGTCGAGCCAGTCGGCGTACGTGTCGGCCATCAGCGGGTAGTGCTCCCACTCGCGGTTGCTGAAGCGGAAGGCGATGTCGTCGGAGAAGGGATAGTCCCGGAGGAGCAGCTTGAGGCGCTCGCAGCCCCGCACCCCGTACACCTTGCGCCAGCTCCGTCCGCGCAGCAACCGTTCGGCACCTTCGCCCAGCAGCGTGTCGAAGCCCAGGTCCTCGACGCGCTTGGCGATGTCCTCGTCGAAGACGAGCTCCGTGTTGCGGAACGTGCGTGGAGAGCGGCCGAAGAGCTCCTCGATGCGCGCGCGCTGCGTTTCGACCTGGCGCTCGAATTCGGCCGGGTTCGCGACCGAGGCGAGCGAGTGGTAGGCCGTCTCGCACAGGAACTCGACCGCGCCTGTTTCGGCCAGTGCGACGAAGGTGTCCAGCGCTTGTGGGGCCCAGTCCTCGAGCTGGGTGAGGAGCGTACCGCTGAGCGAGAACGAGCAGCGGAAGGCACCGTCGGTGGCCTCGATCGCCTCGCGCAAGAGCGTGTTCATCGGCACGTAGCAGCGCTCGGCGACGCGCTTCACGATGCGCTTGTTCTCTGCGTCGTCGAAGCGCGGCTTCTTCGTTCCGATGTCGAAGAAGGTGTAGCGCGACAGGCGATACGGCTGATGGGCCTGGAAGTAGAAGACGACCGAAGCGTCGCGGGAGCTCATCCCGCGAGGCCTTCGTACAGTCGGAGAACGGTCGCCGCACGTTCCTTCCAGTCGGCCGGCGCGAGCGCATCGGCCTGGGCGCGAGCGACTTCGCGGGCGCGTTCGGGATCGTCGATCAGCTCACACAGGATGCGCACGAGCGCGTCCGTATCCCAATAGTCGAAACGGGGCCCGATCGGAACGACCTCGGCCACGCCGCTCTGACGCGAGAGAACCGCCGGAACGCCGGCGTCGATGGCCTCGAGCGCGACGAGACCGAAGGGTTCCGACACCGACGGCATGACGAAGACATCGGTGCGCGCGAGCATCGTGTCCAGCTCGTCGCCCTCGAGAAAGCCCGTGAAGTGGACGTTGCGCGCGATGCCGAGCTTGGCCGAGCGCTCGACCAGCTGGGGAAACAGTTCACCGTCCCCGACCAGACAGAACTTCGCGTCCGGGTGCGTCGCGACGACGGCGCAGGCGGCGTCGAGGAAGATGTCAGGGCCCTTCTGGTTGGTCATGCGGCCGAGAAACAGCACGAGCGGCGGGCCCGGGGTTTCGACGCGCGGTGGGTGCGAGCGCGCCGTATGCCCGTTGTGGACCACGACGAGCTTCTCCGGGACCGCACCGTAGTGACGGATGAGCTTGTCGCGCGTGTAGCCGCTGACGCAGACGACGGAGTCCGCCCGCTCGAGCGCGAGCGCTTCGACGTCTCGAATGCGGTCGTCGGCGTTCCAACCCTTGCGGTCGAACTCACACGAGTGGAAGTGGCAGACGAGCGGGAGGCCGGCGCGCTCCTGGGCCAGGATCCCGGCCGGAAAGCTCATCCAGTCGTGTGCGTGCACCACGTCGAAGCGCTCGCGCTCCAAGAGGCCGAGCACGGCGCGCGTGTACCGCTCGACCTCGGCGCCGAGGTCCGCGCCGTAGACCGCCGAGCCCGCCCCGGGCTGACGCCGCAGCTCGTGGGCGTAGCCGCTCGCACCGAGATAGGGTGTCAGCGGGCTGTCGACGAAGAGCCGCCGCAGGCGTACGTCGTCCGAGGCACCATGGCCGGCGACGAGCCATGAGTAGCGCGCATCTCCCGTCGGGCCCTGGGCGCCGACGGAGGTGCGACCGCCGATCGGGCGCTCGCTCTCGAGTTCCTGGGCCGACACGATGCGCGGGCCGCCGCGCGCCCGGGCCGTGGCGGTCGTGCCCCCGTCCGTCGGCACGACGAAGACCGTCTCCACGCCGAGCCCCGCGAGTCCGCCCGCGAGGCCTTCACAAGCTGCACCCAACCCGCCCGAGAAGCGGGGCGGGTACTCCCAACCGAGCATCAAGACCTTCATGGTCTGCCGTCCTTCAGCATGACGCGTGCCCGGAGGAGCTCCGCGGTGTTCCAGGCCTGGGCGATCGTGCCGCCCGGGCGATGGGGGGGATCTCCATCGAAGACCTCCGACACGTGGCCGATGCCGGCCCGGTCGAGCTCCTCGTTCATTCCGTCGAGCAGGGCCAGGAGCTCGCGGCGCGGCCCTTTGCGGCTTCCGAAGGCGCGCAGGTGCGCCTCGCAGAAGAAGCCGAACAGCCACGGCCAGACCGTGCCCTGGTGGTAGGCGCCGTCGCGCTCGTCGCAGCCGCCCGCATAGCGTCCGACATAGGCCGGATCGTTCGGCGAGAGCGTGCGCAGGCCGCGCGGCGTCAAGAGCTCGGCGCGTGCGCGATCGACGACCTTCGTGCGGTGCACGCGCTTCAGCGGACTGAACTCGAGCGCGGCGGCGAGCACCATGTTCGGGCGCACGCTCCGGTCGGCGACGCCATCCTTCCAGGCGTCGGCCAGGTAGCCCTCGTCCTCGAGCCAGAAGCGCTCCAGGAAGGTCTTCTTCGCGCGCCGCCGTCGCTCGGACCAGACGCGCTTTGCGCGCGGTCCCTCGAGGGCGGCCGTGAGCATCTCCAGATGCTCCAGGAGGAAGGCCCAGAGTGCGTTGATCTCGACGGCGCAACCGTCGCGCGGCGTGACGGGCCCGGCGGAGGTCTGCGCGTCCATCCAGGTCGGGTTCAGGTCGGGCCGCCCGGCCACGATCAGTCCGCCTTCGTCGCAGTGGACGTCCAGCCGCGGAATGCCGTCGGCGTAGGCATTGGCGATCTCGAGCAAGGCCGGCAGGAGCTCGTCCGCGATCCGAGCCGGGTCGCCGCCGGCCAACTCGTAGAGCCGGACCGCGCGCGCAAACCACAGCGCGGCGTCGACCGAGCCGTAGTGGCTGGACTCGACGGACGTCCCGAAGATGTTCGGCAGGAGGCCGTTCGAAAGGAAGCGCGTCGCGGTCGAGAGCGCCTCTCCGCATTCCTCGACTTCGCCCAGGGCGAGCGTCAGCCCCGGAAGAGCGAGATAGGCGTCGCGACCCCACTCCAAGAACCACGGGTAGCCCGCGATGACGCCCGTCCGGCGCTCGGGCGTGCGGTAGACGAAGTCGTGGGCCGCGATCGCATGGCGCGCCTGGTCGAATTCGAAACGGGCGAGCGCTGTCGTGACGACCAAGTGCCGTCGCGTGGCGGCGCGCTGGCAGGCGACGCGTGGTTCGTTCACCGGATCGACGAGCGCGGCCGCGACGACGATCGAGCGGTTTGGTTCGAGCTCGAACGTCCACGTGCCCGGGGAGAACTGGTCCTCGTGGCAGGGGTAGCCGCGCTGCTCCTCTTGCGCGTAATAGAGACCCTTGTCCCACAGCGGCGCTGCTTCGAAGCGGGCGTTGTCACGGCAGGTCGTGAACGCGATCGCCGGCAGCGCTTCGTAGGGCCGGCACGTGAAGCCGTTCGCGTGCTCGATCGCGCCGGGTGCCAGCGCGTCGTTCTCAAACGTGAGGTCGTCGGCCGCGCGCATCGCGAGCCAGGGGCGCAACTCGAGTCGGTACGTCGTCGGCGCCGTCTCGGCTTGCCCGGCGTCAGACGGATCGGTGGGCAGGCGCAGCGTATAGCGGCAAAAGACCTGATGGACGCCGCGTGCGAGGATGAGCTCGCGCCGCAGCTCGACGTCGCCGAAGCGGTAGCTCCAGGTCGGCCACGGAGACAGGGAGAAGGAGTCGAGCGCGGCGTGTCCGGACGGATCCGTTTCCGGACCGTGTCGCGCGCCCGCAATCTCGCGCTGTTGCGCATCGATCGTGAGGAGCTCGCCGTAGCGCGCGAGGAAGACGTGGCGCTTGGCAAAGCCGTCGGGCTGCGTCACGAGCAAGCCGTGATAGCGGCGCGTCGGGCAAAGGGCGAGCGTCGAGCTCGCGAAGCCGCCCAGGCCGTCGGTTTCGATCCACTCGAGGGACGTCGCATGCGCGAGCGACGCGCACTGCGATCGGTCGAAGCGCGCGAGCAGGGGCTCGAGAGGGGCGGTGACGGACATGGTCGAAGGTCCCGACCGCGAAGCTCGGGTGGAGGCACAGCTTAAGGGACCCTGCGGTGACCACAAGTGCGCTGGCCCCGGCGCTTCCCCGAAACATGCTGTTCGTCAGGGGGCCGAGAGGTCATGCTGAGACCTCGTGCTCGCGTTCGTTCGAGTTCGCCCTCCGCCACCTACCCTTCATGTCGCTGACCGAAGAGCTCAAGGAAACGCTCACCCTGATCCTGGCCGGAGGGCACGGAAAGCGCCTCCAACCCCTCACGAGCCGGCGCGCCAAGCCGGCGGTCCCGTTCGGGGGGTCGTACCGGATCATCGACTTCACGCTGTCGAATTGCATTCACTCCGGGCTGCGCCGCATCTACGTCCTGACCCAGTATCAGGCGCGTTCGCTCGAGGAGCACATTCGCTTCGGGTGGAACTTCCTGCCGCGGCGGCTCGAACAGTTCATCAGCGTGCGCCCCCCACACCACCTCGGCGACGAGAAGTGGTACCTCGGGACGGCCGACGCCATCTGGCACAACCGCGACACGCTCGAGGAAGAGCGGCCCAATCACGTGCTGATCCTGTCCGGCGACCACATCTACAAGATGGACTACGGGCAGATGTTGCAAGAGCACATCGAGCTCGGCTCGGCGCTCACGATAGGTGCGGTGAAGATTCCGGTCGAGGAGAGTCCGCGCTTCGGCGTGTTCGAAGTCGACGAGTCCCATGACGTGGTTTCGTTCCAGGAGAAGCCGGAGCGGGGGCCCGAGATCCCCGGCCAACCGGGCATGTGCTACGGCTCGATGGGGATCTACATCTTCGAGACCCAGGAGCTCCTGCGGCGCCTCAAGGAGGACGCCGATCAGGGGGCCGAGAGCCATCACGATTTCGGCAAGGACATCATCCCGCGCATGGTCGGCGAGGTGAAGGTGCACGCTCACGAGTTCAAGAATCCGAAGGGGCGCGGCGTTCCCTATTGGCGTGACGTCGGGACGCTCGACGCCTACTACGACGCGAACCTCGACCTCTGCAACGTCGAGCCCCAGTTCAACCTCTACGACATGGACTGGCCGACTTACACGTTGTGGCACAACGATCCGCCGGCGAAGACGGTCTTCGACGAAGCGGGCGGCCGCAAGTCGGAGGCGGTCGACTCCCTGCTTTGTCCGGGCGTCGTCGTCTCGGGTGCCAAGGTGCGCCGGTCGATCCTCTCGAACCGCGTCCTCCTGGAAGAGAACGCCACGCTCGAAGACTCGATCCTGTTCAGCGGGGCCGTCGTCGGTCGGGGCGCGCGGGTCAAGAAGGCGATCGTCGAGAAGTGGATCGAGATCCCGCCCGGAACCGAGATCGGGTACGACCTCGCGGCGGACCAGAAGCGCTTCCAGGTGACCGAATCGGGCATCGTGGTCGTCTCGCACGACGCCACGTTCTGAGACGCGTCCGTCCCGCGCTCGAGCGGGTCTCGCCGTCCGCGTTCGTTCCGTGGGGCTTCAGTCGGCGCGGGTCGCGGTCGTGCGCGCGGTCCGACGCAGCTGGCGCGCACCGAACCCGGCCAGCAGGACCGCGAAGAGCGCGAGCAGCCCGCCCGACAAGAGCGGGATTCCGACGGGGCCCAGCGTGCCGTTGGAGGTTACGTCCTGGGCGTAGATGTCGCCCGCGTCGTTGCGGCTGTCGACCCAGACGAGCGCCGCATAGTCGGCCGTCGTATTCGGGGCCACCGCGAGGCGGGACTTGCCGGAGACGAGCGACGAGGCGGTCAGCGGCCCGAACGTGAAGTCCCCGTTCGTGTCCACGCGTGCGGCCTGGAGCGTGTCGGCGTTGAAGCCGGTCGACGTGTTCCAGAACACGAAGGCTCCGTCGCCCTCGTTCAGCGTGCGGACCTGGGTCAGGGAGTTCGCGCCGAGCGGGACGAGGACCTTGCCTTGCGTTCCCCACTGACGCGCGCCGGAGGCGTCGAGCTTCTGGCCGTAGACGCCCGACATCGACTGGACTGCGTTCTGCTCGGTCCAGAAGACGAACAACTCGGAGGTCGCCGAGTCGAAGTCCGCCGCGGGAGACACGCGAATGCGCGTCGCATCGGTCGAGACCGTGACGCCGTCGTGTGCGAAGGCCTCGGTGCCGTTCGAGAGCACGCGCTGGACGCGGCATTGCAGGGGCGAGGTCTCGTACCACGGGAACACCGCTCCGCCCGAGCCGTCCGGAACGAAGGTCGGGAAGTTGCCGAACTGGATCGAGCCGCCGTCGAATACGGCCACGTGGTTGGCTCCCCACTGCTCGGCGCCCGTGCCGTCGAGCTTCTGCGCGAAGATGTGGCGGGGCGAACCGAAGCCGCCGGACTCGCCGATGCACGAGATGATGACGCTGCCGGCACCGGACGCGTGCATGTCGCTCGCGCTGAAGTTGCCTCCACCCGGCTCGGACAGTGTCACGCCTCCACCCCACTGCGGAACGCCGCTCGCGTCGAGCTTCTGGAGCAGGACGTCCGAGTCCTGGGTCCAGGCCACCACGACGTCGCCGCCGGTCGTGCCGGCGATCTTGGGCGCGGCGACGAACGCGGTCGTACTGGTGAGCTGCACGCCGTTCGCGCCCCAGACGAGGGCACCGGTCCCGTCGACCTTGGCGGCGGTGATCTGCGTCCCGGTGAAGCGGTCGTCGCGGAACGTGAGCAGCGCGTTGCCCGCGGAGTCGACGGCGAGGCCGTAGTCCTGGGTCGAGCTGAAGCCGCGGTCGGCGACCACCACGCCGTCATGGGCCCACTGCTCGACACCGCTCGCGTCGAGCCGTTGCAGGACGACGTCGTACCCGCCGGTCGAGTTGTCGTACCAGCTGACGTAGAAGCCACCGTCGCCCGACGGGACGATCTTCGGCTGGGTCTGTTCGCCGCTCCGATCGGCCAGGGCCAGATTGGCCGCCGGGTCGCTCGACCATTGGGCGTGGGTCGTGGAGGCGAGAGCGAGGAGCGTGATCAGCGTGGTGGGCTTCATGGATCGAGTGAGGGGCCTTCGAGGATCGTCGCAAGGTACCACGAGCACCCGCCGTCGGGGAAAATCGGAGACTCAGGCCTTACGCGCGCCGAGCCGCATGCAGGCCGGATGCAAGCGGGCCGGATGCATGCGGGCCGGCTTCAATCGGGCTGGGAGTCGCGGAGTTCGACCGGCTTGGAGCGCGGCTTGCGCAGCTTCAAGTTGAGCATCTCGACGAAGATGGAGAACCCCATCGCGAAGTACACGTAGCCGCGCGGGATGTGCAGGTCGAAGGCCTCGGCGACGAGCGCCATGCCGACGAGCAGCAGGAAGGACAGGGCCAGCATCTTGACCGTCGGATGGCGCTGGATGAACTCCGACACGGCTCCGGCGCTCGCCATCATGAAGAGGATGGCGATCACGACGGCGGTGATCATGACGCCCAGCTGGTCCGCCATGCCGACCGCTGTGATGACCGAGTCCAGGGAAAAGACGAGGTCGAGAATCAGAATCTGGACGAGGACGGAGGTGAAGCCGGCGGGGGCTCGGGCAGCGCCCGAGGACTCCTCGCCCTCCAGCTTGTCGTGGATCTCGTGCGTCGACTTGGCGAGCAGGAACAGTCCGCCGCCCAGGAGGATCAGATCGCGCCCCGAGATGCCCTCTCCCAGGACGACGAACAGGTCGCTCCCGAGCCCCATGATCCAGCTGAGGGACAGGAGCAAGGCGACGCGCCCGAAGAGCGCGAGCGCGAGCCCGAGGCTGCGAGCCCTGGCGCGCTGCTCGGGCGGCAACTTGCCCGCCAGGATCGAGATGAAGACGACGTTGTCGACGCCCAGGACGATCTCGAGCGCCGTCAGCGTCGCGAGGGCAATCCAGGCTTGGGGGTCAGAGATCCAGTCCACGTCGGGGTCCTCTCAGGGCGCGGTCGGGATCATGCCGCATCCGCGTGAGTGACACCACCTGCGACCGTGAGTCGTGGACGCCGGCGCAAGTCGCTGGCTCAGGCCTTCGGCAAGAGCTCATCGAGGTACTGCGGGAGCATCTTGCGCCACGTGGGCCAATCGTGATCCCACGTCTTCTCCCACTCGTCGACCCGATTCGGGATGCCCTTGGCGCCGAGGATGTCGGCCACGCGCCAGGATTGCGCCGGCTCCTCCCAGCGTCCCGTTCCGTGCGCGAGCAGGACGAAGCGCTCGCGCAACGTGTTCAGCCAACCGTCGTCCTGGATGTGGGGCACGAAGTGCAGCGGAGAGGACTCGAAGTATTCCTGATTGGCCTCGCCTTTCAGGAACTTCGAGAGGTCGTACGTTCCGCTCATGCAGATCGCCGCGCGGAAGACGTCGGGGTGCCGGCAGATCGCGGCCAGCGCGTTGAAGGCGCCGATCGACGGGCCGGTCACGATGATCTCGGCGTCGTCGCTCTTGCAGTCGGTCCGGATGGCGGGGACCAATTCGTGGTAGAGGAACGCGTCGAAGCGGTTCTGGATCCGTGCCGCCGACGGGATCGAGTTGTCCTCCGTCAGCCATGCCTGCCCGGCGACGCTGTCGACGGAGTAGAGCTTGATGCGCCCGGCCTCGAGCAGCCCGGACAAGGCGTCGGGCATGTGGAAGCGTTCGCACTCCTCCGAGTCCGCCGCCGCGGTGGGGAAGAAGAGCACCGGTGTGCCGACCTCTCCCCAGCGCACCACGCTGACTTCCTTGTGAAGGCGCTCGGAATGCCAGCTGGTCGTTTCCTTGGACATGCGTTCAGGTCTCGGAAGAGGTGGTGCCGGCCACGGAATCGCGCCAGCTCTGGATCTTGTCCCAGAAGTAGTCGGTGAAATCGTCGTGCTCGTGCTCGGGGAAGAGCGCCTGGACCTTCGAGCGAATGGCTTTTCGCGCGCGCTCGCTCCCGAAGTACTCCCAGGCGACCTCGTCGAGGTCCCCGAGGTAGCGCTCGCAAAACTCCTCGAAGCGTTCCGTCTCGAAGCGCTCGTTCGCGATGGTCGCGTACTCCTTGAGCTTGTCCTCGTACGACCGATCTTCGTCCGCGATCTCGAAGTAGGGCTTCCAGTCGAGGTTCAGCCGCATCTTCTTCTTCGTCGTCGCGCAGTACAGCGCCCAGCGGATCTTGGCCTTGACCAGCCACGGGAAGTGCACGTGCAGCGACGTGACCTGTGAGTCGGGGCAGGGGTTGGCGAAGTCGATCGGAAACCAGGTCTCGTCGCTCCGCAGGGATTCGCACGAGTTGAAGTCCCACCCGAAGAACGAGTTGATCGTCAGCGTCACGTCCCGCAGGTGCGTCGCATCCGCCTCCGGCAAGAAGTCCGTCGCCTCGGTGTAGCGCTGGTGCAGGGGTGCGGACGGGTCATAGCGCACGTGGCGCACCTGCGGCCCGACCCCGATGCAGCGCACGAAGTCCGAGTAGGGCTGAACGCCCTTCTGGAGGTGCATGACGAACTTGCCGCTCTTCTCGTAGCTCGCTTCCAACGCCGCCAGGTCGTCGATCCTGCTGACGCCGACCCAGCCGCCGCCGTCGTAGGGCTTCATGAAGGACGGATAGCCCAGGGAGTCTCCGACGTCCTTCAGCTCGAAGAAATCGGCATAGCGCTGGAGCGTGGCCTGCAGGTCGGGCTTGTCCTCGTACTCCTTCGGAGGCAAGAGCCACGTCTCCGGAATCGGCATCCCGAGCCGAATCATCGCGCAGTACGTTGTCTGCTTCTCCATGGACTGCACCGACCACGGATTGTTGAAGACGTAGAGGTCGTCGAGGATCAACGCCTTCTTGATCCACTCGCGCGACATGTCGTACCAGTGCGTCAGCCTGTCGATGACCAGGTCGTACTTCGCCGGCCGGCGCAG
>JAJDEW010000023.1 GCA_029259595.1 Planctomycetota bacterium | reverse complement strand
CTGACGCGCAACTCGGTCTTTCCTCCGCTCGGCGGAGCGGCCTGGTTCGGGCCCGCGCATCCAGTTCAGGTTCCTGTCGGGATTCCGGCGGTGGCGGGGCTGGTCGGAGAGTCGATCTACGTCCAGGGTCTCTTCCTGGACCGCTCGGCGTACCCCAGGATCGGGTGGCGCTTGACCGAAGGCCTCGAACTCGTCGTCGGTCCCTGAGCGCGTCCCTCGTCCCGGGTGCCGCCGGGCGCCGTCCGTTCGACCGGAAGGCCGCGGAGTTCGTGAGGCTCGCGAGCTGACCCGCGAGCTGGAGATGGAAGTGGGCTAGGCTGTGCGCCGCCGCGGCGCGGCGTCCCATGCTGTTCACCGAGCTGCGTTTCCTGCCCTTCTTCGTCCTCGCCTTCGCGGTGCACTGGCTCTTGCGGAGAGAGAGCTGGAGGCGGGCTTGGCTGCTCGTGTGCAGCTACGCGTTCTACGCCGCCTGGGAACCGCGCTTCCTGCTCCTGATCATCGCCTCGACGCTGGTCGACTGGTACGTGGGACTCCGGCTGGTGCGGCCCGGCGCGAGGAAGCGGGCGTGGCTCGGCCTGAGCTTGGTCGTCAACCTGGGCATGCTCGGCACGTTCAAGTACGCCGACTTCTTCCTGGACTCGACCGTCGAATTCCTGCGCTTGGCGGGCTTCGAACCGCACGTCGGCACGCTGGCGCTGATCTTGCCGGTGGGCATCAGCTTCTACACCTTCCAGACGCTGTCGTACTCCATCGACGTCTACCGCGGGACGCTCGCCCCCCGCAAGAGCCTCCTGGACGTGGCCTTTTTCGTGGCCTTCTTTCCCCAGCTCGTAGCGGGACCGATCGTTCGTGCTGCGGAGTTCTTGCCGCAGCTCGACGTTCGTCGTCGGCTGGCGCAGGTGGACGTGCGGGCGGCGCTCTTGCTCTTCCTGGCGGGCTTCGTGAAGAAGGCCTGCATCTCCGACAACCTGGCACCCGCGATCGACGCCTTTTATGCCGCGCCGGCCAAGTACGACGTCCTGGGGGCGTGGGCTGCCGCGATCTACTACACGATCCAGATCTACTGCGACTTCTCGGGCTACTCGGACATGGCGATCGCCTGCGGCGCCTTGCTCGGATTCCGGCTTCCGTTGAACTTCTTCTTCCCGTACTTCAGCGGCGACGTGCGCGAGTTCTGGCGGCGCTGGCACATCAGCTTGTCGAGCTGGATTCGCGACTACCTGTACGTGCCGCTCGGGGGAAGCCGCGGATCACGCCTGCGGACGCACGTGAACCTCCTGATCGCGATGACCCTGTGCGGGCTGTGGCACGGGGCCTCGTGGAACTTCGTCCTGTGGGGAGCGCTGCACGCCGTGGCGCTGATCGTGCACCGGGAATGGAGCCGGCGAGTTTCCGAGGCCAGCCCGCTCCGGCGCGTCTCGGCTGCGCTGGGCGTGCCGCTCACGTTCTTGACGTGGACCGTTTCGATGGTCCTCTTCCGCGCGCGCGGTGCCGAGGCCACCTGGCAGGCCCTTCGTTCGGTCGTTCTCTTCGACGCACCCGGCGGGCGCAACTTCGGCTGGAGCTTCCTCGGGGTTCTCGCCGCGCTGGCGGTGCTTCACGCGCTCGCGCGCTTCGGCGGGGGACGCGCGCTCTGGCGCGCTCTGCCGGAGCGGGGGTTCGCGCTGGCCTGGGGCGCCGCCTTCGCGCTCGCCCTGGCCTTCAGCTCGCCCCAGACCCAGCCCTTCCTGTACTTCCAGTTCTGATGTCGACCCGCAACGATCCCCTGACCCTGGCACGCGTGCGCCTGGCCGAGCTCGTTCGCGAGCCGCAGGCGACGCCGGCGCGGAAGGCCTGCCCCGGGCGCGGTCGGCGCTGGGGGCTCGATGTCCTGCTGTGTCTGCTGGGAGCGTGGGCGACCTCGCGCGCGCTCGCCTTCCTGATCGATCGTGTCCCGGGCGCCACGCTGGAGGTCGAAACGGCTCTGCGGGTCAAGTCGCAGTACTTCGACTTGCACCGCGACGAGTTCGACCTGGTCTTCGTCGGCTCGAGTCGCGTCTATTACCAGGTCATTCCGCGGCTCTTCGACCAGCGGATGGCGTCCTACGGCGTGCCGACGACCTCGTTCAACATGGGCGTTCCCGGCATGTACTTCCCGGAGACGCGCCACGTGGTCGAGCGCCTGCTCGCGCGGCATCCGAAGCGTCTGCGCTGGCTCGTGATCGAGCTGCAGGACCTCGAGCGCGTGATCATCCCCGTCGACCGGCTGACGCGCCGCATGATCCACTGGCACACGCCGGGTCTGACGACGCTCGCGGCGGAGGTGGCCTGGCGAGCGGACTCTCCCTGGTCCGAGCGACGCGCACGGATCGCCGACCACCTGCTGCACGGCGCCTACCGCTTCGCGAATCTGGGAAACGGGCTGCCCGCCCTGCGCGCCGCTTGCGGCGGCGACCCGCGGGCGCCGGATGCGTCGACCTGGATGGACGGCTTCGTCGCGCTCGAACAGGAGCCGAAGAACCGCGGTCAGATCGAGGCCTCGCGGCGACGCTTCCTCGAGCAAACGGACGACGTGGCTCGGCGTCTCGCAAGCCGCGGCGCGGGTCCCGAGCGTCCGCGCGATCCCCTGTTGGAGCGCGAGCTGGGCGACTTGGTCCAGCTCGTACGCGCGGCGGGAGTCGAGCCGATCTTCCTGATCGCGCCACCGCTCTGGGAAGAGCGCGGTGACCTCGAACGATTGGCCGCGGACGGGATCGTTCCCGCGTTGCTCTCCTACGATGATCCCGAGCGCTTCCCCGAGTTCTATGCCGTGCCGAACCTCTTCGACTTCGGGCACTTGAACCTGAGAGGCTCCGAGATCTTCAGCGCGCGACTGGCCGCGGACCTCTCCGACTTGCTCGGCGATTGAGGCCGTACGGACCGCGGCTCAACGCTGGGCCCAAGCGTCCCAGGCGTCGAGATCCTGGGGGAGGTCCTGGCCCGTGATCTTGCGCAAGGCCGACCAGGCGGCGTGCTTGAGCTGCGCGGACCCGCTGTACATGGTCTCGAGCAGGGTCGGCACGCTCGCGGTCGAGCGCAGGTTTCCGAGCGTCGTCGCGGCCAGAACGGCGATCTCCGTCTCCGGTCCCGAAAGCATGCTTTCGAGGCCGGGGGCGATGCGGTCGATGTGGAAGTGGTGCTTCGCCAGTTCGCGAAGGGCGGGCACGATGCGCGCCGGATCCTCGCTCTGGGCGTCTGCGAGCAGGGCGGCACCTTCCTTGGCCCACCAGCGACTCTCGACGTGCAGCCAGCCCCGCCACTCGGCGGCACCGCGCGGCGCGCTCATTCCCGCGAGCTGTTCCAGGGCCCAGACGGCGGTCGAGCGCGAACGCTCGTCAGGGCTCTCGAGCCACCTCGTCATCGGCTGCGCGATCGAGGTGTCGTGGAACTTCGCGAGGGCCACGGCGATCCTGCGCTGCAGCTCGACGTCCTTCGTCTCCGCCAGGACCTGGCGCAGGGTGTCCCGGGGATCGAGGCGGAAGCGCCAGGGCCTCTCCGCATAGAGCTCTTCGATCGCCGCGACGGCCTCGAGCCGCAACTTCGGCTCGCTCGTGAACATCCGGAGCAGAAGATCGAGGCCATCCTCGTTGCGCGCTTCGCGCAGAGCCTCGATCACGATCGCCTGAGAGGGCACGGAAAGCTCCGACTGGACTTCACGCAGTCCGAGGACGGTGCCTTGGTCGAAGGAGAGCAGGCGGACCAGCGTGATGCGCACCGATGTGCGGACGCCGCGCGAGGCGAGCTGGGGCCCTTCGAAGCTCTCCATGATCCCGAGCGTCAAGGGCAGCGCCTTCGAGGTGGCGAGCCCGCCCAGGACATCGAGGGCCGCCAGGCGAACGGGAACGGGGCTCTGGGCGGTCACCATCGCTTGGAGCGTGCGGATGACCGAGCTCGGCGCCATGCTGACCAGCGCTTCGAACGAGACGTTCACGAGCTTGTCCGGAGCGATGCGGAGGGCTTCACTCGAAAGGTCGGTGACGCCGGGCACTTCCGCTCCGAGATAGATCTGGATGAGGGGCGGGATGGCATCCGCGCCCAACGCGGCGAGCTCCCTGGAAACCTCGCGTGGGTCGTGAGACCCTTCGGCCTCCGCCCCGAGGACGCGTCGAATCTCGGCCAGCGCTCCGTTGCGATCCGCTGCTCCGGTCGAGCGGGCGGACAGGGGTGCTGCGAGCACCAGGAGGGCAGCCAGGAAGGCGGTCCGAGGGCGAGAGGCCTTGGGTTTCACGTCGTCGACTCCTTGGAAGGGTCCGGTCTACTGGTTGGCGATACGGCGCCAGGAAAGGACCTGGTAGTTCTCGGACGTCGTCGAGACCGCGAGCGGAAGTCGCGGCATCTCGAGGCTGCCCGTCGCGATCCGGTCGTCGAAGTCGACGGTCAGTCGCGAGTGTTGGTCGCCGTAGTCACGCTGGATCAGAACCTGGTTGCCGGCCGTCATGTTCCCGTAGAGGTGAACCTGGGCCGAACCATTGGCGTCGAGGTTGTTGTCGTGGAAGTTGTTTTCCGCGTACATGAAGGCGTGCATCTGCTCGAGCGTTCCGAAGACCGGGTCGCCGAAGTAGATGTTGCCGCTGTCCTCGACCGTGTCGTCCTTCATGGCGATGAAGGCGACGCCGTCCGTGTCGGTGTCCTGATAGAACAGGTTGTCCGAGAAGTAGATGTTGCCCTTCACGACGAAGGTGACCTTCACGCCGTTGGCCTCTGCGTGCTTGATCTTCATGGAGAAGACCTTGATGTTGTGCAGCCAGAGGTTGCCGTCGATGAAGTACACCTTGTTGTTGCCGTCGACGCCCGGTGCCCCGGAAACGCCCGACAGGCTGATCGCGTAGGCGTCTTCGCCCGTCGATCCGGAGTCGCGCGTCAGATCCTCGTAGGGATCCTCCAGGAAGTAGTCGTCCTTCTGCGTCGAGCTGGTGTCCGAGCTACGGTCGCTCGGGTTCTTGCGGAAGATGTGAGCCGGGTTGGACTCCTCGACCTGATAGGCCGAGCCACCCGCATCATCGCGTGCGTAGAAGGCGTCCGAGAAGAGCGCACCGACGTCGAAGTCTGACGTGTTCTCGTAGTCCATCGCGGGCAAGTCCGGGACCGGCAGGCTGACGCCCGACTCCCCCGTACCCCCGGAGATGAGACCCTGCGCGCGAATCGTGCCGTCGATGTCTGCATCGCCGGTCAGGTCCACGTGCTGGCCGCTGTAGATGTCGCCTTCGACGTGGTCGGCCTGTTGGCCGCTGCCGCCGAGTGCGAGCGTGTAGAGCGGATCTCCGTCGGTGTTGCCGGCGAAGATCGCGTTGTGGTAGACGCCGCTTCCGACACCACCGACAACGGCTTCGAGCGTGACTCGCTCGGCACGCACGACCCCCGTAGAGGTGATCGTGAAGGTCCCGTCGTCGTTGGCGGCGGCTGCCGCGTCATAGTTGGCCCCTGCGAATTCAGTGACGCCCGTTGCCGGGTCGGCACCGGAGTGCAGGTTCGTCAGTACGTGAGCGATTCCCGAGTTCGCGGCGTAGAGCGAGCGATGTCGGTCGACTGACGCGACCCGCTCTCCCTGCGTGCGATGCGTGACGGCCAGCATGGCGCCGGTCAGTCCCAGAAGGACTGCGACGGCCACGACCGCCACCAGCGTGGCGCTGCCTCGAGAATTCGCACAATCGGATCGGATTCGTAGTTTCATCCCGTTTCCTCCCACTCAGTTGCGAATGTGCACGGATGTTTCGACGGTCTTCGTTTGGATGCGACCTTCCGAGTCGGTTCCTTGGACGGAGACCCTGATCGTGATGAGATTGTTGTCGTCGCGAACGAAGACGAGGCCGGCTTCGTCCTGGAGACCGTTTCCGTTGTCGTCCAGGAGGTTGCCACCGATTTCGCCTTCGAGACGGTTGCGGATGCCACGCGCGAGGACGACCGTCTTGTTGGCGCTCGACCACGTGGCCATGTACTCGTCGATGAGCCCGTTGCCGTTGTTGTCGATGCCGTCGCCGTCGATCTCGCCGTCCTGCGGCACGAGGTTGAAGGTTTCGGCATCGCCTTCGGCCACCGCCATTCCGGCGGTGTCGACGATCCGCCTGTAGCGGATGTTGTTGAAGGAGCCCAGCGGAGCCGGTGCGATGCTGGGCTCCAGCGAGGCCCAGGTCGCCTGCGAGATCTTCTCGCTGAGAAAGTCGATCAAGCGGTAGGCCCGTACCTCGACGCTCTCGATCAAGGCGCTTTGCGAGTACGAGGTCGACGCGGTTCGCGTCGTCATCGTGATCGCCAGCATCAAGATGGTCAGCAAGGTGATCGCGAGCGAGAGCTCGATGATCCCGAGGCCGGCCCGGCTCGGATGCGGTGTTCTGTCGTGTCGAAGGATCATGGTGTTCCCGGGAACCTCAGGGGTAGAGCAGGGTCGAGAACTCGACGAAGCGGTTGCCGTTGACGCCGGTCCACTCGATCCGGACCGTGACGGGCAGCATCACGTAGTCGCCGCCATGGTCCTCGCCGTCGATGTCACCGTCGCCGTTCAGGTCGCGCGGCAACCCCAGTTCGGGGATGTCCAGGTCTTCGCGCAGCTGTTCGACGCCGAAGACCTCCTGGCTCGGGAAGATGATCCGGCCGCACAAGCCGTCCGGGTCGTTGGCCTGCGGCGTCAAGCCGCGGACCTCGAAACCGGTTCCGGGCGCGCTGCCAGGGATGCCCTCGTCGTCGTCAGGGTCGTCGTTGTAGGCGTAGAAGATGTCTACGAAGCCCACCCCGTGGAGCTCTTCGAGCATCCGGCGCGCAGCGGAATCCGCCGTCGCCGTCTCCTCGTTGACCCGTGCCAACTGTCGGCTCGAGATGACCGCCCCGGAGAGTCCTCCGATGGCGACCAGCAAGATGACCGACACGATGGCCAGCTCGACCAGGGTGAAGCCGGACCGTGACCCCTTGCGGTGCCCCGTCCGGAACCGGTGCGTTCCAGCGTTCATTCCCTTCACGTTCGTCCCCCGACGCGAGTTCTGCTCGCGTGCTTCCGGGGCGACCTTTCGGGAGGGGCCCGGGCCGAACTCCAACACTTCCGGGTAAAAGCACTGCCGTGCGGAAGGCATTTCGATCCCTCCGGCGCCGGTGACTCCGGGAGGAGCCTTGCGAGCGCGTGGTCCGGTCGGGAAGATCATCGGCCACGTTCAACCCGGCATTCGAGGAAATGGCTTCCAACACAGAAGGAACGCGCGAGTCGGTCGACTTCCTGCGCACACGGATCACCCGCGACGTCGAGTCCGGCAAGAACGGAGGACGCGTGCAGACGCGCTTCCCCCCCGAGCCGAACGGCTACCTTCATATCGGGCACGCCAAATCGATCTGCCTCAACTTCGGACTGGCCGAGGAATACGGGGGGGTCTGCAGCCTCCGTTTCGACGACACGAATCCGGCCGCCGAGGAGGTCGAGTACGTCGAGGCCATCCAGGAGGACATCCGCTGGCTGGGCTTCGACTGGCAAGAGCGCCTCTTCTTCGCGTCGGGGTACTTCGAGGCCCTCTACGACTTCGCCGTCCAGCTGATCGAGCGCGGCAAGGCCTACGTCTGCGATCTGTCCCTCGAGGAGACCCGTGCGTACCGCGGTACGGTGACGGAAGCGGGAAAGAACAGCCCACACCGCGAGCGCTCGGTCGAGGAGAACAAGGACCTGTTCGCGCGGATGCGCGCGGGTGAGTTTCCGGACGGCAGCCGCACCCTGCGGGCCAAGATCGACATGGCCTCGCCGAACATGAACCTGCGCGATCCGGTCCTGTACCGCATCTCGCGCGTGCCGCACCACCGAACCGGGACCGAGTGGTGCATTTATCCGCTCTACGACTTCGCCCACGGCCTCAGCGACGCGATCGAAGGGGTCACGCATTCGATCTGCACCCTCGAGTTCGAGAACCACCGTGCGCTCTACGACTGGTTCCTGGAGAACGTGGACGCGCCTTCGCATCCGCAGCAGATCGAGTTCAATCGCCTGAACGTCAGCTTCACGATCACGAGCAAGCGCAAGCTCCTGCGACTGGTCCAGGAAGGCCACGTCGATGGCTGGGACGATCCCCGCATGCCGACCCTGCGCGGCATCCGCCGACGCGGCTACACGTCCTCCGCTGTTCGCAGCTTCTGTCACGAGGTCGGCGTCACGAAGGTGCCGGGTACGATCGACATGGTCGTCCTGGAGAACACCCTGCGCGAAGAGCTCAACCGCACGGCCGAGCGCCGCATGGCCGTTCTGCGTCCGCTCAAGGTCGTGATCACGAACTGGCCGGAGGACAAGGTCGACGAGCTCGAGGCGGTGAACAACCCCGGCGACGAGGCGGCCGGCACCCGTCGGGTGCCTTTCACGCGCGAACTCTGGATCGAGCGCGACGACTTCATGGAGGAGGCACCGCGCAAGTACTTCCGGCTAGCCCCCGGTCGCGAAGTACGGCTGCGCTACGCCTACTACGTGACCTGCACCGAGGTCGTCAAGGATGCGACGGGCACCATCACCGAGGTGCACTGCACCTACGACCCCGAGTCGCGCGGAGGGGACAGCCCCGACGGGCGCAAGGTGAAGGGCACGATCCACTGGGTCTCGGCGCAGCACGCCCTCGAGGCCGAAGTGCGCCTCTACGACCATCTGTTCGCCACGCCCGACCCCGGGGACGTCGCCGGCGGACAGGACTTCCTCGCGAACCTGAACCCGGCCTCGCTCGAGATTCTCTCGGGCTGCCGACTCGAGCCATCCTTGGCCGAGACCGCACCCGGCGCCGTCCTTCAGTTCGAACGCCTGGGCTACTTCTGTGCCGACCCCGTGACCTCGAAGCCCGGTGCACCGCGCTTCCACCGCACCGTGGCCCTGCGCGACTCCTGGGCCAAGATCGCGAAGCAACTGGCGCAGGACTGACCGCGAAGCCCGAACGCGGCCGATGCTGCGGATTCGGGGGCGGATAGACACCCGAGGAAGACGTGCTCTCGCTGCCGCGTGGACGGGCAGAAGTCCAGCCGGTGCGCGACAAGGTGGGCGAAGCCGTGGACCGGCACGGCGTGCGCGTGCTGCCGAGGTTCTCTGGACGCGGGCGCAGCGAGCCGGATGGCGTCGTCAGCGGGCTGCTCGGAATCGTCGCGCCCGCGACACCGTCCCCTGCGCTCGCACGGGCGTGCGGTGACCCCTTCGAGGGTTGCCTGGTGCCCGGTCGGGGCGCGGGATTGCGCGAGCCTCGCTAGGATGGGCGCGTGCGCAAGCTCGTCTACATCGCGGACCCGATGTGCGCCTGGTGCTACGGCTTCGGGCCCGTGTTGGCGACCCTGCGGGCCGAGCTCTCGCGCGACGTCGGTTTCGAGCTGGTGCTCGGAGGCCTCGCGCCCGACACGGACGAGCCGATGCCCCAGCAGATCCGCGCCTACGTCCAGGCGGCCTGGAAGGCCGTCGAGGCGCGCACCGGGCTTGCCTTCGAGCGCGCCTTCTGGGAACGCTGCGAGCCGCGCCGCTCGACCTACCCGGCCTGCCGCGCGGTGGTCGCGGCGCGCGCTCAGGACGCCGCTCTGGGCGAAGCGCTGTTCGCAGCGATCCAGCGCGCCTACTACCGCGAGGCGCGCAACCCATCGCTCGACGAGACCCTGCTCGCCCTGGCCGAAGAGCTGGCGGCGTCGAAGGGGGACGCCGCCACGGGACGAGACAGCCCACCACCGCTCGATCTCGACCGCTTCCGCACGGATTTCTCAGAGGGTCGCGCGCAGGAGCTCCTCACCCGCGACCTGGCCCGCCGCGATACCTTCGGCCCGGTCGGCTTCCCGAGCCTCGCTCTCGAAGACGGTCCCACACGTCGCCTGCTCGTGCCCGGCTACCTGGAGCTCGCAGAGGCCCGTGCGGCGCTCGCCGAGGCAGGGCTCTTGAACCGGACCTGACGCCACCGGCCTCGAAGCCGCATGCCCGAGCCTGACGCTCAGTCGAGGTCGCGTCCGTGGTTCGAGGCTTGGGGCCTAGCGCCAACACGAGCGCGCAGGGACCACCACTGGCTGAAGAAAGTCCCCGCGGCGAAGAGGTACTTCACCAGTGCGAAGCCTGGCTTCTCCTGCCCCCCGAGAGCACTCACATCTTCGATCAGCGCGACGACCAGAAAGGTTGCGAGCGCCACGAAGGCCGCCTGCCGAACGGCCGCGGCACCCGAGACCGGTGCCAAGCGTGCCACGGACGAACGCCCGATCCGCAACCCGATCCCGGATCCCAAGACGATGCCGAGGGATACGGCACCGACGCTCCACCAAGCAGCGCTCGTCATGGTCCCACCCTACGCGACGGAGGGGAGCCATTTCCCCTTCGCAGTTGCAACACGGACGATGGGCACCGCCTCGGCGCCGAAGGCTCCGAGGCGTTCCGGCCGGGCTTTCCGGATGCGTGCAGCGCGCCGGATGGCATTTTTCAGCGCGTCGCTAGGGCTCCAGCACCACGGTCACCGGCTTGGTGAACGTGAGTTGACCGGGCTTGCCAAAGAGGAAGGCGTGAGTGACCTCGGTACCGATCAGGCTCAAGGGTGCATCGAGCGGCACGCCGAAGCTCGCCTGCGCACGGCCCTCGGCGTCGAGTAGGCCGGAGCCGTTCTCGAGCAAGCCGTCGGTCGCGCGTGACAGGGTCAAGCGCGTGTAGCCGTCGAAGTTGAGGGGCAGGTCGAAGCCCGCGACATGCGTGCCTGGGGACGTGCCGGAAGTGCTTCCGATCACGAGGTAGGGGGCGCCGGCAGAGTCGGTGCCGCCGTCCATGGTGAGCGCCTGGACCTGGCCGAAGCCGAGCGGTGAGAACGTGAGGGCGCCGCGGACCCCGGGGTCGACGAGGGGGATGACGTCCTGCTGCATCAGGATCGGTGCGCTTCGTCCGGCCGCGACCCACTCGTTGTAGGCGATCAGGCCGGCACCGTTGGTCGAGTTCTCGTCCCGGAGGAACTCCATGTACTCCTTCGAGGAGGTCTGGTGGTAGATGCGCACGAGCGCCTTCTCGGCCTGGTTCGGGATCGGGAAGAGCGTGTCGTCCCAGTACTGACCGTCGGCATAGGTGGCGCCGACCGGTTGAATCTGATTGGCTTCGAAGGCGGCGTTGGCGAAGCCGCGCGGCGGGATGCGATTGTCGAGATAGAGCTTGTTCGAGATGGCGAAGTGGAACGAGGCCGCAGCCGGTTCGCCGGTCAAGGCCGCCATGTTGGCGTCGGGGCCGATCTTGGCCTCGTAGACCTTCGTGTCGATCGTCGTCAGGTCGGCGGTTCCCATGTCGTAGGCGCCGTATTCCTTGATCAGGTGACCCTGGATGTCCTGGAACTGGACGTTGATCCAGATGCGACGGCCCTCGGGGTAGCCGGTCGGAAGCTTGTGTCCGGTCCGGTTCACGATGCGGACGTTGAGGTCGGAGCCGACGATCGAAAGCTGCAGCTGCGCCGCCCGCTCGAGCATGCTGATGTTGCGGTCGATGGCGGCTTCGAAGACCGACAAGGGCTGACCGTTCACGTGCGAAGCGGGGTAGAGCGCCAACGACTGGTCCAGGCTGTAGATCGCGCGCGGGACCCACGAGTTGGCGCCGTGCATGTTGTGCTGCGGCAGGTCGGTGCGGATCGTCGGGCTGAACGGCGGTGCGCACGCGCCGCCGGTCACGTCGGGCATGTGGCAGTCCTGGCAGGACGAGACGAGCTGCAGGTTTCCGCCGAAGAGGCCTCCCATGTCGACCGGACCAGCGCCGAAATCGGAGAGCGCCCATTCGGTGTAGGTGCGCTGTTCGGGGAACTCGTCGAGCTTGTCGTGGGTCGGATGCTCGGCGTTGGCGGTGTTCAGGTCGTACGTATCGGTCGCCGCCGGTACCGGCCCGCCGTTGCGGGTGTAGGCCGGGTTCGAGACCTCGTGGCACGAGGCGCACAGAAGCGACTCTTGATGGAAGGGCGACTCGAGCCAGTCGTGCAGGAAGAAGCTCGGACCCAGGTCGAAGGGCCCACGACGGCGATCGAAGGGGTCGAAGATGATCTGGGCGTTGTGGGGTGTCGTGGGCGCGCTGGCGAGGGCCGCGATGATGCCGGGGTCCACCGCCGGGTTGGCCGCGTCCGCGATCGGGTCGACGAAGCGGTGGCAGGTGTGGCAGTTGATGCCGTCGTAATCGTCAGCCGTCAGGGACGAGCCGTCCGCCGGCAGCGCGTTGCCGTTCACGAACCCCTGGGGGGTGTGACAGCGGATGCACCAGGTACCGATGTCGGTCATGTCCTGGTTCGCGATCGCGAGCGCGGCGTGGAAGACCGGGTCGCGGGTCGAGTTCGCCATCATGTTGCCCGACCAGCGCTCGTACGGCTCGGTGACCTCGTCGAAGCCCGCATGACAGGCCGCACACGAGAGCGAGTGCTGGATCGGGTCGACGAGATCGCCAGGCTGGCTGCCGGGCTGGTCGAAATCGGTCGCGGTCGTGCCGACCTGGGCCGAGGAAAAGGCGCTCGGGACGGAAAGCGCCAAGGCGATGACGAGGACGGATCGACGCTGCATGCTCACTCGCTGGTTCTGCTAGGGGGGGCGGGACGACCTCCAGGACGCCTCCCGGGCGTCCTGGGTTCGAGGGATTGCCATTAAAAGGCAGCGATGGCCGTGCGGGGCCCTGGAAATCCTATCTCGTTCCCGGGGGCGGGGCGGCTCCCGCACGAGCGGAGGCTTCCCTGCCAGACTGGCCCTCTTCCATGGGGACGGCGCGCACGCGGGGAGCGCAAAACGCGCCTGAAAAGGTCGTAACCGCGGATTCCGTCGGGCGGTCTCGAGATCCGGGCCCGGGTGGCCCGGAACCGCCTGAAGTCCGGAGCTGAACGGGACTCGGGGGACGCGGAGCCTCAGCGAAGCGGATCAGTTCGGTCGGAAGACGAGGACTGGCGACGAATGAGCTCGTCGTCGCCTCCTCCGGGGCGACGTTGCCATCGGGGAGAGCCCACGACCTCACCCGGCCCTTCGAACGCGACGCCGTTCAGGCCGGCGCGCGCCTGCCCTCGGAGCGCCCCATGACGACTCGCTCGGAGACGCTGTCTTCGTCCTGGCCGCGAATCCGCGGGCGGGTCCGCCTGGCCCCGCCCGTTCTCCTCGCGGCCATCGGACTCTTCGTGGGCAGCTTCGCGCTCTTCCAACGGCTGCTACGCCTTGGTGGGGAAGATGGTCTTCGCCGTCGTCTTTCCCCTGTTCGCGGCGCAGCGCTTTCGGTTCTCGCGCGAGCTCTGGATCGGGGAGGGTCCGCTGGTCCTGGGAGCGCTCCTGTTGGTGTTGCAGTTCGGGTGGATCTACGGCGCCGCACCCGAGCACGCAACAGGGCGGTTGCGCCAGGGCGTCGACTTTGCAGCGCTCGAAGTTTGGCGGTACGACTCGCCGAGCGTCCTGCGTTCGATCGCCCTCGCGGTGGCGTTCCCGGCGCTCTTCGCACTCCTCTACGGGAGCGAGCTGCGCCGACCGCGGCTGTTCGCCCATACGTCGGTTTCGGTCGTCGTGGGCATCGCGATCTTCGCCCTGTTCGCGGGGGCCTACATCGCGAAGCTGATCTTCATCCACTTCCGGTGACGCGCGCGTCCTCAGGTGCTCCTGCTCGCTGGCGCGCCGCGCTGGGCGGTCTTTCCGCGTCGTGATCGCAGCCAGTAGGCCGGCGCGCGCACGACCGCGTCGAACAGGGTCGCACCGTTGCCATAGCCGTGCACGAGGGGCCGCCACAGGCCGGCGCGCTCGAGCCAGCGCAGGGAGAACTCGACGTCGCGGTAGAAAAAGGGGGCGAGCCGGTAGGAGAGCCACGTGTCGCGTCCGACGCCGCGACGCAGGCGCTCGTAGTAATCGGCATGCTGCGCCTCGCCCCGCGCGCGCGCCACGGCGACTTCAGCGGCCAGCCGTCCACTCTCGAGCGCATGACGGATGCCTTCACCGGTCAAGGCGTCGGCCAGGGCGGCGGCGTCTCCGGTGAGGTAGACCGGTGCCGCGGGAACATGCGGTCGAAAACCGCCGACCGGGATCAGGTGCGCTTCGAAGCTCGCCAGCGGGTCGCCGCGCGGGACCAGCCCGACCGCCTCGACGTAGCGCGCGAGCTCGCGCCGCAAGCCCTTGACCCCGCGTTGGAGCGTGTAGAGGCCGACCGACAGATGGTCGTCCTTCGGAAAGACCCAGCCGTAGCCCTGCGGCACGAAGCCGAAGTCGAAGGTGGGGACGTCGAGGGCTCCCGTCGCCGGGCGCACGAGCTCGCTGCGCGGAAGGACGATCTCGACCGCGGTCGCGCGCCCGCGCGGCTCGCTGCCCGGAAAGCGCCGACGGACGATGCCGTAGGCTCCGTCCGCGCCGACGAGCTGGCGTGCCTGGACGGTCCGGCGCTCGGTTTCGAGCGTGAAGCAGCGGCCGTCCCAGCGGATGTCACGCACACCCTCGTCGTCGTGGAAGACGAAGCCGTCGCGCTTCCCGTTCTGACGCACGAGCGCCGCGTCGAAGTCCGGACGCAGGACCATGCGCAGCAGCGGACCCCGAAAACGGTAGGTCGTCTCCCGCTCGCGCCAGGCGTTGAAGGCGAAGCCCGCAAAGGTGCGGCGAAGGCTGGGCTCGAGCTCGAGCAGGAGCGACCGCGCGGCGCGCACGGTCAAACCGCCGGCACAGGGCTTGGTGCGCGGAAAGCGGGCCTTCTCGAGCTGAACGACCGACAAGCCCCCGTCGAGCGCCCCGGCCGCCGCGTTCGAGCCTGCCGGCCCGGCGCCGACGACGGCCAGATCGTAGGTTGTGGACACGCGGGGATTATGGCCCCTCGGCACCCGTGGACGAGACACCGGTGTCGGGACAATTCGCCTCGGAGCGCCCGGCTCGCGCCGGCCCGCCCCATTCTGGGGCGCGGACCGGCGCGACGATGCGGGGCTCTGGAATCAGGGATGGCGGACCGGCGAGCCGTTGAAGTACGGCCGGTCGTTCTCGCACTCGTCGGGGACGGAGTTCGAGTTCCCGTCGGTCGAGCGCCCGCTCGCGATGTCGTCGACGTCCTCGATTCCGTTCCCGTTGCAATCCGCGAGGTTCGCGTCGCAGTGGGAGAAGTCGATCCGGACATCGTCGATGGCGGCTTCCGTCACCGAGTCGTTGGGGTTGTCGGTGACGCTCACGCGTAAGACGACGTTGGCGTTCGGGGTCACGAAGTTGGACACGGTGAAACTGACCGTTTCCCAACCCTGCGAGTTGCCCGTGCTGTCGACCGGGACCCAGTTCGAACCGCCGTCGTTCGAGATCTCGACGTCCATGCTGTCGACGTCGAAGTCGTCGTTCGCCATCCAGCGCGCGTAGTGGAAGACCGCGTTCGGGGCTCCGGAGAGGTCGAAGACGGGCGAGGTGAGCCGCGTCGGCCCACCGTCGACGTCGGAGTTGCCCTCGACGTTGTCGGTCAGGTAGCAGTTGCCAGAGCCGTCGAAGTCCGTCGGCGGGTCGTTGCGACCGCCGAGCCCCGCCGGCACGCCGCGCTCGAAGGCACCGTCGGTGACGGCGACGTTCGTGACGCTCCAGCCCGTGTCCGTTTCGAAGTCGTCCTGGAACACGACCGTCGTCTGGGCGACCGCCGCGGCATAGAGATCAGCCGGTGCGTTCTCGGGTCGGGTCACCGTGCCGCTGACCGTGCCCGTCGCGGACACGTAGTACTCGGGCGTCGCGCTACAGACCGCCGGCGGAAGGATGCCGACGTAGTCGTCGCCACCGATCGGCGTCAACGGCAGGGCGAGGAAGCGGCCGCCGTCGTAGCGCACGTGCAGCGTCGGGCTCGAGCCGACGACCGCTTCGTTCACCGCGGAGATCTCGAGGAAGAGCGCCTCGCCCAGGCCGGGGACCATCACGCTGGGTTGCGCCTGCGTGAATCCGATCTGAACGAAGGAGCCGACCGTGAGCGCGTGCGAGGAAGCGAGGGAGTACGGCTGGGGACCGCTCGGGATGTCGAAGCCGCCGACCTCGATACGCCACGTCCCCGCCAGGGGGTTCGCGACGGTGACCTGCTCGATGTTGTTGAGGTGGTCCTCGGTCACGCGCGTCGCGTTCGCCGAGGGGTTGGCGGGGTCGAGGGTCCAGGGCCAGTGCCGGGTGTCGGTCGGGTCGAAGACGCGGAGGTCGAGGTCGTTGACCAGCGCTCCCAGCACGTTGGGAGTCGCCGGGACGTCGTCCCAGGCCATCGTGAGCTGCAGCTCGGGATCACCCGGCTGGACGTTAACGGTGTAGACGAAGCGCGAGCCGGTGCCGGACAGCGAGTCCTCGCGGAACTGACCGAGCCGCATGAAGTCGATCGTGTCCTTGGCACGCACCGAGCCGTACCCAAAGAGATAGTCCGGACCGGGGTTGCCGCGGTCGACGGCCGGATGGGCCAGGAGGATCTTCAGCGTCGAGTTGCGCGGATCGGGACCCCCGAATTGGTTGCGGTAGTCCTCGAGCACGAGGGCCGAGATCCCCGTCACCGTGGGGGACGCCATCGAGGTCCCGCAGAAGACGGTGTACCCGCTCGCGCTGCTGGTCGTCGACGTGACGCCGTTGTCGCCGCCGCTCTGGCAGCCGGGGGCGCTGATGTCGGGCTTCAAGCGACCGTCGTCGGTCGGGCCCCAGCTCGAGAACGAGGTCATCGAGTCGTCGTTCGAGTTGAGAGCGCCGACGGTGATGTGGTTCTTGGCCGTGGCCGGCGGAGCCGTGCTGTAGTAGTCGCCGAATCCTTCGAGGTCGCAGTTGCTGCCCTGTCGCTCGTTGCCGTTGGCCCAGATCACGCGGAACGGGGCACCGAGCGCACCGCGGACGATCGCGTCGATCACGCTCGAGCAGACCCCGTAGTCGCCTTGGATGTTGCAGGGGAAGCCGTTCGTCTCCGTGTTGGAGCCGATCGAGTTGTTCGCGAGGTCGGCGCCGAAGACGTTGATCGCCTCGTCGTAGTCGGCCTCGATGTCGCCGGGGTTCGAGTACAGGAAGATGCCGGTCCCGTCGTATTCGAAGCCGTACGACTCGATCGTGACCCCGGGAGCCATGCCCCGGAAGGTCCCGCCGCTGGCCGAGCCGTCGCCACCGACGGTGCCCGAGACGTGGGTGGCGTGCGTGCTCGTCCCGGACGAGTCGCGCGACGTGAGGCGCCCGCCGAAGTCGACGTTGCCTCCGAAGGCCGCGCCGCCGTCGTAGACCAGGGCCGTGACCCCGCTGCCGTCGAGGTCGTAGGGCGCGGCATGCAGCGCGTCGACCTGCGTGAGCGCACGGTTCGAGTCGTTGATCGAGACGTCGCTCATGGGGGGCAGCGGAGGTTCGATCCACATGACCTCGTCGAGCGCGGCGACGTCACCGACGCGAGCGAGCGGGAGCTCGATGACAAAGCCGTTGACCGTCTCGAGGCTGTCCCGAACGCGCGCGCCGAGCATGTCCATGAGCGCGATGCCGTCCGGCAGGAGCTCGACGTCGGCGTGGAACAGGACGTAGGCGGCCACGAGGTCGCCGCCACCTTCCCCCGCAGGAAGCTCTCCGATCCTGGCGTAGGCCGGCGCCTGGCCGTTGGCGAAGTTCGGGTGACGCTTGTGCTCCGCGTGGATCTCGCTGACTAGTCGCAGGTCGGGCGTGGCCGCGATCGCGTCGACGTCCAGCGCCGTGCGCTCGACCGCCGCGAAGTAGGCGAAGGATCCGAGCGAGTGCAGCAACTTCAGTCCAGCGACCTGCAGGCGCTCGCGTCCCTCGGGCAGCAAGGGGCCGTCGAACTGGACGATGACGTGACGGGTGTTCGGGTCCCGCGCGATGCGCTCGAGCACGCGCTGGACGTTCTGCGGCCGAATCGAGGCGGACTCGTTCGCCGCGGAGCGCCAACGGATCGGCTGCTGCGCAGCGGCGACCGCACCGACCTGGGCGAACGAGAGGGCGATCGACGCGAGGGCGAGTGAGCGAAGGGGCGAATTCATGATTCCTCCAAAGGGGACGAGAGGCCAGCACTTGTATCACAGGTGCGCGCGACCGTGGACCCACGCTTTTCCGCGAGCGACACGGCCCTTGGCTGCGTAGGCCGGCCCCAGTCGCGCTGGCGCCGTTGCACCGTGCAGCCGCGACCTGCGGCGCAGGTACCATCGCAGTGGGGCGCCGCGCCTTGTGGCGCCTGCGCGGGCGGGTCTTCGCGTAAGCTGGCCGTCGTGCTGAAGGTCTTCGCCGGAACCAGCGGGTATGCCTACGACGCTTGGAAGGGCGGGTTCTATCCGGACGATCTGCCGAAGACGCGGATGCTGCGCTACTACGCAGGGCGCTTGAACGCGGTCGAGATCAACAACACCTTCTACCGCATGCCGAAGACGAGCGTCGTCCAGGCTTGGTCGGACGAAGCGCAGGCGGGACGGGGCGCGGACGCGGACGGTTTCCGCTTCGTGCTGAAGGCCACGCAGCGCATCACGCACAAGGCGCGACTCGTGGAAGCGGAGGAGCCCGTGGGATATCTCCTGCGAGCGGCGCAGGCGCTCGGGGCCCATCGTGGACCGCTTCTGTTCCAGTTGCCGCCCTTCCTGCGGCAGGACGTCGAGCGGCTGCAACGCTTCCTCGCGCTGTTGCCGGAGGGGTCGCGGCCCGTATTCGAGTTCCGGCACGACTCCTGGTTCGACGAGGCGACCTTCGATGCGCTGCGAGCCAGCGGCGCGACGCTCTGTTGCAGCGACACGGACGAGGACGACGAGGCGACGGGGCTCGAGGAGCGCGTCGTCGCGACGGCGGACTTCGCCTACCTACGGCTGCGTCGCAGCTCCTACGACGAAGCCCGGCTGAAGCGGATCGCCGCGCTCCTGCGCGCGGGCCCCTGGGACGAAGCCTTCGTGTTCTTCAAGCACGAGGAGGATTGCGGCGGGCCGCTCTTGGCCGAGCGCTTCGTCCGGGAGTTCGGCGACGCGTAGGAGCCTGCCCGGAGGCCCACGCGGCGCCAAGACGCGTCCTTCGTGACGCGGATTTCGCCTCGCCGGCCTGGCGCGTGCTCCAACAGGGCTTTCCGTTCAGTATCCTCCCGGCGTGCCGGCTCTCTCCTCGAAGTACGCGAACGTCACGGGTGCCCTCCTGCTCGGGCTCGTCCTCTGGCGTGCCTTCGCGTCCGGTGAGCTCTTGGTTCGCGAATCGATCCAGAGCGCCAGGCGCCTGCTCACGGCGGACGAGGTGGGGGACGGCGAGGCGCGGATCGCGCGCTACCTGGGTGCGCATGCCGGCATTCGAGAGCTCATGCTCGCGCACGTGCCGGCGCGGCGTGCGCCGCTCTACGTGGGCCGGCGCGAAGGGGCGTTCCAGGAGCGCCTCTTGGGCGCCCTGAACTCGCTCGGGTTCCCGCGCTACTGCGTGTCGGTCGCGAGCTTCGCGGAGGTGCCCCGGGATCCGTCGGGTGCGGACGAGGGGCGCCCCTACTTTCTGGAGCTGCGGAGAAAGGTGCCGGCTCCGGACGGGGCCCGGCTCTTGGGAGAGCGCGACGGAGCGCGACTCTTCCGCGCGCTGGCGGAGGGCGAGTGAGCCTTTCCGGCCCCGAGCTCGGACTCCTCCTGGGTTTGCCGCTCGTCGTGGGCTGCGGGCTCGCGCGGGCGCTCGGAGCGCGGGTGCGCGAGGATGCGGCAGGCTTCCTGGGGCTCGCCTGGGTCGCGGGCGCGCTCGCGACAGGTGCGCTCGGCTACCTGCTCTTCGCGCTGGACGCGGATCCCTCGGCCGGGCTCTGGAACGCCGGTCTGGCGCTGGTCGGTATCGTCGCCTTCGCCCTGGGCGGCCGGCGCAAGCGTGGTGGATCCGGGGGCCCGGCGAGTCCGGAGTCGGATCCGCGCGCGACCTCGAACCCTGCCCGGAGCGCTCCGAACACGGGGCGCTCGCGCCTCGTCTTCGGGCTCGAGCGCGCGTTCTTCGGGCTCGTCCTGGCGCTCGCCCTGGTCGTCACCTGGGAGCGCATCGTCAGCGCCGGCCACCTACCGGTCGTGACGACGGACGAGGCGCACATCTGGGCCGTGCGTGCCAAGGTGCTGTTTCTCAGCGGTGGCTTCAACGCGGACTACGCGGCCTGGCTGCACGGGCAGCCGCCGCTCTCGCACGCCGACTATCCGCTCTTGAATCCGCTCCTGCAGGCGCGCGTCTTCGCCCAGGCCGGCGGGTTGGTGCACTTCGAGAACCGGCTGCCGATCCAGCTCTTCGCGCCGGCCTTGATCCTGCTCATGGCGTCCGCGCTGCGACGGCGGCTGCGTCCTGGGCTCGCCGGCCTCCTGCTCCTGCTCCTGCCGGCTCTGCGCATGACGGCGCAGTCGACCTACCGCGCGAACGCGGACCTGATGGTGGCGACGGGCTTTCTCCTGGCGGCCGACTTCCTGCTGCGCTTCCGGGCGTCGGGTGCGGCGCGCGAGGCGCGCATCGCCTGCGTCGGCTTGGCGCTGTGCGTGTGGTCGAAGAACGACGGCCTGCTCCCGGTTCTGGCGCTCGCTTGCGCCTGGGCGGTGGACGCCTGGGTGCGCCGGGGCACGGGCCCGCTCGTCGGGGAAGAGGGGCAGGCCCGGAAATTCTTGCCCTGGTCCGCGCTGCCGCTCGCGGCCGTGCTCGCGACCTGGGGGCTCAACGCACGCTTCGGCTTCGAGAGCGACATCGTGGCGGGCGGCGAGCGCGGCAGCTCGTTCTTCGGACTCCTGGTGAGCCAAGCGCCCGAGCGGATCGTTCCGGTCCTACGCTGGTTCGCGACGGAGCTCTTCGGCAACCTGCGCCAGGGCCAGCTCGTCGTCCCGCTCGCCCTCGTCGTGATTTCGACCCACCCGCGTCGTGTCTTCGGTCCGAACTTGCGCTTCGGGACCCTCACCTGGCTCGCCGTTCTCGGTGGCTATGTGCTGGTCTACGTCGGGTCGCACCAGGAGCTCGCCTGGCATCTCGAGACCTCGTCTGCGCGCGTCGTGTTCCAGGCCTTGCCATTCACCCTGCTCTGGTTGGCCGAGGCCTGCGCGACGCTCGATCCACGCGCGAGGTCGAACCCATGAGGCCGCGCTGGATGCTCGTCCTCGTCCTCGCTGCGCTGCTCGGCTGCGGGCGCGGGAATCCGCCCCGGTGGCTGTCGCTCGCAGTCGGCTTCGAGCCCGAGCTGGCGTCGATCGAGGGCGCCTGGGCGCGGCCGTGGCCGTTGCCCTTTTCACCTGACTCGGCCGAGCTGGACGCGGCCTTCGTCGAGCGCGAGGGTTCGCTCTGGCTGCGGACGGGCTTCGGGAGCGAGGCCTGGCGCAAGGCGCCGCTGCCCGGACACTGGACGCTGCCCTACCCCGCGACGCGCGGTCCCGGACGCGCGCCGGACGGGGTCCCGCGCGAGCGCTTGATCCTGCTCGTGGACGGGGTCGAGCGCGAGCTCGAGCGCGGAACCGCGCGCCGCGCGGACGGGATCGGGCTCGACCCCGGGACCTTCACGACGGGCGCCCTGGGACGGATCGGTGTCTGCCTCGAGGGGAACGAGCCGCCCCCCGGCGGGACCTTCCTGCGCGCGGTGAGCCTGGGCGAAAGGGTCGCGGCGGACGGCAGCTGGCGCGTCGTCGGCAACCGCTTCTCGGGCCTCGGTTTCCCGCTCTGGCCCGGCATGCGTTACGTCCGCGAGGTCACGCTGCCGCCCGGAGCGAGCCTGCGCGTCGCGACGACCGTCGACAACGCTGTCGCCGTCACGGCCGACGCGAGCGCACCGCCGCCCGTGCGCTTTCGGATCCTGCTCGACGGGATCCCCTTGCTGGATGCCGAGCAGACGTCGGGGGTGCACGGTGGTTGCGTGTGGCGCTCGATCGACCTGCCAAGGGGCGGTGTGCGCCAGGCGCGGCTCGAGTTCGAGGTCCTGTCGAAGGGCTTCGCCTACACGGCCTTCCTGGCGCCGGCCATCGTGCCCGCCCGCGTCGGAACCGCGGCCGCGCGTCCCTGGGGTGACACACGCCCCGACATCGTCGTTTTCCTCGCGGACACCTTCCGTGCGGACAACATGACGAGCTACGGCGGGACGCTCGGGTTGACGCAACACCTCGACGCCTTTGCGCGACGGGCGCGCTTCTTTCCACGCACCTGGTCGGTGGGGACGTTCACCCTGCCGACGCACTCGACCATGTTCACGGGCCTCTTTCCGCGCCAGTGCGCGGCCGACGACATGGCCAGGGCGCTGCCGTCCGAGCTCGAGACGATCGCGGAGTTCCTGCGCGCGCGCGGCTACCGCACCGGGGCCGTGACGGACTCCGTCGTCGTGTCCCAGCGCTACGGTCTCGACCAAGGTTTCGAGTGGTTCGACGAGAGCCGCCAGGACCTGGATGCGACGCTCGCTCGCACGCGCGAGTTCCTCGACGCCGACGACGGCCGGCCGGTCTTTCTCTGGGTGCAGACCTACCGAGTACACCGGCCCTACCACGTGAGCCCCGCGACGATCGCGTCGCACGGCGCGCGGCTCGGGCTCGACGGAACGGAGGATGCCGATGCCCTCGACCGCGAGCTGGCGGCGCTCTCGGAGCACGGCGCCGTCCAAGGCGTGGCGGGGGACGAAGCGCGGGCGCTGGTGGCGGCGATCGAGCGCATCTACCGGGGCGGCGCCGTCGATCTGGACCGCGGCTTCGGTACCTTTCTCGCGGACCTGGAGACGCGCTCCTGGTTCGAGAACGGCTACCTCGTGTTCACGAGCGATCACGGAGAGGCGTTCTACGAGCACGACGAGCTCTACCATTCCGGAAGCGTGTACGAGGAGCAGGTGCGCGTACCGTTGCTCATCGGCGGGCGTGGGTTGGATCCCGTGCGGATTCCCTTCGCGGCCTCGCTCGTCGATCTGCCCCCGACCTTCGCGCAGATGGCGGGCTTCGCGTCGCCCGCGGAGTTTCTCGGCACTTCGCTCCTTACGTTGGATCGCGAGCGGCCCGTCTTCGCCTTCGAGTGCGCCAGCGCGCCGCGGCCCTCGACCGTGGCGATGGTCGAAGGCACGCACAAGCTGCTCGCTCTGGAGTCGGCCTTCGCGGGCACGGGTGGGGCTCCGCTCTCCGCGTTCGACCTGGCGGACGATCCGGTGGAGCAGCACGACCGCATCGACGTCGCCTGGCGGAACGAGCTGTGGCTGCGCCTCTTCCCCTCGGTCCGCGGCCTCATGATCCCGCGCGTTGGCGCCGATGCGGCCCGCATCGGAACGGCGGAGCGCGCGGAGCTCGAGGCCTTGGGCTACGCCGGAACCGAAGACGACGAGTGAAGCGGCGCGTGCCGACCGCCTGCAGGTCCGGGCGTCAGCGACCGTCGGCGACGCGCTCGTCGTAGTAGGGCCGCCACCAATCGCGCTCGCCTTCGAGCTCGAGTGGGTTGAGGCGCACGACCAACGAGTCGCCGGGGTAGAGCCCCCGTACCTCGTCCGCGACGAGCGTCTCTTCCCAGGAGATCCCGTCCGGTGTCGTGAAGACGAAGCGCGCGGTGACGGGGTAGTCGCGCTCGGGCGGCAGCGTGAAGCGCGCGCGGCCGAAGCGGTCCAGCGTCGTCGACATCCAGGGAGCGGCTTCGTCACCGAGGTGGACGTCGAGGGCGAGGTCGGCGGCATCGCCTCGCCCGCCGACGAAGGCAAGCAGGCGCACGGGCGCGACCTCGGGCCGCGGATAGAGGCGGACGTTGTCGAAGCTCGTGTCCACCGACAGGCCGGGACCGATCAGGTTGGCCTTGAGCTCGAGCTTGACCGACGGCAAGGGCACCGTCAGACCGGCGCCGATCTCTTCCCAGCCCTGGCCGGCGTCGATCCAGGCGCGCCCGAGCTCGGTGGCGGAATCGTGCGCTAGCTTCACGCGGAAGGAGCGAGCCGGACTCGCTGGCGCGCGCGCGACGGTCTTTCCGGTCGAACGCGCGCGGTGAGTCCAGGCCAGCCCGCCCGCGCTCGCAGGTTCGAAGGCCGCTTCATGGAACCAGTCCGGTGAGGTCCCGCAGAGGTGGACCATCGCCAGGGCTTCGCGTCCGTCGTCCGTGCTCGCGGCAGCGTCGGGATCTTGCGCGACGCAGCTCACGTCCGCGATCACGACGACGTCCGTCGCGGCGATCGGGGCGGACAAGAAGCCGTTGAAGTTGTGTCCGCTCGCATGCGTCGACGTGCCGCGCACGTGCAGCGCCCCATCGATCACACCGACCGTGATGCCGGGGTCCGCGTTCCAGGTCTTCCAGTCGGGCGTGCGGTGCACGGAGTCGGGCCACGGCTCGACTCCGTCGAGACCCAGGGCTTCGGGCCACGGGCCGGTCTCTTCATGCGAAGCCGGATCGGCCTCCGGGCTCTCGAAGTCGTCGGCGAGAAAGGCGCCGTTCGTCACCTTCACGAGGCGCGAGGCGTGCTCGAGATAGAACGTCCAGAAGCGGTAGCGGCGCAGCTCGTCGGCATCGAAGCTCGGAGCTTCGCCCGCCTCGGCGCGCTCGAGGACGCTACGGTCGCTGGAGTCGAACGGAGGCGTGAAGGCCGTGACGGCGAGCGTCGTGCCCGGAATGGTGCTGGCCAGCGAGCTCGAGATCGACTTCGGGCCCAAGGGACCGCGTGGTGCGCCGGCCGGCACGGCCGCGGCCTCGAGCAGGCCGGACGCGCGCTCGGCCGCGGCCGCGTCGTCGGGCTGCCACAGCGGCACCAGGAGCACTCCCGCGAACAGGAGCACGATCGTCGTCGCTGCCACGCCGCGCTCGAGCGGGGTCGTCGTACGGCTGTGCGGTGAAAACGCCAGTCGGACGGGCTGTGGCTCGGCGGCGTTGCGGCGCAGGCCGGGATCGGGAGAAGAGGCGCGCATGGAGGGCCTTCGGGCCGTCTCCACTCTAGAGGAGCGCGTGCGGAATCCGCCGCTCGAGCCGTGATTCGGGCGCTCGGGCCCGTTGGCTCAGCGGTGCAGGCGCGCGGACTCCTGCGCGTATTTCCGGCCCCCGGCATTCTTTTCGGGGCGCGTATCCGGTCGCACGTCGACGTCCCGGATCCGCTGCCTCGGTTCGCCGCGTCCGATGTGTACCGGAAGACGCCGCCGGAGAGGGCCAGCGGTGTTTGATCGCCACCGGCGTTGATGGGGGCGAGTCGTTCCGGCAGGCTACCCGCGCCGTGCTCGTCCGTGCGGCCCCCTTCGATGCCTGCAACGAGCCGACTCGTCGTCGTCGCCAACCGTCTGCCCGTGAACCGGGTCCGGCGGAACGGAGAGTCGGAGTGGCACATCAGTCCGGGCGGGCTCGTCTCCGCCCTGATCCCGATCCTGCAACAGGAGCGCGGCATCTGGATCGGTTGGGCGGGGACGAAGGGCAGCGTGCCGGCGCCCTTCGAACACGAGAGCATCACCAACGTGCCGGTTCCGATCTCGCGCGGCGAGCTCGAGGACTACTACGAAGGCTTCTCGAACAGGACGCTCTGGCCGCTCTACCACGATGCCGTGCGCAGCCCGGAGTTCCACCGCCGCTGGTGGTGGCCGTACGTCAAGGTCAACCGGCGCTTCGCCGAGGCCGCCGCGCGCCACACCGAAGAGGGCGGCACGGTCTGGGTTCAGGACTATCACCTGCAGCTCGTCCCCGGGATGCTGCGAGAGAAGCGTCCCGACCTCAAGGTCGGCTTCTTCCTGCACATCCCGATGCCGCCGCAGGAGCTCTTCGCGCAGCTTCCCTGGCGGCGGGAGATCCTCACCGGATTGCTCGGAGCGGACGTCGTCGGCTTTCAGACGCGTCGTGGGGCGCAGAACTTCGCCCAGCTCTGCCGGCGCTTCACCCACGCCGAGGGCCGTACGGGAGAGCTCACGTTCGAGAGCCGCCGCGTGCGCTACGGAGCCTTTCCGATCTCCGTCGACGTCGACCGCTTCGAGCGCCTGGCACAGCAGGAAGACGTGCAGATCCAGGCCGAAGCCATCCGCCGGCGCCTCGGTCACGGACGCAAGATCATCCTCGGCGTCGACCGCATGGACTACACGAAGGGCATCGACATTCGCATGCGTGCCTTCGGGGAACTGCTCGAACGCAGCGACCTTTCGGCGGACGAATGCGTGCTCGTGCAGTCGGCCGTCCCGAGTCGGGAGGCCGTCGACGACTACGCCGACCTGCGGGGCGCCGTCGAGCAGCTGGTCGGCAAGATCAACGGGACGCACGGCAAGCTGGGCCGCGTTCCGATTCACTATCTACACCAGAACCTGCCGATCGAGGAGTTGGTCGGGCTGTACCTGGCCGCCGACGTGATGCTGGTGACCCCGCTGCGGGACGGGATGAACCTGGTCTGCAAGGAATTCGTCTCGACGCGTCTCGACAATACGGGCGTGCTGGTCCTGTCCGAGTTCGCCGGCGCTGCCAAGGAGCTCCAGGGCGCCCTGCAGGTCAATCCGCACGACATCGACGGCCTGGCGGCAAAAATGCTCATGGCTCTCAGCCTTCCGACCGAGGAGGTGGAGAAGCGGATGCGTGCCATGCGCCAATCGGTCAAGCTCAACGACGTCTACCGCTGGGCGGAAACCTTCCTGAACGCGCTCTCCGAATGACCGAACTCAAGGATCGACTCGAGGAGATCGCGCGCGCCCCCGTCCTCTTGGTCGCGAGCGACTACGACGGGACGTTGGCGCCGATCGTGCCCGACCCCGCCGACGCCCGCCCTCTGCGCGAGACGCAGGTGGCGCTGAGCGCGCTGGCGGGGCTCGCGAACACCCATGTCGCCGTGATCTCGGGGCGCGCTCTGCGCGACCTGGCCGACCTCTCGGGCTTCGGCGACGGCATCCGCCTGATCGGCAGCCACGGCAGCGAATTCGATCTCGATTTCTCGCAGGTGCTCTCCGAGGACCTGGTGCAACTGCGCGACCGCCTGGTGGACGAACTGGGCGCGATCGCGAAGCGACACGAAGGCCTGCACATCGAGATCAAACCCGCCAGCGTCGCGTTCCACTACCGCCGCGCGCCCGAGGACGTCGGACGCGAAGCGCTCGCGGCGGTGGAGGAGGGCCCGGCCAAGATCGCCGACGTGCAGACCCGCCACGGCAAGAAGGTCATCGAGCTCTCCGTGCTCGCGACCAGCAAGGGCTTCGCGATCGAGATCCTGCGCCAGCGCATCGGTGCCTCGTGCGTGATCTTCTTCGGGGACGACCTCACCGACGAGGACGCCTTCGCCACGCTGAAGGGGCCGGACATCGGCGTCAAGGTCGGGGAGGGCGAGACGCTCGCGGCCTACCGCGTCGACGAGACGACCGACGTCGCCGTCCTGCTCGCCCAGCTCTGCGAGCTGCGCAGCGAGTGGTTGACGAGCGCGGGCAGCGTCCCGATCGAAGAGCACTCTCTGATCTCCGATCAACGGACTTCCGCGCTCGTGACACCTGACGCGCGCATCAACTGGCTGTGTCTGCCGGCCCTGGACAGCCCGGCGATCTTCGCCGAGTTGGTCGGCGGTCCGAGCGCCGGCTTCTTCGCGGTGCGCGCCGCGGACGGCTCGCGTCCGACCGGGCAGAGCTACCGCCCGGGTTCCATGGTGCTGGAGACGCGTTTCGAGGGCTTTCGCGTCACCGACTTCTTCGACTGTTCCCAGGGTCGGCCGCGGCAGCGCGCCGGGCGCTCGGACCTGATCCGGATCCTCGAGGGGCGCGGGCCAGTCGAGATCGAGTTCGCGCCGCGGCTCGAATTCGGGCGCATGGCAACCTCGCTGGAAGTGCACGAGCACGGGCTCGTCATCCGCAATTCCCACGATCCGATCGTCCTGCGCTCGCCCGGAGTGGTGTGGACCGTCGAGGACCACGGCATGCACCAGACCGCGGTCGCGCACGTCGAGCTCGACGGGGGAGCGGTCGTCCTCGATCTGCGCTATGGCGTCGGTTCGCTGCGCGACACCGTCGCGCTGGGTCACGAGCGGCGCGACCTCACCAGCGCCTACTGGGCCGATTGGGCCGGCACCCTGGACTTGCCGGACGTCGCCACCGAACTGATCGAACGCAGCGCGCTCGTGCTGCGCGCGCTCTGCTACTCGCCGAGCGGAGCGATCGCCGCCGCCGCCACCACGAGCTTGCCCGAGCACATCGGCGGCGTGCGCAACTGGGACTATCGCTATTGCTGGCTACGCGACGCGGCCCTGTCCGCTTCGGCGCTCGTCAAGCTCGGCAGCATCAGCGAGGCCATGCACTACCTCGACTGGGTCCTCGGCGTACTCGACAACACGAGCTCGCCTGCCAACCTGCGACCGCTGTACAAACTGAGCGGTGCGTCGGTCGACTCCGAAGCGGAGATCGGCGAACTGTGCGGCTACCGCGGGTCGCGCCCCGTGCGCGTCGGCAACCTGGCCGCGAACCAGGTTCAGCTGGACGTCTTCGGCCCGATCGTCGAGTTGATCCACGACCTCCTCGTGCGCGAGGCGCCGCTCTCCTCCGAGCACTGGCGACTCGTCGAAGCCATGGTCTCCGCCGTCGCGGCCCGCTGGGACGAGCCCGATCATGGCATCTGGGAGGTGCGCACCGCCCAACGTCACCACGTGCACTCGAAGGTCATGTGCTGGCTGACGGTCGACCGCGCGATCGCCATCGCGCGGGTGTTCCACGAAAAGGAGCGCCCGGATTGGATCGCGCTGCGCGACGCGATCCGCGCGGACGTGCTCGAGAAGGGTTGGAGCGAGGAGCGCCAGGCCTTCACCGGAGCCTACGGCGCGCCGGAGCTCGATGCCGCCGCCCTGTGGATCGGGATCAGCGGCCTCGTCGACCCCAGGGACCCGCGCTTCGTCGCGACGGTCGAAGCGATCGAGCGCGAGCTGCGCGTGGGGCCGACGGTCTTCCGCTACCGCATCGAGGACGGCTTGCCCGGGATCGAGGGCGGCTTTCACGTCTGCGCTTCCTGGTTGATCGATTCCTACTGGCTGGTCGGGCGCGAGGACGATGCACGCGCGCTGTTCGAAGCGCTCTCGAATCTGGCGGGGCCCACCGGGCTCTACGCGGAGCAATACGGCCCCGACGGCGGAATCTCGCTCGGCAACCACCCCCAGGCCTACTCGCACCTGGGTTTGATCGAGAATGCTCTGCGCCTGGCGAGCGGTCGCGCGACGCGCACCGGCGCCAGGGGCGACGGTTCCGCGACGGGCGCGAAATCCTCCTCGAGTTGAGGGCTTTTTGCACGGCGTGGCATCGTGGGTGTGGCCCCCGCGGCCGCGCCGCGCGCGTGGGGGCAGACGATGAGCTCCCAAGATCCCCCTGCTCTGCCCGACACAGGTCCCGAGGCCGGCCGGACCTCGCCGTTGGAGGGCTTGCTGGCCGACTGCGAATGGCTGTCGCGGCTGGCGCGCCGGCTGGTGGGGGACGCGGCGCGCGCGGACGACGCGGTTCAGAGCACGCTCGTGCACGCCTGGCAGCGGGCGAGCACGGGCGAACGTCCGGTGCGTGCGTGGCTCGCGGCCGTGCTCCGCAACGCCGTGCGCCAGGAAGGCCGCAGCGCGGCGAGGCGGACCGCGCGCGAGCGGCGCGTGGCCGTTTCCGAGGCCGCGCCGTCGCCGTCGGACGTTCACGAGCGGCTCAGCTCGCAGCGCTGGATCGTGGATGCCGTACTGGGGCTCGAGGAGCCGTACCGGACGGTCATCGTCATGCGCTACTACGACGACCTTCCGCCCCGCACGATCGCGAAGCGCCTCGGCATGCCCGTTGCGTCGGTGACGACCCGGCTCGAGCGCGCGACGAAGATGTTGCGCGCGCGGTTGGACCGCGACTTCGACGGTGAGCGCTCGGCATGGCTGAGGGCGCTCTTGCCGCTGGCCCGCAGCGTGCCGCCGTCCGTGTTCCCGCCCCTCGCCGGTCCGCTGGTCCTGGCCGGCAAGCTGGGGCTCGGCGTCGTCGCCGCCGGCTTGCTCGCGGTCGCGGCGCGTTCGCTCGGGCCGGACGAAGCGCGTTCGGTGGAAAGCGCCGTGCCCGACGCGGCCGCGCCGCTCGAGTCCGGGCCGGCATCCGAGCAGCAGGCGCCAGCCCCTGAGCCCTCCGCTCCCGAGCGCTCGAGCGTACCGGGGTCGGAGCGCGGACCCGAGCTCGAAGCGCGTCTTGCGCCCGAACCCGTCGAAGGCACGGCAAGAGTCGAGCTCGAGGTCGTGCTGGCCGGGACCAGCACGTCGGTCGCGGGTGCGCGTATCGAGTGGCAGAGCGTCGAAGCGGGCTACGCGGAACGGTCCGGTTCGCAGGTCGACGGGCGGCTTCGAACCGACGCCTTCGGTCGCGGGAGCTGGAACGTTCCGGCCAACAGGGAGCTCACGGTCCGCGTCGTGCCTCCGGACGAGGCCGGCGTCCTGGCCGGCGTCATTGGCGGTATCGAGACGAGCCGGATCCGGATCGCCGCGCTCGCTCCCGGCGAGCGTGAGATCGTGACGCTCGCGCTCCGCCACGGCGAGGGCGCGCGCTTCCATGGACGGGTCGTCGACAAGGACGGAGCTCCGCTCGCCGCCGCGCGCGTTCGTCCGCTGTGGGCCGGAGCCGGCACGAGCGTGCACGCGGCCGGCGCCGACGGCAGCTTCGAGCTCGACTACCCCGACTGGCGTCTGGCCCAGGCCGAGATCACGGCCCCCGGTTTCGGCTCCGCCTTGCTCGGGCTGACCGGCGTCCTCCAGGGGCCGGGCGAGCCCTTCGTGGTCGTGCTCGCCTCGGAGGCCGTTCTGACCGTGCACCTGGACGGTGCGGAGCTCCATCCGTGCGATGCGCGTGAGGTCCGCGTCTGGACCAACTCGTCACGCATCGTGCAGCCCGCAGGCGCCGATATCTTCGATGAAGACCCGGTCTGGTCCGGGAAGCTGGGAGAGCCGTTCACCGGGTTGCCGGGAGACGTTCCGTTGCGCGTCGATGTCTGGTGCGGGGAGGAGCTCGTGTGGCGGCACGACGGCGAGCTCACGATGGCGGCGGGCGAGACGCGCGAGCTGAACGGTGCCTTGCACGGCGCCCACGGCGTCTTCGGACGCGTCGCCACCGCCACGGGTGAGCCCGTTGCGAACCGCGAGCTGTGGCTCGTGCCCTACGGAGTTCGCGCGCACCCGGACGGGTTGACGCCCGATCCGGATCCCGCGGCGGAGGATCCGGGGAGGCTCTTCGACATCGACATGCGCAACGACGTCACGCTCGTGACGCGTACGGACGAGGACGGACGCTACGCGCTCGAGGGGCTCTTGCCGGGGCGCTACTGGCTCGGTCCGGCGGCGCAGGGCGACGACGTCGCACCCTTCGCCAAGGCGCTGCGCTTCGAGGGTCCTGCGGGAGCGCACGAGGTCGACCTGGTCGTCACCGTGGGGCTCGCGATCGAAGGACGCGTCCGCTCGCGCTTCGACGTCGATCTCTCCCGCACGATGGTCTATGCCTTGCGCCTGGACGAGAGCGGGCGTGTCCGGGCACGGACGGAGGCCGACGGCGCCTTCCGGCTCGGCCCGCTGGTCGAAGGGCGCTACCGCATCTTCGCGACGAGCCCGGGCGCGCTCGACCGCGGCTTCGGTAGCCTCGCCGAGGCGGGGGACACCGAGGTGCTCGTGGCCTTGGAGTCCGGGCCGGCGATCCACGGCACGGTCTTCGACGGTGAGACGGGGAGGGCGACGGACGCCCACGTCGGACTGACCCTGCCGAACCGCACGGGCTCCTTGGGGATCGGACTCTCGGGAGGCGCGGGCCGTTTCCGCTTCTCGGGGCTCGATCCCGGGCGCTACGACCTGAAGGCCTCGACGCCCGATGGACGCGTGGCCTTCCTGCCGGGTGTCGAGCTCGCAGGGGAAGGCGACTCGAGCGAGCTCGCGCTCGTGCTCGTACCGGGCGCACGTCTGCGCGTGCGCTACACGGGCGGTGCCGAACGACTGCGTCTGCGCGTCGGACGTGGCGACAGCATCCTCTCGGACTCCAAGCTCTACCGCGACGAAGAGAACGTCGTCACCGTCCCGGAAGGTGACGTCGAAGTCGAGCTCTACAGCGGTGACACCGTCTTCGTCCGCGACGTCGTCGCCGTACGCCGCGAGACCCTCGCGGATCGCGTCTACGACCTGAACCACTAGCCCTCCACGAACGATGCTGTGTCACGCACTCTTGCCGTTGCTCCTGACCGTCCTGGCGCCCTCCGACCCGTGCTCCGGAGTCACCGGCCCCAAGGGGTCGAGCGGGGAGCACTGGGCCAAGCCCGACCTGGTGCTCTCAGCCGGTCCGTTGCGCCTGGACGTCTACGTCAGCCGCACGGCGCACCTCTTCCATGTCGTCGACCAGCTGTCGGCCTGGGACAACGCGTGCCATGGGCAGTATCGCGACCACATGGAGCTCGACGAGGTCGATGAAGACGTGCTCGCGCGCTATGCGGCGATGCGCGCGCAGCGTCGCTGGGGACAAGGGCTCGAGCAGACCTTCTACGTGCCGCTCGACGTCGACGACGCCGTGCGCGCGGGCACGAAGGCCAAGCACGTCACGCGTGCCGAGGCGGATGTCGTGGTCGAGACGATGGAGCACTTTGCGCCGCGCGTGGAGGCTCTGCTCGCGGACAAGCGCGAACACCTGCTCTCCGCCTTCCAGGACGTCGATCGCGACCAGCTCGAATTCGTGGCCGAACGGCTGGCGCGCTTCGTCGGCCTCGAGGAGCTGGTCGTGCCGGCCTTTCCGCTCGCGAGTCCGACGTCGGGCGGTGGCGCGATGGACGGAGGGCGGCTGCGTTGGGAGATCGGCTCCGAGGGCGTGACCGAATGGGTCCTGATCCACGAGCTGACGCACGGCTTCTTCCGGCCGCGCACGGAGCTCATGCGCGCGGCGGTCGAGCGCACGCCGGGGTTGTCGCTGACCGTGCTCGGCGAGGGCTTCGCCTACGGCATGGGACCGGGCCTGGTCGAAGCGGACGAAGGCGATCCGCTCGCGCGCATGGTCGGAGGCGATCTCCGTCAAGGCCGAGTGTGGAACGACGACGGGAACATCCGCCAGCGCATGTACGGGCTCGCCCTGCGTCCCGCCTTCCGGCGCGCGCTCGAGGAGGGACGCACCCTCGAGGAGTTCCTGCCGCTCGCATGCGACGTGTTCACCGGCGTGCACGAGCTGAACGACACCTGGCCGGGACCGACGTTGTGGATCGCGGGGCCGGCGAACGATGCGGTGCGCGAACGCTTCCGCGACACGCCCTTCGCGTTCTCGATCGCGAGCTTCTCGCACGACCAGGAGAGCTTCGAGCGCTACCTGCCCGCGATGCGTCACAACGACCTCATCGTGATCTCGATCGCGGGCGACACCGGTGGCTACTTGCCGGAGCGCTACGCGCGCCTCGCTCCGGTGTCGCGCAAGGAGGTCGAGAAGCAGCTCGGGCGCCGCAAGTCGATCGCGCTGGCCGGCGCGCACGAGGGCGTGCCGCTCGTCTTCCTGGCCGCGCCGAAGGCCGCTGCATTGGCCGAGCTGGCGACTTCGACGGAGCTCTTCGAGCCCTACCTCCCGCGCTGAGGCGAGGGCGGCCGCGCTCGCCGCCGCGTCCGATTTCGGGTCCGGAGTCGCCCGGGCGGGCGCGTGCCCGCGCCCCCGCAACGGACCGGCTCCGCCGGGAGCGCTCCAACCCGTTTCAGGGCCTCTGGCCGGGTGAGGCCGGGGGTCGGGCGCGCGGGGCAGCCCCTTCGGGCCGTTCGCAGGGTGGCGCCCGGAGGCTCCGCAGAGCCCCGTCCGGTAGGAAGTCGGAGTTCGGGACGGGCCGGGGCTTGCCGCCCGAGGCCCCTGTCCGTCACGATCTCCCTTCGCCGTGGCTCCGTGCAGGACGGGACACGCCCTCCGCAGCGCTCTGGCCGACCCTCGAGGGGCGGCGGGGCGCGCTCGCGCGGCAGGGCAACGGGCCACGAACCCCGGATCGAGGAAGGTATGAAAGCGGGCACTTGGAAGATCGCCCTCATGGGCGTCGCTCTGGCTCTCTCGGGCACGGGTTGCGGGTTGGGATCGGCCGCGGCGGCCTCGGGTGGCGGGGGCGGAGGTTCGAGCAACGCCCCCACGAGCGTCGCGAACCTGGCCGTGCTGGGGCCGCGCAGCTCTCCGGCCGAGGTGCGCTTCTTGCTCCGGGATCGCGACGCCGATCCCGCCACGCTCCAGATCCTCGTCCTGGCCCCGGGCGACGCACTCGCGGACGCCGTCCCCGCCAAGCTGGTCGGTGACCCCTCGCTCACGAGCCTCGTGACCTCGCGCGACGGCATCGAGTACTCCTTTGAATGGGAGTTCGCCGCCCAGCTTCCGAGCGGCGACGGGTTGGCACAGGACTACACGTTGTTTCTTTCGGTGCAGGGCGGTGCGACCACGCCGACCGCCGCGAACTCGCTCACGCTGGACGTCGGCAACGATGCGCCGAGGCTCGTCGCGGCCGCCGCTCCGAGCGTTCCCGAAGCCGAAGAGGACGTCGAGCTCGGCTTCACGGTCTCCGACAGCTCGAAGGATCCCGTCGACCTGCGCGTCGAGTACGACATCGAAGGCGACGCGCCCGACGCGGGTTGGCAGCTCGCACGCCCCGTCGGACTCCCGAGCGGCGCTCCGACACCCGAATTCGGCGTGTCGGGCTTCGTGACCGACGAGATCGGTCGCAGCGGGACCTTCCTGTGGGATTCGGACTTCGATCTCGCCGCGCTCGAGGTCGACGTGAGCGTGCGCTTCGCCGCCGACGACGGCCTCGCGAGCAGCCCGCCACGCGCGACGACCGTGTTTCGAGTCGACAACAACGACGCGCCGGTCGCGATCCTCTCGAACGAGCAGGTGGTCCTGAACCCCGATGAGCGCCGCGGCTTGCCCGTGCCGTTCTCGTTGGTGGATCTCGAGAGCGATCGGGTCGAGGTCGTGCTGCAGTGGCGGCGGGAAGGCGGGTCTTTTCCGGCCTTGCCGGACGATCCCGCAGCCTTGAAGGCAGCGGTGCGCGACCCGCTCCAGCGGCGGCGACTTCAGCTCGCGACCGAGCTCACGCGCGACCACCGGGGTCGCCTGGGGCGGCTTCTGGCCGCGGCCGATCCCGCCACCCAGGTCGCCCTGGGCGAACTCTCCGTCCAGGCCGGCGAGCTGCTCGCGCGCGGCCTCGCGGGCCGCTCGCTCGAGCTCCTGCGACCGCGCGGCGCGCTGCTCAGCGCGCGCCAGAACTGGACCGGCAATCCGGTCGTCGATCCGCTCGCAGCGGTCTCCCCGTTCGAGGCTGCGGCGGGGAATGCGGCGACGGGAGACTCGACGCGTGCGCTCGTGCTCGACCGCCCGGCGGGTGACACCTGGCGGCTCGTCGAGCTCGATCTCGCGCGCGGTCTCGTGCTGCGGACGCTCGTCGACGCGGGCCTCGGCGAAGCGAGCGCGTTGGCCGTGGAGCCCGACGGGACGAGCGCGCTCGTCGCCGGGCACCTCGCCGGGGACTGGATCCTCTATCGCGTCGATCTCGTCGCAGGCGGGGCCACCGAGCTGGTGCGCGCGACCGATGGCGCCTTTGCGACGGGTATCGTGCGCGGGCTCCTGCCGCACGGTCGCAATCGCGCCCTCGCGACGGTCGGGGCACGGCTCTTGTCGATCGATCTCACGCCGGGAAGCCCCGCCGTGGCGGTCGTCCTGGACGGCTTATCGACGCCCTTCGGGCTCGTGGCGCATCCGACCGCGCCCGAGCACGTGCTCGTGGCCGAGCGCGACGGAGGTGGCGGCCGCATCATCGTCGTGGATCTCGCGACCGGACTGCGCACGCTGCTCGTGGCGCGGCTGGCCGGCGCGCCGACGACGATCCCACGCCCCGAGGCGCTCGCCTTCGAACGTGCGAGCGCGACCCTATGGATGGTCACCGACGAGCTCGTGGGGGACGGGACGAAGGAGCTGCGCGGCCTGCGCCTCTCCGACCCCGAGCGCGAGCTCTTCGTGCTCGCGGACGGCTTGCCGGACGACGTGGGAGCCGTCGGTGTCGGCCCCGATGGGCTGGTTCTGGTTCCCGTTCCCGCCACCGACGACCTGCTCGTGTCCGGTGGCGTCCAGCAGCGGCGCCGCTTCGTGTCCGATCCGCTGGTGGCCGGCGACCCGTTGCCCTTCGACCCCGCCACCTTGATCGGCACCGTTTCGACACCCTTCGTGCCCGTGCCTGCGGCCGGCGCGAGCTGGCGCATCCGCGAGGCCGTGGGGGCCGCGCGCACGAACCCCTCGGGTCTGCCGAGCGCCTTCGTCTGGGACACGAGCGACGTGCCCGGCGGCGGTCGCGTCCACGTGCGCGTCATCCCGCTCGACACCGACATCGGCATCGACAGCGAGGGCGCCTCGGCCAAGTCCGTGCGCGGCTCGCTCGATGGCGCCGATCCGGTCGAGGTTCTGTCGGCGGGTCTCGTCCTGGGCGGGATCGCCCGGGCGGACGTCGATGGCGACGGCTTCTCCGACCTCCTGAAGGCGGACCTCGACGACGGCACCGTCTCGGTCTACCTCCAGGATCCGCGCACCGGCTTCGGGAGCGTGCCGACGGCCGTGCTGGGGAACGCGAACGATACGCCGGGAGCGCGCGCCGTGGTCGCGACGGACTTCGATGGCGATGGCCGCGTCGACGTCGCCTTCGTCAGCTTCTTCACCGACACCGTCGTCGTCTTTCACCAGAAGCCCGACATGAGCTTCCCGGCGCTGCCGGATGCGACGCTCGGGGCGGGCGTGTTGGGAGCACCCTTCGACCTCCTCGCGGCGGACTTCGATGCGGACGGTCGCGCGGACCTGGCCGTGTGCAGTGCGCGGACCGGTGTCGACTCGATCGCGATCTTCCTGCAGACCGCCACGGGCTTTTCGGCCGGGCCGGATCGGGTGATCGGCGGGCCATCGTTCGTCGGCGGTCCGGTGGCGCTCGCCAGCGCCGATTGGAACGGGGACGGAAGGCTCGACCTGGCCTCGGCCAACGCGGGCTCGAGCGACATCACGCTCTTCCTGCAGGGAGCCGCAGGCTTCGTCGTCGCGCCCGACGCGACGGTGGGCGGACCGGCGACGAACGCGCTCGTGTCCGACGTCGTGGCGGGGGATTGGAACGCCGACGGCCGCCTGGATCTCGCCAGCGCCAACGGCGCCGCCGGCACGCTGACCGTCTTCACGCAGGGTGCCGCGGGCTTCGCGACGGTGCCCGACGCGATCCTGTCGGACGCGACGATGGGCGAACCGCGCGCGCTGGCCGTGGCGGACTGGAACGGCGATGGCGTCCTGGACCTGGCTGCCGCCAACGCCTTCAGCGACAACGTGACGGCCTTCCTGCCGGTCGAGGCGGGCGAGTTTCCAGCTGCGACGAACCTCGCACTGCAGAACGCCGACCTCGACGCGCCGGAACGGATCCTGGTGGCCGACTTCGACGAGGATGGACGCGCCGATTTGGCGACGGGCAACTTCGCGGACGGCAACCTCGTCGTTTTTCGTCAGGCGGCTCCCGGAGACTTCGCGGCGGCTCCCGCCGCGCTCGGCGGACCGACGACGACGCTCGGTGCGAGCGACGTGACCTTCGCCGACTTCAACGGCGACGGCTTGCTGGACGTCGCGACGGCCAACGCGCTGGGCAACGACCTGACGCTCTGGTTCCAGAGTTCGGCGGCCGTCTTCCCGAGCACGGCGAGCCTGCGCCTGGGCGGTCCCGGGATCACGCAGGACCCGCGCGATGTCGTCGCGGCCGACCTGAATGGCGACGGCCGTCTCGATCTCGTCAGCGCGAACCGCGCCAGCTCGAACGTGACCGTGTTCCTCCAGACGGCGGCGGGGAGTTTCTCCGCCACGCCCGACACCACGCTCGGCGGACCGGCGGTGACCGGCGGCGTGCGCTCGGTCACGTGCGCGGACTGGAACGCGGACGGACGGCTCGACCTCGCCTGTGCCAATGAGCTGCAGAACGACCTCGCCCTCTTCCTGCAGAACACCGACGGGAGCTTTCCGGCGACTCCGATCGTGCTGGGTGCGCCCGGCGTGACCGATGCACCGGCCGCGGTGCGCGCGGGCGATTGGAGTGGCGACGGTCGGCTGGACGTGGTCTGCGCGAACGAGGCCGGAAACAGCGTGACGCTGTTCTATCAGGCCAACGACGGCAGCTTTCCGGCGACGCCTTCGTTGACGCTGACGAGCGGGCTGGCCGCGCCCAGCGACCTCGCGGTCGGCGACTGGAACGACGATGGCGCTCTCGACCTCGCCTGCGCGAGCCCCGGTAGCGACAGTCTCGTCCTGTTCCTGCGGACCGCGACCGGAATCGATGCAAACATCCTGGCCGGGGTGCCAGGCGCTGCGAGCGTCGTGGCCGCCGATCTCAACGGCGACGGTCTGATCGATTTGGCCGGAGCGAGCCCCGCGACGGATCGAGTGACGGTGTTCTCGCAGACGCGCGAAGGGCGCTTCGACGGCGCGACGCGTTCGCTCGGCGACGACACGACGCCGGGGCCACTTCGGCTCTGCGCAGGCGACCTGGACGGCGACGGCGAGAGCGACCTCGCGGCGACCGTGTCTTCCTCCCGTGTGGTCGTCTTCTTTGCGGGCCACTGAGCGCATGGAAGCCGAAATCGACCCGACCGAAGCGATCCGGCGACGGCTCGAGGGCAGCATCCTCGTCAGCCGCTCGGGTCAGGGCGACTCGTACCGGCTCGAACGCGTGGTCGAGGAGGGGGAGCTGGGAGCGTTTTGCCACGCCACCGACGTCCTGCTCGGCGTCAAGGTGTCGGTCCTGGTTCTGTCGCCGTCGGCGGCGCGTTCGGATCATTCCTTCGCCGACTTCCTGGCCGAGGCGCAGCTCTTGGCCGAGATCGATCACCCCAACCTCGTGCGCTGGCTGGCCTTCGACCAGACGGCGGAGGGCGTGCGCTATCTCGTCTACGAGCGGCTCGAGCCGTACTCGCTCGAGGAGCTCCTGAACGAGGACGAGCCGCTCCAACACGAGAACGTGGTGCGCATCTTGCTCCAGGTGCTCGACGCGCTGCAGGAGGTCCACGAGACCTCGGCGGCGGAGTTCGGTCGGCCGTTGCTGCACCTGGACCTGAAGCCCGCCAACGTGCTCTTGATGGATCGCAAGGCCGATACGGTGAAGGTTGCGGCCTGGGGGCTCAGCCGGCACTTCGCGCCGGTCTCGCGCGCGGTCACGGCCTTCGATCTGCGCGGCGAGGATCTTTACCGCATCGCGCCGACGCCCCTCGTCGAGGACGAGCACGGGAGGTTGCGCGAGATCGAGGCGGGCGGGACGCTGCCCTACGCCGCGCCAGAGCTCTGCGCGCGGCTCGCGGGCGATCCGAACGGCGAGCCGCTCGGGCCGAGTACCGATCTCTACGCGCTGGGCGTCATGGCCTTCCGGCTCCTGACCGGGGGCTTCCCGTGGCGCAACCTCAGAGACGGGCGCCATGTCATCGAGAATCATGAAAGCGTCGTGCCCATGGGGCTCGAAGGCTTCGCGCGCGTTCCGCGCCGGCTGCGACGCTTCATCGAGCGCGCGCTGGAAAAAGACCCCGCGCGACGCTTCCCGGATGCGGCCGCGGCGGCGGACTACCTGCGGCCGCTCGTGGACTCTCGCCGGCGGAAGCGCAACCTGGTGGCCGGTATCGGCGCGTTGCTTCTCGTCGGAGCCGGATCCTGGGTCGCCGTCGACGCCAGCGGCGCACGCCAGGCGGTCGCCTCGTCCCGCGCGTGGTTCGGCGGTTGGTTTACCGGTGAACGGACGGCGAGCGAGCGGGACCTGGCGGAGGCCGTGCCGGCGGCCGAGCTCGGTTCGAAGGACGAGAGCGCGAGTGCGACGCCCCCCGGACCCGTGGCCATCGAGCTCGCACCGGCGGTCCTCGAAGGCGCGGCCTTGTCCGCGGCGGACGAAGGCCGCACGACGGAAGCGAGCTTCGTTCCCGAGGAAGCGGCGGCTCCGACCGGCTTCGCGTTCCCCGCGGCTGCGGCGCACGAGCGCTGGCTCGGCCCGGCTCGCCCGCGTGTCGTCCTGCCGCTACCGGAGGACGCGGGGTTGCCCGATGTGCTCGGTCAAGACGTGCGGCTCACGCTGCACGCAACTTCTAGCGAGGTGCTCGAGGGCTGGACGGTCGAGCCGGCCGTCGGCGGTGTCGCGCTGGTCGGGACCGACGCGCTGGCGACCGATTCCTTCGACCTCGAGGTCGAGCTCGCGACGCCCGACGCCCGTTGGCGTTCGGATGCGGTCACGCTCTCCTGGCTCGGAAGCGATGCCTGGAAGATCGCGCGCACGACGCCGGAGTCCGGAGCGACGCTCGCGTCCAAGACGGAAACTCTCACCGTGCAGCTCGATGTGTCCGAGCCGGCGCGCGCCTTCGGACCGGACGTGTTCGAAGGGGTCTGGCTGACGCGCGGCGAGACGCTGATCGAGCTCCGAGCCGTCCCGAGCGTCCCCTACGCCTTCGCAGTCGAGCTCGCGGAGCTCTTCGGCGAGAGTGCGCGGATCGACGGCGCCGAGCTCGTCGTTCGGGACCGTTCCGGCCGCGTCGAGCGACGGCCCTGGAACGCGCTGATCGAACTCGGTCCCGTGCACTGCGAGGCGCTGGCACTGGCCGGTTCGTCCGCCTTGCGCGGAGCCTTCACCGTGACCGAGGACATCGACGAACTCGTGGCGCGCTTCGATCGCCCCGTCGACGTCACCTGGCGGCTCTATGAAGAAGGTGGCGAAGCGCTGCTGGAAGGTGGAGCGACCGAGACGCTCGCGCTGGCCGCCCCGATCGATTTCTTCACCCTGGCGAAGGGCCGTTCGTTCACCGGCCGCATCGAGCTCGAGGCGTTGGCGGTCGACCGTGGCTCGGAGCTGCTGCGGACCGAACTGGTCCTGCGCTACCTCGGACGAACTCCCGACTTCGGTCTCGTCTTCGGACAGGGGGAGGTTTCGCGGCCGCTCAGCCCCGACGAGATCGTCTTCACGAACCGAACGGCCATGCAGCTCTCCTTCGAACGCGACTCCCGCGTCGTGAGCGAGGTCGAGGTGAGTCGGATGCGCGTCGATGAACGCAACGCCAAGGCGGAGACGACGACGCTCCGGGCGGACGAGACAAGCCTGTCGATCGAACTCGCGGAGGACGGGGTGTACCGCTTCGTCGCGGCGCCGGTGCAGGTCGACCCCGGTGGCGGCCGGCAGCCGTGGACGGAGGGCGCCCGTACCTTCCTCGTGGTGCTCGACCGCACGCCGGCCGAGCTCGCGGTCGAGGATGGACGCGACCAGGAGGCGGATTCCGCTCCGTTCTCTCTGGAGCACGGAGCGAGTCCGCTGGTGACGGTGCGGGCCAGCGGTGAAACGCGCGAGTTCGAGGCCTGGGAGAACCCGCTCGATGTGCGCTGGAAGCTCGTGCACTCCGGCTTGCGCGTGATCGAGCTCGCAACGGGAGAGCTCGAGCCCGTTCGGCCCTCGTCCCCGGTCCAGGTCCTCCTGAGCGATCTGATCGATGCGCCGGACGCGCTGCAGGACGGCGAGTTGCACTTGATCTTCTTCGGTCGCGACCGCGCGAGTGGCGCCGAGACGCGTGCGACGCTGGAGTGGTCGGTTGCGCGCCGGGGGCCCGAGCTCGCGCTCGCGGGCCCGCTCGAGCCCGTGTGGCAGCACGACGGCCGCGGCTGGTTCGAGCTCGAGGTGAACGCCGAGGACGCCAACGGCGTCGCCACCCTGGTCTGCCGCCTGGTGCATCCCGACGAGCCCGAACGATCGTTCGAATTCCCGCTGGCTTCCGATGCCGGCAGCCAACCTCGCGCCGATCGCTGGAGCGGCCGGGTGCGGCTCGGAGCGGCCTGGTCGGAGCGCGAGGTGCGCTGGGGCTTTCACGCGGTCGACGGCAAGGGCAATGCGGTCGATTGGAAGCCGGACACGGGGCCCGAGCGCTTCGCGGCGATCGCGCCCACTCTTGCGAAGCGACTGGAGTTCACCCGCCGCGGTGCACCTGCACGCATCGCGCCGATGCGGCTCGTGAGCGGCAACGAGGACGGCACCTACCTCTTCGGTGGTCGAGGCGACGACGTCGAGAACACCGACTTCCGCGTGCGCTACGGGCTCGCCAGCTTCGACACGAAGGCGCGGATGAGGTCGTGGATGATCCCGTACCGACCCGGCGAGATCGCGTCCTACTACCTCGACGAGCGCGAGGTCTCGGTGGGGGAGTTTCGTGCCTTCCTGGAGGCCACGGACGGCTTCCTCGACCCGCGTCACTGGCCGACAGGCGCCGAGGTGCCGAGCGAGTCACGCCGGGACCAGCTCCTGACCGCGCTCGCGCCACGCCGACGTGATCTGCCGGTGGCAGGCGTCGATTGGAACGAGGCGAGCGCCTATGCGGCCTGGGTCGGCAAGCGCCTTCCGACCTTCGTCGAATGGGAGTTCGCGGTGCGCGGCGGCACGGACTACCGCCCGTTCTCCGCAGCCGACACCGGGGCCGGACCGCCGGACGCTCGGGTCTTCAACTACGATCCGAACAAGGAGTTTCGCGGTGCACCGGTCGCGGTCGGCTCCAGCGCCGACCGGACGTCGGGGACCGGGCTCTTCGAGCTCTGCAGCAACGTATCCGAGTGGACCTCGACGCCACACCGCTTCGAGCCACGGCTCGCGGCCGAGTCGATGGCCGAACACATGCGCACGAGCCTGCGCGAGGCCTCCGCGCCCAAGGACGAGCTTGCCACGGCCGGACAGTTCTGGATCGTCGGCGGGAACTACGAGAGCTCGGGCTTCGACTTCAGCAATGCCCGCGAGGGCGCACGCGAGCGCCGGGATCCGACCGTCGGCTTCCGTTGCGCCGTATCCGCCGCCTTCGTCCTGAACGGGTTTCACACTTGGCTCGAGCTCGGGATCGACGTGAACGAATCCGGGGAAAGCCCCGCCTCCGACAAACGATGAACCGCACCCTTCTTTGCCTGACGATCCTGCTCGCAAGCGCGAGCTGCGCCACGGCGCCGCTCGGACCCGAGGGACCGCCGCTGCCCTTCCACATCGCCGTCCTGCCGACGGAGACCCTCGTGCTGTTGCCGGAGGCGCGGCGCGCGCGTGCCGAAGAGGGTGGTGCCGCGCTCGATTCGGGGGAGACCCCGGAGACCGGCGCGCCCCGCACGAACGGGGTCGCGACGAAGGGCACCGTGATCGAGGCGGGCACGACCCGCGCGGTCACGGCAACGAACGCCGCGCCCGAATTCGCGGGCTTCGGCCTCACATTGACCCCGACGAGTGTGGCCGAGCGCATCGCCCAGGTCCTGGATCACGCCTACTTCACGCGCGCGACGGTCCTCGCCTATCCCGACGGCGTGGATGCGGCCGAGTTTGCGACCTGGAGCCGCGAGGAGCAGAGTGCGCACTGGGTGGCGGCGGCCCTGGACGTGCACGCCGATCTCGTCTTGCGCGGAGTGGTCCACTACTCGCCCTTGACGGAGACCTCGATCAACTCGAGCTTCTGGGGCAGCCTGTCGATCCTGTTGCTCGGGATCGGACCGGCGACCTGGGTCATCGACGATCGGGACTACGCCCTGGATGTGTCCTTCGACGCGTCGATCTACGACCTGTCCACCGCGCTCGAACCGGGTGCGTTGCTCGAAGACTCGTCGCTGCGCTTGGCGCGCTCGCACCACCGCCTCGGGAAGACGTCGATGGACCTGCTCGACCGGGCCGAGGGTGACGCCGGGACATTCCTCCTGTCGTTCGTCATTCCGGCCGGCTTCCTCGCGAAGGAGAGCGACCAGACCGAGCGTGCGCTTTCGACCAAGGTGTCGGAAGGGCTCGCGCACACCTTCGGCCGCGAGATGCAAGCGCGCGCGGACGAGCTGATCGCGGCCGATCACCTGTTCGACTTTCGGCCCGAGGACGTGATCGTGCGACGGGGGCCGGAGGGCTTCGAGCTGTCGGGCGACTTCGTCCTGGATCTGGGCTCGGTCGAGGCTCTCGGTGGCTTCTCGCTGCGCGCCGGCGACGTGCACCTTTCCGAAGCGAGCTTCGGACGCGGCCTGGCGGAAGAGGGCGAAGGCCGCCACTTTCGCAGCCTGCGCTATCCGTTGTCGCTGTCGCTACCCGCGGCGACGGAGGCCGACACCGTGCAGATCGAAGTCTGGGACGGCAGCCGCGACCAGAACCGCCGGACGTTCACCTTCCCGATCAGCGAGCCGCCGACGCGGCGCTGAGCCCGGGAGACAAGCGCCAGCGCAGCGCTTCGCCCGGGCTGGTCGTGCCGAGATCGAGGCGTCCGTCCGCGTTCGTGTCGCCCAGGAGGGCGTGTGTGGACGGCAGGACGAGGTCGGCGCCGCTGGCGGAGAAGATGCGCACGTCGGGTCCGCCACGGAAGAGGCGAACGTCCGCTCCGGAGGTCACGAGTTCGTCGTAGCCGTCGCCGTCGAGGTCCGCCGTCACCAGCCGCTCGGCGAAGCCGAGTTGTCCGGAGATGGTGAAGTCGGCCGCCGTCGCGTCGTGTCCGTCGAGGCTCGCCAGGCGAAGGGCATGGAAGGCGTGCACGCTTGCGGTCTCGTCGGCGACGAGCAAGTAAGTCCCGTCGGGGCCACCCAACGCGCCGACAGTCAGCACGCGTCCGAAGCGCGCTTCGCTCCGATTCCCGGACAAGCGCACGCCGGTGGCGTCGCTCTCCGTCTCCAGGCCTGCGTAGACGTGAACCGCACCACGCCCGCCGTCCGCCTGCGGCGCGCCGACGATCCAGTATTCCCCCGTCTGGCCGAGCGACGTCCCGAAGGCCTCGCCCGGCTCGGGGGCCAGCAGGGTCACGCGCGTCGGCGCGCCGAGTTCGAAGCGATCCACGGCGCCGCGGCCTGCCGCGCGCCCGGGCGCGCCGACCAAGAGTCGCGCTCGCGCCGCGTCGCCGCCGGCGAGCGCCAGGAGCGCGCTGCCGAAGGCCTCGCCTGTTTCTTCGCCGACGAAGACGTGCTCCGCGCTAGCCGCCGACCGTCGGCCGGGGGCGAGCGGTCCGAGGAAGACGTACACGCGGCCGGTCGCGCCGAGCACGGACGAGCGGCCCGCCCGCGGCGCGCCGACCGCGAGGTCCTCGAGACCGTCACCGTCGAGGTCTGCGACGAGCGTCGTCGCACCGAAGCCGGCGTCGTCCGCGGTGGCGGAGAACAGGAGCTCGCCGCCGCTCTGGAAGCGAACGCCGACCTCGAAGCCGAGCTCGTCGCCTGCCGGGCCCTCGGGCAGGGCGAACACGACGTCGGGTCGGCCGTCGGCATCCAGGTCGTTCGCGAAGAGGAGACCTACGGGCGCGTCGCGGTGATGTCCCTGGTTGAGGGTCGGAGCATCGGGCGGCGTTCCATCGAAGACTCCGTCCGAGCGCGTCGTGCGGTCGGCCTGACTCGTGCCGTCACGGAACAGGACCGAGCTGGCGAGCGTGGAGCCCGCGTCGAGCGTGGGACTGGCCGGCGCGACGAGGAAGAGATCGTCGTCCGCTCCGCTGCCGCCCAGGACGTCGTCGGCGCCGTCGGGATCGACGAAGGCGGGATCCAGCGAGAGGTCGCCCGTACCCGGACCGAGCCCCGACCAGTCGCCGCCGAAGTTGGCGAAGGCGTCGTTGAAGCTCGAGAGGATCGAGCCGCTGGCCGTGCGTACGATGCCGCCTGCCTGCCCGAAGGCCACGATGTTGTCACGCACGCGGACGAGCGCTGCACCGTCGTCGACCCGGATCTGGTCCCCTTGGTTGGCGTAGAACGTGTTGCTCGTGATGGCTACGCCCACCGACTGCGCGCCGGAGACGTCGAGACCGAAGGAGCCGGCGGCATAGACGAGGTTGTTGAAGATCACGGCGTCGGGGCAATCGTCGAGGCTCAGGTTGCGTCCGCCGTTGCGCGAGATGCGGCAGTCTTCGATCCGGACGTCGGACGAAGACTCGATGCGCACGCCCGTCTGGTTGCCGTAGACGTTGCAATCGGCCAGCACCAGGCCGTCGCTCTGCGCGGTCGCTACGAGACCGAAGCCACCGAAGGGCGAGCCCGTCAGGTCGAGCCCTGTGATCTCCCAGTGGGCGGCGGCCTGCACGCGCAGCGCATAGGGGCCGAAGCCCGCGTCGAAGCTCACGGGGCCGACGTCGCCGGTGCGGGAGCCGTCGCGGTCTCCGCTGAGACGGATCGGGGCGCCGCTCAGGCCAGCGCTGGAGAGCAAGACGTTGCCTGGATACGTGCCGCCGCCGATCACGATCTCGTCGGTGGGACCGGCGAGCGCGAGGGCGTGTCCGATGGTCCGGAAGGCGCGCTCGGGCAGCACGCCGCGGTCCGCGTCCGAGCCGCTCGTGCGCACGTAGAGGACGAGCGGCGCCTCGTCGAAGACGACCCCGGGAGCGTCGGCGAGGGGCAACGGGGCGCTGAAGGGGTTGACGACGACGTTGAGCGTGCGGGCACCGGGCTCGATCGTCGCGATCGTGCCGCTGGCCGAGCCGCCGGCATCGGTCGTCCCCGGTTGCTGCAGGAAGTCGCCCGCGACGGGCGAGGTGAACGAAACGTTCTGGCCGGGAACCGCGTTGCCGTTAACGTCCCGGACGATGACCGTGAGAACGGCTTCCTCGAGGCCGTTGGCGGGAATCCCGGCGCCCGGGCTGATCGTTGCCGAGGAGAGCGCGGGCGAAATGTTGTCCGCGTCCGCCAGGAACTCGATCGTGGGCTGCGTGGCCAGGAGGACCGCGACCCCGCTCGGATCGACGGTGATGCGCACGTCCTTCGTCTCGGCGACGGTCGTCGCGAGCGTAGCCGTGAAGTTGCCGAGCGCATCCGTGACGCTCGAGGGGATGTCCACCGTGTTGCCCAGCCCCGTGATCGACAGCTCGATCTCGATGCCCGCGATCGGGTTTCCATTGGGGTCCACGACGTTGGCCGTGATCGTGGAGAGCTCGGCGCCGTCCGCGATCAGGTTCTTGGCAGGATCAGCGCTGACGTTGGACAGGGCGGCGGAGGGGTTGGCGGCGTCGGCCACGAAGCCGACCTCGGGCTGCTGGAGGAGCACGAGCGAGTTGCCACCCGGGTTGACGACGGCCGAGACGGTCTTGGTCTCCGCCACGGTCGAAGCCAGGGTGCCGATCGCGCGGCCGAGTGCGTTGGTCGGCGCGGAGGGTTGAACCAGGAGATTGCCCGCACCCGTGGCGGCGAGCTCGACCACTTGGCCCGGAACGGGGTTCTGGTTGGCGTCGAGCACCGTGACCGTCACGGTCGAGAGCGTCGCACCATCCGCGACGACGTCGATCGCAGGGCTGGCCTGGACCAGCGAAAGGGCGACGCTGATGTTCGCGACGTCGGCGATGAAGTCGACCGTCGGCGCCGCAGCGAGCAGGGTCGCGTTGCCGGCCGGATCGACCGTGGCGCGCACGAGCTTCGCTTCGGCCACGGTTGAGGCCAGGGTGCCGAAGGACATTCCGGCGGCGTCCGTCGGCGGAGGTTGGACGATCGTGTTGTTCGTGCCGATCACGTCGAGCTGCACCAGGGCGCCCGGCACGACGTTGCCGTTGACGTCACGCACGACGACGGTCAGCGTCGAGGTGTCGACGCCATCGGCGATGACTCCGGTCGAGGGCGTGGCTACCAGTGAGGAGAGCGAAGGCGAGATGTTCTCGGCATCGGCGATGAACTCGACGGTGGGAGTCGTGCTCAGCACGATGAGCGCTCCCAGCGGATCGGCAACTGCGGTCACCGTCTTCGGTTCGGCCACGATCGACGTGAGTCGCACCGTCGTGACACCGTTGGCGTTGGTCGGGGACGCGGTCGTCAGGTTGTTGCCCGCTCCGCTGGCGGTCACGAGGACGTTCTGCCCGGGGACGGGGTTCGCGTTCACATCGACGACCGTCACGGTGATCGTGCTGGCCACGACGCCGTTGGCCACGACGCCGGTCGCGGGGTTGGCGACGACGGTCGAGAGGGTCGGACTGATGTTGTCCGAGTCGGCAAGGAAGACAACGACGGGTTGAGCCGCCAGCGCGATCGCGGCACCGCCCGGATCGGCGGTGACGAAAACGGTCTTGGCTTCGGACTTGGTCGAGCTCAACAGCGCCGTCACGCGACCCGTCGCGTCCGTAACATAAGGGCCTGGCGGCGTCAGGGTGTTCTGCGAGCCACCGATGAAGATGGCGACCGGCAACCCGGGTAGCGGGTTCTGATTCGCGTCGACGACCTGAATGTCGAGCGTCGAACTCTCGATTCCGTCGGCGATCAGTCCCGTCGTCGGCGTGGCGGTCACCGTCGACAAGGTCGCGCTGATGTTCGACGTGTCGGCCACGAAATCGACGGTCGGTTGGGCCGCGAGCAGCACGGCCGCGCCGGCCGGGTCCGCGACGACCGTGACGAGCTTGGTCTCGGCGGTGGTCGAGGACAACGTCGCCACGAACGTGCCGTCACCCGCGGTCGTGCCGCTGGCGGGGACGAGCGTGTTGCCGGTGCCCGTCGCCGAGACGGCGACCGCGATGCCCGGGATCGGGTTGCCGTTCGCGTCGCGGACGACGGTCGTGATCGTCGAGGCGTTGACTCCGTTGGCGACGACGCCTGAGGCCGGAGCGGCGCTCACGCTGGAGAGCGTCGCGCTCGGGTTGGCGGCGTCCGCGACGAATTGGACCATCGGAGCGTCGGCCAGCAGGATGCTGCTCACGCCCGGGTCGACCACGGCCGTGATGGTCTTGAGCTCGGCCGTCAGCGAGGTCAGGGAGGCACTGGTGACGCCGTTCGCGTCGGTCGGAGCGAGCGGCGAGACGGTGTTGTTCGTGCCGGAGACCGCCAGCTGGACGAGCCGGCCGGGAACCGGGTTGTCGTTGGAGTCGATGACCGTGACGGTCACGACCGAGGCTGCCAGACCGTCCGCGACCACGTTTTGATCCGGCGAGGCGACCACGCTCGACTTCGTCGCGCTGATGTTGTCGGGGTCCGCGACGAACGTGATCGTGGGCCGGTCGAGCAGGACCAGGGCGGCCCCGGCCGGGTTGACGGTCACCGTGACGAGCTTCGCTTCGGCCGAACGGCTGGAGAGCGTCGCCGAAGCGCGTCCGAGCCCGTCGGTCGGCGCCGGGGGCTGCAGGATCGAGTTGTTCGATCCGGTGGCCTCGACGTTGACGTTCTGCCCCGGCACGGGGTTCCCGAAGGCGTCCACGACGACGATCGAGATCGTGGACGTGTCGACCCCGTTCGCCAGGATGCCGTCCAGAGGAACGGCGCTGACCGAGGAACCGGCTGCGCTGATCGTCGTGGGGTCCGCGACGAACTCAACGACGACGGAGCCCAGCGCGAGCGCGATCCCGGACGGGTCGTAGACGACGGTGACGGTCTTCGCCTCGGCGCGGGTCGAGCTCAGGGTGGCGGAGGACGAGCCTCCGGCATCGGTGTCGGGCGCCGCCGAGAGCATGTTGGACGTTCCCGTGACGCCAATCGAAAGCGGCCGACCGGGGATCGGATTGCCGAACGTGTCGCGCACCGTCACCGCGATCGTGGTGATCGCGACGCCGTTGGCGACGATCCCGGACAGGGGCGCGGCGCCGACGGTCGAGAGGGCGATGCTCGGGTTGTCCGCGTCGGCGATGAAGAGAACGACCGGCTGGTCCAGAACGGTGACGTTGGCCCCGAGCGGATCGATGACGCCCGTGATGCGGTTCGCTTCGGCCACGGTCGAGTGGATCGTCGCCGTCGCGTTCCCCGCCGCGTTGGTCGGAGCAGGGGTGCTGATCGTGCCCGCGCCGGTGCTCGAGAACGCCACGGTGAGACCCGGGATCGGGTTCGCATTGACGTCGCGCACCGTCATCGTCAGCGTGGCCACATCGACCCCGTTCGCGACGACGGTACCGGGCGGCGTCATGACCAGGGCGGACAGGGTCGGACTCGGGTTGGCCGCATCCGCCAGGAAAGTGACCGCGGGAGTCGCCGCCAGGGCGACGGCGTGGCCGAGCGGGTCGACGACGGCGCTGACGACCTTCGTTTCGGCCCGCACGCTGGCGAGCGTCGCGGTGACCTGGCCGTTCGCGTCCGTGGGGCCGGCCGGGCGGGTGAGGGTGTTGGCGGTGCCCGTGCTCGAGAGTTCGACGACGAGGCCCGGGATCGGGTTCGCGTTCACGTCCACGACCGTGACCGTGATCGTGCTGACCTCGATGCCGTTCGCGACGAGGTCCGTATCCGGTGCGGCCACCACGGTCGAGAGCGTGGTACTCACGTTGTCGGCGTCCGCCAGGAACTCGAGCTGAACCGAGGGCAGGACCACGGCCGCGCCCGCCGGGTCAGCGGTGACCGTCACCGTCTTCGTGCCCGCGACGAGCGAGCGAATGGAACCCGTGGCGAAGCCTGCGGCGTCGGTCGGACCGGCCGGCGGCGCGATGACGTCGGCGGGATCCGATGAATCGATGCCGAGCGTCACGCCGGGCACGGGGTTGCCGTTCACGTCGATCACGGTGACGGAGATCGTCGCGGCCGCGACGCCATCGGCCACCACGATCCGCGGGGCGAGATCGACGCTGGAGAGGGTCGGGCTGATGTTGCCCGCATCCGCGGCGAAGGTGACGACCGGCATGTCGTCGAGTGCAACCGCGACCCCGAGCGGGTCGACGACGACGCTCAGGGTCTTCGTCTCGGCGCGTGTCGTCGCGAGCGTGCCGGTAGCTTGTCCGCTCGAGCCGGTCACGGCCGGCTGGACGACGAGGTTTTCGGAGCCCGTGGCAGCCAGGTCGACGGTCCGACCGGGAAGGACGTTGCCGTTGACGTCGACCACGCGGATGCTGACCGTGGTCGTGTCGATACCGTTGGCGAGCAACCCTGCCGTGGGCAGGGCCGTCACGCTCGAAAGCGCCGCGCTGGGGTTGGAGACGTCCCCGATGAACGTGACCACGGGCATCTGAGCCAGCTGCACCGTCGGCGTGACGCCGTTGTCGACCGTCGCGCTGATGGTCTTCGGCTCCGCACGAAGCGAGGCGAGGGTCGCGCTCAACTGTCCCGCGGCGTTCGTCGTTCCCGAAGGCGGGGCGAGCACGTTGTTCGTGCCGCTGGCGCTGAGGGCGACCGTGACGTTCGGGATCGGGTTCGCGTTGATGTCGAAGACCGTGACCGTGATCGTGGCCAGGTCCAGCCCGTTCGCGACGACGGTGCCCGGCGTGACCGTCACGGTCGAGGCGCCCGCATCGATGTTCGTCGGGTCGGCGACGAAGGTCACGGCGACCCGCGCGCCGAGGACGACGGCGCTCGTGTTCGGGTTGACCGTCGCGCCGATCTCGACCACCTCGGCGGTCAGCGAGGTGATCGAGCCCGTCGTCTGGCCGTTCGCGTCGGTCAAGGCGGGCTGGACGAAGCTCGCCGTCGTTCCATCCGAGAAGAGCTCGACCTCTTGGCCCGGCACCGGGTTGCCGTTCTCGTCCAGGACGGTGACGGTGACCTGAGAGGCCGTGCTGCCGTCCGCCACGACGTCGACCAGCGGGACCGCCGTCAAGGTCGAGAGCGTCGGGCTGATGGCTTCGGGGTCGGCCGTGAAGACGACTTCGGCGGGATTCGCGAGGGCGATCGGCGTGCCGGCGGGGTCCGCCACGGCCGTCACGACCTTCGTCTCCGCGCGGGTCGAAGCCAAAGTCGCCGTGGTGCGGCCGAAAGCGTCCGTCGGCCCGGTGGGTTGCGACAAGGTGTTGTCCGTGCCGCTCGCGTCGACCTCGACGAGGACGCCGGGTACCGCGTTGCCGTTCGCATCGCGCAGCGTGATCGTCAGCGTCGCGAGCTCGATGCCGTCGGCTACGAGGCTCGTGGGGCTGGCTGCGATGGTGGAGACGAGTGGGCTCACCGCCCCGGGTTCGAACTCGAGCGCCGCCGTCGCGACGACGGGCACCGCCGCTCCGCCGGGATCGATCACGGCCGAGATGGTCCGCGTGCCGGCCGCCGTGGCCGTGACCTCCGCTCGAAAGCTGCCGCTCGCGTCCGTCGTCGCGGCGAGCGGCGTGACGACGTCCGAAGGCTCGTCCGAGCTGACCTGGACCGCGAGGCCCGGGATCGGGTTCGAGTTGGCGTCGACGACCATGACGGTGACGAGCGAGGCGTCGAGGCCGTCCGCGACCACGCCGCTGGCCGGGTCGGCGACCAGGGCCGACAGCGTGCCGTCGGGGTTGTCGGCGTCGGCCTGGAAGAGCACCAGCGCGGGTTGCGCCAGCGGCAGCGCGAGACCGGCCGGGTCGAGTACGCCCGTCACCGTCTTCTCTTCCGCGCGGATCGAACTCAGGCTGCCGGAGCTCGTGCCGAGAGCTCCGGTCGCACCGGGCTGCGTGAGCACGTTGCCCGCCCCGTCGACGAAGAGCTGGGCCACGACGCCGGGCACGACGTTGTTGTTGACGTCGACCACGCGCACCGTGAGCGTCGTCGCGGCGGCCCCGTCGGCGACGAGGGTGGTGGGTGCGGCGACCACGGTCGAGAGGCTGGGCGAGAGGTTCTGTGCATCGGCAAGGAACGTCACCGTCGGCTGACTCGCCACTACGAGGTTTTGGCCGCCTGGATCGAGCACGGCCGTGACGGTCTTCGTCTCTGCCCGCGTGGAGCGCAACGTGCCCGTGGTGGTGCCGTCGAGCGCGGTCGCGCCGCGCTGCGTGACCGTGTTCTTCGAGCCGCTCGACTGGAAGAGCACGGAGATGGACGGCACGGGGTTGCCGTTCGCATCGCGTGCGGTGACGGTCAGAGTGGCCGCGTCGACGCCGTCGGCGACGACGGAGGCGGGTGCGACGGCCAAGCCCGAGAGAGCGGCCGAGAGGTTGGAAGCGTCTCCGACGAAGGTGACGAGCGGCTGCTCGGCCAGATCGAGCGCCGTTGCGCCGGGATCGACGGTGGCGATGATCGTCTTCGTCTCGGCCACGGTTGCCGCGATCGTTCCCGTCGCGAGCCCGGAAGCGTCCGTCGGGCCCAGGGGTTGGACGAGGACGTCGCCCGGACTCCCGCTCGTTCGGAACGAGACCGTCTGTCCCGGCACAGGCTGGCCGGCGGCGTCGCGCACGACGAAAGTGACATGGGCCGTGTCGAGACCGTCGGCGACCGTGCCGACGGCCGGATCCACCAGCACCGAGGACAAGCTCGCGCTGACGCCCAGCGTGTCGGCCACGAACGTGACGGTCGGCATCGCGGTCAGCGCGAAGGCCGCGCCGCCCGGATCGGCGATCGCCGAGATGGTCTTGGTCTCCGCCAGGGTGGACGCGAGGCTCCCGACGGCGAGGCCCTGGGCATCGCTGGGACCGACGGGCTGGTTCAGCAGGTTGCCGCCGCCGCTCGCCGCGAGCTGGACGGTCGTGCCCTGGATCGGGTTGCCGAAGGCGTCGCGCAGCGTGACCGCGAGCGAGAAGGTGTCGACGCCGTTCGCGACGAGGGGAGTCGCGGGCAGCGCGGTCACGGTCGAGTTCGCGACGCTGACGCCGCCCGCGAGGAAGCTCAGGGTCGCCGAGGCGTTCACCGGGAGCGCACTACCGGCGGGATCCAGCACGACGGTGACCTGCTTCGAGCCGGCCACGGTGCTCGCGAGGTGCGCGCTGGCCTGGCCGGCCGCGTCGGTCGGTCCCCCCGGCTGCGTCAGCACGTTGCCGGCGCCGGTGGCCGCGAAGGCGACCTCGAGGCCCTCGATCGGGTTGCCGTTGGGATCGACCACCGTGACCGTCAAGGCGGTGCCATCGAGGCCGTTCGCGACGAAGGGCCCGGGGGCGCCGGCGGTCAGGGTCGAGCGCGTCGGGCTGGGGTTGGCGGCGTCCGCCACGAACGGAACGACGGGGTGGGCGTCGAGCTCGATTCCGAGGTCGAGCGGATCGACGAAGGCCGCGATCGTCTTGTCCTCGGCGCGCAGGGATGCGAGCGTCGCCGTCGCGGCCCCGTCGGGTCCCGTGGGGCTCTCGGGCTGCACGATCGTGTTGCCGGAGCCGGTCGAGAGGACCTGCACGGGCAGGCCGCGAACGGGGTTTTCGTTGACGTCGCGCACGACGATGACGATCCGCGCCAGGGCGCTGCCATCGGCCACGATGTCGCCCAGCGGATCGATCTCGATCGTCGAGAGAGCCGCGCTCACGTTGTTGCGGTCACCGACGAAGGTGATCTTCGGACGCGCGTCGAGGACGACCTGGCCGGGGCCGGGGTTGATCGTGATGGTGAGGTTCTTGTCCTCCGCGGCGAGCGAGGCGAGCGTCGCGCTCGCCCGTCCGCTGGCATCGGTCGCGGCAGCGGGACCTTCGATCGTGTTGTCCGTACCGCTGGACGTGATGACTACGATCTGACCGGGCACGGGATTCGCGAAAGCGTCCAGGACGGTCGCCGTGATGACGACCGTTTCCCGTCCATCGGCGACCAGGCCTTCGGCCTTCGACAGCTCGACGTTCGACAGCGCGGCGCTGATCGTCGCCTCGCTGGCCTCGAACCCGATGATGACGCGATCCTCGAGCAGCACGGGCTTCGAGCCCGGATCGACGACCGCGGTGATCGTCTTCGGCTCGGCGCGCGTCGAGGCGATCCCGGCCAGCACGGTGCCGTCAGGACCCGTCCGCTCCTCGGGCTGGAAGAGCACGTCGTCGCGTCCGTTCGAGCGGATGACGACGCGCCGGCCGGCCAGCGGTTGCCCCGCGCGGTCGCGCACCGTGATCCGGACCTCGGCGCGGTCGACGCCGTCGGCCACGGCGCTCGGCTCGTTCGAGGACAGAGACGAACCGGTCGAGCTGACCGGCGAGCGCACGGCGTCGGAACCGGCGCCACACGCGGCGAGGAGTGCGACCAGGAGGCCGCCTGCCAGAGAACGGAAGTGGGGAGTCAAGGGGAGGCGGACCGGGGGAGGCCGCGGGTCCGTCTTCGGAGGCCCGCGTCGACGCTCTTGAAGGGGACCGGAGCAGATTTACGGTCTTCCTATCAACTCCCGCGTCCCCGCCCCGAACGCGGAAGATTGTACCCGCTGTCCGGGGCGCCGCGCGACCTCGGGACGCTCAGCGCTCGAAAGCCACCGCGAGGGTCGAGAGCTCGGGGGCGATGCCGGTCTCCAGGTTGCCTTCGAAGGTCAGGCGGAACTGCACGAAGCGCGCGCCCTGGACCTCGGAGAGGTCGGCCTTCCAAGTCGGATCCCCGTCGAGGTAGCTGACGGAGCCCGTCCTGAGCTCGCCATAGGGGTCGATGCGCGTGGCGTCGACCTCGGCTCCGTCCGAGGCGGCGAAGCCCTGGGCGCCGCGCGCCTCGATGCGGACCGCGGTGCCGTCCGGGAGCACGGCCGGTTCCAGGATGGTCGCCTCGAGCCGCGCCGTGGGGCTCTCGGTGTCGAACCAGATCGTGCAGGCCCGCGACAGGCGGGTCACCGTGTGGAGCTGTCCGTAGTAGAAGCCCGGATCGGCGCTGAGCGTCGGCGCGCCGGGCGGCGTCGTGGTCGGATCGAAGCCTCCGCTCGGCACGGTCTGCAGATCGGGGTCGCGGGTCACGCGTTGACCGGCCTGGTTGAAGCCGCCGGTCGAGTTGAGCCGGAGGGTCGGCTGGATCTGCGTGAAGCGCGCGACCGCGAGGGAGAAGTTGTTCACGCCCAGGCCACTATTGGAGGGATAGCACGAGAGTTGCATCAAGAGCGGTAGCCCGTAGGACGGCACTTCGCCCGGCGCATCGAAGTCGCCCGCCGCCGCGCCGTCGTACATCCCGAGCGAGGCCTCGACAGCGGACGGAATGCCCCCGCTCTGGCTGCCGCCGCGGGCGACGATCGTCGTGTCGCGCCACGTGTAGGTCGTCCTCGGGCCCACGCCCCGATTGAGGGGGAAGGGCATGACCGCCAGGCCCGTGCTGGTCAGCGTGAGGTCCGCCGGATCGACCCTGTAGCCGTTCGCGCGCGCATGGACCACGGTCAACGGATTGCGCGGATCCGCCAGCACGTTGTTCGTGAAGAGGTTGGGCTGGTCGAGCAGGCCGGAATTGGGGTACACGAGCCCGGTCGTCGTCATGTATTCGTCGGGCAGGCGATTCGAGTGCGCGAGCCGGATCTCGAAACCCTCGAAGAAGTCCGCGCTGACCTGTGCACCGAAGGGCGCCCAGTCGAGGCCCTCGACGTCGATGTCGTAGAGCGACTCGTCGTCCACGAGCCAACCCGCGTCCATGTAGCGCCACAGGGCCATCACCTTGCCGCCCAGCGGCGACAGGGGCGTCGGAATGCCCACCGGCAGCGGAAACATCAGGGCCGGGACCGGATTGTTGGCATCGATGGGCCAGGCACGGCGCACGACGGGGCGCGGACGCAGGAGGCCCAGCTCGACATCCGGTTGGATCTGTCCGCGGATCTCGCGCAGGCCGTCGGGGCCCGCCGAACCGGGCGGCGCATACTCGTCGATCGTGTCGAACCGCAACACGAAGCTGCCCGTGTTGCGCGTCGGCGCTTCAGGAGCGAGCCCGAATTCGATCCCGGTGATCGTGGCCAGCAGGGGATTGCCCGCCAGGTCGGTGGGGCCCTCCTCGGCCTCGCCGAGGCGCAGGTGGTACGTCTCGCTCGCCCCCAGGTCATGCGTCAGGGAGAGGCGGGGCTGGAAGGTGTGCTCGCGGAAACCAGCGGCGGGGGCGACCGTCCCGATCACCGTGTTCGTGGCCGCAGGCGTGACCTGGGCATCGCCGCGGATGAGCTGGAAGCCGTCGTAGGGGCGGACCGAAACCGGGTCGAGCGCCTCGGTGAAGCGCATCGTGACCTGCGCGTCGGGCGAGACGAAGCCGTCCTGATCGGGCGGTGGCACGAAGCGGATCCAGCACGCACTCGGGACCTCGGTTCCGCCTTCGAAGCGGGTCAGGTAGAGGCCCGCGCCCAGGGGCGGAGCGGTCGTGGGAAAGTCGGGGTCCAGGCGCACGAGGACATCGCTCACCGCGCCGGTGACGGGATCCGGAGCGCTGCCCGCGACGAGCACTTCGAGCTCTTGGCCCGCGATCTGGAGCCGGTCACCAGCGCGCGGTGCGCGCGCGCACGCACTCGGGAAGACGAGGTCCAGGAGGGCGCCGTCGGGCTGGGCCGCGGCCGCGCTCACGTTCACGCCCCACGTGCCGACGATCGCCGGAGGCGTGTCGTCCACGAGGAAGCCGTTCGAGAGGTCGGTCGCATTGCCCGAACGCAGGGCGCGGACGATGTCGAGGGTCGCCGAGCCGAGGTCCGCGGGCCCGTTCGTGCTGGTGCGCAGGACTCCACCGGAGAGGTTCGTCAGGACGCGCAGGACCCCCTGCCCCGGCACGATGCGCGTCGGGATCCGCACCGAAACGTTGGGGCGGTCGTTGCCCGGGAGACTGGCCGGAAGGCCGATCGGATTGTCGAAGGCGCCCGGCCCGTCACCTTCGTCGGGAGACAGCGTCAGGTCCACGAGAACACGCGTCGAGTGGAAGCTCCCGCCGGACAGTCCGCCGTGATTCGGATCGAAGAAGAAGCGCGCCTCGAAGGGCACGACGGGGGGATAGCCCACGCGCAACCGGATCATGGAGGCGAGCGCCAGCCGTTCTTCGGGCCCGTCCTTCAGCAAGTCGTCGAAGCGCAGGACGAGGGTCGCGTTGCGCGCCAGATACGAGAAGGGAGCCGGGGACGACCCGTCGTCCGATTTGGGCTGGACGATCGGGAGGTCGGTGCTGGCCTGGCGCAGGAGAGCCGCGAAGCCGGCCTCGTCTACGCGACGGTGGACCAAGAGCGTCGTCCGACCCGTGAACGGGTCGGTGTCCGTCGTGTAGTTCACGCCGTCGCTCGTCAGCGTCTCGCGCACGGCAAAGTCGCGCAGGCGTGGTGCAGCCTCGCGTTGTCCCGACCCGTCCAGAGCGTAGACGTCGACCAGGCGGCCCCAGTTGAGCTCGATCAAGGACAAGCGCCCGGCGGAGCCGCGCTGGTGGGTCTCGCTCAGAAAGAGCGCTCCCGTGTCCGGCCGCTGGAGCAGTTCGCCGCCGACGACGGTACCGCCCCCGGAGCTACCGGAGCCGGAGTTGCAGGCGGCGGACAGGGCGGCCAAGAGGCCGAGGAACAGGACGCGGGGGGAGCGTGGGTTCATGGCGTTTGGTTGCGAGTTGGCTGCGCGTGTTTCGGTGAGCGGTCGTTCCTTTTGCCAACGGGCTCCTGGGAGCTCCTTGAAAAGTCATTCGGCGCCATGGCGAGGTCCTCCGCCGCGGCGTGACATCGGAAAGCCTCGCCGAATCCACGGATTGGCCTGCGTTTCCAGTCGCCTCGCCCCAGCGGATGCCGACGCCCAGGCATCCGAAGCACTTTGTCAACGGACTCCTAGGAACCGGCAGCAGGCAGGGTCACAGGGCAGTTTCGAGAGCCTTCCTTCGCAGGCACCCGCGAGCGCGAGGTCGTGCGAGCGAGCCACGAACCGACCCTCGATCCGGAAAGAGCTTCGGACCGCCTCCCGTTCGACCGCGGATTCCGCCTGCGAGCGGGTCCAGGCGGGGCCCTGTCTTGTGCCGCATGGCCTTTTCGCCCGCCATTTCGGGCCGTTCCGCTACAATCCGACGGTCTCACCGGACCCGCGCGCTCTCTCTCCCTCCCCTCGGCGAACGTCCCCACCGTGCCCGTCAACACGGTGAACGAGAGGGCGAAGCGGGTCACCCCTCCACCCTTGGTCCGAGTTCCATGAGCCTCCGTTCTCGCTCCCTTCTCCTCGCTCCGACCCTGTTCCTCATGGCCTCCCTCGCGGGAGCCCAAGTCGCCGACTTCAGCGGCACGCCGACCTCCGGTGTGGCACCGCTCGGAGTGACCTTCACCGATGCTTCGACCGGCACGATCACCGCCTGGTCGTGGACCTTCGGGGACGGTGGCACGTCGACGGTGCAGAACCCCTCGCACACCTATACGGCGGCGGGCGTCTACACGGTGGCGCTGACGGCGACGGGCCCGGGTGGCTCGGACACCAACACGAAGACGGACTACGTCACGGTCAGCGATCCGCCGCCGGTGGCGGGCTTCAGCGGAACGCCGACGACGGGCGTGGCGCCGCTGGGCGTGACGTTCACGGACGCGACGACGGGTCCGGTGACGACCTGGGCATGGACCTTCGGGGACGGTGGCACGGCGACGGCGCAGAACCCTTCGCACACTTATACGGCAGCGGGTGTCTACACGGTGGCGCTGACGGCGACGGGTCCGGGCGGCTCGGACACGGACACGAAGACGAACTACGTCACGGTCGGCGATCCGCCGCCGGTGGCGGGCTTCAGCGGGACGCCGACGACGGGGGCTGCTCCGCTGGGCGTGACGTTCACGGACGCGACGACGGGTCCGGTGACGGCCTGGGCGTGGACCTTCGGCGACGGCGGCACGTCGACGGCGCAGAATCCCTCGCACACCTATACGGCGGCGGGCGTCTACACGGTGGCGCTGACGGCGACGGGGCCGGGTGGCTCGGACACCGACACGAAGACGAACTACATCACGGTCGGTGACCCGCCGCCGACGGCGGACTTCACGGGGACGCCGGTCTCCGGTGTGGCGCCCCTCGGCGTCACCTTCACGGATGCTTCGGGCGGCACGGTGACGAGCTGGTCGTGGACCTTCGGGGATGGCGGGACCTCGACGCTGCAAAACCCGTCGTACACCTACACGGCCGCGGGGACCTATTCGGTGGCGCTGAGCGTCACGGGACCCTCCGGAAGCGACACGAACACGAAGACGAACTACATCACCGTGAACGCGGCTCCCGTCGCGAACTTCGTCGGAAGTCCCACCACGGGCAACGAGCCTCTGCTGGTGAACTTCAGCGACCTCTCGACCGGCAGTGTCACGTCCTGGTCTTGGACCTTCGGGGATGGCGGCACCTCGACGGCGCAGAACCCCTCGCGCACCTACGTCGCCGCGGGCGTCTACACCGTGGCCTTGACCGTCTCCGGGCCGGCCGGATCGGACTCGAACACCAAGGTGGACTACATCACGGTCAATGTGGCGCCGCCGGTGGCCGAGTTCTCGGGCTCGCCCACGTCGGGTATCGCGCCGCTCTTGGTCTCGTTCACCGACGCGTCGACCGGACCGATCACGAGTTGGGCCTGGGACTTCGGGGACAGCACGTCGTCGACGCTGCAGAATCCCAACCACACCTTCACGGGAACGGGGACGTTCACGGTCGCTCTCACGGTGACGGGTCCGAACGGTTCGGACACGAACACGAAGACGAACTACATCACCCTGAACGAGCCGGCCCCGGTGGCCAACTTCAGCGGTGTACCGCTCGCCGGAGATGCGCCCCTCGGCGTCAACTTCCTGGACCTCTCGACCGGCAATGTGACGGCCTGGTCCTGGACCTTCGGCGACGGCGGTGGTTCGACCGTGCAGAACCCGAACTACACGTATCTGGTCCCCGGGACGTACTCGGTCGAGCTCACGGTGACCAGCGCAGGGGGCTCCGACACGGAGACGAAGGTCGACTACGTGACCGTCAACGAGCCGCCGCTCGTGGCGAACTTCACGGGCTCGCCGACGACCGGCGTGGCGCCGCTCACGGTGAACTTCACCGACACTTCGACCGGGACGATCACGAGCTGGGCCTGGGACTTTGGCGACGGTGCCACGTCCACGGCGGAGGATCCCTCTCACGTCTACTCCGCTTCGGGCCTGTACTCCGTCTCCTTGACCGTCAACGGAACGCTCGGAACGGATTCGCTCACGAAGACCGACTACATCACGGTGAACGATCCGCCGCCGGTGGCGGACTTCTCGGGTAGCCCCACGACGGGCATCGCGCCCTTCGTCGTCAACTTCAGTGATCTCTCGGTCGGGACGGTCACGGCCTGGTCGTGGGACTTCGGGGACGGGTTCTTCTCGACGCACCAGAACCCGAGCCACACGTATTCGACGCCCGGCACCTACACCGTCGCGCTGCTCGTGACCGGACCGAGCGGCTCGAACTCGTCGACGAAGTTCAACTACATCACGGTGAACTGGCCCGCACCCGTGAGCGCCTTCGCCGGGACTCCGACGACGGGCTTCGCGCCCCTGCAGGTGAGCTTCACGGACGCTTCGGTCGGCAACATCACCGACTGGGCCTGGAACTTCGGTGACGGCGGGGGCAGCACCCTCGAGGACCCGATCTACACCTACACGACGCCGGGGATCTACACCGTTTCCCTGACGACGACCGGGCCCGGTGGTTCGGATGTCGAGACGAAGCCTTCGTACGTGACGGTGACCGAGCCTCCGCCGGTGGCGGAATTCTCGGGCCTGCCGATCGTCGGTGAGGCTCCGCTCGCGAGCGAGTTCACGGATGCGTCGACCGGGACGATCACGAACTGGTCCTGGAACTTCGGCGACGGGGGCAGCTCGGCCCTGCAGAACCCGGTTCATGTGTACGGGTTGCCTGGGGTCTACACCGTCAGCCTGACGGTGTCCGGTCCCGGTGGCTCCGACACCGAGACGAAGCGGGACTACGTTCTGATCGATGCGGGGCTGTCCGATCCGAGCTTCGAGGCGCAGACCCCCGGCTTGCCGCCGGCGGACGCCTGGACCGTCGACTTCGGCCTCGGTCACATCGTCAATCCGGACGGCATCGCTTCGGACGGACTTTTGCCGACCGACGGCACGAATTGGTGCGAACTCTCGGCCGAGGGAACCAATGCGGGGACGCCGCCTTCGAATCCCGGTGGCGCGGGCACACCGCCCAGCGGTGGAGCCGGTATCTCGCAGGTGTTTCTGTATCCGAGCGGGCTTCCGGTGCTGCTCTGTGACGCTGTCTTCCTCCGCAACGAAGAGTCCATGCAGCCGACGCACAACGACTGGATGAGCATCGACGTCACCGACGGCGTGACCAGCGTCAACTTCTACTATCGCGACACGTTCACGCCTGCGAACAGCATCTCCGAGAAGTACGGTTGGGCGTCGACCGGGCGCGAGGTCGCGGCGATCGACCTCGAAGCCGCCTTCCCGTCGGCGACGTCGGCCACCGTCTTCACCCTCACGGTGCAGGTCGCGAACGGCGGCGATGCGATCCAGGCCTCACGCGGCTACGTCGACAACTTCCGCTTCCTGGCTCCGCCAGCGAGCCAGGAGTATGGCTGTGGCATCAACCCGACGGGAAGCATGCTGCTGCTCTCGGGCACTCCCCGGATGAACACGACGATCACCTTCGGCGTGGACAACCCGGTCGGGAGTCAATCGCCCGGAGCGATCCCGCTCGTGGCCGTCTCGACCAGCGCCTGGCCGACCTTCCCTTGCGGCGTGCCGCTGCCCGGCTTCGGGATGAGCGCGCCGACCGGCGAGCTCCTGGTCCGGACCGGACCCTTCGTCGTCAAGCCGCTCTTGATCGGCGGAGCGCTCTGGGCCGGACCCGGGATGCCGGCCCAGGTCGACCTCGTGATTCCCAACGTCCCGAGCTTGATCGGGTACTCGCTCTACGCGCAGGGCATCCTGCTCGACCTGTCTCCCAACGCGTCGCCCAAGTTCGGCTTCGCGAACGCCTTCAAGCTCGATTTCGGCCCGTAGGAGCCCGCTGGAAAGGTGCTTCGGACGTATGCAGCGCGCCGGATGACTTTTTCATCGAGCTGCTGGGAGCGCGGATCGACGGCGACGTCGTGCGCGTCTTCCACGGTCCTGCCGGCGTCGTGGAGGGGCTCGGAGCACCGCTCTCGGTGTCGATTCCCGCCTTCGAATCCGCACCGAGCCCTTCCTGGGGCGTGGAACGGGCGTAGGATCGATCGCATCTCGAGTGAACCTTCCGGCGGCGTGCTGCGTCACAGGGGCTCCGTCCGCCAACCCTTCCGCGTCGCTCCATGACCTTCTCCCGCCCGCACCGGCTCGCCCGGACCCTCGTCCGTGGATCCGTCCTGTGTGTCGCGCTCGCTTCCCTCGCGAGCGCGCGCCCGCTCCAGAGCCAGGATCCCGTCGTCGTCGGCACGGGGCTGCGAACTCGCATCGTTCCGCGGGCTCGGGAAGCGGTGCGTGGAACGGAAGACTGGCTCTGGTCGCAGCGCGTGTTCGCCGCCGACGCGAGCTTCTTGAAGGTCCACCTCGTGGACGTCGATCTGCATCCCGGCGACGTCCTCACGCTGCGTTCGGGGACGGGGAAGATCGTCGAGACGATCACCGCCCGCGGTCCGAAGGACATGGGGACCTTCTGGAGCCTGTCCGCCCGTGGCGAGGAGCTCTGGCTCGAGCTCGCCTTCGCGCGGCCCTACCGCAAGCTGCCCTTTCACATCGACGAGGTGATCCTCGGAGATCCGTCGATGCTCGCGGTCGCGCCCCCCGGAGACTGGGAGGACGTTTGCGCCCCCTCCGATTTCCAGGACGTGATCTGCTTCCAGAACGACGCGCACAAATGGGACAACGTCCGTGCCTCGGTGGGGGTGATGGCCGTCGGCGGGAACCCGTCCTTTTCGCTCTTCTGCTCGGGCGTCAACGTCTCCTCGCTCGGGCACGTGCTGACGAACGATCATTGCCTCGCGAACCAGTCGCAGTGCAACAACACCGAATTCGTCTTCCAGTACTGGCGCACGGGCTGCGGCATCGGCGCGCCGCCGACTCTGGACTGGGAGAGCTTCCGTTGTGACGCCGTCGTGGCGCGCTCGCCCTGGTCCGGTGCCTGCGAGACGACCTCGAGCGATCTGGACTTCACCCTGAGCAGGGTGCAAGGCGACCCCTCGGCGACCTTCGGGCACGTCGAGGTCGATCCGACGCCGTTGACCGACGGCGAGGCGGTCTACATCGTCCAGCATCCCGGCGGTCGACCGCACGAGATCACGCACGGTTCGGGCGTCAACGTCGATGTGGACGGCACGGTGCTGCGCTACTACGACACGTTGGACACGGAAGACGGCAGCTCCGGCTCCCCGATCTTCCGGGAAGCCGACGACAAGCTCGTCGGCTTGCACCACTGCGGGGGCTGCGCGACGCCCGGCGTGGGCAACCGCGGCGTGCTGATGTCGGACGTGCATCCGATCGTGCAGAACTTCCTCTGTGTCCCGCAGCCGCTGGTGGTGCCGCGCAATCCCGTCGGCCTCGAGCAGGTCTGGGGCAACGACGACTTGGTCGCGGATCCCGGCGAGATCTGGACCTTCCGGCCGACCGTTTCGAACGCCGCCTGCACCGAGACCGCCCTCGACGTCCGCGGGCGCGTCCAGCTCAACAACTCGGTATCGACCGGCCGCATCACCCTGTTCGAGTCCTCGGTCTCCTTTGGTGACGTCGACCCGGGCGTCACGACACCGTCGCTCCTCGGCGTCCGCTTCCAGATCAACCTCGATTCGCCCTGCAACGGTCTCCTGTCGTTCGATCTCGTCGACGTGCAAGCGGCCAACGGCGGTCCCTATGCGGATGGACTGCGCGTGATCGACCTCGACATCGGGCTCTCGCCCGTGACGAGCGTGTTCCACGAGGACTTCAGCGCCGGCATGGGCGACTGGACGATCGGGGACTTCGGAGAGGGCACGGGTCCGGCCCAGACGTGGACGCTGGCCAACCCCGGCAACCGCTCGCTCGTCCTGAACGCGCCCTTCTTCATCGCGGACTCGGCAGCTCATACGAACGGTCTCGGCGGCGGCTACATGATGGACGAGCTCCTGGTGAGCCCCGTCGTCGACCTGAGCGACTTCACGAACGTCGAGCTGCAGTTCACCCACGACTTCAACTGGAACTCGTTCAGCCTCGACGAGCAGGCCCGCGTCTCCGTGCGCTCGTCGGCGACAGGTGGCTCCTGGGTCACGGTCACCACCTTCTCCGGACAGGATCAAAGCGGCATCTTCCGGTTCGACATCAGCGCCCAGGCCGCTCGCCGCTCCGACGTCCAGGTCCGCTTCCACTACTTCAACGCCGCCCTCGAATGGTGGTGGGCCGTCGACGACGTGTTCCTCCTCGGGCAACAACGCTCCTGCCAAACCAGTGGCGTGAAGTTCGTACCCGACGGCGACGGACACAACCAGATTTGAGCCCGGGGGCAGGGGCGCTTCGTCGGGTTGGGCGACCCGCTGCGATGAACGGCTCGCTGCGAAGGGCGACCCGCTCGCGATCGCTGTACGCGGTGAACGGGGTTCCGCCAGAACGAGACGGTCAATCCCGCGCGGGGGCGCAACCCGAGAGCCGAGCCGCCCGCTAGCCGCAGGCCGACACCTCCGCTAGGACGCGGGGCACACTTCGTCGTGCGCCTGTGCCTGTTTCCGCGGCTCGCGCCGCGAAACGGCACAATCGCGGAGCCTTCGGCTTCGAGGCTACGGAGCGCCTACGGCACTCCTGCGCTGTAGGGACCCACGATCAGCGACTGGGACCGGGGTGACGTTCTTGGCGGTGATCTTCGGTCGTGTCGATGGACGAAGGGCGAAGACGAAGGGCGAAGACGAAGGGCGAGGACAAAGGGCGAGGACAAAGGCTGCGAAGGCCCACCGGAGGTGGGCCGTAGCCTCGGAGCCGAAGGCTTCGTGTTTGTGCCGTGTCGCGGCGTGAGCCGCGAAATCAGGCACAGGCGCGCGACGGAGTGCGCGCCGCGTCCTGAGGAGGTGTCGGCCTGCGGCTATAGGACGGCTCGGCCCTCGGGTTGCGCCCCTCGCGGCCGTGCCGCTCCACCGCCACAGATCACGTTCATCGCGCGCAGCGATTGCGAGCGAAGCGAGCGAGTCCGTTGATGTCGCCCGAGGTCCGAAGTCCATCGAGGTGACGATGGAGCTCCGCTGGACACGGATGCAACCCGAAGGCCGACACTCGGTCAGGACGCGGCGCACACTTCGTCGTGCGCCTGTGCCTGATTTCGCGGCTACCGCCGCGAAACGGCACCAGCACGGAGCCTTCGGCTCCGAGGCTACGGAGCACCTTCGGCGCTCCTCCGCTGCAGGGGCCCTCGATCAGCGCCATGGACCGGGGGACGACGTTCTGCGATCGTGACCAGGGACTTGGGGCGGTGAGGAGTGGGCGGTGACGGTGGTCGAGGACGGTGGTCGATGACGGTGGTCGATGACGAGGGCTGCGAAGGCCCACCGGAGGTAGGCCGTAGCCTCGGAGCCGAAGGCTCCGTGATGTGCCGTTTCGCGGCGGTAGCCGCGCAATCAGGCACAGGCGCGCGAC
>JAJDEW010000022.1 GCA_029259595.1 Planctomycetota bacterium | reverse complement strand
CTTCGGATGCGATGCATGTGACCGGGAGGCCCGGCAGGTGCGCGGGAACGCAGGCGAATCGGTCGATTCGGCGAGGCTCTCGTGTGCCGGCCGGGCTTTCCGGACGCATGCAGCGCGCCGGATGACTTTTCCATCAGGCTGCTAGGGCCCATGGTCACCGCTGTCGTCTCCGCTCCTTGCCACGCACCCAAGTCCGGCAACCAGGGGCCGCGACTCAGGTCCATGGCGGCGGCTGCTCAGGCCCGCCGTAGGCGGGCCGAAGCCTCGGAGCCGCAGGCTCCGTGCTTGTGCCGTTTCGAGGCGCCAGCCGCGAAATCAGGCACAGGCGCGCGACGCAGTGCGCGCCGCGTCCAAAAGGAAGTGCCGGCCCGCAACCCTCGGACCGCCCGGCCCTCGGGTTGCTCCCTCGCGGCTGGGATCGTCTCGTCGTCGCGGAATCCCGTGTCACCGCGCCCAACGATGGCGAGCCGAAGGCGAGCGAGTCCGTCGGGCCCGTCCCTCGCGACCGTGCCGTTTCGCCGTCGCTCCTCAGGGCATCCCAAGCACAAGGTCGATCGCGTTCTGAAGCGTGAATCGACCTGGGGTGTAGACCGAAGCTTGGACCGAGAGGTTCGCGCCGACGAGCGAGGCGTCCAGGGGCAGGTCGATTGCCATGGTTCCCACGCCCGCGACCGGGAACAGGAAGGGTGGCTGGATCAGGAGCTCGCCCACGAAGAGTCCGTTCAGGAAGATGTTGGAGAGCTGTCCGTTCGACAGCGTGGCCGTCGTCGCCAGGGCTCCGGGCGTCCCGCTGAGATCGACCTCGAGGACGAAGCTCGAGCCCAGGACAGGATCGGTGCCGGCGGTGAACGTCAGCGGATTGAGGCTCGTGCCGTTGCGCTGACTCCAGCTCGATGGCGCGTCCAGCTCGACCACGACGACGCGACCCGAGCCCTCGTCGGGAGCGCCGATCGCTGCAAGAGTCCTCCCGCTGACATCGAAGTCCGGCAAACCTGCGACAGCCTTGCCGAATCCTCCCAGGAGCCGTGACAAGAGCACATGCATGCTGCGTTGCTCGAGGAACCCCGGATCGGTGTAGGCCACGTAGACCTTTGGCGGAGTGAACAAGACTTGCTCGCCGATCAAGAGGTCGACACTCCCGTCGCCGTTGCGGTCCCCGAGTGCGGCCAGGCTCACACCGAAGGTATTGGCCGTGGACAGACAGTCAGGCCAAGTGGGGCAGGCGATCCCACGATCCCCAACCCCCGTCGAGGTGAGTCCCTGAAGATTGACCTGGCCCCAGTGATCGACATGGGCTACCAAGCCGCCCTCGCCCAACGCTACGTCTGGGCTCCCGTCACCGTCCTGGTCGCCGAGCGGAGCTCCCCCCATCGAGAACCAATCGGATTTGCCATAATCGCTGATACCGATGGATGGTGACAAGTTGTACGAGGACGCGATCGCACCATTGGCCTGGAGCAGGCAAACGACGAACAGGCTTTCGGAATGAAAGGCTTGGCTACCGACAAGCAGGTCCTGGACGCCGTCGCCGTCGATGTCTCCCGGCGCGACCAGACCTTCGCCCAATGGAAGGGTGGGTACGACTGCGGCAGCCGGAACCTCGAGGTGAGAAGCAACCGACCCGTCGGGCTGTAGCAGCAGGATAAAGACTCGCCCCACGTCGGAAGCGCTGGCGGCCAGGTCGACGACGCCGTCGCCATCGAAGTCATCGATTTTCGCCAACGCCCTCCCGAAGCGCGCGCCAACGGGTAGCACCTCCATGAAGCCGCCGACGCCACCCTCGGAGATGCGCGTCTCGCTCTTGACCGTGCCATCGGCGTTCAGGAAGAGGATCCAGATCGAGCCGGCTCCGTCCCCTGGCGCCCCGACGGCCAGGTCGCCAATGCCATCCCCATCGAGGTCACCGAGGGAGGCCAGGGCTCGCCCGAATTCCGCAACTGGGGGCAGGCTGGCGCCGAAGCCCCCGAGCCCATCACCGATCTCGATCTCCGAGACGATCTGGGACTCGCCAGCCGGAGCGAGCGCGAACGTTGCGGAGAGCACGAAGGAGGAGGCAAGAAGGAGGTTGCGACGCATGGCAGCTCCGGGGAAAGGGATTTGGGGGAGAGACGGTTGTCGGAACGTTCTGTCTGCGCGGCTCGGAGAACGGTTGGGCCCGATTCCGAAATTGTTGGGCCCCTGGGCCAGGACAGGCCCTTTCCACATCCAAGCGAACCCCGTCAGGAGGTTGGACCAGGAACGAGCGAAGGCGAACGCCGCAGGGTGGTTCGTTCCACGGGACGGAGGCAGAGGGCTCCGAAACGTAGGAATTTCTTCGGGAGGGACTGGGGACGCCTCGCTCGGCTTCGGCTCGCACTGTGGATGTCTCGCTCGCTTCGCTCGCCATCGCTGGGCGCGGTGGACGCTTTCGCGTGGCTTGGAGTGGCACGGCCGCGAGAGACGCAACCCGAGGGCCGAGCGATCCGTGGGTTGCGGGCCGGCACCTCCTTTTTGGACGCGGCGCGCACTGCGTCGCGCGCCTGTGCCTGAATTCGCGGCTGGCGCCGCGAAACGGCACAAGCACGGAGCCTTCGGCTCCGAGGCTACGGCACGCCTGCGGCGCGTCTGCGCTCCGCAGTAGCCGTGATCGACCTTGGACTCAGGACCAGGATCGAAGCCTTTTACGGGTAGCCGCGCGAAAGGACACGACAACGGTCTACGACGTAGGCTGCGGAGGCCTGCCGCAGGTGGGCCGTAGCCTCGGAGCCGAAGGCTCCGTGCTTGTGCCGTTTCGAGGCGCCAGCCTCGAAATCAGGCACAGGCGCGCGACGCAGTGCGCGCCGCGTCATAAGGAAGTGCCGGCCCGCGGCCCTCGGATGGCTCGGCCCGCGGGTTGCGTCCCACGCGGCCGGGCCCGTTTCGTGCTGGCGGAATCCCGTCCACCGCGCGCAGCGATGGCGAGCCGACGCCCCGGACCTCAGAGCGCGAGGTCGACCGCGTTCCCGCGGTCGAAGCGGCCAGCGACGGTCCGAGCCGGAGCGGACGCGCCGCCCCCGGTTTGGCGGCTGGATTGGCGGGCGCCGCCTTCGCCGGTCCGCCGGCGGCCCTCTCCGATCCCCCGCTCCGCTTTCCCGCCCCCCGCGAGAAAGGACGCCCGCGCGCTTCTTTTGCCAGAGGTCGCTCGATACGCTCGGCCCTTGGGCCGTTCGATCCGTCGTGCGGCCTCTTTCCCAACCTGATCCCGCGTCTTTCCGGCTTCCGGACGAGCCCACCCCAACCCCCGACCATGAGCCCGACACCCCGGCAGCAAGCTCTCCGCAACATCGCCGAACGTTCCTTCGCCCCTCCCCGTTCCGGACGGCAGCACACGCCGCTCACGGAGGTCTTCGGTTGCCTGGTCTTCAACGACGCGGCGCAGCGTCGGCGCTTGCCGCGCGAGGTCTACCGCGCCCTGCGCCACACGATCGACCAAGGTCGCTCGCTGTCGGCCGATTACGCCGACGCCATCGCGGACGCGATGAAGGACTGGGCGGTCGAACACGGGGCCACGCACTACACGCACTGGTTCCAGCCCATGACGGGGCTGACGGCCGAGAAGCACGATTCCTTCCTGAGCCCGGTCGTGGAGGGCGGTGCGATCCACTCGTTCCGCGGCAAGGAGCTCATCCAGGGCGAGCCGGATGCGTCGTCGTTCCCCTCGGGCGGGATCCGCGCCACGTTCGAAGCGCGCGGCTACACCGCCTGGGACCCGACCTCGCCGGCCTTCCTCCGCGAAACGCCCTACGGCTCGACCCTGTGCATTCCGACGGCGTTCTGCTCGTGGACGGGCGAAGCGCTCGACACGAAGACGCCGCTCCTGCGCTCGTGCGAAGCGCTCGAGGACAAGACGCGCCGACTGCTCTCCGTCTTGGGTGAAACGGTCGAGCGCGTGCACGCGACGGTCGGGCCCGAGCAGGAGTACTTCCTGATCGACCGCGAGCTGTACAACCTGCGTCCGGACCTCGTGAGCTGTGGACGCACGCTCTTCGGAGCGCGGCCGCCCAAGGGGCAGGAGCTCGAGGACCACTACTTCAGCATCACGCCCGAGCGCGTCATGAACTACATGATGGATCTCGAGCACGAGCTGTGGTCCCTCGGGGTGCCCGTGAAGACGCGCCACAACGAGGTCGCGCCGCACCAGTTCGAGATGGCGCCGCTCTACGAGAACGTCTCGATCGCGACGGACCACAACATGCTCGCGATGGAGGTCATGCAGAAGATCGCGCAGCGGCACGGTCTGAAGTGCCTCCTGCACGAGAAACCCTTCGCGGGGGTCAACGGCAGCGGCAAGCACAACAACTGGTCGATGGCCGACGAGAACGGGAACAACCTCCTGGATCCCGGACATACGCCGCACGACAACATGCGCTTCATCGTGCTCCTGACCGGGATCATCGAAGCCGTCGATCGGCACCAGGACCTGATCCGGGCCTCGATCGCGAGCGCGGGCAACGACCACCGGCTCGGCGCCAACGAGGCGCCCCCCGCGATCATCTCGATCTTCCTCGGCAGCGAGCTCGAGGAGATCGTCGAGGCCCTGGTCCAGGGCGGTGCCGCCAAGTCGCGTGAGCGTGCCCACTTGAAGCTGGGCGTCTCCACGCTGCCGCCATTGCCCCAGGACAGCTCGGACCGCAACCGCACCTCGCCCTTCGCCTTCACGGGCAACAAGTTCGAGCTGCGCGCCGTCGGCTCGGACCAGACGATCGCCTACCCCAACATGGTGATCAACACGATCGTGGCCGAGGCCTTCGATCGTATGGCGACGGAGATCGAGAAGCGCGCCAACGGCGGCGACGCGAAGGATGCGATCCAGGCCGTCGTCAAGGACACCTTGACGAAGCACCAGCGGATCCTCTTCAGCGGGGACAACTACACGGAAGAGTGGCAGCAGGAAGCCGCCAAGCGTGGACTCTTGAACCTGAAGGATACGCCGACGGCGCTCGCGAACTTCGCCTCGCAGGAAAACTGCAAGCTGTTCGAGAAGTACAAGGTCCTGACGCGACGCGAGACCGAGTCGCGCTCGAACGTGTGGCACACGGCCTACGTTCACCGCGTCGGCGTGGAAGCCCTCGCGATGCTCGACATCGCGCGTTCCGCGATCCTGCCGGCCGCCATCGCCTACCAGCGCAACGTGGCCGAATCGATCAACGCGGCGCGCACGGCTTCGGCCGGGATCGAATTCTCGACCCAAGAGGAGATCCTCACCGAGGTCGCGGAGCACATCGCCTTTTTGAAGCGCGGCTGCGACGAGCTCGTCGTGGCCCATCACCGCCTTGAAGCCGAGAGCGATCCCGTCGCCGGTTCGATCCTGGCGCGCGACGGGGTGCTGCCCGCCATGGTCGCCGTCCGCGCGCGTACCGACCGACTCGAGGAGCTCGTCGACGACCATATCTGGCCGTTGCCGAAGTACTCCGAGCTGCTCTTCTCCCACTGAGCGATGCCCCTCACCCGCGACGAAGGCTGGCAGCTGCTCTCGGACTGGACTCCCTCGGAGTCCCTCCGACGCCACGCTCGCTCGGTCGAACTCGTCATGCGGGCCGCCGCCCTGCGCTACGGTGCCGGGGCGGCGGACGAGGAGCGTTTCGGGCTGGCCGGCATGCTGCATGACGCCGACTACGACCAATGGCCCGAGGAGCACCCGCGACGGATCGTGGCCTGGCTCGAGGAGCGCGCTGAGCACGACATCGCCCACGCCATCTCCGCCCACTACACGAAGTGGGGCGTGGCCTGGGAGACACCGCTCGACAAGGCGCTCCTCGCCTGCGACGAGCTGACGGGCTTCGTCGGGGCCTGCTGCCTGGTCCGCCCCGAGGGCATCGCGAGCCTCACGCCCAAGAGCGTGAAGAAGAAGCTCAAGGACAAGCATTTCGCCGCCAAGGTCGAGCGGCACGAGGTGACCTTCGGCGCCGAGCTCTTGGGCGTCGAGCTGGGCGAGCACATCCAGTTCGTCATCGACGCGCTGAAGCCGCACGCCGACGAGCTCGCCCTCGGCGGTCGCTGAACCCGCGTGCGCCGGCCGCGTACGGGGCTCGTGTTTCGTGAACCGGAACGCCCAGCGGGAACCACCACATTCTCCTTCGACACCCCCGGCTCTCGGTCCGGCGACCTGAAGAGACGGCGGACAGCCGAGGCGAGAAGCCGAACGCACGCACATCCCCGTCACTGTGGTCCGCGGCCGGCAGTGCCGCTCGCTCCCGCCTTCGAAGTCGCCCCTTGCGGGAAGCGCGAGTCGAGCACGGCAGCGGATTCACAGGGTCCGTCGCCACGCTAGCGTCAACGGCTCGCAGCCCCTCGAAATGGGCCTCCTGACGGCCGCGCAAGGCCCTGTGGCCGCTCGCTTGCGCACGGAACCGCTCGAAGACCACCCTCCGAGAATGCGATTCCGTTCCCTTCGAAAGTCCTGACGCGACATTGGATCGCGGCCTTCCGTCGCCCAGAATAGCTTCGATCCAGGGCTTCGCGACGCCTTCGTGTTCGAGACCGATCCGCTTCCCTTCCGGCAGGATCCCGTCTCTTTCGCGTCGCGCAACACGCTCCGAACTCCCTCCCTCGAACTCGAGCCATTCCCTTCCTTCATGGCCAAGAAGAAAGCCGCAGCACCCGCCCGCAAGCGCCGCAAGAAACGGACCCCGGAGGAGATCATCTCCGACCTGCAGGAGGAGATCCGGCGGGTTCGCTCCCGCCAAAAGGCCAAGGAACTGAAGAGCTCCCCGGCCTTCAAGTCCGCCATGGCGGCCATCAAGTCCGTGGACAAGGCGCTAGACGCGGCCGCGCAGGAGAACAACACCGCCTTGCGGCACGCGCTCGCGGACGCGCGCAAACCGCTCGGGACCTATCTCGAAACCCAGGGCCTGCGCCTGCCGAAGGCCAACCTGCCCAAGGGCCCCCGCCCGCGGAAGAACGACCCGGCGTAGCGCGGGCCGCCTTCGCCACCACTTTGGCTTCGAGCCTTGCCCAGCCTCAGCGGCGGGCGGAAGCGGCCGCTTGTCGGTGGCGTTCGGCGTCCGCCGAGCGTCCCATCTGGGTGTACAGCAAGGCGAGGTTGCGGTGGGCGTCGCCCAGTTCGGGATCGGACTCGACCGCCAGGAGGAAGAGCTTCTCCGCCCGCGGCCAGTCGCCGCCCGTCGCCAGGATGCCGCCCAGGAAGTTCAGGGCGGGCGCGTGCTGCGGACGCGCCTCGAGCACGTGTTGGATCTGGACGCGCGCCTCGTCCAGGTGGCCGAGACGCTGCAGGACCACGGCCAGGTTGTAGCGCGTCTCGACCGCGTTCGGCTGGACGGAGAGCGAGAGCTCGAGCTGCCGCCGGGCCTCGGGCAGGCGCCCCTTTTGCTCGAGGATCGCGCCGAGTCCGCCGAGTGCGGTGGCCTGCGTCGGATGGATGGCGAGTGCGGCCCTGTAGTGTTCCTCGGCGACGTCGAGGTCGCCGAGTCCGTGACGCTCGATGCCGACGTAGGTGTGCGCGAGATCGTTGCGTTCGGTCACGCGCAGGGCGTGCTCGAAGAGGGTCGAAGTGTCCGCCCAGACCTCGGCTTGGCGGTACGTGAGCAGCGCACAGGCCACGAGAACGAGCGTTGCGAGGCCCGCGCGCAGCAAGCGCGACATGCGGTCGAGGCCGTAGGCCAGCGGAAGCGAGAGTCCGATCAGAGCCAGGTAGACGTAGCGGTCGGCGCGTCCTTGCTCGCCGACCTGCACGAACCCGAGCATCGGAACCAAGACGCCCACGAACCAGAACCAGGACACGAAGACGAGCGGCACCCGACGCACGCTGAGGCAGGCGGCGAGCGTCCCCATGATGAAGAGGCTCAGGCCGAACAGGGCGAAGGCGTCGAAGGGCGTGCCCTCGACGACCGCCGCACGGACCGGGTGCGGGTAGAAGACGGCGAGCCCGGTCGGCCAGACGAAGTCCACGACGTACGCCAGAAGCGAACCGCAGGCGTTGGCCGCACGGTCGACGAGGCTCAAATCACCCAGCGCATCCACGGCACCGCGCGCGACCTGGTGACGGTACGTCTGCCACGAGGCAAGCAGCGCAAGGCCGAACCACGCGAGCTTCTCGATCACCGCTCGCCGAACGGCACGGCCATCGAAGCCCCCTTCGGTTCCGCTGGGTCCGAGCCGCCGCAGCGGCCAGAGATCCAGCAGCAGGAAGACGAACGGCAGCGTCACGAGCGTCGGCTTCGCCATGAGTCCGAGCGCGAGCGCCAGGGTGACCGCAACCCAAGCCGACTTGCTCCCGCGCTTCGCCCAGAGCCCGTAGAACAGGAGCGCTGCTGCCGCGAACACGCCCGACAAGACGTCCTTGCGCTCGGCGATCCACGCCACCGACTCGACGCGCAACGGATGCAGGGCGAAGAGCAGCGCCACGAACAGGCTCGGTCCCAGCCGACCGGAGAGCACGACGAAGGCGAAGAAGAACAGGACCGCCGTCAGCGCGTGCAAGCCGACATTCACGAGATGGTGCGCGCGCGCATCGACGCCGAAGAACTCGCAATCGGTCATGTGCGAGAGCCACGTGAGCGGGTGCCAATTGGCCGTTTGCTCGTTGTCGAAGGCCCAGCGCAGCCCCTCGGACGTCCAGCCCGCCTGCACCATCGCGTTGTCCGTCACGTACAGCGGATCGTCGTAGCCGACGAAGTCGTTGTCGCGCACCGGCCAATAGGCCCCGAACGTGGCCGTGACGATGAGCAACGCGCAGGCGAACGCGAGCGAGACCCCCGACTTCCCGTCGCCGGCTCCGCTCTCGGCCGCCTCCTGTTCCGACTCTGCCACCGCGTTCATCGTCCCGCTCCCTGGCCTTCGGGCAGCGCGCCGATCGAGCGTCGGTCGACGTGGCGCACCCGTGCAACCGCGAGCGTCCCGCCCTCCGCGACCGCGCCCGTGAGCGCCACCCACACCTCGTCGCCGCGCACTTCGAGCGCTGTGACGGAGTGCGTTCGGTCTTCGGTGTCGGCCGGGATCTCCACGTCGTGGAAGCGTACCCCACCGTCGAACGAGAGCGCATACCTCGGCTGGGCGGAATCGTCCTGCGGAGTCCCGATCCAGGCGATGTGCAGGCGCCCCGAGCCGTCTGCGCGGGCGCTGAGGCCGCGCGGATCCGTCACCGAAAGGTCTGGGCGCAGCACGGCTCGCACCGGCGTCGTCCGCAGGCGCTGCCAGCCCTCGGCGGTGCGGGAGAAGACGCTGACATGGAGCGTGGGCTCGGCCTGCGGCGTGGCGCCTTCGGCGTGGACGAGGAAGAAGCGCTCGCCGGGCGCCAACGGATCGGCCGCGAGCGCGGGACGTACGACGCGGCTTGCGGGGTCGCGCGGCAGGAAGTCCAGCGCACGGCCGCCCGCAGCACGCAACGGACGGGGTGGAGCGCCGGCGCTGCTCGCGAAGAAACGCCAGCGCTCGTCGTCCCCGACGACGAAGAGCGCGTCCTCGGCGCCAGTGAAGGCGCCGACGACGAAGCGCGCCGTCGTCGTGTAGGTCCGCCCCTGGCGATCGAGGACGGCGGTGGACGTCGCGCCGGCGCTCCAGTGCAGACCGCCGTCGTCGGCGATCAGGGCCGCCGGCTCGGCGCCCCCACCGAGCGCCAGGGCGTGCACGCCGGCGAACGGGCCCGCCGGCTCGGCGGCGCGCGCGACGGGGTCCGTGGTCCCGGCCGCGGGTTCCAGGAGCTCGATGAAGAAGGCCTCGCGCGCTCCGGCCGCGGCGGCTCGCAAGCCGGCTCCCGGGCTCCAGTCGAGGGCCAAGGCGACGACGTCGTCGCGCTCGAGCTCCGTCATGGTCCAGGTTCCGCTGCCACCACGCGCGAAACGCGGCCGCCCCCCCGCCAGGCCGGCGAGCCAGAGCGCGTCTCCCTTTGGATCGAGCGCGAGCCGCGCTTCCGTGAACGGCCGCCCGGGCTCGCCGCGGAGCACGATCTCTGCCGGCTCGACCTCCCCCAGCGCCACGAGTGCGTCGCGATAGACGCCGCGGATGCCAGGCAAGCGTTCCTCGAGCGCGAGCGCCCGCTTGACAGGACCAATCGCTCCCACCGGATCGCAGAGCAAGAGGCGCACGCGCGCGAGGTTCATCCAGGCCAGCGCGTAGGTCGGGTCGATCTCGAGCGCCCGCAGGTTGTGTTCTTGGGCTTCCGCCAGGCGACCGCGCTCGGCCAGGAGCGCGGCGACCTGCGTGTGGGCGAAGAAGTTCGCCTCGGTGACCTCCAGCGCATGGGAGAAGAGCTTGGCCGTCGAACCCCAGACGCGATGGTAGGCGGTGGTCGCGCGCAGGCAGAGCACGCCCGCGACGAGGCCCAGCGTCCCGAGGACGACGTCGCGCGCGGGCAAGCGTCGCGCGAGCTCGGGCAAGCCGAAGATGACCGCCACGACCAGGCCGATGTGCGGAAAGTACGTGTAGCGGTCGGCGATCGAGTGGTAGCCGACGTGCACGACACCGACGACGGGAACGAGGGCGCCGAGGAACCAGAACCAGCCGATCGCGATGGCCGGGGCGCGACGCCACGTCACGAGCGCGAGGGCGGTCAGCGCGGCGAGCGTCACGCCGGCCAGGGCAACGGTGCCCGCCGGCCAATCGAAGCGGCGCGGATACAAGGGCGAGAGCTCGACCGGCCAGGCCGCCTTGGCGAGGTAGCGGCCGTACGAGACGACGACGTTCGCCAGGCGGTCCCCGAAACCGATCTCGCGCGTGAGTCCCTCCGACTGGGTGGCGACGGCCACGGCGCTGATCGCCGCCGCGGCGAGGAAGAAGGGCAGCTTCTCCAGCACCAGGCGGCCGAGCCCACGCCGGTCCGCGAGCGACGCGCGCTCGAGCGGCCACACGTCCAACAGCAACCAGACGAACGGCAACGTCACCAACATCGCCTTCGAAGCGAGGCTCGCGGCGAAAGCCAGGAACGCAGCGCACCAGGCCACCCGCGAAGCGCTCCGCGCATACCGCACCCAGGCGAGCGTCGCGAGCAAGCCGAAGGCCAGCGAGAGCACGTCCTTGCGCTCGGAGATCCACGACACCGACTCGACACGCTGCGGATGCACGGCGAAGAGGAGCGCCGCGAAGAAGCTCTTCCCCGTGGCCTTCGTCAGGGTCGACAGGAGCACGTAGAGCGCCAGCACGCTCAGCCCGTGGAGCACGAGGTTCTCCACGTGAGGGCCCGCGGGTTCGAGGCCGAAGACCTCGACGTCGAGCATGTGCGACATCCACGTCAGGGGATGCCAGTTCAAGCCATAGGACTGCGTCCACGCCCAGCGCAACCCCGCCGCCGTCCAGCCCTGCTTGACGACCGGATGGTCCGTCACGTAGATCGGATCGTCGAAGCGCAGGAAGGCGTGCGCGCTCACCCCCCGAAAGGCCAGGAAGGTCGCCGCGAGCAGCACGATCCCGAGCCCCGCGCGGACGGCGAAGTGCGGCGAAGTTCGTTCGGGGGAAGGCACGGGGGCGCCCAGGATACGCACTCACCCCCTCCAGCGAAGGCCTGGCGGCGGTCGACCCTCGCTCCGGCGCTCGAGGAAGCGCCCGCACGCCCGGGACATCCACCCACGCGCGCGAGCCCGGGTCGCGGCGGAAGCGATCGAAGCCGCGACGCGCGGAGAGGGCGCGGGACGCTTTACGCGCGGAAATCCTTGCCACGCCTGGGGTTGTGCGCCCCGAAGGTCGTCCTGGCGAGGCCGAAGGAAGGTGCGTTGGAGTGGTAGCGAGGGCGGGACTTGAACCCGCGACCCCTGGCTTATGAAGCCAGTGCTCTAACCGACTGAGCTACCTCGCCGCCCTTGGGCCCGGGGAATCTACCGGGTCGGGAGTGCCCCCGGCAAGGGCGGGGGGGCCGCAAAGGAGGCAGCCAGCACCGCTCGCAGGACGCCCGGCTCCAGGGGCCCGAGGTGCATGTCCGCTGGCTCCAGCCGGATCGGGGTGCCGTCGCTCGACCAGAACCCTCCGACCGTGACAGGGGCTGCGAAACTTTTGCGAGATGACGGTGCGCTTTCGGCCCGCCCGATCATTCCAGCTATCGGGCCGAGGAACCACGGCCTTCCTCTCGCGTCCCGACGGGTCGCGCCGCCTGCGTCTCGTCGAGACGCGAGCAGGGGATCGAGACGGAGAGAACGGCATCCTGACTTGCGGATGTCTCGTCGTAGCTTGAATTGTTCTCCTTCTGCGAAGCGGCCACCCTCGGAGGGGGGGTGGTCGTTTCGCTATTGGGCGGCAGCTCTCCGCCCGAGTGCCAGGTCCCGACCCCGCTCCCGGATCGAACGAACCCGATCAGTCTGCGGACGACTCGCGCGCGACGGGGCGACCGTTCTCGTAGTCGTTCTGCAGCCGCTTGCGAGTGATCTGCCCGGTGTCGGGGCAGTACACGTCACAGTAGTCGTAGGGCGCGGCGTAGAGGTGCAGCGAAACCCCGGTCCGCTCGGCGTGCGCCGAACGCACGAGGTGCAGTCCGATCTCGTCCTTGATGAAGGCCACCGATCCGGCCGTGAAGCTGCGCGCCCCATGCGGCTCGAGCGGTCCGGGCCGCACGTCCTCGGGGCAGCAGTAGCGCAGCTCCTCGATTTCGCCCTCGAGAACGGCCATCCAGCAGTCCTGGCCCTCGTGGTTGTGGATCGGGCTCTCTTGCGCGGCCCCCCAGCACAGGACCAGGAGTTCGAAGTGCGTGTCGCGCACGACCAGGTTGCGCGTGTAGCGCTCGTCGGAGAAGTTCGCGAAGGCGCGCCAGTCGTCGTGGGTCGTGGCATAGGCCGCCAGGCGTGCCGCGATCTCCTTGCCCGGAGCTGCCTGGGGGCCGTCCTGGAACACCTCGCGCAACCAGGCGACGAGCCCGTCCAGCTCCTGGGTCGCCTCGGCGTTCATGCGCAACACTGCCCGCGCAGGGAGCCCTCGGAGGGCCGCAACGGGTGACAGGGGGACGGGACGTGAGGCGGAAGCATGGGGTGAGGTTCGCGGCGCCGTGTAAGAGCGCCCGGCACAGTATAGCGGGTCGCGGCTCAGCCGCCCTCAGCCGCCCGCTCGAGAAGCTCGATGCCCTCGGGAACACAGGCATAGAGGATGCAGGCCGGGTCCCCGGGCTCGCCGAGGGCGACCGGTCCATGGCAGCTTTCCGCCTCGTAGTGGACGTGGTCCCCGGTCCGGTAGACCCCACGTTCGTCGCGGTAGCCCCCGCGCAAGACCAGCACGTCCTCGGTTCCGACGTGGCGGTGGGGCTCGTAGCCGGTCCCCGCCTCCATGCGGATCAAGACGGCGGCCGCGCCCCGCCGCGCCTCGGAAGTCGCCCCGGAAGCCTCCTTCTCCTCGTTCGCGGCCAGGAAGAGCGGGATCCAGGTCACGCCGGGGCGTCGCGTCGGCTTCCAGTCCAAGGCATCGATCTCGTCGTCGGTGAAGAGTCCTCGAATTCGCATGAGCGGCCCAAGATAGCGCTCGCCGCCGGTCACGACGAGCCCGGAACGGCGCCGAACACCCCGCCTCCTGGCAACTTTGTTAGAACCTCGCCGTGGGCTCTCTGGTTCGTCTCGTTCCGCTCTTCGCCGAACTCTTCGTCGACCTCCCCTCCCCGTCACGCCGGCGCATCCTGCTCGAGTCGATCCTCGCGAGCCGAGCCGCCCAGGCGTCCGCAATCTGGATCCGCGCGTCGGGAACCTGGCGGCCCTCCGAGGCCCGCGGACCGGCCGGGCTGTTTCCACCGGACACGAGCGTGGGGGCGGCCTTGGCGGGCGACCTGACGCGCAGCTTGCCGGGACGAACGTTGGTGCTCGTGCCCGCGTCCCCGGCCGGAGATGTCGGACTCGTGCTCGCGGGTGTCCAGAACGAAGACGACCCACGTCTCGATGTGTTCGAAGCCTTGCTCGTCGTCGAGCGAATCTTGGACGACGGAACGGGACCGGGCGCAGCGCTGCCGCAGCTCGCCGACGATCCGCGCTTGCGCGAGTTGCGCCGCCTCGTCTGCAACTTCGAAGAGCGCCGCGACGCCGACGACGAACGCTGGCTCCGACGCGCGGGCGCGCTCTTGCACGAGCTCGGCGACGAAGATCCGACGTGCGCGGATTGAACGCTTCCTTGGCCCGAAAACGGGACACGGGCTCGTGCTCGGGAAAGCACTTCGCGCGCGCGACCGGCGTGGAGTGGCCGGTTCGGCCAAGGGGGGTAAATCTGGGGCAAGCCCCGAAAAAGCACAGGAATCAGACTGGCCCATGTTGGGGACCGGTCTAGACTTCCCCTTGGAAGGCTTGCCTTCCACTGAGAATCTGTCGGGAGGTGTACGAGCTATGCGAGCAGCGCGTATACCCGGGAAGCCTGGCAGGTCCTCCTCTCTCCCTCGGGCCGGTGGTTGGCAAGGATCACCGGCCCCCTTTTTATTTGCGCCCTCCTTCGCGCCCGCGTGAAGCCTGACGCGGTTGTCAGGCGACGGACGCTTGCGGCCACGCAAGGACCGCGCGACCGACCGCTCAGAGCAGGCTCCCACCGCCTTCGGAGCGACCGGGTTCGGGAGCCTCGAACGAGCCGAACGCGCGCCCCTCGAGGTTGAACACCTGCACGCGCTCGCCCTCGCGATCGATCACTGCAACGCGCGTATGACGGTCGTCCAAGCGAGCGTCCTGCTCGACGACGACGTCGGTCGGTTCGCTGACCCGGCCCTCGGCCGCACCTGCGTGCGCGAGGACGCGCGCGAGCTCGCCGGAAGCGTCGAGCACGAGCAAACCACTGCCTTCCCCGCGCGTCGCGACGACGATTCGACCGTCCGCGAGCGGCGCGATCGCGGTCGGCTCGAAGCTCGCCCCCGTGGGCCGCATCGCGAAGTGGAAGTCCCCGTCGCGAAACACCTGCACCCGTCCCGAACCGGCTTCGGCCACGTACACGAAGCGTTCGTGCAAGGCGACCCCGCAGACGTCGCGGAAGCGCCCGTGTGGATCCCCGCCCGGACGCAAACTCGCCAGGCAGCGACCGTCCTCGGCGAACAGCTGCACCGCGTGGCGTCGTACGCCTCCGAGGGCGACCGCCAACACGAGGCCGTCCGAATCCCCCACCACATCGACGTCGACCGGACGTCGGACGCAGGCCACCACATCGACCGAATCGTGCGGATCGATCGGCTCGTCGAGCCCTAGCCCTAGCCCGCCGATCTCCTGCCCGAAGAGCGTGAAGCGTCGGACACGCGAGATCGGCGTGTCGGCTACCCATACGTTGCGATCGTCGTCGACGGCCAGGCCCGCGGCCGCGGATCGTCCCAGACGCGGGTCGCGGAACGAGAAGGACGAGCCCAGCGGACGCCCGTCCAGATCATAGGTCTCGACGTAGGCCGTCTTCTCGTGACGTCCCACGTAGAGGATGCCGCGGTGCAAGCAGAGGCTAGCCTGCATACGCGTGCCCTGGCGTCCGTCCGCGTCGATCGCATCGCCGATCCATGGACGCCATGGTACGGATTCGAACGTACCGAACGCCCGTCGTCAGTTGCCCGAGCCCGTGGCGTCGAATCGCAAGCGCTCGCCGGCGCCCAGCTCCCGTTCGCCCGCGGCGCTGGTCACGAGCGCCGTTCCGCGCGCGAGCTCGAGCTCGAGCACGCCGCCACGCAACGTAAGCACGGCTTGCGCGTCGTCGAACTCGAGGATCCCGAAATGCGTGGAAACGACCAGCTCCCCCTCCACGCCGAGGCGCCCGCGCTCGAGTCGGATCCGACCAGGCCGCAAGCTCTCGAGGACGAGATCGGTCTCCCCGTCCAGGGCGAGCTCGGCGGTCGCCAGCTGGAGGCGCCCGGCGCCTCCGGCGCCCGTACGACAAGCCTGTCCCGGCTCGAGCTCGACCTGCGTCTCGGGAAACAGGATCACGCCCGCGACTTCGAGCGGACCCTCCGCCTCGACCTCGCGCAAGACGAGCGCCGAGCCTCCGCCACCGAACCGATCGAGCCCCGTGAAGAGCACGACGAGGAAGGCGGGAATGAGTGCGAGCCGCAACCCGAACCAGCGCCGCTTGCCACCGCCCTCGAGCGCCAGGATGCGTCGGCGGGTTTCGCGGCGGCGCTCTTCCCGGGTTCCTTCCAGACGCTCCGTGCGGATCGTGCGCCCGATCCGCGCGGCCATGGCGAGCGCGGTGCGGTAGGCGCTTCCGCACGTCGAGCAGACGGCTATGTGTTCGCGCACGACGGCATCGTCCGCCGCCCCCAGACCACGCTGGGTGTAACGGCCGAGCAGCGCGAGCACGCGCTCGCAATCCGCCGCCGGTTCGTCAGGTGGCGTTGGCGCCGCGGGAGGGTCGGTCGGGTCGAAGCTCTGCTCCATGGGACGTCGCCGTTAGGTCGACCGATCTCCGTGCGGGCTTGAGTCCCCCCGCGGTGGCCTACGCCGAATGACTCGTTCAGCCCGCTCCCAGGCGAGCGATCCCGGCTTCGATCCGCGCCGCACACCGTTCGGGCCCCAGGAGGGACATGACGTCGAAGAAGTCCGGGCCACCCGCCGCACCGGTCAGGACCAGGCGCAGGGGCTGGAAGAGTGCGGGGATCTTCAGGCTGTGCTCGGCAGCCCACTCACGCGACGACACCCGCAGCGCGTCCTTGTCGAGGGGCGCGACCAACCGCGGTCGCAGCCACGCGAGGTAGCTTGCGAGCGTGTCGGCCGCGCCCGCGTGCTTGTTGGCGTTCTTCAACGCCGCGTCCTGCCACGTCAATTCCGCGTCGTCCTCGAACAGGTACGCGATCCGCGCCGGCAGCTCGCTGTACAGATGGATGCGCTCGCGCTCGCTTGCCACGGCCTCCGCCAGCCAGTCCTTGCGCTCTTCGACCTCCGCGACCGTCATCAGCCCGGCCGCGACAACGAACGGTGCACAGCGGTGGGTCACGCGCTCGAGCGAGTCGTTGCGCAAGTACTCCCCCGCCATCCACAGGAACTTCTCCGGATCGAAGCTCGCACCGCTCTTGCCCACGTCCTTCGGGCTGAAGTTCGCCACGAGCTCGTCGGTCGAGAAGATCTCGGTGTGATCGTCCAGCGCCCAGCCCTGCAGGCACAGGAAGTTGACGACCGCCTCCGGCGGATAGCCCTTGTCGCGATAGTCCTGCAGCGCCGTGTCCCCGGTTCGCTTCGAGAGCTTCTTCCCGTCCTTGCCGAGCATCAACGGCAGGTGGGCGAAGCCCGGCACTTCGAGGCCGAGCGCACGATAGAGCAGCACCTGCTTGGGCGTATTCGTCAGGTGGTCGTCGCCGCGCAGCACGTGCGTGACCTGCATGTCGGCATCGTCGCAGACGACGACGAAGTTGTACGTCGGCGTATCGTCCGCCCGCACCATGATCCAATCGTCGACGTCGGCATTCGGGAACGTGACCGTCCCACGCACGTCGTCCGCAAAGGTCGTGGAACCCTCCGGAACCCGAAAGCGCTGCACGAAGGGTTCGCCGGCCGCCGCACGCGCTTCGCTGACCGCGCGTTCGAGACCCCGGCAGGTTTTGTCGTAGGCCGGGTTCTGCCCGGAAGCGCGCTGCTCGTCACGCAGTTTCGTGATCCGCTCGGACGAGCAGAAGCAACGGTAGGAGGCCCCCTCTTCGAGCAGCTTGGCTGCGAGCTCCCGATGACGCTCGAGGCGTTCGCTTTGGCGATACGGCGCAAAGGGACCACCGAGGTCGGGCCCTTCGTCCCAGTCGATCCCCAGCCACTTCAACCCGTCGAGGATCGCGTCCTCGAAGGCTTGCGTCGAACGCTCGCGGTCCGTGTCTTCGACGCGCAGGAGGAACGTACCACCGTTGCGCCGGGCCCAGGCCCAGTTGAAGAGGGCGGTACGAGCGCCTCCGATGTGAAGCGAGCCGGTCGGGCTGGGCGCGAAACGAACGCGGGGAGGTTGGGTCACGGTTGGATCTCGGTCAGGAAAAAGGCGCAGGGAGGATACGACCACTCGCTGCCGCACACCACCGAATCGCTCCAGGACCGACGCTTCACCCCCGGGTCACCCCACGGCCTCGACGAACTCCGAACACATGCGAGGGCGACGACCCGCTCACTCTCCACTCGATTCGGGCCGGGCCAGTCGACGCGGCGGGGCTTGCGCGCCTTCGCGGCCCTCCTCTCCGGCCACATCGGGCCGAGCGCCTGGAAGCTCCCCGGAGGCGTCCTTCTCGGTGGCCTTCTTGTCCGCAGACGGAGTCAGCACCTTCTCCGGTTCGTCCTTGTCCTCGGCGAGGTTCTGATCGAGTTCGGACTCGGGGCGGTCGATCTCGATGGCCTTGGTCGTGTTGATGAAGAGCATGTTCCCCAGGCCTTCGTAGCCCTGGAAGAGCTCCGTCCGTTTGCGCCGCAGGAGCTCACCCCGAAAGCCCATGATGATCAGGTCCGCATCCGCGGAACGCTCGACGATCAGCTCGCGCCGATCCGTGTCAGAGCCCTGGGAGATGACTTCGATGTTGCTGCGCGCGATGGGCAGACGCCCTTCGCGAATGGTCAGCGCCAGGCGCTCTTCTTCGGCTTCCAGGTTCTCGTCGGAAGCGATCGTGAACATCCGGATCTCGCCGTCCTTCCAATCCGGGTGGCCGAGCAGGATGTAGGCCATCAGAATCATCAGAGCCGAGTTCTCGTGATCGACCTGGGTCAACCAGACGTGAATCTCCCGGCGGTAGCCGAAGCCCCGGGGCGAGGTACCGAGCACGGCCACGTCGAAGCCCGCCGCCACGACCATCTGGTAGTTGTCCACCAGATCGTCGATGCCGACGTCGCGGTCCCGCTCGTAGCCGAAGAGCAGCATGTTGTTCGCCTTGCCCGAGATGCCCGGAAGCTGGATCACCTGGGCGATCAGCGTCGTCGAGGACGGACTGACGATCGTGTCCACGTACACGTTGCTGCGACTCGCCTCGGCCCGCGCCACCAAGCGGGCGTGCACGTCCGCGGACTCTTCGCCGGTGGATTTCGAGAAGTAGCCTTCGATGTGGTGGATGTACGTCCCGAAGCCGTAGCGGTGAGCGATCCACTTGAGGATCTCGAACTCGTCCAGGCGACGAAAGGAGTCGCGGGAGATCGCTACGACCGAGGGTCGCCACGCGCTCGAACGCTCGACGGTCGATTTTTGCGCGAAGACCTGCAGCTGGCGACTGAACTGGAAGACCGCCCCTTGGAACATCGAGGTCAGACCCCGTCGCTCCGGGTTGAAGTGGGCCACGACCAAGAACAGCGCGAACATGCTGGCGATGGCCAAGAACGCGTACAGCGGGCTCATCTCGAACATGCACCACACGCAGGCCAGCGCCCCGGTCAGCGACAGGTACCAGCGCGAACGGAACGAAGGGCGGTAGGACGGATCGGCCGCGAAGTGTTCGAGGAACGAGATCAGACAGATCGCTCCGTACGTGACCATGAAGAACATGGAGATGATCTGCGCGACGAAGTCGACGTCGCCGATCAGGATGAACACCAGGGCGATTCCGGTCGTCACCAGAGCAGCGTTGATGGGCTCACCGGTCTTGGGAGCCTGTTTGCGCAGCCAGGTACTGATGCGCGGCAAGGGCAGCACTTCGTCGGCCGCGAGCGCCTGCAGCGTACGTGGTGCCACCAGGATCGAGCCGAGCGCGGACGAGATGGCCGCGCAGCCCAGACCGATCGGGATCGCGGGCCCCCAGATGGCGATGCTCGCCATCGCGAACTGGTCGTCGAGCACTCCGGGCGGAGCCGAGTAGGCGAGCTTGATGGCCACCAGCACGTACACCACCGCGCCGACGAAGGTCGCCAACATCGTCCCCATCGGAATCGAGCGCTTGGGGTCCTTCAGGTCGCCCGACAGACCGAGTCCCGCCGCCACGCCGGTGAAGGCCGGAAAGATGATCGCGAAGACGAGGAAAAAGGAGTCGCCGCCTTCCTTGTGCACCGTCAGCGCCTGGGTGAAGGAACCGGCGTCGTAGTCGCTCGAGCCGAGGAAGAAGAGCAGAAGCGAGGCGAAGAGGATGACCACGACGCCATACAGCGCCTTGACCCCAACTCCTGCGCCCTTCCACCAGATCAACCCCAAGAGCCCGAGCGCCGCGGGCACACTGATCAGGCGCGGCTCGGAGATCCCGATACCCCAGGCACCCTTCATCCAGGCGAAGAGCGGCTTGAATGCTTCCGCGAACGCGATCACGTAGAACGCGACGCTGATCGCCTGCGACAGATACAACGCAAGTCCGACGGCCGCACCGATCACGATCCCGAACGAGCGGGAGATGATGTGGTAGGCGCCACCTCCCGCCACGCGCTGGTTCGTGGCGATCTCGGTGATCGCCAGCGCCGTCGGTAGCGTGACCACGTGACCCAGCACGATCACGGCCAACGCCCCGAGCAATCCGATGTTCCCGACTGCATACCCGAAGCGCAGGAAGAGGATCGCTCCGAGGATCGTCGAGATCGTCGTCAGGAAGACGGCACCGGTTCCCAGCGAGGGACCGGCCTTGGTTGCGGTAGCGGTTTGCATCGTGGGAACGGCGTCGTGCGCATGGGCGAACGCGCACGCGACTCAGTCGGGCGGCGCAGCCGTCAGGCGGAACAAAGGAAGGGGCAAGCTCGGAACCGAACTCGGCTGAAAGCTCTCCACAAGAACGGATCAGGATACCGGGCTCGACCCTGCCCGCATCCAGGCAACGGAATTCGCCCTGCCTCCCCAGGACGACGTGATCCTGCCCAACGAGCCGGAAAAGGACGCATGGAGCTCTGCCACGCCTGCACCACGGGGCCGAGAGTCTCAGGACGCGAGCGCCGTCGTCAACTTCCCGATCGCCCGCAGGAGTCGGTCGTCCAAGCCGAAGTGGCTGCCGGCGTGCTCCTCGTGTGCATGCTCCACGCCCGCCGCTGTCAGGGCCTTCGACAGCTTGCGCGCGCCCCATTGCAGATGGAACTGGTCCGCCAGACCGCATTCGAGGTGCAGCACTTTCAAGTGGGCAAGCTCGGCCTTCTTGCTCGCCACTCGCTCGAGCGGATCGAAGGCCAACCAGCGCTTCCACACTGCGGGAAGAAGCTCGCCCGTCTCCAGCTCGAAGGGCAGGTCGAAGTCTCCGCTACCGTCCGGACGCGGCGAGTAGCAGGCCGCCATCGCCAGGACATTGATGACCGCGTGCCCGTCGCCGTCGAGGTCGGGAAGCGCGCGAAAAGCTTCGAGAAACTTCGCCGGATCCATGTCGTAGGGGACGAGTCCCCGCAGGCAAGCCAAGAACTCCGGTGGGAACATCGTGCGGAAGTCGCAGTCCCCACTGATCGACGCGCAGGCTCCGAACAAGCCCGGCCGCTCGAGCACGAGGTGCAGGGCGCCGAAGCCGCCCGAGCTCTTGCCACACACCGCGCGGCGGTCGCGTGCCACCGCGGGATGCGCGTCGACGAACGGGACCAGCTCGTCGGCGACGTGGTCTTCGTAGCGACCGACCGCGCTCGAATTCACGTACTGGCTCCCGCCCAGGCGCGTGAAGCAATCCGGCATCACGAGCACGGCCGGCGGCAGCTCCCCCGCCGCGAGCGCATCGTCATAGCGACGGACCAGACCGCGGCGCCAGGGGTGGGTTTCGAGGTAGGACTGCCCCCGCCCCGTGAATCCCGCCAGGACGAAGACGACCGGCAACCCGACCGCCGGCCAAGGTTCGGGGGGGACGTAGAGCGGCAACTCGCGCAGCGAGGGATCGCCGAGGGGATTGTCGCGCAGAACCGAGCTCTGGAGCGTGTGGAGCTCGACCCGACCCTGGAACTCGTGCGGGGCGAAGAGGCGGACGGAGGTCATGGCGGGATGATAGGGAGGCGGGCCCGAGAGCGCCTCTTCCGCACGGATTCCTCGCCGCGCGCGTGAGACGCCGTTGCAGCTTTCCTATCGTCGCGGAATGAGCGACCTCTCCCGCACCCCCGACGTCCCCCTCATCCGAAAGCTGCCCAAGGTACTCCTGCACGAGCACCTGGACGGCGGCCTGCGGCCAGCGACCGTTCTCGAGCTCGCCCAGGAAGCGGGCTACGACGACCTGCCGGAGTCGACGCCCGGTGCACTCGGCGAGTGGTTCTTCGCCGGCGCAAACCGCAAGAGCTTGCCGCTGTATCTCGAGGGCTTTCGTCACACGATCGCAGTGATGCAGACTCCCGCAGCGCTCGAGCGGGTCGCCTACGAGTTCCTCGAGGACATGGCGGCCGACAACGTGGTCTATGCCGAGGTGCGCTTCGCTCCGCACTTCCACACCGCACAAGGCTTGGGCTTGGATGCCGTCATGGGAGCCGTGCTGGCCGGCCTCGAGAAGGGCCGCGCCGACTTCGGTGTCGAGTACGGACTCATCGTCTGCGCCCTGCGCAACCAGGACCCGGAGCTTTCGATCCAGCTCGTCGAGCTCGCACTGGCCTTTCGCGGACAGCGCTGCGTGGGCTTCGACCTGGCCGGCGAGGAAGCCGGACACCCCGCCAAGGAACACCTGCGCGCCTTCCAGCTCGCCAAGCGCAAGAATTTCGCGATCACGATCCACGCCGGCGAGAGCTTCGGGCCGGAGAGCATCTGGCAAGCGCTACAGTACTGCGGTGCCCACCGCATCGGCCACGGAACGCGCCTCGTCGAAGACCTCGTCCTCTACGAAGGCAAGGTCGTCAAGGTCGGCTCCCTGGCGCAGTACGTCCTGAACTTCCGCATCCCGATCGAAGTCTGCCTCTCGAGCAACGTGCACACCGGTGCGGTCGCGAACCTCGCCGAGCACCCCTTCCCGCTCCTGCGCGACCTCGGCTACCGCGTGACCCTGAACACCGACAACCGCCTGATGAGCCGCACGACGATGAGCGAGGAATACCGCATCGCCGTCGACACCTTCGGCTGCACGCTCGACGACCTCGAAACGATCACGATCAACGGCATGAAGTCCGCCTTCGCGGACTACGAATTCCGTTGCCAGATGATCTTCGAACGCGTCAAGCGCGGCTTCGCCACCGTTCGCAAGGAGTTCGACCTCCCCTCCCGCCGCAGGTACGGCACTCCGGATTGAGGGGAGGGGAGAAGGCCCGAACCGAGGGTCCGAACCTTAGGTCCGAACCTTAGGTCCAAGCCTTAGGTCCGAACCTTAGGTCCGTGGCTTAGGTCCGTGGCTTAGAGCACATCCTAAAACCTGAATAGATGTCTGTTAATCTCCTTCGGGATATGGTCTCACCTGAAGGATGGAGCACGACTTCTTCGACGTACCAGACGACCTGTGGGAGCGCATCGAGCGCTTGCTGCCTGCTGAGCG
>JAJDEW010000021.1 GCA_029259595.1 Planctomycetota bacterium | reverse complement strand
TAGCAGCGAATCGAGGGCGGAGCTGGTCGGGTCGGCGACGTTCAGGACGCGCGCTTCGTCCGCGTCGATCTCCGTGTAGCACGTGATCTCGCTGTCGACGAGCCCGCGCACACTGTCCAGCAGCCGACCCGGAAAGGTCGCGCTGTTCGCGTGGACGTAGAGGTCGCGTAGGGTCCGATCCAGCCGCCGGAGATCCTTCGCCGTGAGTTGCTCTGCTCCCAAGCCTCCTGGGTAGAGCAAGGGGCAGATTCTGTCAAGTCGACCTGCCGATCCCCGAAGCCCCGAGTGGCTCCGACTGAGCCCGAGTGGCCCCGAGCGGACCCGCGCTACGCGCGCACGCAGACGACCTGACGCAGCTCAGTCGCCGGCGTGCGTCGTCGGGACGATCCCGCGCAAGAGGAACCCCAAGAGGTCCGCTCCGGTCACGACGCGCCGGTGCTCGTCGGTCCACAACAGGATCAGGTCGTGATCGATGACGTCGTCTTCGGAGTCCTTCGCGCGCACCTTGAGCTTGCGAATCAGCCGCCCGATGGTCGTCCCGGAGTTGCGCACGACGATCGGCCGGTGGCAGCAGTGGTAGGGATTGAAGCCCTCGGTCTTCAGGAAGAGCGTGCGCAGGAACTCGTCGGCGTCGAGGACCAAGAGCGGTTCCTCGTCCTCGTTGCAGAGGATCACCCACTTGCGCCCCGACTGGGCCACCTGACGCACGAACGGATCGTCGGCGGAGGCCGTACAGGCCGGCAGAACCGGCAGATCGAGCTGGACCGGCAACGTGACGACCGAGGTCGGGTCGACGGGCTCGCCTTCGCGCCCCACCGGCAGGTCGTCGAGCGCGAGGAAGTTCAGGGCCCCGCGCCCTTCCGACACGTCCAGGTCGGCCTCGTCCGCGTCCATGTGCTTCTGGATCACACGACGCAAGTCGTGCTCGCGAAGGTAGGACACGCCCTCCGTTCCGAGCCAACGATCGAGCAACCACGAGGACGGCTTCGCGACCGGCCAGAGCACCTTCTGATAGAAGCGCAGGACCGGTGCGAAGGCCGCGCCCATGTTCAACGCGTTGCGCGAAAACCAGGCCTGCGGAACGATCTCGCCGAAGAACGTGATGCCGACCGTCGAAAGGGCGAAGGCCCAGGCACCGGTCATGACGGAATCCGTGAGCAACGTCAGCAGGCAATTCGACGCGACGTTGCCCCACAGGATCGTCGTGAGCAGGAAGTTCGTGTCGTGTCGTAGCGCGATGACGCGGATCGCAGCCTCGTTGCCGCCCTCGGCCTCGACCTCGAGCTGGAGCCGCCCCAGGCCGAGTACCGCCAGGTTCAGGCCCGAGAAGGTCGCCGAGTGGAGCAGACACAGGACGACCCCGATCCAAGTCCAGATCTCCATCAGGAAGCCGACCCTGCGGGCTTGTCGACGACGGTCGAGCGGATGTGGATGTCGCGCTGCGGGAAGGGAATCTCGATGCCGTTCTCCGCCAAGGCCCGATTGATGGCGCGGTTGACGCGATCGACAACCGGGAAGCGCTGGTTCGCGTCGTTGATGAACACGCGCACCTCGTAGTCGAGCGAGCTTTCACCGTGGACCATGAACAGGACCTGCGGGGGCGGCTCCTTCAGGACCTCGGGTTCGCCATCGACCGCCTCGAGCAGCACCTCGCGGACGCGTTCGACGTCGCTTCCGTAGGCCACTCCGATCGGGATGTTCAACCGCAAGAGCTTGCTGGCCAGGGTCCAGTTGGTGACGTTCTGCGCGATCAACGACCGGTTGGGAACGATCACTTCCTGGCGGTCCAGGTTCAACACCGTCGTGGCGCGGATGTTGATGCGTTGAATGTTGCCGACGACGTCCCCGACCGTGACGAGGTCACCGACCCGGATCGGCCGCTCGACCAGCAAGATGATGCCGCTGACGAAGTTCGAGACGATCTCCTGGAGACCGAAGCCCAGGCCCACGCCCATCGCGGCCACGAGCCAGCCGAGGCTCGAGAAGTCGATACGCAAGGCGCGGAGCGAGATCAGCGCGCCGAGGAAGAAGAGGCCGTAGCGAGACATCGTGACGATCGCGTAGCGCAGGCCCCGGTCCAGATTGAAGCGCGGGAAGACCGCGAGCTCGTAGATGCCGGGCAGATGCCGTAGGAACCAGATCGTCGCGAGCAGCACGCCGAGCGAGAACGAAACGTCCCAGGCCGTCACCCAGACCTGGCTGCCGTCGATCGGATCGAGCCCGGCCTTGTAGAGGTGCCAGCCCTTCATCGCGCCGAGCACCTGGTCGTTGAGGCCCCAGTAGGAGACCACGGACCAGGCCCCCGTCAGGACACAGGTCGCGCGGAGGAAGCCACGGAACTGTTCGGCGCGCTGGCGCTTCGAGCCCGCGTCCTCCTCCGGCGCCTCCGACGAGCGCTTCTTGCGCTTGCGCTTGCTGGCCGTCAGGGCCCGGTCGACGACGCTTCCGAGGGAGCGGTACGCGAGCGCCAGGATGAGGACCGTCACGACGGTGCGGCCGAGGCTCCAACTCACGGCGCTCGCAGCGAAGCGGCGACCCGAAATCTCGAGCAACGGGATCGCGAGCACCGCCAATCCGAGGAAGACGCTCCAGAGGCGCAAGGCACGCGCGGTCGCCATCCCGTCGGACTTCCCGACGACGAAGCGCGCGGCGTGCGACGCACCGGAGAACGAACGGAAGGTCGCCCACGCGACGACGACGAACAGGACCGTCAGGAGCAGCCGCGGAAAGACCTCGACGGCGAACATCCCCGAGCTCAGGACGCTCCAGGGCAGCCCGAGCGCGAGCAGTCCGACGAAGAGCAGCCGGACGACGCGCCGCCCGCGCTCGGCCAGGTCCTCCGGCGCATGGTGCATCGTGACCGCCAGCCCCGCGCGGCCCAGGAAGGTCTGGCCGGCGAGGGACAGGAAGAAGGCCGCCGCGAGGACCCGCAGCGAGCTCACGAGCGCCGTCTCGGTCTCGATCGGAAAGTCCAGCGTCGGCGCCAAGGCGGCCAGCGCCAAGAAGCACGCCGGCAAGAGTGCGGACTGCAGCAGCGCGACCGCCGCGCGCCCGCCGGAACGCCACGGGCTCTGACGTCCGGTCGTCTGTGAGCTGGTGAGCACGCGCCGCAAGCGTCGCCGCAGGAAGATCGCGACGGCGAGCAGAACGACCAGGGCCGCGCCGAACGGAAGCAGTTCGCGCCAGCCCGTGCTCCCGAGCAGAACGCTCCAATCCCCGGCCAGCGGCCCGCGAACGGCCTCGCCCAGCAGCGCCAGTTCCTCGGGAACGGCGGAGATCGTGGCCGCGCTCCAGAGCGGTCGGCGGTCCTGGATCCAGAAGACCTTGGCGTGGATGAAGCCCTCGAGCTCCCCGAGCACGCTGCGTCGTTCCCGTTGCACGTCGCGCAGCTGACGAAGGCCGTTGATCGCTCCGGTCAGGGCCGTGCGTTCCACCTGCAGCGCCTTGCGGAGCTCGTCGCGCAGCTCGCGCGTGCGGCGTTGGCGCGGGCCACTCGCCCCGAGGTCCTCCGGGAAGATCTCGGCGGTCTCCGCGGCCCAGCGTTCGCTGAGACCGTAGAGCAGCTGGTCGACCTCGAAGCGTCGGTCGGAGAAGTCGGCGACGCGCTGCTCGAAGCGCGGTTTGAGCGCCAGCTCGATCGTCTTGCGGCGCGGCCCCAGTTGCAGGAAGACGCGCCGAATCGCCGCGCCGACGGCGCCGCCGGTTCCCGACTGCGCCACGTCGGCCTGCAGCCGCTCGAGCTCCTTCTTGTCGTTGCCGAGGCGCTCCTGCTGCTCGGCGGCCTCGATCGAGACGTCGACCAGGAACGGCTCGGCCTCCGCCAGGCTGGCTTCCGAGCGCGCGACCGAAAGCTCCCAGCCCGCGACGAAGCGCTCGAAGGGGTCCTCGGCCGTCTCCGCCTGGGCCTCTTTCGCGGCCAGCTCGAGCTCGCTGCGGTCGCGCTCGACCTGGAGCACGAGCTGCAACGCTTCTCCGTAGTGCGCGAGCTCGACCTCTTTTCGATCGAGGCGCAGCTCGGCCAGGGTCAGGGACACGTTGCGGAAGGGGCCGAGCACGGCGTCGCCCTCGAGCTCCTCGTCCATGAGCCGGTCGCGAGCCTCGGCGACGGACGCGTCGAGCTCGGCGTTGGCCGCCTGCAACTCGAGGACGTCGCGCCCCGGACCGCTGCTCTCCGCCTCGGCCCGAGCCCGCAGGTCCGTCAGCCGCTTGCGCGCTTCGACCGCTCTCTGCCCGTTCGCGCTGCGCATCTCCGAGCTGCGATCCTGCCGGCGCATGGCGGCGTCGAGTCCGGCTTGGACGGTCTCGACCTCCTTGCGCAGCACGGCGACCTCGGCCTCGAGCGAGGCGTAGCCCACGGTCGTCGCCGAGTCGGGGACCTGCGGTCGGGGCGCGGCCTCGAGCAGGGCGAGCTCCGCTTGCAGGCCTTCGACGCGGTTCGGGAAGGTCGCGATCCGTTCGCGCAGTTCGGCTTGACGTGCCAACAGCCCGTCGAGCTCGTCCAGGAGCGCGAAGCGCCGCTCCAAGGCTGCGCGCAGCCGCGCCTCGGGCGAGTCTTCTTCCACGGTCTCGGGAACGGCTTTCGAGACCGACTCCGCCTTCGCACGCGCGGCTTGCACGTCCGCTGGCGTGAGTTCGGCACCTCCCGTGAACCAGTCGATCGCCGGGGTCTGGCCCTGCAGGCCGAGCACCAGGAACAGCACGGCGGACGCGCAGAGCTTCATGACGAATGCGGAGGGTCGCAACATGCGCATCAAGCCTGCCTGTCGCGCGTCAAGAGCACGATTCGGTCGCTGTCGCCCAGGTTCCACACCTGGTCGCGCGGTGGATTGAGGTGGACTTCGGGCGCTTCGGTGCTGCGCGCGACGAAGAATCCGAGCCCGACGCAGCCGTGGGCGCTCGCGGCGCGCTGCACGTCGGCAAAGGTCACGCTGCGCCCCGCGAGCTCGAGGGCCTCGCCGGAACGCAATTCGATATCGGTCCCGCCCGCACAGATCAAGGCGTCGAACACCGCGTTGAGCTCCGGCCGCAGCCCGACGTGAGCCAGGAGATGGCTCAACACGCGCGGGCTCACGAAGACGACGTCGGCGACCTCGGCGAGGATACGGGCGTTTTCGGGGTCCAGGAGCTCGACCAGGACCTCGGGGCGCACGCCCTGCTCGCGCAACAGGGAGTGCAAGAGGAGCACGCCGAGAACGGTGCGCGCGTCGGCCTGCTCGGATGAGCCCATCCAGCCGCTCGCGAGGAAGGCGACGTGGTCGAACGTGCCCGGCTCGACCTGTTCGAGATCCTGCTCGAGCGAGTAGTCCCCGTGGACGTTCTCGATCGTCAGACGTTCGCCGTAGTTCATGCGTGCGAGCGCACGCTCGCGCTCGTCCGTGTCGACCCTCGACATGATCGTCACCTCGATCGTGCCGGAACTCGCCGAAGCCAGCTCCTCGAGCAAGATCGGGACCTTGTGACTCCAGCCCAGGATCAAGAGGCGTCGCCGACCGGTCGGTCGCGTGTCCTCCTGCAAGGCCCGTACGGCCGCAGGCACCGCGCGCGCGCCCGTGGCGCCGATCACGCAGTCGTCGTAGCGCTTCGCCAGGAGGATCAAGAGGTCGCCGCTCGCGATCGTGACGTCGACCGTCGGGTCGAGCTGCACGTGAGTTTCCTTGTCGCGCGTCGACACGAGCCCCAGGACGAGCGCTGTCGGAAAGGCCTGCGCGAGGCTGCGAAGCGACTCTCCCTCCAGCTCCGGGAACGACCGGAGGTAGATCGCGTTGCCCTCGCGGTGGGTCAGAAGGCTCAAGAGGATCGTGGCCACCCCCGGTTGCCGCAGCCCCTGCGTCAGGAGCCGGCTCACCAACCGATCGCCCGCGATGACCTCGACGCCCGAGGCGACCGTGCTGCGCGCGATCGAGACCTTGCGCGGGTCGAAGAGCTCGGCCACGACGTGCGGCTTGTCCTTGCCAGGGTGCTGGCGAAACAGGGTATCGACGGTCAGGAGCGTCTTCACGACGCGCGTGTCGGTCAGCTCCGCGCCGCCGAGCTCGAAGTCCGCGCCCGGTACGATGACGACGGCCGCGCGCAGGAGATCGAGACGCTCGAGGTGCTCCAGCTGCAACGACGAGCCCGAGCGCAGGAAGACCTGGCCCTCGTTCCAGGTGTCACCCAGGTCGTCGCGCAGGCTCTGGCGACGTTCGGCGTCCATGTCTTCGGCCAGGACCACGATCCGGAGCTTGCGCGCGCCACCGCGCGCGGCCAGGAAACGCTCGAGGCGACCGCCGGCGGCCAAGAGCTTCTTGATGATCTCGGGCGTCCGGTTGGTCCACCCGAGGATCACGAAGTGGTCCGCCATCGCGATCGGGGTCAGGCCGCTCTCCAGGTTGCGGATCGTCCGCGACAACCACTGCGTCAGGATCGCGATCAGCGAGCCCATGAAGAGCACGTAGCCCAGGACGGTCACGATCGTCGACACGACGCGCAGCGCGGTGCCCTCGTCGTCGCCCAGGTAGCCCGGATCGGTGAGCCGCAGGAACGACCACCACACGGCGGTCGGCGCATCATCGAAGCCGGGCGTCAGAAGGAAGGCCGCGAGGCCGCCCGCGACGGCGACCAAGACGACCAGACCCGCCATCAAGAGCAACTGATGGACGGCACCGCGTTGCACCCAGCGTTCCAGGGCGAAGCGCGCGCGTCGGAGAAATGCGTCGATCATGCGGCTGCGCCGCGTCTCGAGCCGCCCGGATTGGACCCTGACCTCGAATCGGAGCGAAGGGACGGAGTCTAGCCGTTCCCGGGTCCTGATCCCAGCAGCGCGCGTTCAGGCACCGTCGGATCCCACGTCGTCGCGGGGAAAGTAGCGACGGTCCGCGAGCGACGGCGGCAGGCAGGTCATCTCTTCGGTCGCCGCCGGATCGTCGTGCGCGTAGCGGTAGCCCTGGCCGTAGCCGACTTCGCGCATCAGACCGGTCGTCGCGTTGCGCAGGTGTTTGGGCACCGGCTCGGCGGCGGTCGTCTCGACGTCCTGGCAGGCAGCGCCGTAGGCCTTGTACAGCGCGTTCGACTTCGGCGCGCGCGCGAGATAGACGGCGGCCTGCACGAGCGCGAGCTCGCCCTCGGGCGAACCGAGCCGATCCCAGGCGCGACCGGCGCTTTCGGTGACCCCGAGCGCCGCCGGATCGGCCAACCCGATGTCCTCGAGCGCGATGCGCACCAGCCGTCGCACGAGATAGCGGCGGTCTTCGCCGGCCGTGAGCATCCGCACGAGCCAGTACAGCGTCGCGTCGGCATCCGAGTTGCGGATGCTCTTGTGCAGCGCGGAGATCAGGTTGTAGTGCTCTTCGCCGCTCTTGTCGTAGTGCAGCGTCTTCGACTGCAGCGCTTCGACCAGCACCGCCTCGTCGAGGACGCCGCCCTCGTCCACCAACGAGGCCGCCGTCTCGAGCACGGTCAAGGCCCGGCGCGCGTCGCCATCGCTGGCGGCCGCCAGCCGGTGCAACGCCTCCTCCGAGGCGGTCGCGCGCCCCGCGAGCCCGCGCTCGTCGGTGAGCGCCGCCGCGAGGATGCGCACGAGCTCGTCCGCGCCGAGCGGCTCGAGCACGATCGTACGCGCGCGCGACAACAACGGCCCGTTGACCTCGAACGAGGGGTTCTCGGTCGTCGCCCCGATCAGGAGGATGTCGCCGCGCTCGACGTGCGGCAGGAAGGCGTCCTGCTGGGCCTTGTTGAAGCGGTGGATCTCGTCGATGAAGAGCAGCGTACGCGCGCCCGAACGCTTGCGTTGGGCCGCGGCCTCGGCCATGACGAGCCGGATCTCCTTCACGCCCGACAGGACGGCGGAGAAGGGCACGAAGCGCGTGCCGTTGCGCGCGGCGATCAGGCGCGCGAGGGTCGTCTTGCCCGTGCCCGGCGGCCCCCACAGGATCAAGCTCTGGCGCAGCTCGCCGGCCAGCGCACGGGCCAGGATCTTGCCCTCGCCGACCACGTGGCGCTGGCCGACGTACTCCTCGAGCGTGCGCGGGCGCATGCGCTCGGCCAGCGGGGCGTCCGAGGACGCGGGCTCGAAGACCGCGGCCGCGGGCTCGGGTTCGCCGAAGAGGTCGCCGGTCATGCGCCTGCCTCCCGACTCTCGTTGCGGCCGGCGGCAAAGCACAGGACCGCCGCCGCCGCCGTCGCGTTGAGCGATTCGACGCCGGGCGCCAGCGGGATCGTGACCGCCTCCAGGGCCTCGACGCGGGCCTCGGAAAGTCCGTCGAAGCCGCCGCGCTCGCACGAGATCCACCGCGCGATGCGACCGGACCAGTCGAAGGTGCGCGGGGAGCGCCCGCCGCGCGTGGCCGCGCGCACGTTGCGGAAGCCGCGCGCCGCGAGCTCGTCCACGAGCTCCTCGGCCCCCTCCCGGACGACGGTCGCGAGCCGCAGCAGGCTGCCCATCGAGCCCCGCAGGGCGCGCGGATGGTAGGGCGAACAACCGGCCGCGAGGGTCGCGAGCGCCGTGGCTCCGGCCGCCTCGGCCGTGCGCGCCAGGGCCCCCAGGTTGCCGGGGTCCTGCAGGCCGCAGGACACGACCCAGAGGGCGTCGGGGGCGGCCTCGAGCTCCGCCAGGGCCGGCGTCCGGGGCGGGCGGACGAGGGCCAGGACCCCGGGGGAGGTCGAGAGGCCCGAGAGCCGCTGCAGGAGCCCCGCCTCCACGAGGCGCGGTTCGAGGCCCCGGCACGCGAGCTCGTCCGCGCGCCCGGCACGGTCCTCGCCCACCAGGACGAGCTCGAACTCGAGCTCCTGTGCGAGCGCCTCGTCCAGGAGCCGGTCCCCCTCCCGGAGGACGAAATCTTGCCCTCCACGCCCGGCGCGAACCGCACGCACGCGCTTCGC
>JAJDEW010000003.1 GCA_029259595.1 Planctomycetota bacterium | reverse complement strand
CCGACGATCTGGTGGACGGGCAGCTCGTCCCAGCGCGCGAGCTCGTCGTCGTCGAAGCTCGACCAGCCCAGGCTCGAGAGCACGGTCAAGGAGCGCGCGTAGCGCTTCGACATGCGTGAGTAGGTCGTGGCCGCGCGGGCGCCGCTCGCGAAGCCGATGAAGTGAAAGCGGTCGCCCTCGATCGCAAGCTCGCGCTCGACGTGCTTCAAGAGGTCTTCGAGCGCGTGGTGGGCCGGGTGCGTGAACCAGGAGTCGTCGGGAACGACCGGACACAGGACGACGGCGTTCGCGTGGGTTGCGAGCCCGGCCCACAGCTCCTCGATCGCCCAGGCGGTCGAGAGCGGTCCGCCGCCGCCCGGCGCGAAGGCGAGGAAGGCCGTGACGGGGCGCTCGGGGTCCAGATCCTCGGGGACGAGCAGGGCGTGACGGACCGTGAGCCCGTTGCGCGCCTCGAGCATCTTCCAGACCGGTTCGCGCGGGAGGCTGACCCGCCCGGCCGCGCGCAGGCTGGCGAGATCGGGGTCGCTCGCCATCAGGTCGAAGTCGAGCTGGCCGGCCGCGATCGACGCGTCGAGCGTCGTGCTGGCCGCCTCGAGCGCGTCGGTCCGCGCGTAGTTGCAGGCCAGGTTGTAGAGCGCCGTCGGGCGGACCTCGGGAAAGGTCGCGGCGCGCTGGTTGGCCTCGATCGCGCGCTCGAACTTGCCCTGGGCGCTGGTGACATAGCCCAGATGGAACCAGGCCAGCGCGTGGTCCGGTTCGCGCGCCAGGACCTCTTCGTACGCCCGCTCCGCCTCGGCCCAGCGGCCCCGGCGCAGCAGGAGGTCGGCCTTGGAGGTGGAGCTGGGATCTTCGACGAGCAGCGCGCCAAGCGGCGCGGCACACAGGCAGAGACTCGTGATCACGGAAAGCAGACGCGGCATGGCGGGATCCTCGTGCTGGGAGTTCCCTGACCGGATGGCGCGCGCCGGCCGCAGGACTCACGGGCCTGCGTCTTTTCGTTTGCGCGCGGCCTTCGGACCGACGGCTCAGATCACGAACAGGATCTCGTCGCGATCGTGCAAGGCCTGCCCCACGCCACGGCGATCGTCCTCGTCGCGCACTTCGAGCACGATTTCGAGGGACAGGTATTTGCCCGTGCGACTGCGGTTGGAGGGGTTGAGGCGGTATTCCCGGTCGAGCACCATCGAGACCGCGAGCTGCATCGCCTCTTCGTCCCGGCCTACGATCTTGTAGGTCCAGTCGCAGGGATAGTCGAGGTTGAGGTGAGCGTCGCCGAAGGGATTGTGCATCCAAAAAGCGTAGCGCAGGAGGCACTCGATCGCGGCCCCCGGGGCCCGGATTTGCGCGTGGACGGCAGGAGTTGCGCCCCGGCGGACGGGACCTCGGGAGGGTTCACTCGGGAGGGTTCATCGGAAGAGCGGCGTCCGCGGTGGACCGTGACCGCGGGATGGGCCCGCGCGCGGTCGGGTACGTGCCGTGTCCAGACGTCACCGCAGGCCACCCCGACGCGTCCTTCCCGCCCTCGGCCAGGGCCGGGCGCCTGTACGAAGAGACGGCCTGCAGTCCAAGGGCTGCACACCGTCTCTCCGCGAAGGGTGTTCTGCGAGAACTACTGCCCGCAGCCGTTCGTGAACCACTCCGAGTAGACGCTGAAATCCGCGATGTCCACCGTGCAGTCGCCGTTCACGTTGGCGAACGAGCTGCCCACGAAGTAGGCGTCGTTGAACGAGATCCAGTCCCCGATGTCGACCGTTCCATCGCGGTTGAAGTCCATGAGGGTGCCACTGCCGTTGTAATAGAGGTCGTACATCACGGAGATGTCCGCGATGTTGATCTGGCAGTCCCGGTTGAGGTCGGCGCGCATGCTGCCTTGGCCGTAGTAGTAGCTGTGGGCCGCAAGGTCGCTGTAGTCGATCGCACCGTTGTTGTTGTAGTCGCCGATGATGCCCTCGGACGGGCAGGTCACGGCGACGAGAGCCGCGGCTCCGCCGGAGAGGAACAGGCTGGCGATGAGCGTGACGGGAAGCAGGGAACGGAATTTCATGAGTGCACGTTGCGTGGGTTGATGGGATTCGGACGGTTGTGCTTGCGCAGGGGCACCGTTCGTGTCCGTCGTCCCGCAAGCGTTCCGTGTTTCCGGAGTCTCTTTCCACGCACCGCTCGCCGAACTGCGCAGGTGTCCTTGCCTCGCTCTCAGTTTCAACATTCCCGCAACTTCGAGGCCACGATTTGCACCGTTGACGATCTGCAGGAGGCCTCGCAGAGTTGAGGTCGGATGCACGCTCCCCGCAAGAACGAGCCGGACGGTTCACGCAGCGATCTGTCCCTGATCCGGGAGGCCCGGTCCGGGGCAGCCGAGGCGGTCGACGAGTTTCTCGAGCGGATGCGCTGCATCCCGCGCATCCTTAGGCTCAAGAACGCTCGTCTCGGACAACCCCTGTCGGACGAAGACCTGGATGACCTCGCGCAGGAGATCTTCGCGCTCGTCTGGCGCAAGATCGACTCGTTCCGCGGCGAGGCCGCCTTGACGACCTGGGTCGGACGCTTCTGCATCAACACGTTGATGAATTCTCTGCGCAGCAAGGGGCGCACGCCACGCTCCCTGGGCGAGCTCACGGCGCCGATTCCCGATCACCGCTCCTCCGTTTCTACGGACGGCGAGCAGACCTCGACGATTCGGGCCGCGCTCGCCAGGCTCGACCCTGCCTATGGTCGCGTCGTCGAGCTGCGTCAGTTCGACGAGCTTTCGTTCGAGGAGATCGCCGCGCGCCTCGATCTGCCCGTCGCCACGGTGAAGACGCGCTATTACCGCGGGCTGGACAAGCTCCGGGAGCTGCTGCGACCGCACTTCACACGCACCGAGGGGAAGGTCTCGTGAGCACACACGACCCCCGACACGACGGCCTGCTGCGACAGGTCACGCTGGGCGAGCTCGAGCGCGACGCAGCTTCCGTGCGAGACCTCGAGTCCTGTCCGACATGCCGCCACACTCTGGATGAGCTCGACCACATGAAGACGCTTTTCACAGCCGAAGGGCACGCGCTCGATCGTGAGGTCGAGGAACTCGCGCAGGCGGCTTCCGACGAGGCCCCGGACGACGTCGAGGAGCGGATCTTGACCGGCTTTCGGTCGCAGGTCGCGGCGACGGCCTTCGACGGACCGCCTGCGGGGCAGGAGGCTTCTCTTCGCCGTTGGGCTCCGATCGTGCTCGTCGCGGCCGCGGCGCTGCTCGTCCTGACCCGGCCCTGGAACTGGTCGGACGATCCCCCGCCGGATCGCTCCGGCATCAGCCTCGGTGAAGACGGCGCTAGCATCGTCCTCTCCACCGAGGCGACGCTGAAGGGAAGCTTCGAGTGGACCTGTGAGCTCGAAGGTGCTGCCAACTACGGGATCACGGTCTACGATGCGTCCTTCCGCACTCTGGCCCGTGAGCACACGCGCTCGACGTCCTGGACTCCGGATCCGAGCCTGGCCGCAACATGGCCCGAGACCATCCATTGGGAGATCACAGCTTTCGACGCCTCGGGTACCGAGCTCGGCTCGGCCTCCGGGTCCGCCTCGTTCTCGTCGCCCTAGCGTTCGCCTGCGCGTCCACGCGGATCGCGGCTCAGGACAACGCCGAGCTCTTGGCGACGCTCGACGACGCCACGGCCTCCGCGGACGCCGTGGACGAAGCGGTCGAGCTCTTGACGGCACGCCTCGACGAGCTCGCGTTCCGTCTCGAGCCGCCAGATCCCGCCGAGGCGCTGTCAGCCGCCGAGCTGGACGAGCTCTTCCGGTTGGTCCTCGGCGCGTGCGACGCCAGGGTGCACCCGCTCGATCTCGATCCGCTCGACCTGCTCTCGATCGCTCTCGACGTCAGCGAGCGCCTGGACCACCCCGGGTGGCAGGCCAACGTCCTTTGGCGCAGATCACGCCTGCACCTCGAGCGCGGCGAGCTCGATGCCGCGCGCGCGGATCTGCAGGACGGCTGGGCGCTCGGGGATGCGGCCGGAGCGATGCAGCCGTGGCTCGCACGGGAGCTGGCCGGGTTGGAGCTGCGCGCGGACTCGTTCCGCTCCGCGCTGGCGTTCCTGGACGCCGCCGAAGCCGGCCTGGACCTCACGGAGGACTCGGGCGCGCACGCGCTGCTCTTGCCCACGCTGTTCGGTGACCGCGGCCGACTCTTCCAGCAGATCGGGAACGCGGACCAGGCGGCGGAGTGGTTCGCACGCGAGCGCGCGGCCGCCAAGGACGTTTCGGACCCCGGAGTGCGGGCCAGCGTCCACTTCAACTCCGCGCGCTTCGCCCTCTCCCAGCGACGCTACGGCGACGCGCTGCGGGACCTCACGACCTTGCAGGAACGCGCGGACGAGTTTCGCCTCAACCCGGCCAACCGCGCCGAGGTCGCCCACCTGCTCGCGCGCGCCTCGATCGACGACTTCGGGAGCACGTCGCGCAGTCCAGCCTTGCTCGCGGAAGCGCGCGCGCGCGCGGCCGGCGTCCTCGTCGACACCGCCCTGAGCCCGCGCATCCGGTTGCGCTTTGCCGTCGATCTCGCGCGTTGCGAGCTGGACCGCGGCGACCGCGAGCGTGCGGGAGCCGCGCTCGCGGGAGCGGCGGACGACTTGAAGACGCTCGAGCGGAACTGGAGCTCGGCGGAAGTCGACCTGACGCGGGCCTACTTCAACGCCACGCACAATCGCTGGCTGCGCGAGCGCTGGAAGGCCTCCCGCGCGGCCGGCGACGAGGCAACGACGTCCGAGCTCGAGGCGCAGCTCGCGGAACACGTCCACGAGCTCGAGCACAGCGTGACGGCCTTGTTGGAGGCTTGGGATTCCGTGCCGCCACAGCCGACCGGAACAGGCTTCCTGCAGTATTCGACACGCGCCAACGTGGTCGGCGAGCTGATGCACACGAAGCTGCTCCTCGGCGAGGATGCACGGGGCGCGCTCGACATTCTCATGCGGGCCCAGCTGCGTGGGAGTCTCGCGGTCGAGCTCGGACTGCGTGCACCCTCGGTCGCGCAACTGCAGGCCGGTCTGGACCCGCAGGCGGGCTGGCTCTGCTACTTGACCAATGTCGACGAGGGACACCTCTTCGTCATCGAACAGAGCGGGATCGAGCATCTCGCCTTGGGATCGGTTCGTGAGTTCGAGGCTCTGCGCCGGGAGCTCGTCGCCGCCGTGCTACGGCGACCGCAACAGGACGACGCCGGTCGTGTCACGCCACTCGCCCTGCGGCGTGCGGAGGCTGCGGCGGGTCGGATGGCGGAAGTCCTCCTGCCCCCGGCGCTCGCCGAACGCCTGGCGCGCTGGAAGACGATCGACGTCATCGGCCTCGAGCTCTCGGGACCGACTCCCTTCGAGACCCTTCCGGGACCGAGCGGGCGGCCGCTCGACCTGACTCACGCGCTCTCCCAGACGCTTTCCCTGCCGCTCGCGGTCGAGCTGCGACGCAGAGCCGAAGACGCGCCGGGAACCCCGGTTGCAGCGCTGCAGCTCCTGGTGCTCGCGGCGCCACCGGTCTCTCACGTGAGCGCGACGTGGCCCGGCCTCGCCGAACTCGAGTTGAGTGAGTCGGACGCCCAGCGCCTCGTTCGCGGATTCGCGCCCGGACACGCCGCGCTCCGACGGGGAGACCGAGCTTGGCTCGCCCTGGACGCTCCATCCGCGCACGTCCTCACGATCCTCGCGCACGGGGTCTACGACCCGCGCCGCCTCCCGCCGGCGGCCCTGGTCCTCGCGCCGCACGACGACGATCCGACCGGGCTCTTCGGCGCCTCCGAGGTGCGCGCTCTGCAGCGCTCCGGCGTCGTTCCCAGGGTCGTCGTCCTGGCGGGCTGCGGCACGCGCAAGGGCCCTCTCCGGCGCGGAGAAGACGGCGCGGGAACCTTGCCGGGGGAGCTCTTCGCGGCAGGCTCCCACACGGTGCTCGCCTCCCACACGGACCTCGACTACGACGCGACCTTGCAGCTGCTCGAGAGCCTGCACCGTCGGCTCGCCGCAGGCGACACGACGAGCGAGGCACTGCGCCACGCGCGCGCTCAGCTAGCTCGGCAAGAGGGCTTCGCACACCCGTGGTTCCACGCCTCGCTCACCGTCGCAGGTGCGGGCAATGCACGGCCCCCGCAGGAGGCATGGCCGCGCTGAATGGCTCTCAGGGTTGTTGAGGTTGGCCCGGCACGGACCCGCCGATCGGAACGCGCGGGGTGGGATTGATGCCCTGGACCTTGGGGCCGAAGCCGGGCGCGGACGGATCCTTCGGCGGCTCGAACACGAGCTGAAAGCCGGCCTCCGGACCAACGCTCCCATCGGCGAGCCTCAACCGAAAGAGCATGTAGAGGGTCGTGGCCTGCTTCGTGTCGACCTGAAAGGGTCCGACCCCGAAGTGAAGGAGCGAAGCAGCGGGGTCGACCGGGTGCGAGAAGAGCGCGCCCATCGGATCGGCCGAGGAGCCTTCGACCGCGAGGAACGCGAGGGCTTCCAAGCTGTCCGAGCCGGTCCAGCCGGCCTGGGGCTCGAAGGGCACCCACACGATCAGTTCTCCTGCGGAGTAGGACAGGATGGCGTTGAGACAGTCCGGCTCTGCGACCGGGCAGGGCGGGTAGGCGCCCTCGGCCGGGTGCGGAGCCAGGGCTCCGGCATCCTCCAGGCTGCCCGCGAAAAACAGCAGGTTCTGATCCGCCTGGAGCGGAACGAGGACGTCCGCGTCCTGGTCGTTGTCCAGATCCGCCAGCGCGATCGAACCCGCGTTCTGCGCGACCGGCGTACCCGGATCCAGCGCGTGCAGCGTGACCGCGCCCGGCACGAAGACGGGCTGCGCACCCTGACCTTCGTACTCGCGCAGCTCGGGCAAGAGCGTGCTGAAGGTCACCAGATCGGGAAGGCTGTCGTTGCCGAACGCCCCGACGGCCGTCGTGTAGATCCCCAGATCGCCGAGCGATTCCCAGGTCTCCAGCCCTGCGGTGAAGCCGAACGTGCTGACCCATTGCCAGTCGTCGACGCCGTACAGCGGCAGCTCGAAGACGATGGCCAGGCGCTCGCTGCCAGCGGAGGGAATCGTCGCGATCGAGCGGACCTGTTGGCCGAGATAGGTCGATCCGACGCGGATCCCGGTGTTGGCCTCCCGGACTTCGACCAGATTGCCGCTCCGCAGCGCCACCTGTCGCTGCGACATGCCGAACCAATCCACGCCGACGATCTCGTCGGGAGGCAAGGTCGTCGGAAGCACCGCACGGGGCTGGAAGCTCCCGCTGATCCGGCGGTGCATGGCGATCGCCGCCGTGCCGTCGTTCGTCGCGACGTCATGCGGGGCTTCGCGATTGCGGATCACGCTCACGAGCGTGCCGGCCGCGGAATCGACCGCTTCCTCGACGAACACTCCCAGGGTGGTGTCGAACGACCAGCAGCCCGTCCCCGCGGGCCCGGTGACGACGATCTCGTCCGCGCTGGCACCCGAACCCGGTAGAACCGCGAGATCCGCGGCGACGAGGCTACCCGTGGAATCGAGCGGCGTCGCTGCGACGAAGCTCAGCACGCCCCAGAGCACGACCGGCGTGTCGTCCGCCAGCAAGACGGCGTCCGTTCGCTGGTCCCCGTCGAAGTCGCCGAGCGCGAGCCGGCCCAGGGAACTTCCGGGCGCTACAGCGCCGGCAGGAAGTTCGATCGCAGTCGGGGATTGGGCGGCGAGGACGGGCAGGGAAAGAGCAAGGGCGGACAAGCGGCCAAAGCAGGAGCGGACGGTCATGGCGAATCCGAGGTCGTGGTCGTGGAGAGAGGGCGGGGAGCTCGCCGTGCTTCACGGGCAGCCATCGGCCAGCGCTCCGGAACCAGCGACAGCACCCGCCTTCGGGCGGACTTCTGACGCCGGATGGCCCGACGGGCTGGCCCTGGATCCCGGGGAGACGGATCGGACGCCTCTTGGTGTCCGAGGCCGGCGCCGATTCTCACAGACTTCGCAAAAAGCCGCAGCGGAGACGCTCCGAAACTCTCCGCGAGGCGCTCTCCCTACTCTCCGGAGCCTTGCCGCGAAGTGACCTCGGTTTCGAACTTCCAGTTGTCGCTGCCGAGCTCGCCCGGCTTCAGACGCTCGCCGGGCTCGATCTTCATGCTCGTGACCTTGAGACGGCGCGTCTCGGCCTCGAGCTGATAGAGGAAGTTCGAGATCTGAATGCGGTGGAAGGTCTTGTCGCGGTGAGCCGGCTCGATCTTGTAGCGATGGTCTTCGTACTTGCCCATCGGCTTCGAGGAGTGGCTGATCTTGACCTGGCCGACCTTGACGGCGTCCATCGCCGCGATGCTGCTGATGTAGGTCTCCGCATCGGCCTGTCCGCGGAAGCGTTCCTTGGAAGCCAGCTCCTGCAGTTCGTCCAGTCGGATCGCGTTCTGCTGAATCGTCCTGACGACGCTCTTCACCCGCGCGAGCTCGCCGTGCACTTCCGCCAGGCGAGTCTGCTGGGCATAGGCGAAGTAGCCGAGTCCACCCGAGGCCGTCAACATCAGGACGATGACCCAGCGCGGGAAGTTCATGCTGCTGAAGAAACCCTTCATTCCTGCGCTCCTCCCATCTTGATCTCGGCCTCGAGGGCCTTCGCGACGTCGACGATCACCCGCATGTTCTCGACGTAGACGCCCTCGTCGAACGGGTTGAGGCTGCGGTTCTCGAAGTCGACGAACCAGACTTGCGCGCCGAGCTCGTTCTTGAGGTTGTTGAAGTGCCGGGTGGCTTCGACGGAGGACTCTCCGAAGAAGTCGACGTCGAGCTTCACCTCGACGCTGTCGGCTCGAGTGCCGCTCCCGGGATTGAAGTCCGCCTGGACGCGGCGCAGTGCAAAGCGACCGAGGTCCGGCCCCATCGAGTCCATCGTGCCCAACACCAGCGCCGACCCCATCAAGGCCGATTGCGGTTGCGCGTCGTCCGCGGTCGCGGCGCCGAGGTTCAGCTCCTTTTCGATCTCCTTGATCTCTCTCAGCAGTTGAGTGTTGATCCAAGAGATCTGCTGGAACTTCGTCTGGAACTGGTCCTTCTTGCCCGCCGTCGCATCGGCGATGTAGTTCGAGAGCGTCTCCGATGGAGTCTTGAGCCGTCCGGCCCAGTCGCCTTCGGGGCTGGGCAGCATGTAGCCGTTGGAGGCGTCCATCCAGACCTGCATGTCGCCCCGGATCCCCTTCGAATGGTCGGGGTCGCCGATGTCGCGCCACTGCAACTGCCGGTTGGTCGTGATGACCTGGACGGCGAGCAGGGTGAAGAGCAGGAGTGAAAAGACCGCCAACGGCAGCTCGAGTCGCTCGAAGGTCCCGCTGAAGCGCAGGTTCTCGCGTCGCAGGTGAGTCGTGACCTGCGTGCCGCCCAGACCGCGCAGCGCGGCGCCGTAGGCGACCGCGAACTCCTGCGGGTCCTCGACACCCTCGATCTCCGGCACGACCTCGAGCGGATGCACCGGGACGTCGAAGATCTCGCCTTCGAAGAGCTCGGGCATGTCGTTGCCACCGACCACGTAGATCGCTTCGATCGGGTGGGTCGTGCGTGCAGCCGAGAGCGTCCGTCCGAGCTCGCGCCGGATGCGCTGGGCGCTCTGGGCCAGACGCTCGCTGGTCTCGGGGTCGTCGCGATCGAACGCACTCGCCTCCGACGCGCCGTCCTCTTCCCCTTCCTCGCGCTCTTCGGAGACCTCGTCGTCTTCCTCGAGGGCGACGTCGTCCCCGAGGTACGCCTGGGGCCGGCCGCCGGCACGGATGGCCCGCATGTCGATCATGCGTCCTCCATCGACGACGACGACGGCCGTCGTCGAATCGCCGACGTGCACGATCAACTGGGCCGACTCCTCGTCGAAGATTCCGGCGGCGTGGGTCGCGTTGAAGAGCGCCGTTCCGTCGAGCTCGGCGTCGTTCGCCTCCAGGCCGGCGAGCTCGCAGGCTTGGAGCTGCAACGCGAGTCGCTCCTTCGGCAGCGCGGTGACGAGCAGCTGCGACTCCACGCCCGGCTTCGACTCGGCCACGATGAAGTCGACGATGACCTGGTCGATGTCCCACTGCGGGAGCTCGTTCTCGATCTCGAACTTCAGGACCTCTTCGATCTTGGTGCGGTCGTCGAAGGGCAGCTTCAAGTGCCGGAAGGACGCCAGCCCCGAGTCGACCGCGAGCTCGACCGAATCGGGCGAGATCTTCTTCTTCGAGACCTTCTTGAGGCGCGAAGCGACGGCGGTGACCGGGTCGTCACCCAACGGGATCTCGCCCGACAGGTGGGCCACCACCTTGTGCCTCTTCGGGCTACCGTCGAGGGCGATCAGACGAAAGCGCCTCTGATCGATGTGAATTCCGCAGGCTCGAGCCATGGTCGTTCTCTATTTCGCGTCCTCACCGGGGGGGTGAAACCCGGCGGCCAGGAGGTCGTACTCGTCGTGCCGATCGACAGGCAGGACGTAGGTCTTGATCCGATCCCGACAGATGTCGCCGAGCTGGATCAACTCGTCCTCCATGCCCTGCACGTGGCGGGCCTTGAGATCCTCGATGTCGCGGTGATAGCGGTCCATCAAAAAGCGCAGATCGCGGGTCCGCTCCTCGTCGAGGTCGAAGGTGTCCGCGAAGCTCGCCACATAGCCGGCGAAGGGGCCGGTGGGCGCGTGCGGACGGATACGGTCGGCGGCGAGCAGCCCCCCCGCGAGTCCCGCGAGGAAGCAGACCAGGGCCAGCACGAGGATCCAGAGCCGTTCGGAGTTCATCGCCCGTCAGCGGAGGTCGCCTCAGCGCGGGACTCCCCATCCGTCCGCTCGGCGTCCTCGAGGTCCGCTTCCGCGCTGCGCCCGGTGCCCAGCGCGCCAGCGGGAGGAAGCACCGGCAAGCGCGCCGGCAAGTCGTAGGCTTCCTTCTCCCAGGGCGGCTGATACTGGGCCTCGAGGCCGTCGGCGGAGGGCAGGCTCTGGTTCTGGATCGCGAGGGCGAAGACGAAGAGGACGGCGGCCGCGGCCGCGGTGGTCTTCAAGAGGAGGGGGAGGTGCGTCCGCGCGCTCTCGGAGCTCGCCCGCTGGTCCATCGGCAGGGCCGCTCCGGCGGCTCCCGCGGCGACCGGATCGAGCAGGCCCGGGTCCCCGGCAAAGGCCCGGCGCGCGACGCGCGACGCGAAGCCGGCCGGTGCCTGGAGCTCGCGAGCGAGTGCGGCTCCGGGCGCGAACCAACGCTGCAAGGTCTTGCCCTCTTTCGCGACCTCGCGGCAGGCCGGGCAATCGAAGAGATGGGACCGCAGCGGGGCAGTCTGCTCCTCGGTCAGCTCCCCATCGAGGTAGCTCGGTACCAGGGCACTCGCGTTCTCACAGGACATCTTCACGGTGGTTTCCTACAGGTGTGCGTCAGTTGGCCGGAGTGTCGTCACTCTCCGGCGAATTCGGGGTGAAGTCGGATCAGGGCCTCTTTGAAGCGCGCGCGGGCTCGAAACAGGCGCGACTCCACGGTCCCGATCGAAATCGAAAGGAGATCGGCGATGTCCTGGTAGGCCATGTCTTCGAACTCGCGCAGCACGATGACCGTCCGGAAGATCTCCGGTAGCTCCTCGAGCACGCGCTGGGTCACCTGCGCGATCTCCTGGCGCTCGAGCGCCGCATCGGGCGCGGGAATCCGCGGGCTGTCGCGCAGGACCTCGCCCATCAGCTCGGGGTCCTCGACGGCGCGTACCGGACTGCGGCCGACGCGCTTCAGGAAGTCGAGCGCCGTGTTCACCGCGATGCGGTGCAGCCAGGTCGAGAACGAACTCTGCTCCTGGAAGGTCTCCAGCTTGTGGTAGGCCTTGAGGAAGGTGTCCTGGACGATGTCCTCGACCTCGACATAGGAGCGGGTGTAGTGGCGTACGAGGCCGAACATCCGGTCCTGGTAGCGCTCGATCAGAAGCTGAAAGCTGAGCTGATTCCCATCCAAGGTCTCCCGGACCAAGGACAGGTCATCATGGATGGCGGGTTGCATGAGCTCGGGTCCCATTGGCGCGCTCGGACGACCGATTTCCCAGGCTATTCCCGGGTTCCGGAGCTCGCGCCTGTCCCCGGACAACATCCGGGCGTGGCGCGCAAGGCCAGGGCTGGAAACGATTTACCGACGGTTGTACGCAGGTCACCGCCCCGTGTTGGGCCCCGGGGAGGCTCGGCCGCGGCCGCCTTCAGCCCCGCCGACTCTTGGGCTCGCTCGACTCGGGCCGCAGCGTGGTGAGGTCCAGGTCGCCCGGATCGAGGTCGTGGCCCAGCTTTTCGCGCTTCGTGGCCAGGTAGCGCATGTTGGTCGCGGTCGGATCCGTCCGCAGGGGGCGCTGGTCGACCAGCTCGAGCCCGTAGCCCGCCAGGCCGTGGATCTTCTTCGGGTTGTTCGTGAGGATCGCCATCTTGCGCACGCCCAGGTAATGGAGGATCTGGGCCCCGATCCCGTACTCGCGCAGGTCGGCCGGGAAACCCAGCGCCTGGTTGGCCTCGACCGTGTCGAGGCCCTCGTCCTGGAGCTTGTAGGCCTTGAGCTTGTTGGCGAGGCCGATCCCGCGCCCCTCTTGACGCAGGTAGAGCAGCACGGAATGCGGCTCGCTGGCGAGGATCTGGAGCGCCTTGTGCAGCTGGCCCTCGCAGTCGCAACGCTCCGAGCCGAATACGTCGCCGGTCAAGCACTCCGAGTGCACGCGCACCGTGACCGTCTCCGCGACCTCGTCGTAGGGGCCGTCCGGCCCGCGCTCTCCCATGCCGAGCGTCAGGGCGACGTGCTCGCCCCCGTCCACGGCCGAGCGGAAGACGTGGGCCAGAAAGGTCCCGTGTCGGGTCGGCAACGGGACGCCGGTCACGACGGGCTCGATCAGGCGTTCGTGCCGCCGGCGCCAGGCGATCAGGTCCGAGATCGTGCAGATCTTGAGCTCGTGCTTGGCCGCGAAGCGCTCGAGCTCGGGCATGCGCGCCATTGTCCCGTCGTCGTTCATGACCTCGCAGATGACGCCGGCCGGCGAACGCGACGACGCCAGGCGCGCGAGGTCCACGATCCCCTCCGTCTGGCCGCCACGCACCAGGACGCCCCCTTCCTTGGCCCGCAGGGGGAAGATGTGCCCCGGGCTCACGAGGTCGTCCACCGACGATTCCGGCGCGCAGGCGACCTCGATCGTGCGGCTGCGGTCGGCCGCGCTGATCCCGGTCGTGACGCCGGTCGCGGCCTCGATCGAGACGGTGAAGGCCGTGCCCATCCGGCTGGTGTTGCGCTCGACCTGCGGACGCAGGCCCAGGCGGTCGCACATCGACTCGGCCATGGGCATGCAGATGAGTCCGCGCGCCTCCTTGGCCATGAAGTTGATCGCCTCCGGCGTCACGTGCTCGGCGAGCATCGCGAGGTCGCCCTCGTTCTCGCGCGAAGGGTCGTCGACGAGGATGACCATCCGGCCGGCGTTCAACTCGTCCAGGATCTCGGGAATGGGGCTCGGAGGCATGGCGGGCTTCGAAGAGAGCGGCTGCAGGTGGAACTCGGCGCGGGCCGACGAACCGCCCATAGTAGCCGATCCGCGCGACGCGGCGGGGGACCGCCGCGGGGTTTGGCGGGTTCGGATCCGGGGAATGGCTGCCTTGCCTTTCTCCGCGACCTCCCGGCCTGCATCATGAGGCCCCCTCCGGGCCTCCGGATCTCACCAGGGAGCACGCCTTTGGCCGTTCGCACCATTCCCATCCTCGCCACTCTCCTTGCCACGGTCTCGGCCTGCAGCTCTTCCCGTCCCGAGCCCGAACCGCTGCTTCCCGTGCAAACGGTCCTCGGAGGAACACCGATCACCTTCCAGACCGGCGTGGAGATGTTCGAGCTCGCGGCCCTCGAGGATCGACGCACGGACGGTGACGGGCGGCTCTACGAGCTGGCCGGGCACGACGATCCGGCCGTGCGCGCGCGCGCCGCAGAGGTGCTCGGACGCCTGCCCTACCCCGATTTCGGAGCCATCGTCACGTCGCGCCTGGCCGAGCTGCTCGAAGACCCCGACCGCACGGTCCGCCTCGAGGCGGTCTTCGCCCTGGGGGCTCGCAACGACCCGGGCGCGGTGTCCCTGCTCCTGGCCTACCGCAACGAGCCCGAAGCCGAGCTGCGCGCAGCTGTGATCGCGGCGGCCAGCCTCTACGACGTGCCTTCCGTGCGCGCGGAAGTCGTCATCGCCCTGCGCGACAGTGCGCTCGAGGTCCAGTGCCAGGCGGTCGAAGGCACGGCTCGCTGGAATCCGACCGAACCCGGCGCGGAGGCCGTCGACCGCGCCCTGGTCGACGCTCTGAGCCCCCACAAGATCAGCGAGACCTTCGATTCGAGAGAGCGCGCGCGCGGCATCGAGCCCGAGCTCTCCTGGCGTATCCTCTACTCGCTCGCGCGCCGACGCTCGGCCCTCGGACGCGGCGCGTTTCTCGAATACCTCGGCTCGGACCGCGAGCTCGAGCAGCTCTTCGCCGTTCGAGGCCTGGGCCGCATCGCCGGCGATGCGGAGATCGTCAAGGCCCTGATCGCGTTCCTGCGCGACGACCGCGCCATCGACTGGCGGATGCGCTACGAGGCCGTGGTCGCGCTCGGGGTCCACGGCGATGCCGCGGCCATCCCCTTGCTCCTGCGCCTGGCCAAGAATGCCAGCGTCCACGTACGGGCGGCCTCGATCGGCTCTCTGGCGAGCTTTCCCGACGAACGGACCACCGTGCTGCCCGTCGTGCGGCAGGGCCTGATCGACGTTTCGGCCAGCGTGCGGGTCGCGGCCTTCGACGCCATCGCCCGCCTCCTGGAGCCGGAGGAAGCGCTGAAGACCCTGGGGCGCAATGCGACGAGCGACGATCCGGTCGTGCGCGCGGGTGTTGCGGCCGCCCTGGAGCATCTGCCTTCCGCACGCTCGCTCGACCTGCTGGCGCGACTCGCCGAGGACCCTTCGCTGCGCGTGGCCACGACGGCCGTGAGCTCGATCGGGGCCCAGGAGGGAGACGCGGTGCGCCCGCTCCTGCACCGCGCGCTCGCGCACGACGACAATGGCCTGCGCTTGGCCGCGGTCCTGGCGCTGCGCAAGCGTCCCGACCGCGCCGACCTCGAGCTGCTCGAACGCGCCTTCACGTCGTCGGAAGGCGACGTCTCGAACGAGATCGCCTTCAACGTCCTCCAGAACCTGGGTGAAATCGGCGGAGAGCGGGCCGAGGCCTTCGTGACGAAGGCCTCCGGGGATCCCCGCAGCCACGTCCGGCGGGTGGCGCGGCAGGTGCTCGAAGAGAAGTTCGGCACCGCCGTTGCGGCCCGCCAGGTCACGCTCGAAGCGGAGGGCCCGCCGCCCTTTCCCGGCCGCGGCTTCCCCCGCTGGCAGGTGAATCCGGTCGTCGAGCTGAGCACGACGCGCGGGGCGCTGGTCTTCGAGCTCTTCCCCACCGAAGCCCCGCAGCACGTCTACAACTTCCTACGGCTGCTCGAGGAGGGGGCCTACGACGGCCTGGACTTCCACCGCGTGGTCCCCGACTTCGTGATCCAGGGCGGGGACTACCGCGGCGACGGCAACGGCGGCCGCCCCTGGCGCGGCAGCGCCCTGCGCCACGAATGGACCCCCCAGGACTTCGTGCGCGGCTCGCTCGGGATGCCGCGCAACGAGGACCCGGACTCCGGCGGCAGCCAATTTTTCGTCACCCAGCGCCCGACGCCCCATCTGACCGGGCGCTACACGCTCTTCGGCCAGCTCCGGGACGGCTTCGAGATCCTCGACCGGATCGAGGTCGGCGACCGGATCTTAGGAGCACGCATTTTGGATCCGCGCCGCGGCAAGGGCCCGCCGCGCCCCCCTGGCGGACCTTGACAAGCGTGCTAGGAAGCTGTGGAAAGTGCCTGGACAAGGTTTCCAAGCCGCTGTCAGGCAAAGACTTCTGACTCTCCACAGAGACTGGGCGCGCTGTGGAGGAACGGTGGGCTGATTCGGCTTGATTTCCGGGGGTGTCGACGACCGATAGCGAGGAGAGCCAGCGCCGCCTCCCCGGCGGCGAGACATCCCCGAAGGTCACCATGAGTCGAGCCACCACCGTGCCCAAGCAGCCCCAACCTTCCTCCGGCCGTCTCTTCGGCTGGCTCTTGACCGGCGTCCTTGCCATGGGCGTCGGCTACGAAGTCCACCGTGTCGAAGGCGTCTACGACAAGCTCTACGAGCTCGAGACCCGGGAGGCCAACCGGCTCGCAGGCGCGCGAGACGTCGACACCGAGATCTCGGCCCTCGGCGGCGAGATCGCCTCGCTCAAGAACGGGCTCGAGCGAACGTCCGGCAAGCTCGGACGGACGGAGTCCCTGGCGGACCGCATCATCACGGCAGAGACGCGCTTGCAGGACATGGGGCTCGTGGTGGAAGCCAACTCGAACCGTCTGTCGACGCTCTCGACCTTTGGTCGCGAGGCCCTCGAGGCCGAGCTGAACGCTCGCGACGAGCGCCTCCTGCATCGCTGGGAGGCCTTCGAGGACCTGGCCGTCAGCGCCAACGAGCTCGCCGCGGCCAGCAGCCGCAAGTTGGACGAGCTCGGCAACGACGGCCCGCGCGACCTGCGCACGATGTGGCGCGAGTTGGTCGGGCCGGTCGTGCAGCTGGCCGGCGACGCGAGCGTCGGCAGCGGCGTGCTCCTGCGCTCGAGCTACGACGAGGAAGCCGACCGTCACATCACCTACCTGATCACGGCCTGGCACGTCGTCCGCGACATTCAGGGCGACCTGTCCAAGACCGACATGCCCGTGCCGGTGACGCTGTACCACGAGGACGGCTCCCTGCGGTACGAAGAGGCCGGCTTGATCGTCTTCGACGAGGACCTCGACGCCGCCTTGCTCGAGATCTGGACCGACGACGCGCTGCTTTATGGCGCCGCGCTGGCCGGGCGAAAGCGCCTCGAAGAGGTCAAGATCTTCGACTCGATCTACGCGGTCGGGTGCCCGCTCGGCAACGATCCGATTCCGACGCGGGGCGAGATCGCGACCTGCCACCACGAGGTCGACGGCGAGACCTACTGGATGATCAACGCGCCGACGTACATCGGCAACTCGGGCGGCGGCATCTTCGACGGAGAGACCCACGAGCTGTTGGGGATCTTCTCCAAGATCTACACGCACGGATCCCTGCGACCGACGATCGTGCCGCACATGGGGCTCGTGACGCCGCTCGCCGAGATCTACGAATGGCTCGAGGCGGAAGGCTATGGCCACGTCGAGAAAATGAGCGGTGCCGTCGAAGAACGCGCCGCCTCGGCGGAGCGCTAGTCAGGAGCCCCTTGGTCCGCCTTTGGTGAATGTGCTAGTTTTCGAGCACAGGAGCGCGCAGTAGCACCATGTCCTTTCGTGTCCGACCCACGCTCGGTCGCCGGGGAACCGCACTCCTTGTCGCGGGTAGCCTCGCCGCGTCCGGCTTCGTCTCCATCGGCCTGAACGGCTGCGGCCGCGTTGCAGGTCCGACCACGACCGGCTCGGGCTTCGACCTCTTGGCGCGCTCGCCGGATCAGGTCATCGACCAGATCGGCGTCGTGACGCCGGACATGGACGAGCAGTGGGGCCGACTGGGACCGCACGGCTGGCAGACCTATACGAACAAGACGTCGGAAGGCAAGTCGGTGCGTTATGTCTGGTCCAAGCAGGCCAAGGCGCACCTCGAGCTGCCGGCCGGGACGCGCAAGGACCGCACGACCGACGTGATGCTGTGGGGTCCGCCGTGTGAAGACGCGGCCGAGCGCACGGCCGTCCTGCGCTTGAACGGCGTCGAGCTCAAGGGTGGGGAGATCGTGTTGCCCACGCTTCCGACCACGTTCAGCTTCGAGACCCCCGCCGAGCTCTGGAAGATCGGCTCGAACCAGCTCGAGATCGAAGTCGACCTTCCGCGCCCCTTGGGAACCGGTGTCGTCGGCGTCGCGGTCGCGAAGGTCGACTACGACCGCCCCAGCCTGACGACGGTCGACCCGACCAAGCGCGAGCTGATCCTGCGTCCCGAGACCGCCGTCGTCTACGACGTCGAGGAGCTCGCGCCGATGCAGCTCTTCTTCAGCGGGCAAGCGAGCGGCAAGGGCGAGCTCTTCCTGACGTGCGCACGCGTCGACCCCGCGGACGGCAGCGTTACGAGCACCGAGGAGCTCGCCGTGATCGACTTCGACGGCCAGAGCATCGAGCGCGCGGTCAACCTGCCGCCGTCCCGAGGCCAGGTCCTCGAGCTCGAGGCCGGCTGGAACGGGGCCGCCGGTTCGTCGTTCTCGTTCTCGCGCCTCGAGATCGTCGAGCCCGAGCCGGTGCCGCGGGTGCCCGTCATCTTCATCAGCATCGACACGCTGTCCGCACGCCGCCTCTCGATCTACGGCCATTCGCGCGAGACGGCGCCGCACCTCGCGGACTTCTCCCGGGACGCGGTCGTCTTCGAACACTGCGTCACCAACGCGCCCTGGACGCTGCCGAGCTACATGTCGGTGATGACCGGGCTGTATCCGTACGCGCACCGCCTCAAGCCGCCTCCCAAGGGCGGCGGAAAGACGAACCTCTTCGAGCGCTGGTACGTGGCCGACAACCGCTGGATGCTGGCCGAAGCGTTGCGGGCCGCCGGCTATGCGACGGCGGGCTTCGTCGACAACGACTGGATCGTCGACCGCCACGGCTTCCCGCAGGGCTTCGAGACCTACGATCACTCCGCCGGTGGCATCGACATGCGCGAAGTCGACGGCGGGATCCGCCACACGACGAAGCTCGCGCGCGAGTGGTTGGGCGAGCTCGGGGCTCAAAGCCCGTTCTTCCTGTTCATCCACGGCTTCGACGTCCACGCGCCGTACGTGCCTCCGCCGCCCTTCCTGAACACCTTCAAGGGCGACGCGCTGTACGACGCCACGCAGACCGCCTTCGCCGGCGGCGTCGCCAACTGCTTCGGCATCATCCCGACCTACGTCGCGGGCGGCGAGGTTCCGGTCGGGACTCCGATTCCGCCGCGGCTTCCCACCGGGCCGATCGAGACGAAGTACGACGAGGGGATCCTGCTCGTCGACGACGCGCTCGACACCTTCTTCTCCTACCTGAAGGAGGTCGGGCTCTACGACCGCGCCGTCATCATCGTCCACGCCGATCACGGCGAGACGATGGACGACACGAACTACTACTTCGGCCACGGCGTGATGGACGAGGAAGTCCTGCACGTTCCGCTGATCGTACGCCTGCCGGGCGGCGCGCATGCCGGCACGCGCGTGAAGCAGACCGTCCAGTCCGCGGACATCTATCCGACCGTTCTCGACCTCGCCGGCTTCGAGGGCCAACGCGAGTACCTGCACGGGCGCTCGCTCGTTCCGCTGCTCGAGGGCGGTACGTTGCCGGACAAGCCGACCTACTCCGAGGGCGGCATCATGAAGCAGGCCAGCGTCGCCTACGAAGGCTGGAAGCTCATCGTGCAGTATCCGACCAAGGACATCGCGCGCGAGGTGGTGTTGACGCATCCACGCGTGCCCGCATCCTGGTACGAGGAGAACCTGCCCGAGTTCCTGGAGACGGGGATGACGGACGATCTCTTCAAGCGGACGATCGCGCGACCCGACGCTCGTCAGCTCGAGCGCGACATCCGCGACCGTTTCCTCGAGGGCGCGGAGTTCAAGCTCTACTACCTGCCCGACGATCCGAACGAGGACACGAACCTCCACAAGAAACGTCTCGACATGCGCCGGGCGCTTTTCGAGCTGCTCTCCGTCGAAGCCGCCAAGATGGAGGCGGCACGCGACAACGCCCGTAGCCCGTCGGCTCCGGTGCAACTCGACGCGAAGACCCTCCAGCAACTCGCGGACATCGGCTACGTCGACACGGGTTCGGACGAGGACAAGGACGACAAGCCGCTCGAGGTCGACACGGGCTCGAACAAGCACGATCCACCCGACGACGACGAGGGCGGCGGGCCGGAGAGGCGCTGAGCGCCGCGATCAGTCGCCCAGCGGAGCGCTGGCCTCGAGCAGGCCGGCCGCGAGGGGCGCACCTGTTCCCTTCTGGCGCAGCCCCACCTCGGTCAAGGTGAGGTCACGCCCCCCGGGGGCCAGCGCGACCTCGACCTGGACGAAGCGACCGGCACCCTCCGGCGCCTTGCCGCTCTTTGCCCACGGACCGAAGCTCGTACCGTCGCCGCGCCGCGCGAACAACGAGACGCGCCCACGCGCGCCTCGCCAGCGCGCGAAGGCCTCGACCGGCGCAGCCTCGTCGTCGAGTTCGAAGACGTAGGACGCCCGTCCCCAGGCCTCATCGTCGATCCGCAGCGACCAGGCCTCGTCCAGGAAGCGCTCGACCTCGCTGCGCCCGCAGAGCAGCGTGAAGCTGTCCCGCTCCGGATCGAAGGCCATGCCGTAGTAGCCTCCGCGCTTGCCCGGGCCACCTTCGAAGGCCAGTTGACGCCAGGCGAGCTTGCGCGGGTCGAAGACCCAGAGATCGTCGTAGCGTTCGGAGAACTGCCCGCGCACGCCGCCGTAGAGAACCATGCGGCCGCGGTTCGAGTCGTACGCGAAGCCCGAGCGCAGGCGGCCCTCCGGCGCGACCTCGACCGGCACCGTGGTGTAGGTGTTGCGAGCCAGGTCGTAGAACGCGACGCGCGAGTGATAGAGGTCTTCGCCAGCGCGCCGTTCGACGCCTCCGAAGAGCCAAACCAGCTCGCTGACGGGCTCGTACACCGCCATCGGCGAGCCGTTGGGACGGTAGGCCGGACGCTCGCCCGGAAGGGCTTCACGCTCGGCTCGCGGTAGTTGTTCCCAGACGTTCGCGTCGGGGTCGTAGGTCATCACGAGCCCGCTCGCGTTCAGGAACATGAGGAACTTCCCTGCTCCTTCGTGATACACGAGCGAGCAATCGCGTTTGGCGCGAAACTCGGCGCCCGTTGGCTCCATCCGCTCCCAGCGCTCTTCTTCCACGTGGTAGAGCCAGGTGTCGTCGTACGTGACGGACGGCTTCACGTCGTTGCGCCAGCCTCCGGCATACAACACGACGCCGTGGTCGGGGCTGAAGGCCGCGGCTTGATGACAGGACGGCGGGGGCGTGACCTCGCCTTCGATCCGTCGCCAGAACGCCCTTCGATCCGCGACCGCCTCGAGGATCCAGGTGTCGTTCGTATTCGCGAAGCCTCGGACGTGGGTATCGCGCGTCTCGCCGCCGAACAGGAACGTGCGTCCCCTTCCCACGTAGACCGTCGGATGCGTCGTCCGGGCCAGCGGAGGTCCGTTGGTCTCGAGCCGCTCCCACTGCGCCGGCGTGCGGACCAGGCCGTCATCCGCGAACCGCAGGAAGCTCAACTCACCCTGGCGCAGTCCTTCGCCCGAGAGGCTGCGCGTCCTCGCGACGCCATGCCACAGCTCGTGCTCGAAGACGCGTTGCTCGCCGAACATGCGCAGCCGGTGGGACCCGAGGCGCGGTTCGGCCGCCGCGTAGCGCCTCAGCTCGTCCGTCGTCGCGGCCCGGCTTTCGAGCACCAGCTCATCGATCGCAAGGACACCGGCACCGGAGCTGATGACGAAGCCCTCGAAGGGCCGTGGTTCGAAGGGAGGCAAGGGCTCGCCTCGACCTTCGCCGTTCACGTAGAGCCGCGCTCGCCCGAGGTCGCGTCCGTCCACGACGACCGCGACATGATTCCAGGCTCCGGAGTTCAGACCGACCGCCGACGTCAAGATCAGGGGAGGCGTCGTCCCCACCTCGGCCCGGACGAAGCCGTTGCGTAGGATCCGAACCGTCGCGATGCCGGGCATGTCCAGGACGGGCAGCCGGCCATCCAGGCCTCCACGCGGCGACACGAAGAAGCCGAGCGTCCAGGCCGCCGAAGGAGATCCGCCCGCATCCTCGAAGGCGACGACGTCGTCGGCTGCGAGCAAGAGGCCCGCGCCGAAGCGACCCTCGACCCACGAGCCACCGACCGGCGTCTCCGCGGTCAGGGCCATGCCCGTGAGGTGCAGCATGGAACCGCTGCCCTCGTTGAACGTCGCGTAGACCTCGGTCGCTTCGGAGACACCGTGCTCGCCGAACGTGATGCGACGGGGCCCGCGCGCATTCACCATCACGTGGGGCCCGCCGTCCCACGCGTACGATTGCAAGAGCTGCGGACGGGTCCAGATGTAGTCCAGCGAATCGCTCTCGGCCCCTTGCAGGAGCACGGCCAAGGCGAGCCAGAGCATCATGGTGTGAGCCGGACGACCGCGATCAGCGCGCTCCGTCGACGGGAACGACCGTGCGCTGAACGCCCGCACCTGCGTTGACCTCGGCCAGATCGGTGAATCCCAGGGCCAGCACCGCGGGCGAGGCGCCCGACGCGCCCGGCACCAGCGCAACGTCGACTTGAACGTAGCGCACGTCGCTGGTGAGGACTTCGATGATCGAAGCGGACTTCGGGCCCCAGTGGACGAGGTCCGCGCTGCCGCGATAGGACAGGCTCACGTTCGAGTCCTCGGGAGCCTTCCACTCGGCCAAGAAGTAAGCCCGGCCATCGAAGGTCGTTCGATCGAAGACGAAGCGGGAGCGCCCCACGGCCTGCTCGTCGAAGTGCAACGAAACGGCCTCGTTCAAGAAGCGGTGTGGGGCGTTGCGCCCACAGAGCAAGTAGAACCGATCGAGTTCCGGCTCGTACGCCATGTGGTAGTACCCACCGCGGCGCGAGGGCGTGTTGCTCGAGGCGTGCTCGGTCCACGTCTGCTTCGCCGGATCGAAGGTCCAAAGGTCCCGCATCCGCGTGGAGAACTGGTCCTGAACGCCGCCGAACAGCACGAAGTGCTGGCGTGTGGGGTCGTAGGCGAAGCCCGAGCGGACACGCGCTCCTGGCGAGACCGGGGGCGTGATCTCCGTGAACTGGTTCTTGTCGTAGTCGTAGAAGGCCGAACGTCCGTGATAAACCTTCTGGCGCTCATCGTTCTCGGTGACCCCACCGAACAGGAAGATCTTGTCCGACACGGGGTCATAGCCCGCCATCGGCGAACCGCCCGGATCGTAGTTGCAGCGCTTTCCCTCGGCCGTGAAGGACTTGGGGCGCTTGCGCTGAGTCCAGGTGTTCTCCGCCGGGTCGTAGACGAAGAGCCGGCCGGCTCCGGCCATGAACATCACGAACTTCTTGGCCTTCGGGTGGTAGACGACCGCCGAGTCGCTGCTGGCCGGAAACGTGTCGCCGCCGGGAAAGCGCTGCTCCCAGCGTCCTTCCTCCGTGTGGAAGACCCAGGTCTCGTCGTATTGCGTCGGACCCTGCCTGTCGTTCCGCCAGCCGCCGGCATAGAGGACGAGCTTGTGATCGGGACTGTAGGCCGCCGATTGGTGGCAGCTGGGGCTGGGCTCGTCGTCCGTTTCGACGAGCTCCCACTGCTCCGTGTCGGTGCGGAAGTACCAGGTGTCGTCGGTGTTGATCATCCCACCGAGGTGACTGTCCTTCGTCTCGCCGCCGAACATCCAGATCCGGTGATCGCCGATGTAGATCGTCGGATGCGTGGTCCGTGCAAGCGGCGGAGAGAAGGCGCGGTAGCGCCTCCAGTCTCCGGGGACGCGCGTCAGCTCGTCCGCGTCGAAGACGACGTGTTCGTGATCGCCGACCGCGAAGTCCGCGGCGGTCTGCAGAAAGGGCTCCGCGATTCCGTTCCACACGGTGACCGTTTCCGATCCCGACGCGCGCTCGAGCGTCAGTTCGTGGTCGCCGTACTCCGCCCCGAAGGTCCAGCGCTCCATCAACTCGGAGCTGGTCGACGCGCGCCCGGTCAGGGAGATGTCGTCGAGCTCGCCCACGAAGCCTCCCAGCTCGAGTCGATCCCCGCCCTGGGTCGGAGCCGCGCCCGTGTAGCGCTTGCCGCGCTGCACGCCGTTCACCGCAAGCCGGATGTGGCGGAGGTCCGTCGCGTCGAGGGAGACCCCGACGTGGTTCCATTGGCCCGCGACCAGGCGCTCGGTGCTGACGCTGAAGACCGGCTGGTCCTGGAGCACGATCACCTTGCAACGCAAGTCCTCGCCGAAACGCACGGACATCCGCTTCGGAACACTCAAGATCAAGGCGTTGGTTTGATCCAGGCCTTCTTCGGGCTTGATCCAGAACTCGATCGTCCAGGCCGCGGGCAGAAGCGTCGCGCCTTGGGGTGCACAGGCCACGACTCGCGCCTGCTTGGATGGGAAGCGCAGCGCCGATCCGAAACGCCCTTCGACCCACTCCGTTCCTCGGACCTCCAGCGCGCAGTTGTCCCGGGAAACGTCCTGTGAGTCGCCCTCGCCCTCATTGAAGGGAAGGTAGAGCGTCGTCTCCGGGATCAGCCCGAGCTCGCCGAACTCGATGGCCTGGATTCCCACCGTCGGCCGCGTGTTCGGCACCGGAGGTTGACCATCCCAGGAATAGGTCAGGACCGGGTCCGACCCTCCTAGATCGAGTTCAGCCGAGAACTTGGACGGGGCCGGCACCATGGCCTGGACCTCGCCATCCCCCTCTTGACAGGCGGTCAGGAGCAGAAGGCAAGGCATGAGAAAGCGCGCGTAACGTTGCATCGTCCCTGGATTCTAAACCAGCACCGTCCAGGGCTGCAGGACCGGACCCCTCAAACCCGGACACAAATCCGGAGGGCTCCGAGCGCGCGCGTGAAAGATGTTCCGATTCGCGACTCAGTGACGAAAGTGGCGCTTTCCGGTGAACGCCATCGCGACGTTCTTTCCATCGCAAGCTTCGATGACCTTGTCGTCGCGGATCGATCCGCCCGGCTGGACGATCGCCCGAACTCCGGCTTCCATCGCGACCTCGACGCCGTCGGGGAACGGGAAGAACGCATCTGACGCGAGAACGGAGCCCGCACACTCGTCGCCGGCCTTCGCGACCGCCAGTCGGACGGAATCGACTCGGCTCATCTGGCCGGCCCCGACGCCGAGAACGCGCGTTCCCTTGGCGATCACGATCGCATTGGACTTCACGTGCTTGCCGACGCGGTTGGCGAACAAGAGGCCCGCGACCTCGTCGTCGGTCGGAGCGCTCTTGGTGACGGCGCGAAGATCGGAACTCGTTTCCGCCACGTCGTCGCGCCCTTGGACGAGGAACCCGCCGCAGAGCATCTTCATCTCGATGGCACCCTCGGCGCGCGTCTGGGGACCGAAGGGACCGCAGGCGAGGAGCCTGACGTTCTTGCCCCACTTCGGCTTCGTTCGCAGGAGCTCGAGCGCATCCGCGTCGAAGCCGGGCGCCACGATCGCTTCGACGAAGCGGTTCCCGCCGGCCAAGAACTCGGCGCAGGCGAGGTTCAAAGGGCGCGTGAAGGCCAGCACCGACCCGAAGGCCGACAGCGGATCGCCTTCCCAGGCCTGCGCCAGGGCCTGCTCGATCGAGTTCGCCAGCGCAGCACCGCACGGGTTGTTGTGCTTGACGACGCACACGAAAGGCTCGGCGAACTCCTTCGCCAGCGCATGGGCGGAGTCGAGGTCGACCAAGTTGTTGTACGAGAGCTCCTTCCCGCCGAGGAAATCCGCTCGAGCCACGCTGGCCTCCCCGGCGTCACCGGTACGGTAGAAGGCCGCCGTCTGATGCGGATTCTCGCCGTAGCGCAAGTCCATCGCCTTCGTCCCGGCGACGGCGAACGTCTCCGGATGAGCGTCGTCGGTCAGACCGTCCGCGCGCTCGCTGCGGAAGAGCCAGCCGCTGATCGCGGCGTCGTAGCGTGCCGTCAAGGAGAAGGCCTTGACCGCCAAGCGGCGCCGCGTGGCGAGCTCGAGTGCGCCTCCGTTGCGCTGGAGCTCGTCCAGGATCGGTCCGTAATCGTCAGGATCGGTCACGACCGCGACGTAGCGGTGATTCTTCGCGGCCGAACGGACCATGGTCGGGCCGCCGATGTCGATGTTCTCGATCGCTTCGGCGCGCTCGACGTCCGGTCGCGCGATCGTCTGCTCGAACGGATACAGGTTCACGCAAACGAGGTCGATCGGGGGGATCCCGTGCTCGTCCATCGCCGCGGTGTGCGAGGGCTCCTCACGAAGCGCCAGGATGCCTCCGTGAATGCGCGGGTGGAGCGTCTTGATCCGCCCGTCCATCATCTCCGGGAAGTCCGTCACGTCCGCGACCTCGCGGACGGCGATGCCGGCACCGGCGAGGAGCTTCTTCGTGCCCCCGGTCGCGAGGATCTCGACGCCCGCTTCGGCCAGCATCCGTGCAAAGGACTCGACGCCCGTCTTGTCGGAAACGCTGATGAGAGCCCGTTTGATCGCGTGTTTCATGGTGTCTCCGCGGGTCTGGAGCCCGTTTCGAGCCCCGCTCGCCCCTTTTTGGGGGAAGCAGTCTAACGCGGAGACGAGGCGCGATCAGTAGCCGAGGGCCTCGAGATTCTGGCGGGTGGACTCGTTCAGGTCATCGAGGTTCAGCCCGCCCAGGGCCGAGAGGCGGGCGACCTCACGCAACTGGACTTCCCATTCGCCGCGCAGTTCGGGCGACTCCGGATACAGGTCCTTGCGCTCGAACGGGTCGGCCACGATGTCGTACAGCTCGAAACGGTCGTTCGTCGCGTCGAAGATGAGCTTGTAGCGATCGTCCCGGAGGCAGACGAGGTCCAGCTTGGCCTGGGGTTTGTGCGTCTGCGCCAGGACCAGCCCGGAGCCCCCCGCGAGCAGGGACTTCCCGCGTTGCATCGGCAACGGCGGCAGCCCGACGAGCTCGAGGATGGTCGGAACGAGATCGGTGTGCGGCACGACGGTCCCGGACTGGCTCGCCAGAGCCTCGCTCCGAGGATCCCCCTTCGGGAGCTTCATGATCAGGGGAACGTGGATCTGCTCGTCGTAGACGGTCTGGATGTGCCCGAAGTGTCCACGCTCGCCCACCGCCTCCCCGTGGTCCGACGTGAACACGATCAGGCTGTTCTCGTACAGGTCCCGGGCCTTCAGTTCGGCCATGAGCGACCCGATCCACTGGTCCGCGAAACGAATCTCGGTCTTGTAGCGCTTCAGCTTCTCGGCGCGCGACGGCACGTCGTTGATCCAAAGGCGCAGTTCGGCCGCAAGCATCGAGTCTTCCTTCTGCTCGAGGACGACCTTCACGTGCTTGGCCGGATCGAGGCGCTTGCCGAGCTCCCAGTGCGACGCGACGTCCGCGTCGTTCGCGACCGCGCCGAGCCAGCGCACGGTGAACTCGTCCTCCGCCTTGACCTCGAGCGTGTGCGTCCCCGGCGTCAGGTCCATTTCCTTGCGCCACAGCGTCATGTCCGCGGTCGACACGGTCTCGACCAGCTCGCCGTCGACCCAGATGTCGGCCGTGCGGATCATCTCCTGGTGCGAGTTGTACGGCTCGTGCGGGTCGGAGAAGTGCGCGAAGAGCAGGAACGGCTGCTGAGCCGTGAGCGCATCGAGGTGCGGCTCGATCCTAGACACCACCTCCGGTGCCTGCGCCATTCGCCAGAAGCCGACGTCGAACTCCTGGAAACCGCGGTTGACGCTCGACTGCCCGCCGAGGTGCAGCGTTCCGAGGCTGATGATCGCCCGGGTCGCGTAGTTGTAGTCTTCGAGCCAATCGGCGAAGAGCGGCAGCTCCGGCGGCAGCGGCTGCCCGTTGTTCATCACTCCGGTCTCGAACGGCGGCCGCGAGGAGAACAGCGCCGTGTGCGAGGGCAGCGTGATCGGGGCGTGACTGAAGGCGTTCGCGAACAGGATGCCGTCGGCGGCGAGAGCGTCGATGTTCGGCGTCTCGACCAGGGACGGGCTCCCGATGATCGCGTCGAAGCGCAAGGTGTCGATGACGACGAGGACGATGTTCGGGCGTCGCCCTTGCAGGGCGGGAGCTTGCTCCCCGCAGGCCGTGACGCACAGCGCCGCGAGCGACGCCGCGATGCCCGAGCCGATGAGACGGAGCTTCTTGTTGCAGACCTTCATGGCAACACTTCGAGGCATGCGTGAGGTAGGGGTCTCGTGCTTCATGGTAGGCGGATCGGGGTCCTGGCAGCCTGATGAAAAAGTGCTTCGGATGCCATGCATGGGACCGGGAGGCCCGGCAGGTGCGCGAGAACGCAGGCGAATCGGTCGATTCGGCGAGGCTCTCGTGTGCCGGCCGGGCTTTCCGGAAGCATGCAGCGCGCCGGATGACTTTTTCATCAGGCTGCTAGATGTACCCCAAGGCTCGCATGCTCTCCATGGTCGCCTCGTCCATCCCTCCCAGGTCTCCCGGGCGACGGGCCGCAAAGGCGCGCAGGAGCTCCTGCCATTCGGCGTGTTCGTCGCCACGCTCGTCATAGACGTTCTCGAGCTCGCCGGGATCCGCGCGGAGGTCGTACAGCTCGAAGCGGTCCCCTTCGGGATAGTAGATGAGCTTGGTGCTCTCGTCCCGGAGACAGACGCTGTCTTCCGGAGCCTGGGGCGCGCGCGTTTCCGCGAACAGGACCCGCTTGATGTCGGCGGTCAACGCGACCCCCGTCTGCCCGGGAAGCTCGGGCAAGCCGAGCATGGCGAGGAAGGTCGGGGTGAGGTCGACGAGACGGGACAGTTCCTCGCGACGGCGCTCGAGCCCGCGACGATGCGGATGCTTGCTCGAGGGCTTGATGATGAGGGGAACGTGCAGGAGCTCGTCGTAGAGGTTGTTGGAGTGGCCGACGACCCCGTGCTGGCCGAGCCCCTCGCCGTGGTCGGACGTCAGCACGACGATCGAGTTGTCGTAAAGCCCGTTGCGCTTCAACTCGTCGATCACCCGTCCCACGAAGCCGTCCACGTACTCGACTTCCTTCACGTAGCGCGCTCGGATCTCGGTCTTGTCAGGCGCGTCGCTGATCCACAGACGCAGCCCGTAGGTCAGGACTCCCTCCGTCGCGTTCGGCAGGCGATAGCGGTGGACTTTCGGCGTGGGCGACTTGTCGCGGCTGACTCGCTCCAGGCGCACGGTCTCGCCGCCATGGCGCAGGCTGACGTGGTAGATCTTCGAGCGTTCGGGCGAATCGACCAGCAGGATCGAGCCACCGGGGCTGACCTCGATCTCCCTCTCGAGGTAGCTCGCCGTCGACGTCGTGACGTTCGCGATCAGCTCGCCGTCGAGGTAGACCTCGGCCGCGTGGTCCGCCCTGCCGTGGGCGTTGTACGGGGAGTGAGGGTCGGCGTAGTGCGCGAAGAGGAAGAACGGGTCCTGCGTTCCGAGCGACCCGATCCTCTCCTCGAGCTCGATCCAGGACTCGTGCGCCGGCCGGACGAAGGGCAGGGCGTACGAATAGTCGTCGAAGGCCCGGTCGAAGAGCGCGTCCTCCTGGGCGGAGAAGAGCGACCCGATCGAGACCACGGCGCTGGTTCGGTACCCGAAGCGCCCGAGCCAATCCGGAAGCAGCGGGAGATCGCGAGGAAGGACCTGGCCGTTGTTCACGACGCCTGCCTCATGGGGCAGCTGCGAAGAGAACAGCGCCGTATGCGAGGGCAGCGTCATCGGCGCGTGCGAGTACGCCTGCGTGAACTGGATCCCATCCGCGGCCAAGGCGTCGATCGCGGGCGTGTCGACGCTCCCTTCCGGGTCCAGGATCATGTCGGCCCGCAACGTGTCGACGACGATCAGGACCAGATTGGGCCGATCGGAGGGACCTTGCTCGGCGCTGAGACGGAGCAAGGCGACCAGTCCGCCGGCCAAGGCCAGCGACAGGGCGACGCCGGCCAACCGGCGCCGGAACATCGAGGAGGATCCGGGCATGGGGAACGCACCCACCCCGGAAAGCGATTCTCACGCGCGCCGCGGACAGGCGCGTTACCTATCGGCCGACGAACCGCGCTTGCGCAAATAGGCTTCGATGAATTCGTCGATGTCGCCGTCGAGAACGGCGCCGATGTTCCCTTTTTCCGTGTTGGTCCGATGGTCCTTGACCATCTGGTAAGGGTGCATCACGTACGAGCGGATCTGGCTGCCCCAGGCGATCTCGCCCTTGTCCCCGTAGAGGCTCGCCATCTCGGCGTCACGCTCGGCTTCGCGCAGGCTGACCAGCTTGGCCTTCAAGAGCTTCATGCCGGTGGCGCGGTTCTTGTGCTGGCTGCGCTCGTTCTGACAACGGACCACGACTCCGGTCGGGAGGTGGGTGATGCGGACGGCGGATTCCGTCTTGTTGACGTGCTGACCGCCGGCACCTCCCGCCCGCATCGTGTCGATCTTGATGTCCGCCTCGTTGATCTCGATCTCCAGGTCCTCGTCGACGTCGGGCGTCACATCGACCGATGCGAACGCCGTGTGACGGCGGCTCTGGGCGTCGAACGGACTGATCCGGACCAGCCGATGGACACCGGTTTCCGCCTTGAGGTACCCGAAGGCGTATTCGCCCCGGATGAGGATGGTCGCCGACCGGATGCCCGCCTCGGGCTCCTCCGTCTTCTCGATCTCCTCGACCTTGTGCCCGCGCTCCTCCGCCCAACGCACGTACATGCGCAGGAGGATCGCGGCCCAGTCACAGGCGTCGATCCCGCCCGCCCCCGCGCTGACCTGCAGGTAGGCGCCGACACCGTCGTGGGCGCCCCCGAGCATCACGTGGAACTCGAGCGCCCCTACCTCTTTCTCGAGCCGGGCCAGGGTCGTGGCGAGGTCGTCCGCGACCGCCGCCTCGTCCTCCTCCTGCCCCATCTGGACCAGGAGCGCGCCTTCCTCGAGCGCCTCCTCGGCACGCTGCACCGGCTCGACGAGCCGCCGCAGGATCTTTACCTCCTGGAGGACCTTCTGCGCCGTCTCCTGGTCGTTCCAGAAGTCGGAAGAGCTCTGCTTCTGCTCGAGCTCCTGGAACCGGCTGAGCTTTGTCGGGTAGTCAAAGCCCCTCCTTCAGCTCATCGAGCCGGCGCTGAACCGCTTCCGCCTGGTCCTGAAACTCCACGATCGAGGTCATGGCGGGCAGGATACGCTCGCGCGCGGCGAAGGAAACCCCTGGGCTGCGCACTTCTCCGACACAAACGGCAACCAACACCCCACCCCAGCGGTCCTCCCGCTGGCCCCGGGCGGGTGGGGGCTAGGGATGGATAGGGAGGGTGGGGGCTCGAGATGGATAGGGAAGGTGGGGGCTCGGGCTGGAGCCGAGGACGGGGCCTCCGGATGGAGCCGGGCAGTCGGTCCGCGGTCCAGGGCGGGACCATGGCGCCCGCTCGCCGAACCGGCCGCGGTGGCCGCCGCCGGATTCCTGCGCAGGAGCCCGAGCGGCGGGCTCAGCGAGCCCGCCGCGGGGTGGAGGGGAAGGCGGTTGGCACGGGAAGAGGTGAGATGTCCAGGATGCGTTGCGGACCCGTGCACAACCGCCTTTGAGCTTCGGTGTCGCCGCGGCGACGCGACGGCGGGCGCATGCTGCTCGAAGGTCCGAAGAGATCGGTCGGGTCGGGGGATCACCCCAAGGACGATCCTGGCTTTTCTCAGAACGTGCTCGGGATCGGGTCAGTCGAGAAGACCCTTCGCTCGCACGGTGCTCTCGAGCGCCTCGCGCTCCTTCGGAACGAGCGAGGTGATCACCTCGCAGCCGTCCTCGGTCACGACGACGACGTCCTCGATGCGGATGCCGATCCCGGTCTCCTCCTCGTAGAGCCCGGGCTCGATCGTGAACACGACGCCCGGGACGAACTTCGCGCCCCGGTCGCCGGGGTCGTGGACCTCGAGCCCGATGTAGTGGCAAGCGCCGTGGCGCATGAACGCTTCGAAGCCGCGCTCGCGCAGCACGGTCGAACAGGCCTTTTCGACATCGAGAATCGTCTTGCCGGGCGCGACCTCGTCGATTCCGGCCTGCTGCGCGGCGAGCACGGCGTCGTAGAGCTCCGCCATGCGATCGGTGAAGACTCCGGTGACCGGCCACGTGCGCGTGATGTCGGTCGTGTAGTGGTCCAGCTCGGGTCCGTAGTCGATCAGGAGCACCTCTCCGGCCTGCATCCGCCGCTTCGAGGCGGAGTAGTGCAGGATGCACGAGTTGGGTCCCGAGCCGACGATCGCGTGATAGGCGGGGCCGGCAGCGCCTTCCTTGACCTGCAGGAAGGTCATCAGGGAATCGAGCTCCCACTCGCCGACGCCGGGGGCCGTCGAGCGCATGGCCTCTTCCAGTGCGAGGGCTCCGGCACGACCGGCGCGCCGCATGGCATCGATCTCTTCGACGGTCTTCACGCGTCGCATCTCCGTGATCTCGCGCTCGATGTCGCGCACGGAGACGCCCAGGAGCTCGACGAGCTTCTCCTCCAGCGCCTTCTCGCGACTCACGCGGCCGTCGAGCGGGTCGCGCAGCTGGCGCCGGTCGAAGGGCTGCGCGCGATCGTAGCCGTCGCCGAGGCCCAATCCGGGGTGCATCGAGACGCCGATCTCCTGGCGCTCCCCGATCGCCGCCTTCAGGGCCTCGGCGAGCTCTTCGGTGGGGCGAACGTCCGCGAAGCCCGTCAAAGGGCCGACCCAGGCATCCGCGCTGTCCCAGATCTCCCCTTCCCAGCGCTCCTTGCCCCGATTCGGCGCGGGCAAGAAGAGCGTTTCGGTCCCGGCGTCGACGTCGATCAAGAGCGCGGCGTCCGGGCTCTCGATCCCGGTCAGGTACCAGAACGTCTTGTCCTGGCGAAAGACGTGATAGCCGCGCGTCTGCGGCAGCCCGCGGAAGAGGTAGAGGCCCGCCTTCACGCGACGCGCGAACTCACGACGGCGCCCGACGTGGAAGGCCTTGCCCAAACCGCAGGTGGGCCCGCCATCGCCGGGTCGCTCGAGCGAGAGGGGGGCCGGCCCTTCGGCCGCCTCCTGGAGTGCGGCGGGGCGCGAGCCGTGGACGAGCGACGCAGCGGCGAGGAGGACGAGCAGAACGGGGCTGGCGGAGAGCTTCATGGCCTCAGGATAGCTCCCGCGCAGCGCCGTCGGGCGTGCGGGCTCGAATCGCGCGAAACTCCGCCCGAGGTCGACAGAGCAGGTCGGCTCCGGAAGAATCCCGGCCATGCGCTTCGATGCCCCGCCCCTCACCGCCACGTTCCGCAAGCGCTACAAGCGCTTCTTCGCCGACGTCGAACTCCCCGACGGCTCCGTACTGACGGCTCATTGTCCGAACACGGGCAGCCTGCTGGGCTGCAAGGAGGAGGGCAGCCCCGTGTGGTTGCGCGATTCGGGCAACGAGAAGCGCAAGCTGCGCTTCACGTGGCAGGCGATCCGCGTTCAGGATGCGTGGGTCAACGTCGACACGGGCCTGCCCAACCGCGTCGTCGCCGAAGCCGTCGAGGCCGGCCAGGTCCCGGCCCTCGCGGGCTACGACGACCTGAAGCGCGAGGTCAAGTACGGGACCAACAGCCGCATCGACATCCTGCTGTCGGATGCGAAGCGCGCTCCGTGCTACGTCGAGGTGAAGAGCACGACGCTCATCGACGGAGAAGCCGCGCTCTTTCCGGACGCGGTCACCGAGCGCGGACGCAAGCACCTCCACGAGCTCATCGGCGAGATCGAGCGCGGCAATCGTGCCGTCCAGTTCTTCTTCGTCAGTCGAGACGACGTCGCGATCTTCCGCCCGGCCGACGAGATCGACCCCGACTACTGCGACACGCTACGGCTGGCCGCGGAGGCCGGCGTCGAGCTGCTGGCCTACACCGCGAAGGTCGAGCCGGGCCGGATCGAGCTCGGCCGCCCCCTCGAGATCGAGCTCGGGGGGAGCGGCCGTCGCAAGAAGGCCTGATTCAGATCGACACGCCGTATTCGTCGCTGTCATCGATCGGATACTGCGGACCACCGGGACCCCCGATGCGGTTGCCGTAGGGGTCGGGCTCTTCGATCGGCGGCACGAGTGCGCGCGTCACTTCGACGGCGGCGGCGTAGCGTGCGGCGCGCGAGATCGTCTGCCAGATCAGAACCAGCTGCCCGACCACGAAGAGCATCCACACGTGCCGGCCGGCACTCTCCGCGTCGAGTCCCAGGTTCATTCCCCAGGACAAGCGCGCCAACCCGAACACGATCACGCCTTCCACGAGCAGGATCAGGGCCAGCGGCCGCAAGGTCCGAACCGGGTGCCGCAGGAACAGACCCCACGTGCACATTCCCGCCCACAGGGTCGAGCGCGTGTTGTGCATCGCCAAGCGCGTCCGCGTGTAGTCGCCCCACGCGAAGATCAGGGCGATGAAGAGCGCGTGGAAGGCGCTCTGCCCCCAACCGAGCCAGACGACGGCCCGCTCGGACGTGAACGCCTCGAGATCGGCGCCTTCGATGCCGAGCGCGATCTCGAGCACGAACTTGTCCCAGGCCCAACCGAAGAAGAGCCAGTGAGCGAAGGCCATCGTGAGGACCGTGAGGATCATCACGCGGAAGAAGCGCCAGAAGCACTGCGCTCCGCCCCACAAGAAGCGGCGGACCGAATGCCCCGAGGTCTTCTCGAGGAAGACTTGCAGCCACCCTCCCGCGCTGAAGGCGCCGAACAGGATCACGAGGAAGGTCAGGACCGCGGCGGACTGCGCCGTCGTCTGTTGCAGCGCCGAGAGCTCCTGGCGATGGTCGAAGCGGAACGTCTCCCCCATCGAAGCCAGCACGCTCTTCGGCGGATAGGCGTTCGCGAGCGCTCCCTGCAACCAGTCGATCCACGACGCTGCCAACGGCGCGGCGAGCGCGAGCGTCACGAGCCACGTGATCAGCCAGAGCGGAGCGCGTCCCAGGGCGGAGCGGAGCGCGGAGAAGAAGACGGGTCCGCGCGAAGGGGCGATCAGGTCGAGGTCGCTCATTCTCAGCCTCCGATTCCCTGGAAGAAGAACAGGCGTCTCTGCGCGAGCGAGAGCACGCGCTCTCCCCAGCGCCACGGTGAGAGCTCGTCGGACTCGTCGTACCAGCGGTTGTTCGACATGTCGCCGTCGATGAAGTAGCCGCTGGCCGGGTCCAGCTCGACCGAGATCAGCTTCGAATCGCTCTCGAGCTCGATCCTGCGCCAGGCCGACTCCTGCTGTTCTTCGCGCTTCCAGATCTCGTCGCGCGTCGAGCCGTTCTCGAAGGTCAGCCGCACCGGCAGGGGCAAGGCGAGCTCACCATCCTTGCGTAGCAGCACGGCGATCCTCCAGGGGCGCTGATCCTCGCCGGCGTCCTCGGGTTTGGTCTCCTCGATGAAGTCCCCGCCTTCGCGCTGGAAGAAGCCCACCGGATGCGGTCGACGCTCTTGCTCGACCTCGACGGCCCAATCGACCGTCCCGCGCGACTGGAACAGCTCGCGGAAGTACCAGCTGACATCGACCCCCGCCCCTTGCGCGAAGGACGCGAAGAAGTCCTCGGGATAGGGATGGCGGTACCGCCAGGTCGTCGAGAAGTGCCGCATCCCGCGCATGAAGCTGTCGTATCCGATGACCGCCGGCAGCGAGCGCAGGACGACGGCCGGGCGCGGGTAGCTGTTCACCCGATAGCTCGAGCGGTCGGCATATTCCCACGCGTTGGTGTCGACCGGGTCGCTGTCGGGGTCCGCGAGGTAGCGCACGCGGTCGTGCCAGCGCGGATCGGTCCATTCCTGCGCGTAGGTCAGCTTCGGTTGATCGCGCCAGTGATCCAGGAAGCCCGACGTGGGAAGAGGCTCGAGGTTCGGGATCATCCCGGGCATCGGAATCTCACGCATCGACAGCACGTCGAGGAGCCGGTTGGTCTCGGCGGCCTTCAAGAGCGGAACGCCGTCGATCGGGATCCGCGCGAAGTCGGTCGTATGACGCCGCGGTCCGTAGACGCGCCAGAGGACTTCCGAGTCCGTGTACGAGTTGAGCCCTTCGTCGAGCCAAGCCGCTTCGAACTCGTTGTTTCCGACCAGTCCGTACCAGAACTGGTGCCCCGCCTCGTGCACGGTCACGCTTTCCGGCTGGTACATGTCGGGTGTGGTGAACAGTCGCGTCCCGCACGTGAAGAGGGTGGGATACTCCATGCCACCCGCCGCGCCCGCGCCCCAGGCGGGGTCGACGACGGTCACGCGCTCGTAGGGATACTCCCCGAACCAGAGGCCGTAGAAGAAGAGCGCGGCGCAGGTCGCCTGGAAGTGTCGGTCCGCCTGGTCTTCGCGCTCGGGGTGGATCAGGATGTTGACGTCGACGTCGCGCAGCGTGAGGCCGACGTCCGTGCCGAAGGCCTTCTTGGCCTTCTCGATCTCGCCGGGAAAGCGCTCGGCCCAATCCGAGAAGCGGAACAGGCGCCGAACTTCGATGAAGCGCGTGTCCGCCGTCCACGTGAAGTCGTGAACCAGGGGTCGCTTGCCGGTGGCGTCGACCCGCTCTTGATCCGTGGGCGAGGGTGCGATGAAGCGCATGTGCACGCGGTCGCTCTCGACGCGCTCGAGGTCCTGCACGCCGGACGCCCCCACGCAGTGTCGGAAGCGCACCGGGAGATTCAGGTTCACCTCGTAGGTGCCGTAGTCGGAGTAGAACTCGGAACTCGAGTGGAACTGGTGGCAGTTCCACCCGCGTTTCGCTTCATAGACTCCGAGCTTCGGGAACCACTGGGCGACCAGCAAGAAGTCGTCCTTGTAGCCCGTTCGGCGCCGCACACGGGGCAGGCGCGATTCCCATTCGAGCTCGATCTCGAGCTTCTGCCCCGACGAGACCGGGCGCAAGAGGTCGAGGCTGAAGACCGTGCGGTCGTCTTCCCGTTCGTCGTCCGGGCGGCGGTAGCGAAAGGTCGCGAACACGTCCTCGAACTCGCGCGAGTCGGAGTAGCGAACGCGCGCCGACGTGACGCGCGAGAAGCCGAAGCCGTCCTCGAGCTCGACGTCCCCGAGCCGCCCGCGGGCCTCGACGAGGTGGGTCGAGCGGTTGTTCGAGAACGCGTTCAGGTACAGGTGGAACCACAGATCCGAAACGGCCTCGCCGCTGCCGTTGGTCCAGGTCGCGCGCACGCGCCCCGTGACCGTCTTGGGCTCGCGCACGTCCCCGTCGAGGCGCGCATCGATCTTGTAGTCGACGCGGTTGCCGCTCGGGGCGGGCTCGGGAGTGCCCTGGGCTGTGACCGCCGAGAAGGGGGCCAGAACGACGAACAGGAGGACGGCCGGGAGGCGGGCGGCGCCCGTCTGGCCGCCCCCCAGGGGCTTCGGAACGCGAGTAGGGCGATCCATTTCGCTCGATAGTGCCTACTGAGAAGGGACTTACGGCTGTTCCTGGCGATGCTCGCCGGACCGGTGCGCAGGCCGAAATTCCTGAAGATTGTCGCTCATCCCGGCTACCGCGCGGCCGATAAGGAGAGCCGGGAGACCTCTTCCTATCCTCTAGGAAAGGAGATCCAAATGGAAGTCACAGGACGACAACCCATCGGGCCGCACCGGCCCCACGACCGCTACAACGAGGAGCGGCGCGAGATCACCGAAGAGCAACGCGTGGGAGTACGACAAGCCCGCGAAGAGCTCGTCCGGATCTCGCTCCAGGCCTACGAAGAGCGGCGTGCTGATCGGAAGGAGGCTCTCGAAGTCGAGCGCCCCCGGACCACGAGCACCGACCACATCGAGCTGTCCGCAGCCGCACGCGTGGTCGGCGATCCGGACGACACGGAACGCGCGGAGCGGGTCGCCCGCTTGCGCGAGGCCTTCGAGCAGGGAACGCTCCACTCGCAAGAGCGCGTCGAGCGAGCTGCCGAGGCCATCCTGGCGTCGACCTCCGAAGAAGCCTGATTCCATCCGTTCCAGGTGGCGAGCACCTCGGGTCGCTCCGGCGATCCCGAGGTGTCTCATCTCGGGGACCAGCCTCGGGCCGCGCGCGGCTCAGAGCATGCTGGCGATCTGGTAGGCGGCGAAGCGCGCGAAGCGCTCCGGAGACAGAAGCGCCAGCCGCCAGTCGTCTTCCTTGCGCCCACCCTTGCGATCCGTCCCACCGCTTCCGAAGAAGACCTGAAGGCCATCCAAGACGCGCTGGTCGGTCGCATCGAGGTGCACGGCCGAGGACCACACGACGAGGCCCGTCTCCGCGGAGACCATCTCCACGTTGAGGCTGAGGACCTGAGGCGGATAGAAGCGTTGCTGGGTCACCTTGCCGAACAGCACGGCGTCCAGGCTGTAGCGCTTGGAGAGATCGATGATCGTCCGCGGCCGGTACCAGCCCCGGCGGAAAGGCTCGGAGATCTCGACCTCCTCGAGGTCATCGTGCTCGAGCAGGACCACCTCGTAGGGCGTCGCCTGCCCCAGCTCGGCATAGAGCCCCAGCTGGAGCGCGCGCGCCTGAGAGGGCAAGAGGTCCTTGCCCAGGAAGGGCATCAGCCCGACGCGCCGGATCTCGTAGGAGTCGAAGTCGCTCGAAACCCGGGCGTTCGCGAGCGTCGGCATCTCGAGCGGTGGCGCGAAGAGGCACGAACCGAAGGTGGCGAGGGTGCCCGCCAAGGCCAGGAGCTGAAGGCGTCTCATCGGTTCTCACGCGAGGCGACGGGCAGCGACGAACGCAGCATGGCTCCCGTCGACGTCCCCGGCGCTTCCTCTTGCTTGCGGTACCACTCGATCCGCGACTGGAGCAGGATCTTCTCCGCCTCGAGGCGTCGAATCTGGGCGGTGGTCAGGCGTGCCATCAAGTCCTCGTTCTCCAGCCGCAGGCGTTCCGTGTCGGCCCGCAAACGCTCGAGCTCGGCTTCGAGGCCGTTCGCGTCCTTGTTGCCCGCGTCGAGGCGTCCGCGCGTCTCCGTGAGCGCCTTCTGAAGCAAGGCGACTTCTTCGAGCAACGCGTCGCGCTCGTCCAGGACCTGGCTGTAGAGCTCGATGATGTGCATCCGCCCGGCCTGCGACGGCTCGAGCGAACGCAGCGGCTCGTCCTGGGTCATGACCGTTCCCTGGGACTGCGGCTGGACGACGCCGCCGTTCCATCCGAGCAGCGGCGGCTCGTTCGACGCTGCCGCAGGGCGCGTCGTCTGGGCGCGCTGCGGCTCGAGCATCGTCGCCGTCGAACCGGCGTTGGGCGAGGCCAGCTCCATGCCCGGGGTCGGCGCCCAGGGAGGTGTCGTCCGCGCGGATCCGGGCAGATCGAGCTTCGACCTGCCGGAGCTCCGGGCGTCGCGCCCGAGCTCCGCTCCCGGGTCGGAGGTCGGGTTCGTCGCCGCCGCCTGGGATCCTTGGCCCTGCAGCTCTTCCTGCCGCCAGTAGGCACCGGGCACATTGCGGGCGCCCTCCATGGGCCAACCGTGCTGTCCGAACAGCTTCGGAGCCACGCAGCTCGAGAGTGTGAGGCTCGCGCAGGCGAGCCATCGAAGGGTCGTTTCAGGCTTCATGGTTCGTTTCCACGGATTCCTCGGACGTCGCGTAGTCGAGTTCGAGGACGGTCTTGCGGCCGCAGGCGCACGTGACCTCGATCGCGTGCGCTCTCCCGTCCACGCGCAGGATCCTGGCGCCGGACGCGGGCCGTTTGCTCTCGGGACGAGCGACACCGGCCGCCGTGGGTCGCACGCTGACCTTGTCGTCGTCCATGCGCACCTGGGCGCGTTTGATCACTCCGGTCATGTCGTCGTCATCCTTCGAGGTCGACATGGCTGCCGACTTCGTCCTCGATCCAGAGCGGACTCACCGGAGCCTTCGGTCGGCGTTCGGGTGAGGGCGCCGGCGGAGGCTGTGGATCCAGCTCGTCTTCGAAGTTCTTCGACTCGCCCTCGCGCCGCCGCTTCGGATCGACGCGATAGGGCGGCCGGATCGAAGCAGGGTCACTGCGATGTACTGCGGGGTTCATGGTCTCTCCTCATCCTTCGGTGCGCTCTCCAGTGAGAACCTTGAGTCCGCGGTTCAAGCGATAGAGCGCGCAGGTATGAATCTGGCTCACGCGGGATTCGGTCACGCCGAGGATGTCGCCGATCTCCTTGAGAAAGAGCTCCTCGCCGTAGTACAGCGTGATGACAGAGCGGTCCGGCTCGGGCAGGTCCTGGATCGCATCCACCAGGAGGGCCTTCATCTCCTGCCACTCGACGCTACCCGTCGGGTCCTCGCTGCGAGGATCGGTCAGCATCTGCGAGAGCCCTTCCGAAGGCCCGTCGTCCAGCGAAATGCACCCCGCCACACGGGCCGAATGCATGATCTCTCCCACCTCTTCGATGGAAACGCCGAGCGTTTCCGCGATCTCGTTCGGATCGGGCGGTGTCCCGTTCTCCTGCTCGAGTCGGCTTACGGCGCGGTCCAGCTCCCTGAGCTTCTCGCGGCGGCCGCGCGGAAGGAAGTCTTGCCGTCGCAACTCGTCGAGGATCGCGCCCCGAATCCGTGGAAAGGCGTAGGTCGAGAACTTCAGGCCGCGGCTCTCGTCCCAGGAGTCCGCCGCACCGATCAACCCGAGCATTCCCCATCCGAAGAGGTCCTCGCGTTCGATGCTCCCGGGAATGTCGAAGCACATCCTCCCGACGATGTGGTGCAACAACGGGAGGTGCTCCAGGATCATGCGATCCCGCTCGCCCGGATCCGTTCCGGTGACAAACTCCGTCTCACCTTTGTCCGTCACCGTTCAGCCTTTCGATCGTGTTCCATCAGCTTGCCTCCCCACCCTTGTCGTCTTTCCTGGACGCCGCCCGGTCGAAGGCCACGGCACGTTCGAGGGCGAAGCCACCGAAGCGGCCGACCGCGAGCACTGCGATGTAGGCGATGCCTCCGCGGAGAGAAGCGATCGAAACCGGGATGTGGTGGAAGAGAGAAAGAAGCGCGACGAAGCTCCCGGCCGTCACCGCGAAGCGACCGGAGGTCGAACGCCAGGCGGAACGGAGACGGAATTCGTCGGAGCTTCTATCGGACATGTCGATCCGAAGCCTTGAGAGGGGAAACTTCCGCCGTCGCTCCGCGCAGCGGCCTGCTGAGCGCCAGCGAGACCAGTCGGCGGGCGAGAATGCGGAGCGAGCGCGTCGGATGTGCGTCCGGAGCGGAGCGCGCGAAGGGCTCGCGGGCACGGACCGAGTCGCGGACGAGGTGTGATTCCGGGCACCAGCCGGCCAGGCGCGGCGAGCGGGAAAGGAAGCGCTCGGCCGTGGTGCGAACGTGCTTCGCCACGGCGGCCGCCTCCACGGTGTCCGCGGCGCGATTGACGAACAGCTCGGGAGTCGGAACTTCCTTCCCACGGAGCCGAGCCTCGGCGTCGAGGGCCTTGAGCAGTCCGTAGGCGTCGAGCATGGCAGCGGGCTCGGGCGTCGTGACGACGATGACACGATCGGCGCGGCTCCCGAAGTCGAGAACGTCGGGCCCGATCCCGGCCGGGGAGTCGCCGATCAGGACCTGTCTGTCGCACGGAAGCTCGGCGAGCGCCTGCAGCAGCGTCGCGCGCCGCTGCTGGTCGGGACGACCCATCTCGTGAGAACCCGATCCGGCGGGCAGGAGCTCGAGCCGACCGCCGACGCGCGTCAAGCAGTCGGCAAGCTCGGCTTCGGCTCGGAAGAACGACTCCAGATTGCGCTCGGGCCGCTGCCCGAAGAGCAGGTCGAGGTTCGCGAGCCCGAAATCCAGGTCGACCAGCACCGCATGTTCGCCGCCGGCGTTGCGCGCGAGTTCGTCCGCCACGAGCACACCGAGGTTGGCCGCGACGGTGGACTTCCCCACGCCGCCCTTGCCGCCGGTGACGAGCACGAACGGTCGCCCGAGGTCACCCGCGCCGGCGCGCTCGCGTCGCTCTCTGGGTTCCGCGATCATCGGATGTGCCCCGAGAGCAGGAGGTCCGCGAAGTGCCCGGGGCGCGGGCGGAAGAGGCCGGCGCGGACGTCCTGTCCCTCGGCCAAGAAGGCGATCGCCGAACCGGACCGCAGCGAGAGCTCGAGCGGCGCCGCCGTTTCTTCGGTCTCGTCCAGCTTCGTGATCACGGTCGCGTCCACGGATATTGCGCTGAAGCCGCGGATACAGAGCTCGAGCGAAGCCCGGCTCGCGTTCGCGGGCAGCACGAGATAGGTCTCGGATCGATCCCCGCGCCCGATGCGCGCGAGCTCGCGTGCGAGCGCCGCCAAGCCCGTGGCGTCGCGCGGCGACAGGCCCGGCGTGTCGAGCAGCACGACATCGGTGCCGGGCGAGCCGCGCAACAGACGCTTGACGTCCGCGCCGTTCCGCGCGGCGGTGATCGGAAGCTCGGACCGATCCACGTCGGCGTCCACACCGCCGACGGCCTGCAGCGCCGTGATCCCGAGCGGATCCAGGCTGGCGTATCGAACCGATCGTCCGGCCTGGGTCAGCTTGCGGCCCAGCTTGGCGAGCACGGTCGTTTTTCCCGCCCCGGTCGGGCCTACGAAGACGAGCAGATGCGGCTCGCGCGTGCTGCGTGCGCGCCGTGGCGAGGCATGAACGCGAAAGAGCCCGCCGATGATCTTGGCTGCGGCGTCGATCGCCCAGGCGCCGGTCGCGCCGCTCTCGAGCACGCGACCGACGACGGCCTCGGTCAGGGAGCGCGAAGCGCCGGCGCGGATCAGACGGTTGCGCACGTCTTCGGCTCCGGGATCGGTCCGTGCGGGTTGCAGGACGCCCGCCGGCGGCGCGGGCGGCCGCTTGGCGCGTACGGCCTCGAGGCGCGGCTTCTGGATCTTCCTTTGCGGAGCACCCGGGCTCTTCGTGGAGTTCGAACTCTTCATGTCATTCATCCAGCTTCACGATGGCCGTCGTTTCGACCGCGCGAGCGGGAACGACCTCGTTGTAGGAAAGCACCGCGACCTTCGGCAGCGTCGCGCCGACCAGCTCGTGCAGGAAGCGGCGGACGTTGGAGCGCGCGAGCAGCACGACGTCCTTTCCACCGCGCGCGGCCGCGCCGAGCGTCTCGCCGATGCGCTCGACCAACGCCTGCAGGTAGGCCGGACTGACGCGACCGGCGTCGGGGGCGCCAGCGTTGCCGTTTCCGACGACCGAGGAGAGCCGCGACTCGACGGCCGGGTCCAGAGCCACGGCGTGAATCGTCCCCTCCCGGTCGGAATGCAGCTCGCACAGCACGCGGCCGAGACGCTGCCGCACCAGCTCCGTCAGAGCCTCCGTGTCGTTCGTGCGGGCGACGTTGTCGGCCAACGCTTCCAGGATCGCCGGCATGTTCCGAACGGGAACACCTTCGGCCAGCAGGTTGCGCAGGACGCGCTGCACGTCGCCGTAGCTCATCCGGTCTGGAATCAGCTCTTCGACCACGGCCGGTGCGGTCTTTTTCGCGTTCTCGATCAGATCCTTGACGTCGTCGCGCGAGAGAATCTCGTGGAAGGAGCCACGCAGGATCTCCGACAGGTGTGTCACGAGCACGCTCGTCGGGTCGATGACCGTGTAACCCAGCAGCTCGGCCTCGTCGCGCTGCGACCCGGCGATCCACCAGGCCGGAAGCCCGAAAGCCGGGTCCTTCGTCTGGCGACCGCGGATCTTCCCGCTCGCACTGCCCCCGTCCATCGCCAGGAACTGACCGGGTTCGATGGTGCCCGCCGCGATCTCCTGGCCGCCGACGAGAATGCGGTACGCGCCCGGCTCGAGCCGGACGTTGTCCTTGATGCGCACGGGCGGGAGAACGACGCCTTCGCGCGTCGCGAAGCGCCGCCGCAGCTGAGAGATGTGATCGAGGATCCCCGTTCCGTTCTTGTCTTGAACGAGGGGGATCAAGCGGTAGCCGATCTCGAGCGCGACGCGGTCGACTTGCAGCAGCTCGAGCGCGCCTTGCTCGTCCGTCTTCTCGGACTCCTCCGCCGGCTCGGTCGCGGGGGACGTGCTTTCGACGCGCTTGCCGTCGAGCAGGTCGTTCGGCGACTCCACGTCGCGGGTTCCACGCCAGAGCAGCAGCAGGACGGTCGCCAGGATCGAAAAGGGAATGACCGGCATGCCCGGAAGCATCCCGATGGTGAACATCATCCCGGCGGCGATCAGGGTCGCCTTCGGGCGACCTCCGACCTGAACGATGAGGTTCTGGCCGAGGCTCTTCTCGCTGTTCGCGCGTGTCACGAGCACAGCCGCGGCGGTCGACACGAAGAGCGCCGGAATCTGGCTGACCAGGCCGTCACCGATGGTGAACATCGAGTACGTCTCGGCCGCCTCGCCCACCGACATCCCCTTCATGCTGCCGATCGCGATGCCGCCGACGAGGTTCAGGGCCGTGATGATGAGACCCGCGATCGCATCACCACGAACGAACTTCGAGGCGCCGTCCATGGCTCCGTAGAACTCGGCCTCGGAGGCGATCTGCTCCCGGCGCGAACGCGCGGAGTCCGAATCGATCAGGCCGGCGTTGAGGTCGGCGTCGATCGCCATTTGCTTGCCGGGCATCGCATCGAGCACGAAGCGCGCCGCAACCTCGCTGATGCGTCCCGCACCCTTCGTGATCACCACGAACTGGATGATGATCAGGATCAGGAACACCACGAGCCCGACCGTCAGGTTCTCGCCGACGACATAGTCGCCGAAGGCCTGGATGATCGCACCCGCCTGGCCATCGCTCAGGATCAAGCGCGTGCTCGCGACGTTGATCCCCAATCTGAACAAGGTCGCGAAGAGCAGCACCGTCGGGAACGTCGAGAGCTCGGCAGAGTTCTTGACGTTCATCGTGACCAGCAACATCAGGAGCGAGCAGGTGATGTTGAAGGCCAGCAACACGTCCAGCACGCCCGGCGAGATGGGCGTCAGGAGCGTGACCATCAGGCACAGCACGCCGAGGCCGAGGGCCCAGTCGGCATACCGCCGCAGGAATTCGCCGAAGCGTCCGACGCTGTTTCCGGGGGTGAGATCGCTCATGCGTCAGTCGGTGCGCCTCAGGCGCCTACCGCCCCCTTCTCGAGCCGCATGACGTAGCCGAGGACCGCCGCGACCGCCGTATAGAGGTCCTCGGGGATCTCCTTGCCGATCTCGCAGCGGGCGTGGAGGGAGCGCGCCAACGGAACGTCTTCGTAGAGAACGACCCCGGCCTCGCTCGCGATCTCCTTGATGCGCTGTGCGACGTGATCGACTCCTTTGGCGACGACGACCGGTGCGGCCTGTAACGGCTGGCCGTCCGGACCGTGGTCGTAGCGCATCGCGACCGCGTAGTGCGTCGGGTTCGTGACCACGACCGTCGCGTCGGGCACATCGGCCATCATGCGCCGCGTCGCCATCTCGCGCTGGACCTGGCGGATGCGCGCTCGAATGTGCGGATCCCCTTCGGTCAGGCGGTGTTCCTCCTTGACCTCCTGCTTGGTCATGCGCAGGTCCTTCTTGTGCTGCCAGCGCTGGTACATCAGGTCGATCAGGCTCAGCAGGAGGATCACGGTGATCGCCCCGATCGCGCAACGCAAGACGATGTGCATCACTCCGATCAGCAACGGCCGCAACTCGTTGATGCCGACCCGCACGACCTCGTCGACGTGCATGCGCGCGATGATGATCACGGTCGTCGCGATCAGGACGACCTTGGCGAGGGCCATCGACGTCCGCACGACCGATCGCAGGCCGAGGAGCTTGCCCATCCCCTTGACCGGATCCAGCTTCGAGGGATCGATCTCGATCGCCTTCGGCGCGAACTTCAAACCGATCTGGCCGTAGCCGACCACGGCACTCAGGACGACGGCCGGTAGCGTGACCATGGCGAGCGGGAGCGCCGCACGTTGGATGGAAGCCGTCAGGACGTCCGCGCACTGGACCGGCGAGAGGTTCGTGGTTCCCAGCGTCGAGAGCGAGCGTCCGGTATCCACGATCAATCCGCCCAACGCCTCGAACAGGGCACGGCCCCCGAACAAGAACGCTCCGATGGCGGTCGCGAGGGCCATGGCCGCGGAGAACTCGGAGGACATCGCGACCTGCCCCTTTTCGCGCGCTTCCTGGACGCGCCTTGGGGTGGCCTCTTCGGTCTTCTGTGACTTGTCTTCGTTGTCGGCCATCGCGTCAGCCTCCGATCGCCATCAGGCCGCGGTCCAGCCAACCGGAGAAGCTCCGGTACAGGGCGCCGAGGGCCGGTTCGAGCAACGGGGCAAAGGCAAAGAGGCCGACGAGCGCGACGATGACGCGCAATGTGAACCCGATCTCGAGCACGTTCATCTGCGGGACGACGCGTGCCAGCAAGCCGATGACGACCGTCACCATCATCAGGAAGATCAGCACCGGAGCGGCGAACACGATTCCGGCCTGCATCATCTCCCCGAACATGCGCTGCACGGGCTCCGCCAGGTTGCCCCCGAAGTCGAAGCTACCTACCGGTGCGCGGTCGAACGAGTCCGCGAGCGCTCCCAGGAGCCAGTGGTGACCGTTGATGGAGATGAGCCCCATCACGAACATGTTCTCGTACAGGCTCGTGATCAGCGGCGTCTGGATGCCCGTCACGGGATCCACCTGACGCGCCATCATGAAGCCCATTTCCTGGCCGATGAGCTCGCCCGCGACGCGCACCGACAGCAGCGCGACGTGCAGGATGAAGCCCAAGAACAGGCCGATCATGATCTCGCGCAGCGCCAGGATGCCGTAGCCGATCGGATCGAGGGCTTCCAGCATCGGCAGACCCGCCGCGCCGTAGAGGATCACCGACAGGAAGAAGACCAGCGCGACCTTGTACCCGGAGAAGCCCGTGCCGGCGCCCAGGATCGGCGCCGTGACGACGAGCGCACCCGTACGCACGAGGACGAGTCCGAAGGCTTCGAGGAGTCCGGTGGGAAGGAACACGGGGATCAGCTCAGTCCGAAGCTGTGCAGTTGCGCGAAGACCTCGCGGCAGAACTCTTGCAGAATGCCGAGCGTCGGCGCGAGCATCAGCAAGGCGACGAGGATCACCGCGAGCATCTTGGGGACGAGGCTCAGGGTCTGCTCCTGGACCGAAGTCAGGGCCTGGAACAGGCTGACCATGACACCGACGAACAGGCCGACGACCAGCACCGGGGCCGCGATGAGCAGCACGGTGAAGAGCATGTCGCGGGCCAGGTCGATGATGCGTAGGTCGAGATCGCTCACGGGGTACTCCTTCGAGTCAGACGATGAACGAGGTCACGAGGGACTCGCAGACGAGGTGCCAGCCGTCGACCAGCACGAAGAGCAGGATCTTGAACGGGGTCGAGATCATCACGGGCGGCAGCATGAACATGCCCATCGAGATCAGGACGCTGGCCACGACGAGGTCGATGACCAGGAACGGAAGGAACAGGAGGAAGCCCATCTGGAAGGCGGTCTTCAGCTCGCTCAACACGAAGGCCGGCACGATGACCTGGAAGGGCAGATCGGCCTTCGTGCGTTCGCCGTCCGCGGTGAACGGTGCGATGTCGGCCATCTCCGCGAAGAGTTCGAGCTCGGACTCGCGCGTGTTGGCCAACAGAAAGCCCTTCATCTCTCCCCACGCGAGCTTGCCGGCCGCGTCCATCCCGATCTCGCCAGCTCGATACGGCTCGTAGGCCCCTTCGTAGACGCGCCCGAAGACGGGCCCCATGACGAAGGCTGTCAGGAACAAAGCCAGACCGATGAGGATCGGATTGGGGGGCAGCTCGTTCGTCGCCATCGATCGGCGGATGAACGAGAGGACGATCACGATGCGCGTGAAGCTCGTGAGCGAGATCAAGAGAGCGGGCAGGACCGAGAGCGCCGTGAGGACGATCGCGATCTCGATCGCGGACGACATCCGCAGGCTGCCCTCCGTCGCCTCCGCCTTCGTGGCGGAGGAGTCGGGTGCGGCGGCAAAGTCCACGCCGCTCTCGAGCGCTCCGCCCGGTACCGTCGTGGCTTGGGCGGCGAGCGCCGGGCCCGCGACGACGAGGCCCAGGACACAGACCAGGAGGAGTCGGAGAAGGGCCCTCATCCGAGGATTCCCTTGCCGTGTTCGAGGATGCCGCGGCGCTGCGGCGGCGGGTTGGCGGGCGCGGGCTCCGCAGGGCGCGGGACGTCCACGGGGGCTCCGGCCGCCTCGAGCGCCGACCGGAAGGCGCGGACTTCCTTCTCGGGCGCCTCCGCGACCGTTCGAACCGCACCGCTCTCGATCTGGGCGTCCAGCTCGGCGATGTGGCGCACCTCCTTCTCCCCGCAGCCCAGGAGGAAGTTGCGGTCGTAGCAGCGCACGACGACGAGCCGCTGGCGCTGACCGAGCGGCAGGACGTCGAGCACCTGGAGCGAGCGCTGGCTCGCCCGGACCTTGAGGGTCCGCGCGAACACGCGCTGGGCCCCCCAGCCGAGGAGCGCGATCGAGAGGACCAGGACCACGCAGACCATGAGGTAGCGCGTCCACTGCGGCCCGCCGGCGGCGGAGGGAGTCAGGGTGGTGAGGAATTCGACAGTCATTGCGTCGGGAAACGCCAGGCCCACGCCCCCCGGTCCGAGCGGGGGTCGGGGCGAATCGGGGAACGCCCTGCTCTTCGACCGTTCGCCCCGATCCCTGTTGGGCCTGGCGGCTCGGTGTCGATAAATTCGACACCACTTTTCCCGAATCCGCGTTCAGACGGTCAGGAGCAGGGGTCGAAGACAACGCGGTCGCCGCTTTCCCCGGCGGCGTCCTCCCCATGACGAACGAACACGACCCCGCGACCGACCCCGAGGAGTCCCTGGACCCCCGCGATCTGCTCGCGCGCACGATGGCCTTCTTGGAGCAGTGCCAGGACGATCCGGCGCTGGCCTTCGGGAACGATGATCCGGCGCTCTTGGTCCAAGGACTGCGGGCGCTGCTCGGCGAGGACGAGGGCGAGCCCCCGATCGACTTCCACCGCCGCAAGTCGGCCTGAGGCCGACCGGCGCGCTCACTCGGGCGGACCGAGCTCGATCACGACCAGCTCGGGGCGGCAGAAGAGGCGCATCCGCGGCGCATAGCCCCGCTCCATCCCGATCCCGCGCGAGACGACCAGGGCGCCGCTGCGCTCGAACTCGGTCAGACCGCTGGCCCATGCCTGCGGCACGTTCGACAGCGTCATCAGCGCGCCGAAGAACGGCAGCCGCACCTGGCCGCCGTGGGTGTGGCCCGCGACGTAGAGATCCGCTCGGAGGGGTCCCAGCACGAAGTCGGGCGCATGGCCGACGACGACGTGCAGCCCCTCCTCCTCCGGGAGGTCGAAGTCCGTGTCGAGGGAGTCGGCCAGGCTCAGCGTCGTCAGGACCAACCCGTCCAGCTCGTGCCGGGTCGTCGCGGAGCCGGCGGTGACGGGCAGGCCTTCGAAGATCGTCTCCCAGGCGTTGTCCTCGACGTTGCCGCGCGTCGCGAAGACACCGAGCGGCGCGCCGACGCCGGTCTCTCGAAAGAGCGCTCGGAGATCCTCGACGGCCTGCTTGCGCTCGAGCGAATCGCCGCTCTGCACGTAGTCACCGGGCAAGAGGATCAGGTCCGGACGCTCCTCCATCGCCCGTCGCAGGACGCCGCGCTCGTAGTCGCCGACCGAGTCGGTCTGGATGTCGGCCAAGACGCAGATCTTGATCGGGCGCACGACCTTGTCGTTCGCGATCCGGTAGTGCGTGACTTCGAGCCAATCCGGTTCGACGAAGAAGGCCTGGGCCCCCAGCACGATCAGGGCGACGGCACTGGCGGCGACCGCGCGCGAGACGAGCTTGTGGTTCCGTCGCATGAGGGTCGAGGCGACGATCAGAACCAGGGGTCCATGCAGGAAGAGGGCTCCCGCCAGGAGGCCGAGGAAGGTGAAGCGCCCCCCGTGCGGTGCGTCCTCGACGAAGCTCTCCCCGACCAGCGCGCCGATCACCGCGAGGAGGATCCAGAGGATGCCGCCTCCGCAGACGCCGCCGAGCGCACCCGACTTGCCGAAGGCGCGCAACAGGAGCGCCTCGTAGACGAGCACCCAGACGTGGTAGAGGGCAAAGACCATGCGGGCGACCGAGCGGCGCGGGCCTCAGCCGCTCAGGTCGCACGAGCCGCCCGACCGACGCTCGGGTCGCAGCGTTTCCAGCCGCGTGCGAGCCTCCGCGAGTCGAGCGACCTCGAGGGCGGCCTCTTCCTTGAAGCGCGCCGCCAGGCTGGAGGCCACCGCGTGCAAGCGCCGGACGTCCTTCAGCTCGCCTTCCGTTTCGTCGTCCAGCACCCCGCCGAGACGTTCGTGCTCCGCCCGGAACACGAGGAAGGCCTCGTCACAGCGCTTCCACACGCCGGTCATCCCGTCGGATCGGACGGCCCGCTTGGGCGTCTCGAGAACGCACAACAGGTCCTCGATCGTTTGCTTCCAGTCCCGAAGGGCCCGGCTGCGGACGGCGTCGGTCACGCGCCGTTCCTGGCGAGGTCGACCTCGATCTGCTTCCAGCCGTCGAGCAGCGTCTGCAGAACGTCCACCGCCACCTCGATCCGCTCGGGATCGGACTCCATCTCCGCGGCGCGCAGCTGGTCCTCGACAAAGAGGTAGAGGGTCGAGATCTGTTCGCTGAACTCAGGTGCGTGCGTCGGGTCGAGGCTCAAGCGGAGCTCGCAGACGATCGCATCGGCGCGACGGATCTTCTCCTGGAAGCCGAAGCGATCGGCCTTCGGGTCGATCGCCTGGGCCTGGCGCAGGAATCGAATCGCTCCGTCGTACAGCATGTGGATGATCTTGATCGGCGGAGCCGACTCGACCGACGACTGGCGGTAAGCGGAAGCGGCAGCAGCGCTGGAATTCATGGAATCGTGGTGGTTGGGACACGGCTCAGAGACCCGGGAAGGCTCCGCCTCCGTTCAGGAAGGCCGACTGTGCGTTCAGCCCCCCTACGATCTGTTCGAGGTTGGCGAAGCGTGCGATAAGGGAGCCCTCGAGGGCTTCGAGGTTGCGTTCGAGACGCGCGATCTCGGAGTCGAAGCGTCCGATATCGGTGTTCAGGGAATCCCGACGTCCTTCGAAGATGCCCGGGACACTGACGCCACCGGCCAAGAACGGATTGCCGTCCCCGTCGACGGGTCCGTCGAGCAACGCGTCAGCGGCGGCCTCGAGCCGCTGCATCAGGCCGTCGTCAGGATCGGAGAACAGGTCGGCGAGCGCATCGAGGTTGCCCGCGAGCTTGTCGTCGAAGACCGACGCGTTGATCTGCAGCAGGCCGTCGTTCTGGAGCTCGACGCCCACGATCTCGAGGGTCGAGTAGCCTTCCGTGTCCGCCAGGACGTCGGCCAGGCTCGCGCTGAAGATGGCGCCTTGGATCTCCTCGCGGACCTGGCGCAGGATGCGGTCGCCGAACAGCGCGCCGCCGGCTCCACTCTCTTCGCTGAACTCGCTCTGCTGGTTCAGGAAGCCCATGACCTCGTTGTAGGAGTCGACGAAACCCTGGACCTTCGCCTTCGTGCCTTCGGTGTCGATGTCGATGTTGAAGCTCGTCGACGCACCTCCGGCCTGGTGAACGGTGAAGCTGACCCCGGGCAAGACGTCCGAGAAGACGTTGGACGAGCGCTGGACCGTCAGGCCGTCGATGACAGCCTCGGCGTTCGAAGCCGCCACCAGTTCGGTCTGGGCACCGAGCCCGGCGACCGAGCTGGTCAACCCGGAGATCGCGAAGTCCGCGCCGGTGTCCTTGCCGGCCACGACCAGCTGGTAGCTGGGCGACTGTTCGGTGCCGACGTTGACGACGGAGGCCTGGACGGCGTCGCCCGCCTGGGCGTTGATCGCGTCGCGGATGCCGTTCAAGGACGACCCTGCGTCGGTCACGTCGACCGAGTACGCCGTCCCGTCGTACGTGAAGTCCATCGTGCCGGCGCCCAGGGTCACGTCGGGATCGGCCTGGGCCGCGAACGTGAAGCGTGAGGCCGTGGCGAGGGAGTTCACGACCAGGGTGTGCGCCCCTTCCGTCGCTCCCTCGCTCATGGTGAACGAGGCGACGGAATCGTCGGCGTTGTCGATCGCGAAGTCGAAGAAGCCGCCCGCGCTCGAAAGACCGCGGGCCTTCTCCTGGAGGTCCTTGACGAGTCCCTCGAGGGTCCCGATGAGCGAGATGCGTTGCTGGGCCGACGACTTGCGGCTCTCGAAGACCTGGATGGGGCGACTCTCGACGGCCAGGATGGCGCCGATGATCGCGTTCGTGTCCAGCCCGCTCGCGAGGCCGCCGAATTGAATTTGTCCGAATGACATGGTTGTTCGTGATCCGGGACAAGGCGCCGGATCTCTCCGTCGTGTTATCGGACGGAACCTCGACTCGGGTTAGCGGAACGAGGCCTGGAAATGTCTTCCGTGAAGACGCGTCCGCGGAAGCGGAACGAGCGGGAACCCCGCCCAGCGGGCAGGGTTCCCACGACCGTTTCTTTGCCGGTCCTAGCCGAGAAGCCCGAGGGCGAGCTGCGGCTGGATGTTGGCCTGCGAAAGAACCGAAACCGCCGCCTGCTGGAGGATCGAGTTCCGGGTCAGGTCCGCCGTTTCACGGGCGATGTCGACGTCGCGAATCCGCGACTCGGCTGCCGAGAGGTTCTCCCTCGTCGCCTCGATACTGCGCGACGTGCTCTGGAGCCGGTTCTGAACGGCACCGAGATCACCTCGAGCCGACGTCACCGAATCCAGCGCGGTGTCGATGGCCGAGAGCGCCGTGTTGGCGTTCGAGACCGTCGTCACGCTGCTGCTCGAGATTCCGAGAGCCGTATCGGTCACGGCGGCGAGACTGATCGCAATCGTCTCACCGGCGTCCGTGCCGATCTGGATGTCGATGCTCGAGGCAGCTGCGAAGAGAGAGATGCCGTTGAAGTCGGTCTGAGTGCCGACGCGATCGATTTCTTCGATCAGCGCTCCGAACTCGGCGTCCAGAGCCGCGCGGTCCCCTGTGTTCAGGGTTCCGTTGGCGGCTTGAACGGCGAGCTCGCGCATCCGGACCAGGTTGGCGTTGACCTCATTGAGGGCGCCTTCTGCCGTTTGCACGAGGCTGATGCCGTCGTTCGCATTGCGACCCGCTTGATCCAACGAACGGATCTTGGCACGCAGGCGCTCGGAGATGCCGAGACCGGCGGCATCGTCCGCGGCCGTCGCGATGCGAAGGCCAGACGACAACCGGGCGAAGTTCCCCTGCAAACGTGCGGACACGTTCGAGAGGTTCCGCTGCGCCGTCATGGAGAGGACGTTGGTGTTAACTCGAAGTCCCATTGACTTGGATTTCCTTTGGATTGGTGTCAGAAACTGACATCCGAGGCCTTCACATCGAAGGCTTCAGCGCATGCTCGATCCGCGTGGAGCCTCCAACACGTCTCCCGAAAGGGATCCGTTGGCACGAGGAGGCTCCTGCGTACCGCGCATTCTCTTGCACGACATCATCAGGGTCGTGATCTTTCCGCTCACGGTAGGGGTGAAGTCAGAGCGGAAGTGAATTGTGGCGCAGCCATCGGGTCGGACCCGATGTCTATCGTTCACCTGGTTGTCAAAGAGCGGCCACTTGCAGGCCGGTTGCTGAAACGGGGGACCCTTCCATGGAAGTGGTCGGGTCCCCCTCCCTCAGCGATCGGCCTAGAGGCCGTGGGGTTCGCGATTATCCTTGGAGCAGAGTGAGCGCGATCTGCGGCTGCAGGTTGGCTTGCGAAAGGACCGATACGGCCGCTTGCTGCAAGATCGTGTTGCGGGTGAGGTCCGCGGTCTCCCGAGCGATGTCCACGTCGCGGATCCGGCTTTCGGCCGCAGCGAGGTTCTGTTCGGAGTTCGCGAGGCTTCGAATGGAGCTCTGCAGGCGGTTTTGCGCCGCACCGAGTCCACCTCGAGTTCCGGTCACGGAAGTGATCGCCGAGTCGATGACGGAAAGGGCCGCCACCGCGTTCGAGATCGTCGTCACATCGAAGGACGCGCCGGAAAGCCCGAGACCGCCCTGCGTCGTGTCGACGAGGTTGATCGTGATCACCTCACCGGCCTCGGTGCCGATCTGGATGTCGATCGTGCCGCTCGTCGTGTTCAAGAGATTCACTCCGTTGAACTTCGTCGTGTCCGCGATACGGTCGATCTCGGCGATCAGAGCTTGGAACTCCGCGTCGAGGGTCGTACGACCGGACGTCGTCAACGTACCGTTGGCCGCACCGATCGCGAGCTCACGCATCCGGGTCAGGTTCGTGTTGACCTCGTCGAGTGCTCCCTCCGCGGTCTGAACCAGACTGACACCGTCTTGGCCGTTGCGGGAGGCTTGCTCGATCGACTTGATCTGGGCACGCATCCGTTCCGAGATGCCGAGCCCGGCCGGATCGTCCGCCGCCGACGCGATGCGGAGACCGGAAGCCAGCCTCTGAAAGTTGTTCTCCAGCCGCGTCGTCGCTTTCGCGAGTTGTCGCTGCGCGGAGAGTGAGATGATGTTGGTATTGACTCGAAGGCCCATCGTGGCTCCTTTGAATTCCTCGGTCTCTAGGGGAAGGGGGTATCGCTGTGGGCGCCGGTTGATCCCGGCACGCCCTGTTCTCGGAGGCCCCCTGGGACGCCTGAGTCCTTTTTCAGGCCCGATCGCTGCCGGCGTCGAAAAGCGAGCTCGAAGGGCACGGAATTCGCCGACGAGGCGACCTAAGATTCGGGTATGGCGACACCCCCCTGGCTGCTCGTCGCGAGCGAAGACAGTCGCGACCTTGCCGAGACCCAACGCCTCGCGACCGAGCGGGGCTGGGGCGTCCTGCGGGCGCGCTCGGGGCGCGAGCTCGAGGAGCGGCTCGAGCGGACCGCCGTCCGGCTCCCGGGGAGCGCCGCGGGACCCGGCCAGGAAGAGCTCGAGGCCGCGGTGGTCGACATCTTTCTTCCGGGTGGCCCCGACGCGATCCGGACCCTGCTCCTGCGCTCGCTGCCCGTCCTGGTCATCTCGCCGCCCGGGGAGGCCGAGGCCGACACGCTGCGCGCCCTGGGGGCCCTCGACGTCCTGCCGGCCCCCTTCGACGCGGCCGGGCTCGACCGCTCCCTGGCCCTGCTGCGCGAGCGCGTCGAGCTCGCGCGCCGGATCGAGCAGGCCTCGGCCCCGTCCGCGGCCCGAGCCGAGGCCCTCCTGCAAGGCCCTTCGATGGCCGCGGGCCGGCTGCGAGAGGCCGTCGGACGCGTCGCCGGCACGCGCGGAACGACCGTCCTCCTGCAGGCCTTCCCGCGCTCCGGAGCCAGCGCCTGCGCCCGCGCCATCCACGGGCGTTCGTCCCGTCGTCACGGGCCGTTCGTCGCCCTCGACGATGCCGCCGAACTGGCTCCTGCGACCTCCGGACGCCCGAGCGGCCTTCTGGATCCGCTGCGCGCGGCCCGCCGCGGAACTTTGTTCCTGGGCCGCGTCGAGACCCTGGCCCCCGCGCTCCAGGAGGAGCTGGCCGTGCTGCTCGGCGATCGTCGACTCGAAGCCGAGGCCGAGGCCCCCGACACGGAGGCACGTCTGATCGCGAGCACCGAGGTGGATCTCGAGGAACGGGTCGAACAGGGTCGCTTCGCCGACGCTCTCTTCTACCGTTTAAACGTGCTCCGGATCGAGCTCCCGAGCGCGGCCAGTCGCCGCGACGACCGCGCGGCCATCCTGGCGACCTTGCCCGAGGGTCAGCGCTTGAGCGCCGAGGCGGTCGAGCGTCTGACCGAGCTCGATCCGCCCTTCGACGAGCTGGCGGCGCTGCTCGTCCTCGCCGGCCTGCGCGCCGGCCCGGGACCGATCGGGCCGCAGGCCTTCGCCGGATCGCAGCCCGCGAGCGCTGACGTGCTGGCCCTCGGGGACCGGGCCTTGCGCACCGTCGAACGCGCCTTGATCGAGCGGGTTCTCGAGGAGTCCGAGGGCAACCACAGCCTCGCAGCACGGGTCCTCGGGGTGAACCGCACGACCCTCTACAACAAGCTCCGTCGCTATCGCGAGGAGGACCAGGCCGATCCACGCGCGACGCAGGGGGGCTGAGGCTCCGGACAGAAAAATCTGCCCTTCGAGCGTCCGGGGCTATCAAGGGTTTCGGGCATTCGGCCGAAAGGGCGGTAGGCGCGGTTCGAGACCGCGTTTCCGCCCATGCTGGCCCACGCAACGACCACCGATCACGACCGCGCCCGGCTCGAAGAGGCCCTCTCCCACGGCTTGAATCTTCCGGTCTCGGCCCTGCGCGTGTCGATGCAGGCGCTCGAACAGGAGCTGTCCCGCGCGAATCCGGCCCGACCTCATCTGCAGGGCGCCCTGGAAGAGGTCGAACGCCTCGGTCGCAACGTGCGCGACCTGATGGAGTACGCCACTCCGCCGCGTCTGCAACCGATGCCGTGCTCGCTCGACGAGGTCGTGCATTGCGCACGGGTCCGCATCGTCGAGGAGCAGCGCGGCAAGATCTTCTTCGCGCGCTCGCCGGAAAAGGAGCGGGCCCTCTGTGACGGCCCCATCCTGTCGCGCTGCCTCGCGCGCCTGATCGAGAACGCGCTCGAAGCGAAGGCGCAGCGCGTGCTGGTCGCGGCCCGCCGGGATGGCGCACAGACCCGCATCACCGTCGTCGACGACGCACCCGACGACTTCGATCCATCGACGAGCACTCGACCGTTCCACTCGACCAAGGGCAATCACCTCGGCCTGGGGCTTTCCATCGTCGAGCGCGACATGCAGCTCATGCACGGCTCGCTGTCCCTTTCGCGGACGGAAACCGGCAAGACCTTTGCCGCGCTGGTCGTACCCGACGGAACCGTGCAAGAGGCAAGCGCGTGAAGAACCTTCTACCGCCCCCGAAGCAGCCCTTGCGCGTCGCCCTCGTCGATCCCGAGCGGCGCTTCGTCCAGGAGCTCTCGCAGACTCTCCGCGAGCGCGACCACGAGGTCGTCTTCGTCCACCTCATCGGCGAGCTGGCTGCCAAGCACGTCGACGTGATCTTCTTCGCTCCGCCCGGGAACGACATCGAAGACCTCGAGCGCTACAAGGCCCGTGGCAACCGTACACCGTCCGTGGTCGCCCTGCGGGACAAGCACTTCGAGTCGGCCCAGGCCGCCTGCCGGATCGGGGTCTCCGCCCTGTGCGTCGATCCCGTTTCACCTTCGTACGCCGTCGACCTGATCGAATCGGTCGCGCGCCGGGTGGATCGCTACGAGACGACCTACTCGTCGAGCCCGTTCTCCACCCAGGAAGCCGCGCGCGACCTCGCCGCCTTCCTCGTTCAGCGCGGCGTCGGACCGTCCCACCGCGTGCGGGTCGCGAGCGCTCTCAGCGAGATTGTCGACAACGCCTGGCGGCACGGCTACGCGCAAGAAGACGGACGCCCGATCCGCGTCGGCATCGAGATGCACGACCGCTCGACGATCGAGATCGTCGTTCGCGACTGGGGCACGAGCTTCTTCGACGAGTTTCACGCTTCGGGCGGTCTCGCCCGAGCCCGCGAGCTGTGCGAGATGCTCGAAGTCTCTCCGCTCGCGACGGGCATCCGCATCACTCTCGAGTTCCGGCTCTACCCCGTCCTCTTCGGAGACGATCCGCTCGACTTCACCGAGATCGACTACCTCGTTCCGGAAAGCGCTCGCCGCCTCTTGGGAGCGCTTCGCTTCGACATGTCCGCCGACACTCTCCAAGTCCCTCCGACCCTCGCCGTGACCACGGGTCGCCTCCTCGCCGTCCCCGACGTCGAGCCTGTCCGGCCGCTCCCGTAGGGAGACTCGGTTGATGACCAAAGCCAAAGGCGAGACCGAGTTCGATCTGGACGAAGATCTCTTCGACTTCGACGAAATCGAGCGCGAAGCGCGCAACGAGGACGACATCGCCCTCGAAGACATCTTCGCGTCCTTCGACGATGAAGGTGTTTCGGCCATGGAGGGCGCCAGCGACGACGAGCTGATCGGCGTCGAGGACGTGGCCGCAACCCCCGCCAGCGCCCCGCCACCGCCTCCGGTCGCGAGTGCGCCGTCCGCCGCGAGTCCGCCTCCTGCCGCGCCGGCCGCCGCAGCGCAGGCCCACGCCCCTGCCGCGCTTCCGACTCCAGCGGTGGCACCGGGCTTTGCTCCTGCCCAACCCCAAGGGCATGCCCCGGCACAGGTCGCACCCGCCCATGCGCCCGCGCCGGCGGTCTACTACGCGCAGCAGCCCGGCGCTCCAGCGGCTGCCTCCAGCGGGCTGTCCCGCGGCATGCTTCTCTTGATCGCCACCGTGACGACGATGAACGCCCTCGTCGCGTTCTTCGTGCTCCGCTCGGCCGGCGACATGCGCACGGAGATCAAGGACGAGATCGGCCAGTTCGCGAAGACGGCCGGCGAGATCAAGCAGGAGGCCTACCTGCAGTCGGCTTCCCTGCAGCATGCGATCACCCCGGTCTCCGCTCCGGTCGCATCGAATCATCCCACCTTCGATCTGGTGCGCGATGACATCGCCAAGGGCCAGTACGCCGTCGCACGCCAACGCATCTACTCGCTGCTCTCGATCGTGGATCGGCTCGATCCCGACGAGAGGCAGAAGGTCGAATCCCGCGCCAATTACCTGCTGGCGCAGTCGATTCACCTCGAGGCATTGACACGGGAAGCAACCCGGTGAAGTCCCTCGTAGCGATGGCGGTGATGCTGCTCTCCCAGGGCCCTCCCGACTCGTACCGGTCGATGAGCGACCTGTCCGTCCACGCCGAGACGATCGACGGCATGCAGTGGTGGTCGGTGCGCGCCGACAGCGTCACCCTGAAGAGTCTCCTGCGAGAGGTCGGCCAGCGTTCCGGACGCGTCATCGAGGGCCTCTCAGGTTTCGACGACGCCTCCTTGGTCACCGTCAGCCTCACGCGTCGCCCCCTGGATCAGGTGCTCGAGTACGCGCTCGGGAGCCTGGGGATGCGCTTCGAGCTCAGGCGCGACACGATCACGATCCTGCCCGGCATCTCCGAAGCCGAGAACACCGAAGACCTCTTCGACTTCGCCTCGGCGGCCTGGCTGCGGGCCAGCACGCGCTTCCCCGGCCACCTCCTGGCGTCCTCGGCGCGACTGTCCCAGGGCGAGCTGGCAGAGATCCGCGGCGACCTTTCCGCGGCCAACTCCCACTACCAGGCGGTCATCGAGAAGTACCCGACGTCGAAGAACGTGCCGGAAGCCTACATGCGCTCCGGTCGCGTGCTCAAGCGGATGGACAAGTGGGCCGAGGCGAGCATCCAGTTCCGTGAGCTCGCGAGCCTGCCCGAAGCGGTGGAGTACCAGACCGCGTCCCGCTTGGAGCTCGCACGCTGCAATCTCGAGCTGGGCAACCCCGAGAGCGCGCGCTTCATCCTGAATGCTCTCGACACGGACTATCCCACGGCCGACCCGCTCGAGCTGACCGAGCGGCTCTTGACCCGCGCGGAGTGCCTGAACGCGCTCGGCCGTCCGATGGAGGCGCTGCGCGTCATCGATCAAGCACAGGCCGGCATGGATCCGCTTTCGGTGCGAGACTCGCTGCGCATCCGTGCGGCCGCCCTGGAAGGCGTCGGCCTTCCGGCGGAAGCCGGTCGCGCCTGGCTCCTCTACTCCCGAGAGGCACCGGACGAGCGCAAGGTCATCGCCCTCGAACAGGCCGCGCGGCTCGCCCTCGAAGCCGATGACGAGCTGAGCGCCCTCTTCGTGTGCCGCGAGGCGGAAGCCTACGGGCTCGACGAGCCCCTGCGGAAGTACTGGCGCGAAGCGCGCCGCCGGCTCGGCTTCGAAGTCGACGCCGAAGACAGTGACTCCGGGCTCCGCGGGCGCATCGACTCGATCGAACGCCTCATCGAAGCGGAGCAGTTCGAGAAGGCCTCCACCACGCTCGAAGCCCTGTTCCTCGGTCGCGGCGCATTGCCTGCGGCCGAAGGCGTGCGCGTTTGCATCGCATGGGCCGAGTGCGTGCACGCCCTGGAAGGGCTCGAGGCCGCGGTCGAAACCCTGTCGGAGGTGCGGCCCGAGTTCGAGTCGCTCGAAGACCGGGGCCGTCTGGACGTCGCCACAGCCAAGTTGCTCGAGAAGAACGGTCAGTTCGACCGCGCGATCGATGCCTATCGAGGCAAGTACTGAGCCGCCGAGGCCACACGAGATGATGAAATTCCAAGCCGCCATCGCCACGGGACTCGGGGCTTTCGTCCTGGTGCCGAGCGCCCTCCTCGGAGACCAAGAGGTCGCCGCACTCGAGAACGCGTTGGCCGAGACCACGCGTGCGATCGAAGTGCTGGCCGGCATCCGCGAGCAGACCCTCACCCAGCCCGAGACTGCCTTCGGGCTGGTCGCCTCCGCGACCGAGGCACCCATCCTCGACCCGATGCAGCGCGACGACCGCCTGGTCGCCCTTCGCAACGAGGTCAACCTCTTGCAGATGGAGCTCGACACGCTCGACGTCGCCAGCGACCAGGGCATCGTGGGCATCGCCCCGCCGCCCGGCGCACCCCTCCAGGGCATTCCGATCGGACCGCGCGCGAGCACGGAGCTTCCGACCGGCATGAACGAGACGCTGCGCCGCGCGCTCCAGGGGCTCGGCAACCAGAGCCCCGACAAGCCGCGCACCGAGCACACGGTGCCGGCGGTGACGAAGGACGATCCGAAGGACCTGACGGCGCAGGCGCTCGGGTACAGCGCCGACCGTCTGGGTGAGGCGCGCGCGAGCTATCACGCGCGCCGGTATCGCCGCGCTCTCGCCTTGCTGGAGCCGCTCGACAACGACATGCAGGCGCTCTACTGGAAGGCGCGCACGCTGGAGAAGCTCGACCGCATCGATGACGCGATCCAGACGCTGGAGACCGTCCTGCTGGTCGACCCGGAGGGCTACGAAGCCCAGCGCGCGAAGGCCGACCTCGAGTTCCTGCGTTGGAAGCAGTCGTTCCTGGAACGCATGCCCGGCGGAAAGAAGAAAGACTCGTGAAGAACAACGGACTTCTGCACCCCACTCCGATGGCCGACGCGGGTATCGAGGACATCGTTCGCTCGTTCCCGCTGATCCTCGACAACCTCCAGCGGAGCTACAGCGAGCTCGAGCAGCGCGCCCTGCGCGTCGAGAACGAGCTCTGTCGCGCCAACGAGGAGCTCGAGCGCAAGGTCTGGGAGCTGGACGCCTTGAAGGGGCATCTCGAGGCCGTCCTCGACTCCCTCCCGACCGGCGTCGTCGTCCGAGACACGAACGGAACGATCGTGCGGGTCAACGGGGCCACGTCGCGCATTCTCGGGGAAAGCGAGGCCGAGCTCCTCGGCCGTCGCGAGCACCCCGCTCTTCGCGCCGAGGTCTCGGACGGCGAAGCACGCGAAGTCACCGTGGCCAACGGCCGCCGCGCGTTCCTGGCCTCGAGCTACTCCCCGATCGTCGTCGCGGCCGACTCCGACGGGACTCAGGACCGTCTGGACGGTTCGGTCGAGATCATCGAGGACTGCACCGAGCGCAAGCGCCTCACCGAACGCCTGCACGCCGCGGACAAGATGGCCGCCCTGGGAACCATGGCGGCCGGCATCGCGCACGAGATCCGCAACCCCTTGAACGCGATCAAGGGCTTCGCCTCCCTGCTCGTCCGCCAGGGGCTCACCGACCCGCTCCACGAGCGTTGGGCACACCTGATCGTCGAGGGCTCGATCGAGGCGGACGCGATCATCGAGAACATGCTGACCTTCGGGAGTCCCGAGCGCCTGCGGCTCGAGGAGATCGACGGTGAGGAGCTGCTCGAGAGCGCCGTGCGGACGGCATTCGGCGAGATCGTGGAGCGGGGCGCCCTCGACATTCGGATCGAAAACCATGCCCCGGCCTTCACCGGCGATCGCATCAAGCTGCGCCAAGCCCTGCGGAACCTGCTCGTGAACGCGGCCGACGCGATGGGAAACAAGGGACCTCTCAAGCTAATCCTGGATTTCGACGAAGGAGAGATCGTGGCAACGGTTTCCGACTCCGGTCCGGGTATCAGCTCCGAGGTTCGGCAGAAGGTTCTCGATCCGTTCTTCACCACGCGTGCGGAAGGCACGGGACTCGGGCTCGCGCTCGTGTCCACGATCGCCCAGCTGCACGGTGGCAACGTCCAAATCCACTCAGAGCCGTCGCCGCTCGGCGGGGCGCAAATCTCACTTCACATCCCTTGTCAGTCGCCCCCCTCTGACGGCTGATCACCCCAAGCATCTCCAGAGTCATCTAGAACCATGACCATTCAACGCGTCCTCGTCGTCGACGACGATTCTCTCTCGCGGGAGTTCCTCACCGAGGCAGTGCGCTCCCTTGGCTACTCGGTCGAGTCCGTGAACAACGGCGAAAGGGCTCTGGAGCATGCGCGTCGCGAAGAGTTCGACCTCGTCCTGACCGATCTCCGGATGCCGGGCATGAGCGGTGTGGACCTCGTTCGCGAGTTCCACCGCAACTTCCCCGACGTCGCCACCGTCCTCATCACCGCCCACGGCACGGTCGAAACGGCCGTCGAGGCGATGAAGAACGGCGCGCGCGAATTCCTCGTGAAGCCGGTGACGCCGGAGACCCTCGAGGTCGTGCTGAAGCGCATCGCTCATACGGAGCGGCTCGAGCGCGAGAACGAGTACCTCAAGGCCGAGATGGGCGCCGAGCACAGCCCGGAGATCTTGGCGGACTCGATCCAGATGAAGGAGCTGCTCCGCACGGCTGACCGCGTGGCGAGCTCGAAGGGCACCGTCCTCATCACGGGTGAGAGCGGAACGGGCAAGGAGCGCGTCGCCCACTACATCCACAACAAGAGTCCGCGCCGCAACGGCTCCTTCATTCGGGTCAACTGCGCGGCCCTGTCCGAGCAGCTGCTCGAGTCCGAGCTCTTCGGCCACGAGCGCGGCGCCTTCACCGGCGCCCACAAGCGTCGCAAGGGCCGCTTCGAGCTGGCGACCGGGGGGACGCTGTTGCTCGACGAGATCGGTGAGATCTCTCCCGCCCTGCAGACCAAGCTCTTGCGCGTCCTCGAGGAGGAAGAGTTCGAGCGCGTCGGAGGCAGCAGCACGCTGAAGGTCGACGTGCGCGTCATCGCCACGACGAATCGCGACCTTCCGACCGAGGTCGAAGCCGGCAGGTTCCGCAGCGACCTCTACTACCGACTGCACGTCCTTCCGATCCACGTCGAGCCGCTGCGCGACCGGCAGCAGGACATCATTCCGCTCGCCCGGCACTTCGCCGAGTTCTACTCGCATCAGAACGGGATCGAAGTTCCCCACTTCACGGAGAGCGCGCTCCAGCGCCTGACGACCTGGTCCTGGCCGGGCAATGTCCGCGAGCTCGAGAACGCCATTCACCGGGCCGTCGTTCTGCTCGAAGCAGACACGATCGAGCCGGCGCATCTCCTGTTCGAGTCGGGCCCGACCCGCACCACCGACACACCGAAGTTCACCCTCGTCACGGACAAGGGCACCTACATCGGCGCCATCTCCAGCTCGTCGCCGCTCGCCAACCGGCCCCTGGCCGACATCGAGCGCGAGGCGATCCTCTGCACGCTGGAAGCGACGCGTGGCAACAAGACCGAAGCCGCTCGCCGGCTCGGGGTCACCGCGCGCACGCTCAGCAACAAGATGAAGCTCTGGAGGGAGCTGGGGCTCGTCGCCTGACGCTCCCCGGGCCTGCCATGGACGCCGTCGGCTCTCAGCCTGCCCTGCTGACGCGCCTGCTCGAAGCGGCCGAGCTTCGCTCGCGCGTCATCTCGGCCAACATCGCGAACCAGAACACGCCGGGCTATCTCCGGCGCGTGGTCCGCTTCGAAGACCTCCTCTCTCGGCAGATGAGCGAGGGGCGCCGCGAAGAGGACGTCCTGGAGAGCGTGCAGCCGACCGTCGAGCTCGACGAGCTCTCTCCGCGAAGGCCCGATGGCAACAACGTCAGCCTCGAAGCCGAGCTGAACTCGATGCGCGAGAACCGGCTCATGTACGAAACCTATGCGGCCATCCTGTCCGCACACTTCCAGCTGATGCAAACCGCCGTGACCGAAGGACGCTGAGATGGGTGGAATCAACCAACTCTTCACGGGCATGCGCTCGTCGGCTACCGCCTTGACGGCCGAGCGAACGCGCGTCGACATCATCGCGGAGAACATCGCCAACGCCCGGACCACGCGCACCGAAACGGGCTCCCCCTACCGGCGCAAGCTGGTGGTGTTCGAACCGGTCATGGGCGACTCCGACCTCGGTCCGAAGCGCCCCACCGGCGTCGCGGTCACGAAGGTCGTCGAGGACTACTCGCCCTTCCAGCGCATCCTCGAGCCCACGCACCCGGATGCGGACAGCGACGGAATGGTGTCCTACCCGAACATCAACGTCGTCATGGAGATGGCCGACCTGATCACTTCGCTGCGGGCCTACGAGGCCAACTTGACCGCTCAGGAGAACTTCATGCGCATGGCACAGCGAGCCCTCGAGCTCGCGCGTTGATCCGCGCCTGAAGAACCACGATGTCGAACCGCATCGGACAATCCGGCTCCCTGGCGCGCGAGGCCTTGCTCGCCGCGCTCAAGGAGCAAACGAAGTCGGCCAGCCACGTCCAGGACCTGGCACGGACCGTGGCGAACGCCGCGACTCCGGAAGCCAAGGGCGTCGAACGCACCGACTTCGCCGACAAGCTCGAGCAAGGAATCCAGGCCGTTCAGGACGAGATCCAACGGGCCGAACAACTTCCGTCCGACCTCGTCACGGGGAAGATCGACGACTTCCACGAGGTCGCGGTCCAACTCAAGAAAGCCGACCTCACCTTCCGCTACGCCATGGAGGTCCGAAACAAGCTTCTGGACGCGTATCGGGAAGTGATGCGGATGAACGTCTGAGCCTGTAGATGAACGACGCCCTCAAGACTCTGTTCGACCAGCTCAAGGATTCGAGCGTCGGCTCCAAGGCCGTCGCCGGATTGGTCGGCCTGGCGCTCGTCCTCGCGCTCGGGGTCACCGCCGTCGTGACCAACCGCCCGCACCTGGAGGTCGCCTTCCAGGGGCTCAACGACCAGGAGGTGTCGCGCGTCACGCTCGCCTTGTCCGAGGCCGGGATCGCCTTCGATGCCACCCAGCCGCCGGCGCCCTACACGGTCTTCGTCGACCGGAACAAGACCAACGAGGCCAAGGCCGCCGCCTACGGCGCCGAGGCCCTGACGAAGCCCCTGCGAGGCATCCGCCCGGATGCGGGGATGGGCAGCGTCTTCCAGGGCAGCGAAGAGCGACTCCAGGCCGTGCGCAAACGCGAATGGCAGGAGATGGAGAGCATCATCGAGACGATCGAGGCGGTGCACTCGGCCAGCCTGCGGACGTCGCCGGAGAGCCGCAACCCGCTGATGCGCGCGCGCCAGAAGCCGGTCACGGCTGCGGTCACGCTGCGCATGGCCGGCACACACCGGCTCACCAACGAGCTCGCCTACACCGTCGCGCGGATGGTCTCGGCGGGCTTGGGCATCGAAATGGCCGGCCTCGTGGTCACCGACCAAGCCGGTCACGCGGCCTTCAGCGGGTCGACGGACAAGGGTGAGGAGACACCCCTCGAGCTGTTCTCCATCAAGCAGGACTTCGATCGCGAGAAGGCCGAGCTGGCCAACCGCATCCTCGAGGAGACGCTCGGCCCGAACAAGGCGCGTGTGACCGTCGAATCGGTCTGGAACTTCGACCAGAGCACGATCACGGTCGACGCCTCCAGCGGCAAGGGCAGCAAGATCTCCGAGACGAAGAACACGACCGAGACGCCCCTAGGCGCGCCGCTGGCCGTCGGCGGTACGCCGGGAGCCTCGGCCAACGTCGTCGATGGATCCGAAGCCGCCGGCCTCGACCTCGGCAACGTCTCGCCCAAGCAAGCGAGCGTCGAGCCGCTCGTCTCGAAGACCAACGAAGAGAAGATCGAGTACCGGCCATCCACGACGCGCACGCAGACCGTCCGCACGGTCCCGACGGTCCAACGTCTGAGCATCGCGGCCTTCTTCGACGAGAGCCTCCCTGCCGAACAGCTCGAGGGCTTGTCCGAGGCCATCAAGGCCGCGGTCGGCTTCGACGCCGAGCGCTCGGACGACTTCAAGGCGGTGTCGGTACCGTTCTTCCAACCGGAAGTCCTCGAGGAGACCGAAGAGTCCGCCGGCGAGCTGGCGCCCGTCTCCGAACCCGATCCCTTGATGGAGACGCTGCTCGAGCGCGCCGTCGAGATCGTCTCCGCGGTCGTCTTCCTGCTCGTCCTCCTGAAGTCGCTCAAGTCCTCCAAGGGCACCACCGGAACGAGTCAGAGCCGAGCCGACGACGCCTCCGGCAACACGAGCGAGCTCGATCCCGAGCTCCTCGCCCGCGTCCAGATCGAAGAGCTCCTGTCCTCGGACCCCGACAAGGTCGGTGAGATCCTCTCGTCCTGGGCGCGCGACGAGGTGAAGGCCGGAGCTGGATCATGAGCGATCCGAGCGGCATCAGCGGTCATCAGCGCGTCGCCGCCCTCCTTCTGAGCCTCGACGCGAACAAGCGGTCCGCGATCCTCAAGACCTTGCGCCCCGACGTCATCGAGAAGGTGGCGCGCGCGATGGTCGACCTGGACGAACGCCTCGTCCAGGCCGGCGCCGTCGACTCGCTCTACCGCGAGCTGGCGCTGTCCGTCAACGGCCCGAAGTCGATCCAGCCCTGCGATACGGACGAGCTCGGCGAAATGCTGACGACCTCGTTCGGCAAGCAAAAGGGAGAGCGGGTCCTGCAGGACATCCTGTCCCGACGCCTCGAGGACCATCCCTTCCTCGCCGTCGAGGGCTTCTCGGCCACGGTCATCGGCCGCGTGCTCGAACGCGAGTCGAGTGCTGTCGCGGCCCTGGTCCTCGCCAACCTGGATCCCTCCGTGTCGGCCAAGGTGCTGCAAGGCTTCGAGCCCGAGGATTCGCTGGAGATCATCCGCCGGATGGCGACGTTGAAGCCGCCGGCGCGGTCGGTCACGCGCACCATCGCCGAGGACCTGACCCGGCGGCTCGAAGCGGCCGGAAGCGACACGCCCGAGTCCGACCCGAGCGCGCGGCTCAAGTCCATCGCCGAGCTCCTGAACTTCTCGGATCCCCAGCTCGAGAAGGGCGTGATCGATGCCATCGCGTCCGAAGACGAGGAGATGGCTCAGGAGCTGCGAGAGTACATGTTCACCTGGCAGGACATCGCGACGATCGACAAGCGCTCGATGCAGAAGATCCTCGGCACGGTGGATACGAAGACTCTCTCCGTCGCCTTGAAGGCGTGTTCCTCCGAGGTCGAAGAGAACGTGCTCGGCAACCTGAGCTCGCGCGTCCGCGAGATGGTCTCCGAGGAGCGCGAGCTGACCGGACCGGTGCCCATGTCCGAGGTCGAGAGCGCACGCGAGGAGATCATGCGCAACATCCGCGCGATGATCGAAGCCGGCGAATTCCGCCCCTCGCGGGCAGGAGAAGACCTTGTCTCCTGACGCCATCGATCTCGGCGCACCGCTCGAGACCCTGACGGACGTACGCGTCCGGCCCGAGGGCGACGATCTGAACACCGTCGTGCACGACTTGCGCGTCGCCGCCCATGCCCAGGGCCGTGCCGACGGACTCCGCGAGGCCAGCGAGACCTCCGCACGCCTCCTGGACGAGGCCGTCGAGCGCACGAGCGAAGAGCAAGTCGTGCTCGTCGACCGACTCGCGAAGACCTCGGTCGAGCTCGCCTGCAGAATCGTGCGCGAACTGCTCCGGGCGGAGATCCCGTCGGGCAACTACGACCTGGAGGGGATCGTGCGCGAGACGCTGCGCACCGCGGCACGCGAGCGCGGAAGCTACGTCGTTCACGTGCACCCCGAAGACGCGCTCCGCCTCGAGGGCGCGAGCTTCCGCTCGGGTACGGAGATCCGCGCGGACTCTGGAGTCGCGCGCGCCGACGTCCACGTCGAGACGCCGCTGGGGCTCATGGTCCGCGAGATCGATCAGGCCTTCGAGACGATTCGCGATCGCATTCGTGAGGAGCTCGAATGAGCGACGCCATCGCACCGCTCTTCGACCTCGCCCGCTGTGACGAGCACATCCGCTCCGCCTCCGTGCCGACCTGGCGGGGCCGGGTCGACATCGTTTCGGGCGTGATCATCGAGGCGACCGGCGTTCCCGCCGCGATGGGCGAGATGTGCCGCATCGACCGCGGTCGCCTCGGATCCGTCGACGCGGAGGTCGTCGGGTTTCGCGGTTCGACCACGCTGTTGATGCCGCACGGCAACCTCGAAGGCATCGGCCCGCGCCAGGTGGTGACGGCCCTCGGCCGTCCCTTTCGCGTTCCCGTCGGCCAGGAGCTGCTGGGGCGCGTCGTCGACGGCTTCGGCTGCCCGATCGATGGCGGCACCGCCTTTCCGAACACGTGGGAGCTGCGCCGCGTCCGCTCCGAAGCGCCCGCTCCCCTCCTGCGCACCCCGATCGACGAACCGCTGCGAACGGGGGTGCGCGCGATCGACGCCACGACGACCCTCGGGCGTGGACAGCGGCTCGGCATCTTCGCCGGCTCCGGCGTCGGCAAGTCGACCCTGCTGGGACAGATCACGCGCGGCACGGACGCCGACGCGATCGTCGTGGCGCTGGTAGGCGAGCGCGGCCGTGAAGTCCGCGGCTTCCTCGAAAAGACCTTGGGCGAAGAGGGTCGCAAGCGCGCGCTGACCGTCGTCGCCACCTCCGACCGCTCGCCGATCGAGCGCTTCCTGGCGCCCTTCGTCGCCGTGACGGCCGCCGAGTACTTTCGCGATCAAGGCCTCGACGTCCTCCTGGTGATGGACTCGGTCACCCGCTTTGCCGCCGCCTCACGCGAGATCGGCCTCGCGGCCGGTGAGCCCCCGACCGTGCGCGGCTTCCCGCCGAGCTTCTTCGCGACGATGCCCAAGCTCGTCGAACGCCTGGGACGTTCGGACAAGGGCAGCATCACCGGCCTGCTCACGGTCCTGCTCGACGGCGACGACCCGAACGAGCCCGTGGCCGACACGCTGCGCGGCCTGCTCGACGGCCACGTCTTCCTGTCGCGCGACCTCGCCCACCGCGGCAACTTCCCGGCCGTCGACGTGCTCTCCAGCCTGTCGCGCCTGATGCCCGAAGTCGTTTCACGCGAACACCTCGATCTGGCGCAGAAGCTGCGCGAGACGCTGGCGGTCTGGAAGGAGGGCAAGGATCTCGTCGAGATCGGTGCCTACCGCGCGGGCACGAACCCGCGGCTCGACCTGGCGCTGCAACGCATGCCGGTCATCGAGGCCTTCCTGGCGCAAGCGACGGAGGACAGCACTTCGCTCGACGAGACGCTCGCCCTGCTGCGCGTCCTGTTCCAGTGAAGCGCTTCCACTTCAGGCTCGCGCGGGTCCTGCGGGCGCGCGAGATCGAGGAGGAGATCGCGCGCGAAGCCTGGGCCCGCTCCGTGGCCCGCGCGAACGCGGCCGCGGAAGACGAAGAGGCCGCGCGTCGGGCTCTCGACGGCGCCCACCGCGAATTGCTCGAGCTCGAGCAGAGCGCCCCCGGTCGCCCGCTCTCGCCGACCGCCATCCTGGTCGGTCACCGCGCCCTCGACCGGTTGCGGCGCGAGATCGCGGAGAAGGCCGAGCTGGCCCTGACCGCCCGATCGCAGGCCGCGACGATGGAGACGGCCTGGCACGATCGGAGCGCTCAGCGCAAGGGGCTGAGCGAGCTCGAAGCACGGGCCAGGGACCGCCATCGCAAGGAGGCGCGCCGCGAGGAGGACGCGGAACGGGACGAAAATGCCCTCCGCGAGCACGGCCGGCGTCTGGCGCGGGAAAAGATTGACCTCACCTCCAGTCGATCGGAAGGGACTGCCGAAGAAGGCCGCAGCGGTCCCCGCACCCCATGAATCGACTCATCGAAATCGCCGCCATGGCGCTAGGAGCGCTCTCGCTCTTCAGCATCTGCTTCCTCGGCTTCACGACCCTCTCGGGCGTGCCGCTGCACAAGGTCGCGGTGATCGGACAGCTGTTCCCGCAGCCGGAGGAACCGGACAGCACGGAGCCTGCCGGACTCGAAGACGAGTCGTCGGTGCCGCCGCCACGACCGAGCGAGACGGTCTTGAAGTCCAACCTCGGCATGCTCGGCGTCTGGAGCCTCCCCTCGCCCTTCTCCCAGGACGAGCTGCAGGAGCTTTCGGACGACCTGAAGTCACGCACGTTCGAGCTCGACCAGCGGGAGCGCACGATCGAAGAGCGCGAACGCCGGATCGACGATGAGCTGGGCGGGCTGGCCGAGCGCTTCCGGACGCTCGACGAGCTGCGTGAGAGCCTGGAACGCTTCGAATCCGAGCTCGAGCTGCGGGCGCTCGAGGTGCAACGCGACGAGGGCGCGGCGGCCGGCCGCGAAGCCCAGCGCTGGGCCCAGGTCGCCCTGATCTTCGACTCCGTCGAGGGCCAGGAAGCGGCCGAGATTCTGGCCGAATACACGCCCGAAGAGGCCGCCTCGATCCTGAAGCAGCTGGATCCGGGCACGGCCTCGAGCCTGCTGACCTCGCTGCGCTCGATCCCGAGCGTGGCGCCCGAGTGGCGCGCCTACGTGGACGCCTACTCCGCGTCGGGATCGACCGGCGCCACGCGCCGCTAGCCCGCATCCACGGAGGCGGTCCGAGCGGACCGGCCGAGGTCTCCTGGGCGGGTCCGCTGAAGCTGCGGCCACCTGGAATCCGTTTCAGGGCCGTCAAGCCGCTGCCCGCGAAGGTCGATAAGGAATCGATGTCGTTCGCCTCCGTCGGCTGACCGTCCCCACGGCGGTCCGCCTGGCGCTCCACGACACCGCTTCCCCATGGATATCACCACAGCGCTCGGAACCGTGATGGGGTTCGGCCTGGTCCTCTTCGCCATGGCGACGGGACCGGGCGGACTCGTCGTCTTCGTCCACGTCGGATCGATGATGATCGTGTTCGGTGGTACGACCGCGGTGCTCCTCATGAACTTCCCCCTCGAGACGATCAAGGGGTTGATGAAGGTCATGCTGCGAACGCTGTTGTTCAAGCTGAACTCGCCTTCGCAGGAGATCGAGCGCGTCATCGACTACGCGAACCTCGCGCGCAAGGAAGGCCTCCTGGCGCTCGAGAACAAGCTGCAAGAGGTCGACGACAAGTTCTTCGCCAAGGGCGTGCAGTTGGTCATCGACGGTTTCCCGGCGGAGACCGTGCGCGACATCATGGAGCTCGAGGCCGAGTGGCAGCGCCAGCGCCACACCACGGGCAAGAAGATGCTCGACGCGCTCGGATCGTACGCGCCGGCCTTCGGAATGATCGGGACGCTCGTCGGCCTGGTGCAGATGCTCCAGAACCTCTCCGATCCGTCCAAGATCGGCGGTGGTATGGCGACCGCGCTGCTCACGACGCTGTACGGAGCCATGGCGGCGAACATGCTGTTCATTCCGCTCTCCGGCAAGCTCGAGCAGCGTGCGAACGAAGAAGCGCTCCTGCGCGAGCTCATGATCGAGGGCATCGTCGCCATCCAGTCGGGTGAGGGCCCCCAGCTCATCAAGGAGAAGCTCAAGAGCTTCGTACCCCCTTCCACGCGCGAGGTCGTCGCGGCCTGAGCGCCCGGTGCCGGCATGGGAAAAAAGAAGAAGAAGGCCCCGCCGGCGGCGCCCCTCGGCGCGCCGGAGTGGGTCGTCACGTTCACGGACATGATCTCTTTGCTCGTGACGTTCTTCGTCTTGCTGATGACCTTCTCGTCTCTCGAGGCGAGCGAGCTCGTCAAGGTCGACTCGTGGCTCGATCGCAGCCCCGGAGTGCACAAGTCCAAGAGCTCGAGCCTTCCGACGCCTCCGCAGGACGACATGATCTCGGAAACGGACTACAAGCGCGGTGCGCTGAATCCGCACTCGCGTCCGTCGGAAGAACTGGCCGAGAACCTGGCCGAGATGGGCCAGAAGAAGTCCGACGACCAGCTCGAGCTCGACCTTACGAACGTGGCCGACGGCATCGTCATCGAATTCGGCGCCGACGAGAGCTTCGACCCGGGCTCGACTCGCGTCTCCGAACGCCTGCGCGAGAGTCTCGCCGAGATCGGCCGAGTGCTCGAGCACTACGCCCACATGATCGTCGTCGAGGGCTTCACCGATGACGCCTTCGTGCCGTCCCGAGAGTACGCGAGCGCCACGTCGCTATCGTTCGCGCGGGCCGACGCAGCGTCGCGCGTGCTGTTGGCCGAAAGCGGCCTGCGTCCCGAACTGGTGCAGGTGGCCGGGCTCGGATCGAACCCCCGTGCCGACGACAAGTCGCTCGAGGGACGCCGACTCAACCGTCGCGTCCAGATCCGGATCTTGTCGCTGTCACGCGCCCGCGCCAATTACCTCGAAGCCTTGGAGCGCGACCGCTGATGGGCGCCCCCGTCGAGGAACCCAAACAAGGCGCACCGGCGTGGATGGTGTCGTTCGGCGACATGATGACGCTGATTCTGACCTTCTTCATCCTGTTGGTGTCGATGTCGAAGGAGCAGCAGCAGGGCCTCGTCGCCGCCGGCATCGGCTCGTTCCTGGTCGCCGTTCGTTCCTTCGGACTCCCGGGCGTCCTGGATGCCGAAGACGAGGCCAAGATCTTCGACGGCGTCCGCCGTCGCTTCAACCTGCCGCCCGAAGACGATCCCGATCGTCGCGCGGATCACCTCGACGCCTCCGACCTCGAACTGATTCGGGCCAAGGTAGCGCGCGGACTCCTCCCCCACGACGAGATCACGCAACCGTCGATCGCCACGTTCGAAGCCGATTCTTCCGAGCTGTCGGAAGCCTCGAAGCACTACATCGACCTGGTCGTGACGACCCTGCGGCCGGCCGCCGGCCAGGTGCTCCTGATCGAAGGACACGCCTCCGACGCCGGCCCACGACATCGCTCGGACAACCGCTGGCTCGCCTTCGAGCGCGCGCGCGCGGTCGGGGACTACCTCGTCTCCGAACACGACGTCAAACGACATCGCCTCCAGGTTCGCGCCTGGAACTCCGAAATCGAGCCGGCCAACACCACGCGACGCGTCGACGCCCGTCTGGTGCTGCCGGCCAACGCCCCGCAATGAGACCCGAGGATGGCTGACAAGGAAGTGAAGAAGAGCGAAGCGAAGGGCGACGACGAGCCCAAGAAGAGCAAGAAAGGGCTCTTCCTGGGGGGTGGCATCGTCGGGCTGGTCGGGGTCGCGTACGCCTTGTCCTTCATGGCCGTTCCCAAGCAGGCCGTCGACGTTCCGATCAAGGGCCCGTTCGTCATCGACCTCACCCAGGAACGCGTCCAGGTCAACCTCGCGAAGACCGGCGGCAAGCGCTTCATGGTGATGACCCTGAAGGCGGAGTACGTCGCCTACGACGAGGCCTACGCCGCCATGCGCGTGGCCGACCCCGTCTACCAGGCCAACGAGAAGCACATGCTGATCCACGTCGGTCGTCAGAAGACGATCGAGGACCTCGAGGACCCGATCGGCTCGGAGATGTTCATGCAGGAGCTGCGCGAGGTCATCGACCCGCTGCTGTTCCCGGTCCACGTCGGAAACAAGCTGGCCACGCACGAACCGCACGAGGCGAGCGGGCTGCTCCCGGGCGCCTCCGAAACCAACGGCACACTGCGCAGCGGCTTCTACGACCACACCATCACGATGGACGGGCCCGGCCAGACCTTGCAGCTGGACGACGGCAAGCCCGTCAAGTTCCAGGGCGATGAGTCCGATCTTCTCCTCGAGAACGAGGCCGGAGACACCGTCCACGTCGACGTCCGCCGCCACGACCCTGAATTCCAGGGCGAGGTGAACGTCGGCACGTTCGGTCGGATCCGTCGCATCCTGCACGGAGACTTCATCTTCCAGTAGGCCCCACCGTGAGCGAGAACGTCCAACCCGAGGAAGTCGAGGCCATCATGGACCTCCAAGGCACCCGCACGGCGAAAGCCGCGCAGGTCGTCCAGCGTGACTTCCGACGTCCGCGCCGGCTGAGCCCGGTGCGCGTGGACGAGATGCTGCGCGTCCTGCGGGCACCGCTCGCGGAAGCTCAGGCCCACTGGGGCGAACTCCTGGGGCCCGACTACGAGCTGGGGCTCGCGAGCATCTCCGAGTGCGACACGGACACCTGGAAGGAGACCCTGGAAGATCCGCTCGCCTTGGTGTCCTTCCTGGTCGACGGCCAACCCGGCTGGACCGCCTGGAGCTCGCTCTCGGCCACCGGAGCCGTCGAACGCCTCCTCGGCTCGAGCTCGGATACGCCGCAACGTCGCGCCCTGTCCGAGATCGAACGACGCGTCCTCGAAGGCCTCCTGATCGCGGTCGCGCAGCCCATCCTGAAGGCCTTCGGCAAGAGCCCCGAACGCGTCGCCGTGATCGGCGAACGACAGAACATCGAGGATTGGCGCGACGGAGGAGACGCCGCCGACCCCCACCGCTTGGTTCTGGAGATCTCGGTCGACGGACCGGGCGACCCCGAGGGACTGTTCGTCCTCCTGCCCGGCGTGCGAGGAGACGACGCCGGCAGCGGCCACGACCGACTCGAATCCATCCCGACGCACCTCGATCCCGTCGAGGTCGTCATCCACGCCTGCCTCGAGGGAAGCGACGTCACGCTCGAGCAGCTGCTCGCCCTCGAGGAGGGCGACGTCATCCCCATCGAAGCACGCGTCGGTGACACGCTGACCGCCCTGGTCGAGGGCCAGACCTTCGCGCACGCTCACCTCGGGCAACGCCAGGGCCGACTCGCCATGCGCATCACCGACTTCGAAACCTCCTCCGGCACCGAGCGATGAGCGAATCCGAAGAGAACGAGACCCCCACCGCCACGGAAGGGGAAACAACCGAGCTGGAGCAAGCGATCGACTCCGCCACGGAGGCGGTGTCGGTCCAGACCAGCCAGCTCGGCGAGCTCGCCGACGCCACCGGCGCGGGCGGCCCGGCCAACCTCGGGCACCTCTTCGACGTTCCCGTTCGGATCACGGTCGAGGTCGGACGGACCAAGATGTCGCTCGGCAACCTCTGCAAGCTGACCCCCGGCTCGTTGGTCGAGCTGGATCGCGAGGCCCATCAACCCGCCGACATCCTCGTGAACGGGAAGGTCGTGGCGCGCGGGGAGATCGTGACGATCGACGACAACTACGGCGTCCGCATCACCTCCGTGGAGACCTGAGGAACTGATACGCTTGAATGGAGCACCCGCTCTCGCAAGTCGTGATCGGGACACGAGCTCGGGCCGCTCGGAGCCGGTGAGGGCCCCAGGCCTGAAAGACCGCCTCTGAAAACGACGGTTGCAGCCTTTCCGGCAGCATTTTTGCGGGTTCCGAGCCGAGGGAACCCCAATCAAGAAGGCCAGTCTCGTTCAGAGGCCGAAGTTGCCGCTCCAGGAGGTCACTTCCTGGAAGCGCGCCGGGTCGAAGAACTCCGGCTCGAAAGCGCTGATCGGCTCCCCGAAGAGCATCTGCGCGACCCCTTCGCCGACCATCGGTGCGAGCTTGAAGCCGTGCCCCGAGAAGCCCGAGACGACGAACAGGCCCTCGATGCTCGGAAGCGGCCCGATGACCGCCTGGGCGTCGGGCGTCAGGGTGTACCAGCCTGCGATCGTGCCGGCCTCGGACTGCTCTTCGTAGTCGGGGATCCGGCGGACCAGTCCGGCGCGCAGCTCGGCGCGCACCTCGGGCGGCACGACCTCCTCGAGGTCCTCCGGCTTGGCGAGCGGCGCGTCGCGGGCGTAGTCGATGAACCCGAGGCGGGTGCGCTTGGTCGTCGGTTCGCAGCGGCAGTAGAGGCCGTGTTCGAGGTCGATGATCACGGGGTGCATACCGCGCAGTTCCAGGGCGTCCAGGTGGGAGCCGTCGACGTTTTCGACGGGGTCCTCCTCGAGGTCGAAGCGGTAGCTTTCCTGCCCGCTCTCTTCCTCGATCAACAGCTCGGCCCCGGGCATGCCCAGGAACGTGTTCTGCGGCCCGAGCACCTTCATCGGGATGTCGCAGCCGAGCTTCTGGAGCATCGGCCGCGTCCAGGGTCCGGCGACCAAGACGACGCGTTCGGCCTCGTAGTCGCCTTCGGTCGTGCGCGCGCCGACGACGCGGCCGTTTTCGACGAGGATGTCCGTCACCTCGACGCCGAGCCGGGTCACCGCGCCGTACTGGCGGGCCAGCGAGGCGAAGGCGGACAGGGTGCGATGGGGGTTCACGAAGCCGCCATCCGGTTCCCAGGCCCCGATCGCGCCGGGGCGGACCTGGATGCCGGGAACGAGCGTACGCATCTTGGCGGCGTCCGCGAGCTGGATGTCGATGCCCATCTCGGAGAGCTCGGCGACCATGCCTTCGATCTTCTCGATCCGATCGGCCTGCTCCGGACCCGCCAGCGTGAGGACGCCGGTGCGCTTGTAGCCGATCGAACGCCCGGCGCGGGCTTCGAAGGCGGCGTACTCGCGCAGGGAGTCGCGCGCCATCGCGGCGAGCACGCGGTCGGCATAGATCTGCCGGAGAATGGCCCCCGAACGGCCGGACGAACCGGCTCCGATCTGGGCCTTCTCGAAGAGGACGACAGGCGGTCCGAGGGGGTCGTTGCGCCGCGCCGTCTTCAGCGCGATCGAAGTCCCCATGATGCCCCCGCCCACGATCAGTATCTTCGCTTTCACCGTCCGTGCCTCCGCGGCGGTACGCTACCAAATCCCGGCCGGAAGCGAGCGCCACGGGCGGAATCCCGGCGGTAGCATGTGCGCCGGTCGTGGCCGAAGAGATGCCCGTGATCCCCGAACGCAAGAGCAGAACGATCCGTGTCCGCGCGCTCGCGATCGGCGGCGCTGCACCGATCGCCGTACAAAGCATGGCGGCGACCCGCACGTGCGACATCGAGGCGACGACACGCCAGGTGCGCATCCTCGAGGACGCCGGCGCCGACCTCGTGCGGATCGCGATCGACAGCAAGGCGGACGTCGCCGCCCTGGCCAAGATCCGCAAGGCCACGAAGGCGCTCCTGTCCGTCGACCTTCAGGAGAACTACCGGCTGGCTGCCGACGTGGCGCCCTGGGTCGACAAGCTCCGCTACAACCCGGGGCACCTGCATCACCACGAGAAAGACAAGCCCGTCGAGGACAAGGTCGCCTTCCTGGTCGACGTCGCGCGGGAACACGAACTGGCCCTGCGGATCGGCGTCAACGCCGGTTCGATCGACCCGGTCCTGAAGGAGCGCTTTGCGGGCGACGACGTGGGTGCGATCGTGCAGTCCGCCCTGGATCACTGTGCGCTCGTCGACGGGCTCGGGTTTCGCGACTACCTCGTGTCGATCAAGGACTCGGATCCACGCCTGGTCATCGACGCCAACCAGCGCTTCGCCGCTGCGCGCCCGGACGTGCCGCTGCACCTCGGCGTGACCGAGGCCGGGCTGCCTCCCGACGGCATCATCAAGACCCGCATCGCCTTCGAACAGCTCGTGTCCCGCGGCATCGGCGACACGATCCGCGTCTCGCTCACGCTGCCCTTCGACGACAAGGGCCGCGAGATCGAGGTCGGGCGCCAGATCCTGGCCGACATCGAGGCCGGGCGCTTCCGCTCGGTGCCGCCGAACTTCTTCGACGGGCTCAACATCATCGCCTGCCCCTCGTGCTCGCGCGTCGAGAACGAGCGCTTCATCGACCTGGCGCACGAGGTCAAGGAGATGACGAGCTATGCGGCCGACCACGACGTCACGATCGCCGTCATGGGCTGCCGCGTGAACGGTCCCGGCGAGACGGACGACGCGGACCTCGGGCTCTGGTGCGGCCCGAACTTCGTCAACTTGAAGCGGGGCTCGGAGGAGCTGGGGGCTTACTCGTACGACGACATCCTCGGACGCCTGCGCACGGCCCTCGACGACGTGATCGCGAAGAAGGCCACGAGCACCTCCTGAGTCGGTCAGGCGGCCGCGCGAAAATCGACGAGACCGTTGCGGAACCGGGACATTCCGTAGAGGCTGATCGTCCGGATGCTTCGTACGCGCTTGCTCTTCGTCTGCCTTGTCGTTCCGTATGCCTTCCTGGTGCGGGCGTTGGCCTTCGTATGCGACGACGCCTACATCACGTTTCGTTATGCGCGCAACATCGCGCGCGGAGCGGGAGCGCGCTACAACCTCGGCGAGAGCCCCCCGGTCGAGGGGTACTGCAACTTCTTGTGGATGCTCGTGTGCGCCGCGCTCGAGGCCGCGCACCTCGCCACGCCGCGCTGGTCGCTGCTGGTCTCGTTCGCGTGCGCTCTCGTCCTGCTTTGGCGCCTGGTGCGGTTGCTCACGACCGAGCACGCCCTGTCCACGGGCGCGGTCTTCGGCGCGGGCCTGTTGTGCGTGCTGCATCCGCCCTTCGCCGCCTACGCGACGAGCGGGCTCGAGACGATGCTCTACACGCTGATCCTGTTTCTGGCCGGCGAGCGCTTGCTGTTGTCGAAGACGGTGCGCGTCGACGGTTGGACGGCGCTCGCCCTGATCGGCCTGTTTCTCGTGCGGACCGAAGGCGCGGCCTGGATGCTCGTGTTCGTCGCGCTGGCCGCGCTGCGACTCGTCTTCCTCCAACCCGACCGCCAGCTCTTGATCCGGCTGGCCAAGTGCACGCTGGTCGTGCTCGCGGTCTTCGGCGTCTACTGGTCCTGGCGCTGGAACTACTACGGCCTGCCGTGGCCCAACACGGTCTACGCGAAGACGGGTCACTCCGCCGCGCACTTCGCGCGCGGCGCGCGCTACGTGGCGAGCCACGCGGTCACGTTCGGGCTCCCGCTGGCGCTCGTGCCGCTTGCGGGTTGGGTGCTGCTGCGCCGACGCCACGACGCGGTGGCGCTCGCGGCGCTCGCGGTTCCCGTCGGCTTCGCCTGCTACTCGGTCCTGGTCGGCGGTGACTTCATGGCGATGGGACGCTTCCTGGTACCCGCCTGGCCCTTCGCGACGGTCCTGTTCGCCCTCGCCCTCGACGCGGCGATCCGTCGCCTGCCCCGGCGCGAGCTCGCGCTCTCCCTCGGCGCGGCCGTGCTGGCGCTCGTCGGCATGCTGCCCGCCTTCGGCGTCGAGTTCGCGCCCGCGTCCTGGCAGGCCCGTCTCGACTTCCGCTCGCAGCCCGGCGAGGGCGCGCGCGTCCTGAACGAGGCCGAGGTCCTGGCCTTCCAGAAGAACAACGCCTGGAAGTGGAGCGCGATCGGGCGCGCGCTGGCCTGGTGGTTCGACGAGGACATCACCGTCGTGCGGGCGACGATCGGTGCGGTGGGGTACTACGCGGACTGTCACCTGCTCGACTGCAACGGGTTGGTCACGCGCGAGGTCACGATCCGGCCTCCCAAGGAGAAGCTCGGGGCCCCGAGCCACGACCGTGCCGTACCGCCTGAGTTCTTCCTGCCCCACGAGCCGGACGTGCTGCGCGCCGCCGTCGTCAGCGGCTTTCCGCTGCTCGACGTGCTGGGGGAACGCGGCGCGCGCGAGCGCTTCGTCGCGGGCCTCGACCTCTTGATCGGAGCTCCGCTGCGCCGCCACGGCGCCACGGACCGCTACGTCCCGGACTTCCTGCCGGTCCCGCCCGGCGACCCGATCGGCGACGATCACTTCCTGGTCCTCGCGCGCCGCGTGCCCGCGGGCACGTCGTCCGCGGCGGCCTGGGAGGCCTTCGAGGCGCGCTGCGCCGCCTGGATCGATGGCAGCCTCCGACGCGCGGACTTCGACCTGGCGCGGCACTGAGCGGACCCGCGCGCGCAACGCTTCGCGCTACTCGGGCGGCGCGTCGATCAGCTTGGGCTGCGCGAAGCGCAGGCGCTGGCGCATCACCGCGATCGCCTCGGGGTTGTTGTCGACCAGGACGGCGTTGCGCTCGTTGCGCACGGCGGCCTCACCCAGCGTTCCGCTGCCGGCGAAGAAGTCGAGCAACCGGTCGCCCGGGTCCGAATGGACGCGCACGATGCGCTCCAGCACGCCGAGCGGCTTCTGCGTCGGGTAGCCCGTCTTCTCCTTGCCGGTCGGGCTGACGATCGTGTTCCACCACACGTCGGTCGGCGTCTTGCCGCGCTCGGCCTTCTCCGCTCCGACGAGCGCGGGCGCCATGTACGGAATGCGATCGATCTCCTCGAAGCGGAATGTGTACTCGATCGGGTCCTTGCTGTACCAGAGCAGGTTGTCGTGCTTCGGCGACCAGCGCTTCTTGCTGCGCGCGCCGTAGTCGTACGACCAGACGATCTCGTTCTGGAACGAAGGTCGTCCGAAGATTCCGTCGAGCATCACCTTCGCGTAGTGCACCTCGCGGAAGTCGAGATGCAGGAAGAAGCTGCCCGTCGGTGCCAGCAGTCGCCAGGCCTCGGTCAAGCGCGGCTCGAGAAAGGCGAGGTAGTCGTCGAAGCGGTCCTGGAAGGCCGGCGAATCGACCGCGACCGTCCGGTAACGGCGGCCGCCGAAGCCCGTCCGATCCCCGCCCTGATCCACCTCGGCCTTGATCCGGTCGCGGCGCTGCGTGCGCCCCGTGTTGAAGGGCGGATCGATGTAGATCAGGTCGAAGCTCTCGTCTTCGAAACCGGCCAGGACGTCGAGGTTGTCGCCGAAGTGGATCACGAGCTCCGGTGCGGTCATCCCTTCATTCCCCACGAGGCCCTCCCGTGGATCAAGCCGCATCTGCCAGAAGTCGTGTCACTCGATCGTGAGCTCGGTCTCGACGCCTTCTTCGATGGTCAAGCGCCCGCTCGTGACCTTGCCACTCGCCCCGAACGAGAAGAGCTCGCGCATGCTCTGACGCGACGCGCGCGGCCGCGCCGTCCAGCGGTACCCACCCGGCGCCAGCGTGTCGATCGCGAGCCGCCCCTCGGCATCGAAGGATTCGATCCAGTTCTGCGCCTCGCCTTCCGCGGGGCGCAGCTCGAACTGGTAGGCGTCCGGCGTGGCACCATGGCCCGTGAGGCGCACGTGAAGCGCACCGCCCGCTGTCAGGGTGACGTCGAGGCGCTGCGACGGTTCGAGCTCGATGCGGGTGCGGAACGGAGCCCGCCCGGGTTGCTCGACGACGATCCAGGGCTGCTCGAAGCCGAGCGCGAACACCTCGAGCGCGGCCCGGCCCGCGCGATCCGTCACCGCGGTCGAGTGCAGGAAGGGCGCGCTCTCCCCCGACATCGCCCAGGCCCGCGCGCCGACAGCCGGCGCGCCGGTCACGCCGTCGGCAACGCTGAGCTCCAGCGCGCCGCGCGGAAACAGGACGATCTCCTCCGCCTCCGCGCTCCCGCTCACGCCGATCTCCCGGCCCCCGAAGCGCTGCGCGGTCTCGACCAGGAGCGTGTACTCGCCTTCCTCGACGCCCGAGATCTCGATCAGCCCGTCCGCGACCGGGCGCCACGCGAAATCGACCTCGCGCGAGGGCAAGAGCGCGACCATCGCGTCCCCGAGGGCGAGCGCCAGGAGGCGCAGGCGCAGGCCGTCGAGCTTCGGAACACGGCCGCCCTCCTCCTGGATCAGCCGCACGCGCGCGCTCGACAACGCCCCGAGCTCGACCTCGATCGTCGCGCTGCCCGCCGGCGCTTCGGCATGGCTCAAGGGCGAACGGGGCGAGCGCCGCGCCGCCGCGACGACCGGTCGGGTCGGATCGACGTTTTGGATCGTGAACTCGCCCTTCGCGTTCGTCTTGCCCGCCGGCGCCATGACCGCGGTGCTCTCCGCGTCGTCGGTGCCGTGGAGGTTGCCACCGAAGACGTCCGCTCCGCCGACCGGCAGCCCGAACGCGTCGACGACGCGCCCCGCCACCTCGCGCCCCCGCGGCAACACGAGGTCGCCGACATCCCGCGGCGTGCCGACGACGTGCGTCTCCTCGGGCAAGCGCAGCGTCTGGAACCCACGCTTGTCGATCACGAGCGAGCCGGCGCCGGCCGGAACGGACAGGCGGAAGCGCCCCTCGTCGTCGGTCCGCGCGGTCGAAAGCGGCAGGCGCTCCTCCCATTCCGCGAGCCAGGACGGAAGCGCGAAGGCCAGCTCGGTGCCCTCGTCCCACTCCGGCACGACGAGGCTGTCGCCGCGCACGTGCCCCAATCCGGCCTCGAGGAAGATCTCCTGCAGCGTGACGAAGCGCACGCGCGCCCGCCGCACCGGACGGCCGTCCTCGCCGACGACACGACCCGCGAGCGCGACCACGGGCTCGAGCCGCAGGTCCCCGAGCACGCTCGTCCCGCCCGCGTTCGCCAGGACGTCGACGACCCGCAGCGTCCCGCGCGCTCCGCCGAGATCGATGCCGAGCATGTGGAACGCGCGCGGCGCGGCACCCGCCAGGACGAAGCTGCCATCCGCCGCCGTCCGCGCGTTGTCGACCTCGCGCAGCGGCCTCGGCGGCACGCGACCCAGCTCGAGCACGGTCGGCCAGAAGGACACGCTCCGCCAGGCGAGCAGCGTCACCCGGATCCCGACGACCGGTGTCCCGTCGTGCTCGAGGAGGCGCCCGGAGATGCGGGCCAGAGCCGCGGCTTCGACCGTGTCGCGCGCCGCGTCGGCCAGAGGCAGGCGGGCGGGCTCTTCGAGAAGGGGTGTTGGGGTCGGGGCGGTCGAGAGGCGGTCGTCCGGACGGAGGACGCCGATGGAGTCCGGGGCGGGATCGATGGCAGGGTCGCTGGCGCGCTCGCTCGAGCCAAGCCCCATCCAGAGCAGGGCACCACAGACGGCGACGAGCAACGCGACGAGCAGGGACTTTCTCCGACCAACCAAGACGTCATTCTGACCGAACTGATCCGCTTCGCTGAAGCTCCCCTCCCCCGAAGTCGTTATGGGAAGCGGACCTGGGTGGGCTGCGCACCGGGGCAGGGCCTGGGATCTCCTGACCATCGCCCTGATCGGGGGTTGCGGGCAATCCCCGAGACCTTTTCGGCGCAGCGCTGATCCGCCATCACCACCGAAGAGGGCCAGTTTCGCCAAAGGGCCGTCGTTGGGGGTGGGAGGGGGCCATCCAGGCACCGACCCCCGTTCCGAAACGATTCGGAACGGGGGTCGGCCGGGAGGAAGGGGGCTTCAGGCGGTGTCCGCTCCAATCGATCGGACTTCGCGTGCGAGTTCGGAGTGCTCGCGCGCGACCTCGTGTCGCCCTGGCCTTGGGTCAGAAGGGATGCGTGGGAAACCTCCTCCCCGTCGTGGTGATTCGTGGCCGCCTCAAACGAACGGTCCGGAGACGTCGGTCGTCGAGGGGAAAGCGCGGGGCAGCACGGGCGCCGAGGCCGGCGGGGCGCCAACGTCGCGGTCGGTCCGGGGCGGCGGGGGCGTCGGGTGCAGGACGTCGCCGTCGTAGTGCCGCGCGTGATAGGACAGGGCCAGGAGCTCGGGGTAGGGGATCCCCAAGCGGCGGGCGAGCCCGGGGCCGGTGTGCTCCACCAAAGCTTCCAGCGTCAGGATCCCGACCGTGACGAGGCGGCGGCACAGGGCGGCGTCGAGGCCGGGCAGCGCGAGCCGTTCGGTCAGGCGCGTGCCCTCGGCGGCGAGCAGCGGCGTGCGTTCGGCCGCGGCTTCG
>JAJDEW010000020.1 GCA_029259595.1 Planctomycetota bacterium | reverse complement strand
GGCGGAGGTCCACGGCGAAGGCCGCGCAGGCCCGCCACAGGCGGGCCGTAGCCTCGGAGCCGAAGGCTCCGTGCGTGTGCCGTTTCGCGGCGCGAGCCGCGCAATCAGGCACAGGCGCGCGACGCAGTGCGCGCCGCGTCCTGAGGGGTTGGGGCAAGCGACTGCCCGAACGCGCGGCCTTCGGGTTGCGTCCCTCGCGGCCGTGATCGACTCGTCCTCGCGGAACCCCGTCTCACCGCGCCCAGCGATTGCGAGCCGAAGGCGAGCGAGTCCGTCGACTACGTCGGAGCAGAAGTCCTTCGACCCGATCACCGACCGTCGTTCGGTCCATGGCGGCGGATTCGACCCCGGAGCTCGCCTTGGACGCCTCGCTCGCTACGCTCGCAATCGGCTCGCGCGGTGAACGCTCGCGCAAGGGTTGGACGGGTACGGCCGCGAGGGGCGCAACCCGGGGGCCGAGCCGTCCGAGAGCCGCCGGCCGACACCTCCTCAGGACGCGGCGCACACTGCGTCGTGCGCCTGTGCCTGATTGCGCGGCTCGCGCCGCGCAACGGCACCAGCACGGAGCCCTTGGCTCCGAGGCTGCGCTACGGCCCGCCTCCGGCGGCCCTGCGCTCCGCAACCACCGTCATCGGCCTCGGATGCGGGACCCGGGCGGAAGCCTGTGTCCGGGCAACCTCGCGAGTGGTCGCGACAACGGTCTATGGCGAAGGCCGCGAAGGCCCGCCGCAGGCGGGCCGCAGCCTCGGAGCCGTAGGTTCCGTGCTGGTGCCGTTGTGCGGCGCGAGCCGCGCAATCAGGCACAGGCGCACGACGCAGTGTGCGCCGCGTCCTACGAAGGTGTCGGCCCACGGCTCTCCAACGGCTCGGCCCTCCGGTTGCGTCCCTCGCGGAAGGAATCGAAGCAGTCGAGCCAACCCCGCGACACCGCGCCCAGCCGATGTGAGCGAAGCGAACGAGGCGTTCCCCTTCTCCTAGCCCCTGTACTCCTGCTTCAGGAGCTCGATCAGGTGCTGGGCCTTCTCGGGAGGCAGGTCTTCGAGTTCGCGTCGGAGTTCGGCGAGCATCTTGCGGGCGACGGGATCGCCTTCGGCTTCGCGCGCCAGGCGGTGGGCCTGGACGGCGTGGTGGATGCCGAGGGCGCCGCTGCTGAAGAGGACCAGGGCGGCCGGAACGGGCGCGACCTCCGTGAGGACGGCAAGCAGGCCGGTGAGCGCCGCCTTGGCGAGGGCGGGCTGGGTCTTCGGGGCGCGGTCGGCGACCTTCAAGGCCTCTTCGAGGCGCTGGGGACGCTCGAAGCGCTCCTCCCGTTCGCGCCACTGCGCGAGGACGGCGGCGCGGTGGTCGCGGGCGTGGCGCGGCTCGTGAAGGTGCGGATCGGTGACCGTGACGCTCTGACCCTGGCGGGTCAGCTCGTAGAGCTCGGGACGGTCGCCCAGTCCGCAGTACTCGTCGTGCGGATCGGTGGGATCGCGGCGGTCGCTCGTGTAGACGCCGCAGATGATCTCGGTGTCGTGCCCGCTGCGGTTGATCGAGACACAGGGGAGCACGACGTAGAGCGTGGGGGAGCGCGGGACGTGGTCCTGGATCTCGACCATGGCCCAGCGTGCCTGGAGCCGGGCGCTCAAGATCGCGGCATAGAGGCTGCGCGCCTCGACCGGGATACGCTTCGTGTCGCGCAGGGTGGCGAGCCGATCGATTCCCTCGAGCTCGAAGGTCGCGTGCATCTCGTCCGCGAAGGGCAGCGAACGTTCGTTCAGGAGCGCGTCGATCGCTCCGCAGTAGACGGACTCGCTGCCGTAGCGAGCGAGCTTGCCGTAACGCGGCCCCTCGGGCCCGTTCTCGACCGACACGTGCGCGTTGATCTTGACGAGGAGCAGCTTCCAGGCCTCTGCACCCTTCGCGAGCGCGAAGTGGTCCTCCGCGATCGGGATCGACCCCCACTCGTAGCGGCCTCCCAGGTTGGCGGTGCGAAACGGCGCCTGATGGAAGAACTTCAGCGAGGGGAGCGCGTAGCGGACGAAGCCACGCTGGAAGGCATCGATGCACTCGCGCTCGGCCTCGTCCGAGCACGTGACGTGGTGAGCACCGATGACGGGGGCCCCTTCACCCTTCGCATAGTCGCGAATCAGCCGCGTGGTCTCGTTCTGGTCGCGCTCCTGACCGAGGAGACCGTAGAGACGCTCCGCGTGCAGCGGGGGCAAGGGCCCCTTGCGCTGTCCGTGCTTCGGATGGAACCGAACCGGCCTTTTCACTCGAGTCAAATCAGGTCAGCCCTTGGCGCTGACCGCTCTCGAAACCTGGCTCTTGAAGCGCGCGGCAGCATTGTCGTGGATGACGTTGGTCTTGGCGGCCTTGTCGATCTGCTTCATGGCGAGCGGAAGCGCCTGTGCCGCGACCTCTTTCGTGTCAGCCTTCAGCACACGCTTCATGGCCGTGCGCAACGCGGACTTCTTGGCCTTGTTGTGGACGCGCTTCTTTTCGTCCTGACGCAGTCGTTTCTTTGCTTGATCGTTGTTCGGCATGTTCGTTTCCGATTCGTTCGGGAGCTCAGGAGAGCTCCGCCATCTTGTTCGCGACGTCGCGGTAAGCGATGTCGACTTCGTAGATCCGGATGTAATAGGTGCGGGCGTCTTCACGCTCGCCACGGGTCTCGGCGATTTCGCCCAGGCTGTAGAGGATCTCCTTGGCCCGGTCGCTCATCCCGTTTGCGCCCTCGAGGGCGTGTTCGTATTCCTTTTTCGCGAGGTCGAAGATGCCCTTCTCGTGGAAGCACTGCGCCATGTGAAAGAGGGCGTCCTGCCGGATGCGCGGCTCGTTCTGGCAGCGCTGCAGTTCGGCCAGGGCTCCGTCGGTGTCCCCGGCACGCATCAGGCGGCGGGCGAGCTTCAGGCGCAGGTGGCCGTCCCCGGGGCGCAGGTCGACGCGTCGGCGAAAGTCCTCGATCTCGAAGCGGAACAGCTCCTCTTCGAGTTCGGAGGCCTTCTTCGTGTCACCGTCCTTGTCCGCCCGGGCGATCTGCTTCTTCAGGCTCTTGGCGCGCAGGTCACCGACCTTCGAAGCCACGTCGAAGGAGTCCTTCTTGTACTGCAGCGCCCGTTCGGCGAATTCGAGCGCCGCCTCGGGGTCCTTCAGGCGTTCGTGCACGTCGGCGATCTCGAGCATCAGCTCGGGATCGGAGGGCGCCTCGGCGAAGCGTCCCTCGAGGCGCTCGAGATCACCGTGCAGCTCGTCCTCCGAGCGATGCAAACGTTGCTTGCGCTCGAGCGACTGGGCGCCTTCCTTGTCCTTGATCAGCTCGCGGCTGTGCTGGATCTTGTCCGCTGCGGACTGCGTGAGCGCCGTCTCGGCCGCGAGATTCTTGCGCGCCTTCAGCGCTTCCTGATCGCGGGGGTCGGCTTCGAGCGCTCGTTCGTAGTACTCGAGCGCGCGCAGGGGATCGCCGGTGCGCTGCATCATCGCGCCCGCGCTCTTGAGCCCCTCCGGATTCTTCGGGGCGATCTCGGCCACGAACTCGTACACGGCGCGAGCCGAGTGGAAGTGTCCCGCCTCCTCCAGCGAGCTACCGAGCAGCAGGTTGGCCTCGACGTCGACCGGGTTCGACCCGAGGTAGTCTTCGAGGGCGCGGGCACAGGCCTCGTGCTTGCCGAGCTTGTGCATCGTCTTGGCTTTCGAGAGCGGCAGTGCGCCGGACATCGCCCGCAGGAACTTGCCCCCCTTCTTGCTCTGGTGGCGCTTGTGCAGCGCTTGTCGCAAACCCGCGCGCGCCTCGCCCAGATCCGGGTTGAGGTCCAAGAGCTGGCGGAAGAGCTCGATCGCGAAGTCGTAGTTGCGACGCCGGAGCGCTTCGTCCGCTTTCTGGATATGCTTCGAGAAGTCCAAAGGGAGGTGCCGCCTTCCGAAGGCGCGCCGCGGTCCTCGGACGCTCGTCCAGGAACGCGACCCACGGGCCGGACGCTCCCCGGAGGAGCCCGCGCGCGCAGAGAAGGGCGAAAAAGCTTATCGGGGGGCCCGAGGACCGTCAACGTGAGGCCCGCGAAGTGCACCCCTTGTCCTATGGTATGGTGCGCGGTCGCCCACCCTCGACGGAGCGCTCCACCTCCCCCCCTGGTTCATCCAAGGGGGGCCACCCGAGGGCGGTGCGGACGAGCCGCTACGGGGATCGCAGACCCGCTCACGCTATCCGACACCCCCTCCGACCCTCCCGACCCCTGGCCATGGCCGACGAGCTCGAATTCGACCTGACCCTGTACCCTGCCCCCGTCCTGCGGCGCCCGGCCCTGCCGGTCGAGGCCTTCGATGACGAGCTGGCTCAAATCGTGGCGGCCATGTTCCGACGGATGGTCGCGAGCCAAGGCGTCGGCCTCGCCGCGCCCCAGGTGGGCCTCAAGAAGCGCATCCTGGTCTTGAACGACAGCGGCCAACCCGCGGACGACCTGGTCCTCGTCAACCCGACGCTGGTCGAGCGCTCGGGACCACCCGTGACCTTCGAGGAGGGCTGCCTCTCCTTCCCGGGCATCTACGCCGAGGTCGAACGACCGGAGAACTGCACGGTTCGGGCCTTCGACGTGCAAGGCCAGCCGATCGAGGCCACCTACGGCGGCTTCGTCAGCCGGATCATCCAGCACGAGTACGATCACCTCGAGGGGGTCCTGCTCGTCGATCGCATGTCCCGGGCGGACAAGCTGCGCCACAAGACCGCGCTCGAAGAGCTGGTCGACCGCTACAAGCGCAGCCAGCCGACCGGCGCGCAGCGCTGAGCCCTGTGCGCACGACCTTCGAGCGAGCCCGGCTCCAGCCCCCCGACGGCGGCTCCGTGATCTCGATCGGGGTCTTCGACGGTGTCCACCTGGGACACCGCGCGATCCTCGAGGCCAACGTGCGCAGCGCGCGCGCGCGGGGCGCCGAAGCCGCCGTCGTGACCTTCCGGCGCCATCCCAAGCACCTGCTCTTGGGCCGCGCGCCGAGGACCCTGACACCGCTCGACCACCGGCTCGAGCTCTTCGCGCGGATCGGCATCGACCACGCCGTCGCGCTCACGTTCGACGACGAGCTGCGCAACCTCGCGGCTCCCGACTTCGTGCGAGGGATCTGCGTCGAGGGGCTGGGAGGGCAGAACTTCGTCCTCGGCTTCGACTCGAAGTTCGGCCGCGACCGGGGCGGGACGCCGGCCAGCGTGGCCGCCCTGGGGTACGACGTCGAAGTCGTCGACAAGGTCCTCGTGCACGGGCGCGCGGTCTCGTCGACGGCGATCCGCGAGGCGGTCGAGCTGGGCGACCTCGCAGCGGCCTCCGGGATGCTGGGACGGCCGGTTTCGGTCATCGGACGCGTGGTTCGGGGCCAGGCGCGGGGACGCGAGCTGGGTTTTCCGACCGCCAACCTCGACCCGCACCACGGCCTGCACCCGCCCCCGGGGGTCTGGGCCAGCCGCATCCGCATCCTGGGCTCCAAGACCCCACCCACGACCTACGACGGGGTCACGAACATCGGTTTTCGCCCGACCCTCGGGGGCGAACGCCCCGCGACCCCGCTGATCGAGGCGCATCTGTTCGACTTCGCGGGGGACCTCTACGGCCAACGGCTCGAGGTCGAGTTCCACGCCTTCCTCCGGGGCGAGCGTCGTTTCGCGAGCCTGGACGAACTGCGGAGTCGCATCGCCCTCGACGCGGACGAAGCACGCCGCATCCTCGCCGAACCACTTCGACGTTGACGGGGCTCGGGTCGGGGGCAACAATCCCCGCCCCGAATCGGCGTTCCAGGCCGCCCTGCGCTGCGCGGGACGCCGAGGATCGTGGACCCGGGCGGGTAGCTCAGTTGGTAGAGCACTTGACTGAAAATCAAGGGGTCGCCGGTTCAAGTCCGGCTCCGCCCACCAGGACGATCCAGGAGCCCGTCGAACACGTCGTTCGGCGCCAGGACGACGTCCTTCACGGCGGTGCGGCAGCCGCAAGCCTCGCCGAATCCGTGGATTCGCCTGCGCTTCCCGTCGCCGCTCCTAACGGATGCCGACGCCCTGGCATCCCAAGCATTTTTTCAACGGACTCCCTGGCCATGCAACCGACGCCGCGAACCATCACGCGCAGCGACCCGGAGCGCGTCGAGATCGAGTGGTCCGACGGTCACGCGACGGTCTACAGCGCCCGGGACCTGCGGCTGCTCTGTCCCTGCGCCCTCTGCGTGGACGAGCTGACGAGCCGCCCGTTGCTCGATCCCGCCAGCGTCGCCCAGGACATCACCCAGGCCGATTTCCACCTGGTGGGCAGCTACGCGGTCAGCATGCGCTTCTCGGACGGGCACAACACCGGGATCTACCCCTTCCGGATGCTGCGGGAGAACGATCCCGCGGCTCCCTGAGGTCGCGAGCGCGGCGACCATGGGCGCAAGCCGCAGTCCCCGTAGCGAGCCGTTGCGCGTCAACGCGCGACTGACCCTGCCCCCCGGGGAGCTCTCGTTCGATTCCGCACGATCCGGCGGCCCCGGCGGCCAGAACGTGAACAAGGTCGAGACGAAGGTGATCCTGCGCTTTTCCGTGCGCGACAGCGCCGCCCTGGGGGACACCCGCCGGGCCCGCCTCCTGGAGCGGCTGGCGCCGCGCCTCACCAAGGATGGCGCGCTCGTCCTGCACGCCTCGCGTCACCGGGATCGGCTCTCGAACGAAGTCGATGCCCGCGAACGCCTGGCCGAGCTGTTGCGCACGGGTCTCGCCGTCCAACGCGTCCGCCGCGCGACGAAACCCACCCGCGGCTCGCGCGAGCGACGCCTCGACGCAAAGAAGCGACACTCCGAGCGCAAGCGCGAACGCGGCACGAAGGACCACGAATGAGCAGCTCCGAACAACCTGACCTGAGCGCGTCCCTGGACGAATTCGAACGCATCATCCGCGCCAAACAGAGCCTCGTGCGGCGGGACGCGCGTGCGATCCTGCTCGGACTCGGCCTGCGGTTGGACGAGGGGCTCGACATCGCAGCCGACCTCGAGCGGCTCGCGCGTCTGTCCGCCAAGCGGCGCGCCGAGTGGGAAGCGTTGCTCGCATCCGAACTCGAGCTCGCTTGTGCGGAACACATCCACAGCGTGGACCCGCGCTACCTCGACCTCCCCAACTACGACTTCGAGTACACGCTCGACGCGCGCGAACGGCTACGGCTGCGGCTGATCGCCTACGAGGCCCTGGGGCACCCCGTCGCACCCGCCTGGCTCGAACGCATCGAAGCCGCGGACCGTCTCCTGGAGTCGCACCGCCCTCGCGATCCGGAGAAAGCGGCTCCGATCGAGCCCGAGATCGACGCGCCCTGAAGCGCGAGAAGTGCCAATGCAACCTGCTACAAGAGATACCGCAAATCCCTAGTCGGCAAGGGCCTGCGGTCGAGTCCACGCGCGCATTTCCACCTCATTGCGATTTTTTTGGGTCTATCGCGGTTCCAAAAAGAGCTTCAAAAAGCATCGGAAACCCGCCGAACAACTTCCTTTGCATGGGCGCATCCCTATTCTCTCGCCCTCAGGATCCCCATCCTAGGAACACTGTCTCAATCCGGAGTGCATGTGCTCATGAACAAGTTCGTAACCAGCGCTCTGGCGCTCGCTGCGATCGGAACGGCCAACTACGCCGACCCGACCGACAACGAGTGGCTAGAGCTCGATCGCGAGATCAACAGCCTGACGTCCGCAACAACGGACATGGGCGGAGGGGGCTACGCTGTGCTCGTGCGCAGCTCGTTTACCCACTCCAGTGACGATCTCGCTACCCTCGGTGGAGATGACATCAGCGGCTTCAAAATGGAAGACGTTCGGGTGTCCGCTTGGGGCGAAGCAGGCGACTACGGTTGGCGCATCAGCTACAACCTGGAAAGCAGCATCGCAAACCTCGAGGACGCTTTCGTCTACTGGCTCTGTGGTGACTACTTCACCGCGATGATGGGCCGTTACAAGCCGCGGACGTTCCGCTCCGCCCACATCTACGAAGAGAACCTTCTCTTCATCTCTCGCACCATCCTCGGTGAGGCCTTCTTCTTCTATGACGAAGGCATCGGGGCGCGCGGGGACTTCGGTGAGTTCGGCTGGTCCGTTGACATCATGAACGGTGGCAACGGTCAAGTTTCGGACCACATCTGGTCGCTCCGTGGTGAGTACAACCTGAACGGCGGTGTCGGCGGAGTCGAGGGTGCCCATGGCGCCAGCGACGACCTGGTCGGCACGGTCGGTCTGACGTACTACAACTCGGACGTGATTTCGGGGGACGCCTCCCTCTTCGGCGTCGACTTCGCTGGAACCCAGGGCCCGCTCAGTGTTGCGGGCGAGATGGCTTCCTTCGACGACGACCTGTCGATGACGGCGTCCAACGTCTTCCGCCTCCCGCTCGGACTGACGATTGACGGAGACTCCACGCCGTGGTCCTTCACCGTCAGCTATCTGTTCGCGCCGGAGTTCGAAGGCGCTCTGCGTTATCAAAACACCGACAACGCGGACGACGAAACCGCCGCCACCTTGGCCGTGATCTGGTACCACCAGGGCATGAACGCCAAGTGGAACGCTGAAGTCTCCAGCATCTCGACCGACAACACCGCCTTCGACGACACCACTGTCTTCCAAGTCGGCGTCACGGTCGGGAGCTCGAACTGAGGTCACGATGACAAGGCCAGGCTCGCGCGCGTCGTGAGCCGGACCTACCAGCCAGTTCGCGCGCGTCGCGAATCGGACTGAGAACAGAAAGCCCCTCGCGCGTCGCGGGGCTTTCTTGCATTTAAGGGGCATGCAATCCCCGACGCCCGGAACGAATCGGCTTGTCAACGAGACGAGCCCCTACCTGCTCCAGCACGCTTCGAACCCCGTCCAGTGGTATCCCTGGGGTCCCGAAGCGCTCGAACGCGCGCGCGAGCTCGACCGTCCGATCTTCCTTTCGATCGGATATTCGGCCTGCCACTGGTGCCACGTCATGGAGCGCGAGAGCTTCGAGAACGAACGCATCGCCGCTGTCCTGAACGAGCACTTCGTGAGCATCAAGGTCGACCGCGAGGAGCGGCCCGATCTCGACGAGCTCTACATGCGTGCCGTGCAGACGCTCACCGGATCGGGCGGCTGGCCCATGAGCGTGTTCCTGACGCCCGAGCAGGAGCCGTTCTACGGGGGCACGTACTTTCCGCCCGACGACCGCCACGGCCGCCCGGGCTTCCGTGCGCTGCTCGAGTGGCTGGTGCGCGGCTGGGCCTCCGATCGCGAGCGCTTCCTGCGTCAAGCCCGCTCGCTCACCGACGCGATCCGGGAGAGCGCGGCACCCTCGCTCGTGGGCGAGCTCGATCCCGCCGTACTGGAGCGCTCGCTGGGCGAACTCGCGGGACGCTTCGATCCGCGCCACGGCGGCTTCGGCCAGGCCCCCAAGTTCCCCCACGCCGTCGACTTGCGCCTGTGCTTGCGCCACGGGCGACGGACGAACCAACCGCAGGCCTTCGAGATCGTGCGCACGAGCCTCGTCCAGATGGCGCAGGGCGGCCTCTACGACCAGCTGGCAGGTGGCTTCGCGCGCTACTCGACCGACGAGCGCTGGCTGGTCCCGCACTTCGAGAAGATGCTCTACGACAACGCTCTTCTGGTCCCGGTCTACCTGGAGGCCGAGCTGGCGCTCGCGGCCGAGGGCGAGGAGGGCTTCTTCGGGCGCATCGCACTCGAGACCTGCCGCTGGGCCCTGCGCGAGATGCGGACCGCGGAGGGCGCCTTCGCGAGCTCCCTGGATGCCGATTCCGAGGGGCAGGAAGGCCGCTTCTACGCCTGGACGCCGGCCGAGCTCGACGAGGTCCTGGGCGCGGAGACGGGCCGTCTGGCGGCGCTCTACTACGACGTGACGCCGGACGGCACGTTCGAGCACGGCACGAGCGTCCTGACACGCACACGGCCGCTCGAGGAGCTGGCGCGGGAGCAGGGGCTCGCCCCCGCGGAGCTCGCCCGCCGCATGCAGACGGCCCGTGCGAACCTGCTCGCGGCGCGTTCCCGACGGGTGGCCCCGGCCCGGGACGACAAGGTGCTCGCGTCCTGGAATGGACTGATGATCTCGGCCCTGGCCCAGGCCGCGCAAGTCCTCGACGAGGGCGAGCTCCTGGAGGCCGCGCGGGCGGCAGCTCGCTTCGTGCTCGAGCACATGCGACGCGACGACGGCCGCCTGTTCGCCACGTACCGGGCGGGACGGGCTCACTTGAACGCCACGCTCGACGACTACGCCTACCTGATCGCGGGCCTCGTGGACCTGTACGAGAGCGACTTCGACGAGGCCTGGCTGCGGGCCGCGATCGAACTCGCCGAGCTCGTCAGCACGCACTTCGAGGATCCGGCCGACGGCGGACTCTTCACGACCTCCGATGACCACGAAACCCTGATCGCACGCTTCAAGACGCCCCAGGACGGCGCCCTGCCGGCCGGCAGCAGCGTGCAGATCCTGAACCTCCTGCGCCTGGCCGAGCTCGCCGGCGAGGCGGTCTTCGGCGTGCGCGCCGAGCGCGCCCTGCGAGCCGCGGCCGGGCTCGCGACGAGCTTCCCCGCGGCCTGTTCCCAGCTGCTCCTCGCGGTCGACTACCTGGCCGTCGGCCCGCGCGAGATCGTCCTGGCCGGCGAACGCGGGACGCCGGAGTTCGAAGCCCTCCTGCGGACCGTGCGCCGCACGTTCCTGCCCCAGCGCGTCGTCGCCCACGCCCACCCGGGCGCCGACACGGCCCTGTTGCCGGTCCTGGAAGGCAAGGTCGCTGCCACGGGCGCGCGCGCCTTCGTGTGCCGGAACTTCACCTGTGGACTTCCGTCGAACTCCCCCGACGAGTTGCGGGCGGCGCTGGCCTGACGCGGCTCAGTGCTCGGGCTCGGGAGCACCCGCGGTGCCGCCCGGACGCATGGGCTTGCCCATGACCGCCTTCGGGCCGAACTTCAGCCGCTCTTCGATCTCGCGATCGAAGGAAGGGTGACGCGGCTCGCGCGCGAAGCCCCGGTGACGGGTGTGGCAGAGGTAGCAGACCGTCATCGACGGGGCGAAGCGGTAGATGACGAAATCCAGGAGGGCCGCGACACCCAGGCTCGCATAGTGTGTGAAGGGCGCGAGCACCGCGGCCAGCACGACGATTGCGAGCCCGAGTCCACGCGGGAAGTCCTTCTGGCGGTACAGCTCGAGGTGGCCACAGTGCAGGCAGCCCGAGAGGCCGCCGTCCGTCGTCAAGTGCTCGGCGCGAAGCGCGCGCGCCTCGGCCGGCCCCCCCTCGCTGACGGCGACGAGCTGCGTCCAATCCGGTGCCTCGATGCGCACGCGCTCGTCCTGCTCCTCGAACTCGAGCGAGACCCCCATCAGAGCGGCACGCCGTAGGAGCCCTGCAGCGACAGCGAAACGGCGGTCCCGATCAGGACCAGCACCGTCGAGGCGTAGAGGATGCCCGTCGCCGAGCGCGTGTTCTGAAAGCGCAGCGAGCTGGCCGCCATCCAGGCGAAGCCCAGCGGAAACAGGAGCCCCACCGCGACGCGCGTCCCGAGGTAGAAGAGCCCGGTCGGTCCGAAGAGCGGCCGGTCGGCCTGTTCGAAGAGCGACGCGAAGGCGAAGCAGCTCAGCCCGAGGAGCACCAGCGAAGCGACCATCGCGACGATCGTCACACGATTCAGTCGCTGGAGGTGGCGTACGGCCAGGTTCGGAACCGTGAGGTACCAGTGCCCGAGCACCATCGCGAGCCCGACGCTCCCGGCCACCGCTCCGGTCGCGAGGGCCGACGCCCCCGCCAGCACGAGCCCCGTCGCACCGAGCTCCTCCGCCTGACGCGCCAGTCCGAAGAGCACGGCCGCTGCACAGCCTGCGATCGCGACCCCGAGCCCGAGCGCCCAACGTCGCCCGCGCACGGGCCCGGACACGACCGGATACGCCAACAGCGCGAGCGCCGCGGCCAAGGTCACCGGATCCCCCGGCGCGAGCTCCGCGGTCCAAACCGGCACCCCGACCCCCACCAGGATCAGGAACGTCGCCGTCGTCCCGAGGACCCGATAGAAGAGCACCCCCACCGGCGCCTTCGGGACGAAGGCCAGGGCAAAGAGCACCCCGAAAGCGAGCTCGAGGCAAAACTGCGTTCCGAGGACGGGCCAGGACATGCGACGGGCGCATGGTAAACGATCGCCGAGCACGGACGGAGGTCGCTGACGGTGGCTGTGGCCTCCGGCACCCCTTTCCGAACCCGGTCGCGGGTCCTCGCCAGGGCCGCGGTCAGGGGTCCGAGGCGATCGTCGAGGGTCGCTGCTCGCAGCCTGATGGAAAAGTGCTTCGGATGCGATGCCTGTGATCGGGAGGCCCGGCGGGTGCGCGAGAACGCAGGCGAAGCGGTCGATTCGGCGAGGCTTTCTTGTGTCGGCCGGGCTTTCCGGACGCGTGCAGCGCGCCGGATGACTTTTTCATCGGATGCTAGAGGCTGTGGACCAGGCCGAGGAATTCGGAGCGGGTCTTGGGGTCGTTCTCGAAGGTTCCGAGCAAGCAGGAGGTCATCGCGGCCGAGTTCTGCTTCTGGACCCCGCGCATCATCATGCAGAGGTGGGAGGCGTGGGCGACCACGCCGACACCACGGGGATTCAGGACGTCGCGCAGGGCTTGGGCGATCTGCTGCGTCATACGCTCCTGCACTTGCAGCCGACGCGCGAAGACGTCGACGATGCGGGGGATCTTCGAGAGGCCGATGATCTTGCCGTCGGGGATGTAGGCCACGTGGACGCGGCCGTAGAAGGGCAGGAGGTGATGCTCGCAGAGGCTGTAGAACTCGATGTTCTTCACGAGCACCATCTCGGAGCAGTCCTCGAGAAAGACGCCCTCGCCGACGACACCCTCGACGGTCTGGTCGTAGCCGAGGGTCAGCTCGGTCAGGCTGCGGTCGACACGGTCGGGCGTGCGCTGCAGGCCCTCGCGGGTCGGGTCCTCGTTCAAGCTCTCGAGCAGTCGGCGGATGAGTTCCGCTCTCTTGATTGGTTTTTCGGCCACGGGATTCGATCCGGGGAAGCGCCTCGGCCGGGGGGTGCGACGGCGCGGACTCGCGGGCGAAAAACCTACCCTTTGGCTCGGAAACGAACCACCCCGAAGGCGACCGAGGGGTACGCTGAAGAGCTGGCTCCGGCCACCGGAGCGCACGAAACCCCATGAGCATTCGTCGCGTTTGGATCGAGGAAGGCTGTATCGCCTGCAACCTGTGCGAGGACCTCGTGCCCGAGGTCTTCGAGGTGCCTGCCGGGAACACCTGCCGTCCCAAGAAGGGTCATGAAGCGCACCTGACCGGCGACGACGAGATGGACGAACGTGTGCAGGAAGCTGCGGATTCCTGCCCCGTGGAAGTGATCCAGCTCGAACAGGACTGACCGTCATTCCCTTCCATCCGGTCACGTCTTGCCGGGTCGAAACGAATACCGGACGGGTCGTGTCCTAGAAGGTGTCAACGGTCGCCTCGGCCGAGGGAATTCGGCGCTCGGATTTCCGAACACTCCGGCTAGGACCCTTGAAAGGCAGGAACCGAGTCATGAAGCCAATCCACTACGATCGCAAACTCGCGAGTGAGTTGCTTCCGCTTCTGGGCGCCATCGGCAGAGAGATCCAGGAACGGACGCAGACCTTGGCTCTCCTCGAAGACCGAATCGAGCGAGTCTCCTCGAAAACGAGATCCGACCATCACGAGGTTCTCGGCCTCGTGGCGGAAGCCGCCGAACAACGGCGCGGCATCCGCCTGGCCAAGGCCGAGCTCGATCGCCTCGGATGTTCGGTGGTCGGAACAGCCCCTCTCACGTTCCGCATCCCCGGCCGCGTCGGTCGGGACAAACACAGCTTCGTGTGGCAAGCAGGGGATCCGGTCCTGAAGTAAGGATTTCACCACATACCTCCGCCCCTCCCTCGTGGAGGGGCACGGGGCTCTCGGCACGGTGGCGCCGGGAGCCCCGTTCTCATTTGCGCCAGCGCGCCGCACCGCAGGGGAGGACGGCGTCCTGGCGCCGAATGACTTGTTCAATGGCCAGGAGTCCGTTGAACACGTGCTTCGGATGCCAGGGCGACGGCATCCGCTGCGGTGGGGCAACCGCAAACGCAGGCGAATCCGTGGATTCGGCGAGGCTTGCGGGTGGCGCACCGCAGGGGAGGACGGCGTCCTGGCGCCGAATGACTTGTTCAATGGACTCCTAGGGCTATCTTCCAGGCATGCAGCCATCGCCCCGCCCGTCCGGTTTCGACCGGGGGCGTACCCTCTTCCTCGTCGGGCTCGTGCTCGGCCTTTTCGCGTCTTTGGTGCTCGAGCGCCTGCTGCTCTCGGAGGAGGACCGCGCCTTCGAGTTCGTGCGCACGGTGCGCGATCTGGTCGACGAGACCTATGTCGCGGAGGCGGATCCCAACGAGCTGGCCGAGAACGCCTTGCGCGGGATGTTGGCGGGCCTCGACCGTTACTCGCGCTTCTACGGCAAGGCCGAGGTTGCGTCCCTGCAGCGCGAGACCTCGGGCGAGTTTCGCGGCATCGGTGTCGTCTTCCGGCCTCCCACGACCGAGGGCGTCGTCCTGTTTCCGTTTCCCGACGCTCCGGCGGATCGCGCCGGAATGCGCGTCGGAGATCGGTTGGTCGAGATCGACGGTGCGGTCGTGGCCGAGCTGGGACCGGGCGGGCTTCAGCGCAGCCTGCAGGCGGCGGATGGAGAGTTGGACGTCCGCGTCACGGGGCTCGACGGCGAGGAGCGCGAACTTGTCATCCGCCCGGAACGCGTGATCGACCCCACCGTTCGCCACGCGCGCTTGCTCGACGCGACGCTCGGCGTCGGCTACGTCGCGATCGTGTCCTTCAGCCACAAGACACCCGAGGAATTCGACCGCGCGATCGCCGAGCTGGAGCCGCAGGGCTTGCGCGGTCTCGTGCTCGACCTGCGCTCCAATCCGGGCGGCATCCTCGAGGCCGCCGAGCGGATCGCGAACCGCTTCATCCAGGAAGGCACGATCGTCGCGACGAAGACACGCCACCAAACCTACGAGACCAAGGCCGATCCTGATGAGGCCACGCTCGCGGAGTTGCCACTCGTCGTCTTGATCGACGGCGGCTCGGCCAGCTCGAGCGAAGTGCTCGCGGGCGCCCTCCAGGATCATCGCCGGGCGGTCCTGGTCGGCGAAGCCAGCTACGGAAAGGGCACGGTCCAGACGCTCACGACCTTCGACGGCGACCGTGCGATCGTCAAACTGACGACGGCGACGTACTACACGCCGGCCTGGAAACGGATCGAGCGCAACGGCGAGGGCGAGGACGAACACGGCATCGCACCGGACGTTCAGATCGAACTCGCGGACGAGAAGCGCGCGGAGATCTACCGTCATCTCGCGAGCTACTCCCCGCCGCACGGAGTGTTGCCGGCGCTCCTGCGCTGGGAAGCCGAGGAGCAAGCGGAGCTCGTCCCGCGCCATCCCGAGGACCCCCAGCTCGAGGTCGCGCTCGATCTGTTTCGCGGTCAACCGTTGGACCCGGGTCGCTACGAGGTGAGTCGTGCCCGCTAGCACCCCGCTTGCGGAAACAGGCGAGCTCGTGCTCGGCATCGAATCGTCCTGCGACGACACGGCCGCGGCGGTCGTTCGCGGCGGACGGCAAGTCTTGAGCTCGGTCGTTCGTTCCCAGGCGACGCTGCACGCGCCCTTCGGGGGTGTCGTGCCCGAGATCGCCGGACGTTCGCACCTACGCGACATCGGCCCCGTGATCGACCAGGCCCTGGCCGAGGCCGGCGTCGGCCTCGACGACCTCGACGCGATCGCGGTGACGGTGCGCCCGGGCCTGATCGGTTCCCTGCTCGTCGGCCTGTCGGCCGCCAAGGCGCTGGCCTATGCGCGCGGCCTCGACCTCGTCGGCGTCCACCACATCGAGGCGCACGCCTACGCGGCGACGATGGAACACGACGTCGTCTTCCCGGCCGTGGCCCTGGTCGTCTCGGGCGGTCACACGGCGCTGTATCGCATGGAGAACGCGACGACGCTCGAGCTGCTCGGCCAGACCCTCGACGACGCCGCCGGCGAGGCCTTCGACAAGGTCGCGCAGCTCCTCGGCTTGGCCTACCCGGGTGGCCCCGAGATCGCGCGCACCGCGCTCGCCGGGAACCCTGCGGCGATCGACTTCCCCCGCTACCGTTCGAAGGGCGAAAAGGCCTCGTTCTCCTTCAGCGGCCTCAAAACCGCCGTGCTCTACCACTTGAAGGGAGGCGACGCCCTCGCCCCGACTCCGGCACCCGCGGACGTCGAGCACAAGCCCGACATCGCCGCCTCTTTCCAGGCCGCGGCGGTCGACATGCTCGTACGCGAGACCATCGCGGCCGCCCGCCGTGCGGACATCGAGACCGTTCTCGTCGCCGGCGGCGTTGCCTGCAACGCCGAGCTGCGCCGCGTCATGCACGAACGCGCCACGGCCGACGGCATCGTCGCGACCTTCCCCTCGCCCGCCTACTGCTCGGACAACGCCGCCATGATCGCGGGCCTGGGTGCCCGCCGCTGGCGCGCGGGGGAGCGGGCGGGCTGGGAGCTGGACGCGCTGGCGCGCTGAGGTTCTTCAGGCCACCGGGCTACGGAGTCCGGGATGAACGGCACCGCAACCGGACGTTGAGCGCTACCAGGTCAGGCTCACCCCCCCGCCCCCTTGGTCCGAGTCGACGAACGGAGTGACTTCGGCGCCGAGGAACTCGAGACCTCGCTCGCGGTGGACCTGCTGACTGACGATCAAGCCGAAGGCGGCGCCGACCAGGACGTCATCCAGGTCATGCGCTCCGGAGTCCAGCCTCTGAAACGCCACGGGTCCGGCCATGAGTGAAACGGGGACACTGACCTTCCGTCCATGGCTCGAATGCAGCGAGGTCGCCAGAGCCAGCTCATCGAGCGTGTGTCCACTGGGATAGCCGTAGTCCCGTCCATTCGGTCGTCGCTCGTTCACCGCGAGCTTCGTTGCCAACGTCAACGCCCCGGTTGCCGTCATCGAGGACAGGGCGGTGCGACCCGCGAGGTCGTGCTGCGGGTTCCACGTCATCAAGCCCCAGCCATGGATGCCCGCCCCGATCCCCAGGAGAAACGAACCCCTCCCGCTCTAGTCGAGGGAACGACTCAGTTCGGGCCAGAGGAAGTCGTCTCCCTGTTCGTTGCGCTGATAGTCCGACTTTCATCCGGAGTTTTCGATCGCCAGCCCTCCGAGGATCGCACTGCCCAGAGTGGGCCAGTTCGATCGCTCGGTCACCGAAGCGCTCCTGTCTCTCAGAATGGAGCGAGGTGCAACCGAGAGGTCGCGCCCGAGGACGCCCCTTCGCGTGTGCTCGCCGCGGAACGAGTTCTCCGATCGATAGCCTCGGTCGATGTCCCAGCGCGGAGGCCCGTTCCAGGCATCGGGTATCCCGACCGCTGCGCAGCTGGAGCAGAGCAGCGCGAGCGACAGAGCAATCGATTCGTGAATTGGAGAAGACCAAGGGTTCCCCGGAGCTGGGGGTCTTGTTTGCGAGCGCGGACCTTCAGGCCTGCTCCTATCGACGAGATCGAACCAGCACTCCATACGCGCAGGTCATGGTCCGAAAAAGACGGCGTGGCCCGAGGAACAGGCCTCGTGCTCGAGGAGATGCCCAACCTCGCACCAGCGCGGGATCTCCGCCTGCTTCACAGTCGCCACGAGCCCGACCTGCGCGTGCTTCGAGCCGCCCAAGCGCAAGGCGTGGACGCGAGCGCGCAGGGCCTTGCAGAATCTTGTTGCTCGTCCAGAATGATCCGGTTTGGCGCGCTCTCGAGCGATCGTCCAAGGCAGAACTGGCGCCACCCGTGAACCACCACAGCATCACCCAGCTGCTCGAGGGCGTACGCGCCGGGCGGGTCAGCGTCGAGGAAGGGCGCGAGCGCCTGGCGACGCTGCCGTGGCTCGACCTCGGGCACAGCCGGGTCGACACGCATCGCGAGCTGCGTTGTGGCGCCGCCGAGGTGGTGTTCGGGATCGGGAAGACGCCAGGTGAGCTCGTCGACGTGGCGCGCGCGATCGTCGCGCGCCACGGACGGTGCCTCGTCACGCGGGCGACGCCGGAGGGAGCGGCGGCGCTGGCGGGAGAGCTCGAGGGCGCCGTGGTGCACGAACGGGCGCGAGCGGTGACCTTCGGCCTCCCCCCCGAAGGAACGGGCGAGGGCGAGGTCCTGGTCGTGTCGGCCGGAACGTCCGACGGGGCGGTGGCCGAGGAGGCGGTTCTGACCGCGCGGATGCTCGGGGCCCGGGTCGAGAGCCTGGCGGACGTGGGGGTGGCGGGCATCCACCGGCTCCTGGCGCACTCGGACGAGCTGCGGCGGGCACGGGTCGTCGTGTGCGTGGCCGGCATGGAGGGAGCGCTGCCCAGCGTGGTCGGAGGCCTGGTCGAGCGGCCGGTCATCGCCGTCCCGACCTCGATCGGTTACGGTGCGCATTTCGGGGGCCTCGCGGCGCTCCTCGCCATGCTGAATTCGTGTGCGGCGGGGATCACGGTCGTCAACGTCGACAACGGCTTCGGCGGGGGCTACGCCGCGGCGCTGATCAATCGCTTGCCACAAGACCCACGCCCTGCCACGCCTGAAGCATGACGAAGAAAGAGAGAGCCACGCTGGCCGTCGAGAACGGGCTCGTCCTGACGGGACGGTCGGTCGGCGCCGAGGGAACCAGCTCGGGAGACCTCGTCTTCCACACGGGGATGAGCGGCTACCACGAGATCCTGACCGACCCCTCGTACGCCGGTCAGACGGTCGTCATGACCTACCCGCAGATCGGCAACTACGGTGTCGCGCTCGAGGACGGCGAGAGCCGCGGAGCCTGGCCCGAGGCCTTCGTCGTGAAGGAGATGAGCTCGATCCACTCGAACTTCCGCGCGGACATGAGCCTGCCGCAGTGGTTGACGGAGAACGGCGTCGTCGCCATCGAAGGCGTCGACACGCGCCAGATCACCAAGCTCGTGCGCGAAGAAGGCAGCCTGCGCTGCGTCGTCTCGACCGAGGACCACGATCCCGAGTCGCTGGTCGCCAAGGCGCGCGCGGCGCGCGCGACCGACGGATGCGACCTGGCCTCCGAGGTCTCCTGCCAAGAGCCGTACGACTGGACGGACGCCTACGATGCCTCGTACCCCGCGATCCACGCGGTCGAGGAAGGAGCGCGCATCCCGATCGTGGCCTACGACTTCGGCATCAAGAAGAACATCCTGCGGTCCCTGGCCCACTGTGGCTTCGACATCACCGTGGTTCCGGCCTGGACGCCGGCGGACGAGGTGCTCGCGCGCGAGCCGCGCGGCATCTTTCTGTCGAATGGGCCGGGGGATCCGGCAGCGGTCTCGCGCAGCATCGACGCCGTTTCGAACCTGGTCGGGAAGGTGCCGATCTTCGGCATCTGTCTCGGGCATCAGATCCTCTCGATCGTGCTCGGCGCGAAGACGCACAAGATGCCCTTCGGCCACCACGGCGCGAACCACCCGGTGCGCGACAACCTGACGGGCAAGATCGAGATCACGTCCCAGAACCACTCGTTCGCGGTCGATCCGAAGACGCTGCCCGACACGCTCGAGCTCACGCACGTGAACCTGAACGACCAGACGGTCGAGGGCATGCAGCACAAAGAGCTCTCGATCTTCAGCATCCAGTACCACCCCGAGGCTGCGCCCGGGCCGCTGGATTCCTCGCACCTCTTCTACCGCTTCCGCAAGCGCATCCTGGGGTGAGTCGGCGGCCCCTCGGCGCGCCTTCGGATCAGCGCGCAGCCGGCGGGACAGGCCTGCTCGCGCTCGCCCTCGTCACGCTCCCCTTGCAGGAAGCGGCTCCCGCCCCGACGCGCGAGCTCGCCATACGCGCGATCTTCGACGTGATCGGCCCCGACGGGCCGGCGACGGCCTTCGAGCCCTCGGGGCTCACGCGCCACGACGGAGCTTGGTTGGTGGTCGGCGACACGAAGGCGACGCGCGGCGTGTACCGCCTGGTCGCAACCGAACCCCTGGTCGCCTCCAAGCCGGGGGTCGCGGCCGAAACGGGGACGGGGCGGGCAGGCTGGCGCGCCGTGCCCTTGTCGCTGCCGGACGTGCCCTCCGAGCGGTACGACTTCGAGGGTGTGGACGTCACGGGTCAGCGCGTCTTCGTGCTCGACGAACGCGGTTCGACGCTCGCCTCGATCGCTTTCGAGGGCGAGGCCGCTTGGGAGGCGTGGAAGATCCCCATCGACCCCGCGCACAAGAACGGGGGTCTCGAAGGCCTGGCCGTTCGCCCCGACGGAAAGCTCGCCTACGTCGTCCAGCAACGCGGCCCGCGCCGGCTCCTGGCGTTGAACCTCGAGCAGCGAACGATCGCCTGGACGCGCGATCACGACGACGCGCGCAACGACGCCGACCTCGAGCCCGACTTCAACGGGCTCTGCCTCGAAGGGGACGTGCTCTTCGCCCTGTCCTGTGACACCTGGTCGGTTCGCAAGCTCGATGCGCGGTCGGGAGCGGACCTGGGCGGCGTCGTGTTTCCCCGCCTCGAACACGACGAGTTCCGCACGACGGCCCGCGGCGGCTTCGCCGAGGGGCTGCACGTCACGGAGCACAGCATCTGGATCCTCTACGACAACGGACAGTCCCCGCGGCGTTCCGGTCCCGCCTCTTTCGCGTCCCTGCTCGTCGAATTCGAGCGCCCCGAGGGCTTCTGAGGCCGCAGCTCCCGAACGCCCGCCCTCCCTGCAGTCTTCCTTCACGAGGTTCCGTCATGCTCGCCGAACGCTTCCGTCGCTGGCTCGAACTGGAGCAGACCGCCCACGAGCGCGTCCTTGCCGCGTTCGACACCGTGCCCGCGGACCGCCGCCAAGATCCGGAGTACGGTCGCGCCATCGATCTGCTCGCTCATGTCGCCGCGGCCCGGGGACTGTGGCTCGCGCGCTTCGGCGTGGAAGGGGCCGAGACACCCGAGCTCTTCCCGCGCGACGCGACCCTGTTCGATGTGGCCGCGCGCCTCGCGCGCGTGCAATCACGCTGGAGCTCGTGGCTCGCGGACCTGGACGATGCCGACCTCGCGCGCACGTTCTCGTACCACTCCATCGATGGAGGACACTGGGAGAGCAGCATCGAGGACATCCTCGCTCAGCTCAACGGACACTCCTGGTACCACCGCGGCCAGATCGCTCAATCGTTGCGACGCCTGGGCGGTGAGCCCGCGGTGACCGACCTCGTCTACCTCACGCGCCGCGGCCTCGAAGGCTGAGCGCGGCACACGGGCCCGCACATCGTCGTCGATGTCGAGGAGTTGCGGGGCGCATGTCTTCCCCCTTGCAGCCCGCTGAAGAGGTCATCCGGCGCGCTGTACGCATCCGGAAAACCCGGCCACGACCATCGCATCCGAAGCGACGTGAATGACGTCCCACCCGGTCCCGGAGCCTCGCTCGGCCTCCGCCTCAATCAAAGTGGATCGGCCCTCTGCGGAGCGGCGAAAAACCTGGTCGGCGCCTGCGGCTTCACGTCGCCATCCCGTTCGATCTCAGCCTCGCGGGGCGTGGGCCCTACACGCAGAACATTGCGATCCCTGTCCCGCCTTCGTTGCTGTTCCCCTTCGAGGGCAAGAGCGCGATCGACATCATGATCGGGCTTCCCTGAACTCGGGCCTCGAGCTCACAGCAAGGACATCGGGTCGACGTCCACGCCGACGCGCACGCGATTCTGCTTCGCGGCGAAGTCACGGGCCGTCGCCACGGCATGGGGCAGACCGGGGTCGTCGGGCGGCGACACGACGATGATCTCGTAACGGAAGCGCTTGCGCAGGAGCGAAATCGGGGCGACCTCGGGGCCGCGTAGCTCGAGCGTGGTCGTGCGCAGGGCGGCTACGAGGCGCTCGTGAAGTTCGGCTCCCGTCGCCTGGACCAGCTTCTCATCGGGTCCCTCGAGCAGGATGCGGACGAGCCGCGTCGCCGGCGGATAGCCCAGGGCGAAGCGATCGCGCAGCTCGTGCTCGGCAAAGGCGCGGAAGTCGCCCTTGGCGGCGAGCTTCAGGGTCGGGTGGTCGGGGACCGAGGTCTGGATCACGATGCGGCCCGGTAGGGACGCGCGGCCGGCGCGACCGGCGACCTGTGCGATCAGCTGAAAGGTGCGCTCGGACGCTCGGAAGTCGGGCAGGGACAGGCTCTGGTCCGGCGCCAGGATCCCGACCAGGGTCACGCGCGGGAAGTCGAGCCCCTTCGCGATCATCTGCGTGCCGACCAGCACGTCGATCTCACCGCGTCCGAAGGCGGAGAGCGCCTCTTCGTAGTCCTCGCGCCGCCGCATGGTGTCGGAGTCCATCCGCCGCACGCGTAGCTCGGGCCAAGTCTCGCGCAGGGTGCGCTCGACGCCCTCGCTGCCGAAGCCGAGAAACGTCAGACCGGGGCGCGTGCAGGCCGGACAGGCGGCGGGCACGGCGCGCTCTTCGCAGCATCCATGGCAGACGAGCTTCGCGATGCGCTTGTGAAAGGTCATCGCCATCGAGCACTGGTCGCAGCGGATCGTTTCCTCGCAGCCGCGGCACCAGAGCACGGGAATGAACCCGCGTCGGTTCACGAAGAAGATCGCCTGCTCGCCATCGGCCACGGTCTCCTTCAGGAAGGTGCGCAGCAGGCGCGAGAAGAGCGGCGGACCCTTGCCACGTTCGCGTTCGAGCCGCATGTCGACGACGTGCATGGACGGAAACGTCCCGCCGCCGACGCGCTCGGGCAGCGAAAGCGTCGTGAGCTCGCCGGACGCCGCCGCGTGCCACGATTCGAGCGAGGGCGTGGCCGAGCCCAGGATGCAGACGGCCTTCGACCGTCGGCAGCGCTCGAGCGCGACGTCGCGCGCGTGGTAGCGCGGGACGCTGCCCTGCTTGAAGGACGGCTCGTGCTCCTCGTCGACGACGACCACGCCGAGCTCGGAGAGCGGAGCGAAGATCGCGGAGCGGGCACCGACGACGACGCGCACCTCGCCCTTTTGCAGCCGCATCCACATGACGAGCCGTTGTGCATCCGTCATGCGACTGTGCAGGACCGCGACCTCACCGAAGCGCGAGCGAAACCAGCCGACGGTCTGTGGCGTGAGCGAGATCTCGGGCACCAGGACGATGGCGCTCTTGCCCTGGGCGAGCGCCGTCTCGATACAGCGCAGGTAGACCTCGGTCTTGCCGCTGCCCGTCACCCCCTCGAGCAGGAAGCCGCGGTATTCGCCGTCTTGCAGCGCGCCTTCGAGCGCGCCGAGGGCCGCTTCCTGGTGCGGCGAAAGGTGCTCGGGGCGCACCCGCTCCGAGGGCCGCGCGCTGTCGAGTCCATCGACCTCGGCCGCGACCTTCTCGATCACGACCCAGCCGCGCTTCTCGAGCGTCCGGGCCGGGGAATCCGACAGGTTCAGGTTGCGCAGCACGTCGCGCAACTCGATCCGACCTTCGAGGTCGAGCAAGGTCCGCAGAAGGCGATGCTGCTTGGGGAAGTTTTCCTCGAGCTCCTGCAACTGCTCCTTCCCGACGTCCGTAGCGGCCCGCACGACGAGCACGCGCTTCGACTGCGACTCGCGCTTCAGCGCCGCCGGCAGGATCGCGGCCAGCGCCTCACCCCACGAAGACGCGTAGCGTTCGGCGATCCAGCGGGTGAGGTCCAGAAGCTCTTCGCGCACGAGCGGTTCGTCGTCCAGGAGCTCGGACAGGGCCTTGAGCTTGCCGCGCGCGACGTCCGTGCGCTCGTCCAGCGCCACGACGACCCCCACCTGGCGACGACGGCCGAAGAAGACGGCCACGCGCGAACCGACCGCGATGCGCTCGCGGAAGCGCTCGGGGACGTCGTAGGTGAACTCCGTCGGCACCGGACGGTTGAGCGCGACCTTGGCATAGAGTCCGGGTGGCGCCGGCGTCACCTCGGCCGGCGGCTCGACCTCCTCGCCGAAGAGCGAGGGTGTTTGGCGATTCGCGCGGACCATGCGAGCCTCAGCCGCACGTGCAAGGTGTGGCGTTGCAGCGGGGACAGCCTTCGGCGTACTTCTTGCGCGCCGCTTGCTCGAGATCGATACCGGCGATCGAAGCGAGCGTGGAAAGCCAGGCCAGCACGTCGGCGAATTCGCCCTCGAGCTCGTCGCGTTGGCCGCGCCGCAGCGCGCGCGTCAGCTCGCCGACTTCCTCGCAGAACCACATGTGCGTACCGGCCAGGCCACGGGCGGCATCCTTCTCGTAGTAGATCTCTTCGATCAAGCGCTGGAACCTCTGAATCTCCATGAATCAGCCTTCGCGTGAGATGGTGACGAGCGAAACATCGAGCGGCATCGTGACGTCACCCACGAAGCGTTCGAGGTCCCGGCGCAAGGACTTCAAGAAGGTCGTCGTGTCGAGCGGTGCATGCTTCAGGATGCGGCTGAAGAGGTTCTTCTCGCCCAGCTCGACCCCGTCTTCGTTGGCCAGCCGCACGGGGGCGCTGTTCGTGAGCACGAGCCGGTCCCCGGGAGCCAGCGTGACGACCTGCACCTCGAGCCGGCGCTCGAAGACCGGGCCCTTGTCGAAGCCGAGCGCGATCCCTTCGGGATGAACCACACGGAGCTTGCCGTCCTCGGCAACGTACCGCAGGAGCGGAATCTTGTGCCCCGCGCAAACGACCTCTGCCGAAGCCGTGGTCGGGTCCAACAGGACGTAGAGCGCGGTCACGTACATGCCGCGGCGCACGTCGCCGACCAGCCAACGGTTGATGCGATGCATCGACGCGAGCACGTCTTCGCCACGCACGAGCTCGCTGCGCATGTAGGAACGCGCCGTCGCCCCGATCAGGGCGGCCGGAATCCCCGTGCCGCCGACGTCGCAGACCAGCAGCCCGACGCGGCCGTCGCCGAGCTCGAGGAAGTCGTGGAAGTCGCCGCCGAACTCGTCGGAACCCAAGAAGGCTCCACCCAGGTCGAAGCCCTCGACCAGGGGAGTCACGAGCGGCAAGAGCGCCTCGCGCACACCGGACGCGAGACCCATCTCGCGCTCGCGGATCGAGAGCTCGACCTGCGCGCCTTGGGCTTGGGACAGTTCCGTGGTCATGCGGTCGATCGAGCGCGCGAGCAGAGCGACCTCCGCCCCGCCGCCGCGGGCGCTCGTATGGTGGTCCAGGTTCCCCTTGGCGATCTGGCGGACGTCGTCGACGAGGAGGTTGATCGGCCGCACCACCTGTCCGGCCACCCACAACGCCACGCCGGCCCCGACGACGAGCACGAGCAGCATCATCCCGACCATCAGGCCGAGGATCTCGGAACCGACCTCGCGCTGGCCGCTGACGAGCACCTGCGACGAGCGCGTCTTGCCGCTCGCTCCGATGCGCGCGAAGTTGTAGACCGTGCCGGGCCGCTTCGAGTCACCGTAAAGCACGGGGAAGATCTTCACGCCGCTCTTGTGCTCGACCGCGGTCGTCCCCACCGCCTCGAAGGTCGGCGGATCGAGCGCCAGCAGGGTCGCGGACGCCAGCGCGTCGTCCTTCGCGTTCTGTGCGATCTCGCGGGCCGCGCCGTACAGGGCCAGGCCCGCGATGGAGAGCACCAGGGTGAGCGACGCCGTCATCGACAGCACGAAGCGCCCACGCAGGCTCGGACCGACGCGCAGCTCGTCCTTGCGGCCGCGCGGCACGTCAGAAGCTCCAGTCCGCCGGCGCGAGGAGCGTGGCCCGCAGCACGGCCATGACGGCCAGGCCGTACAGTCCAGCGATCACGTCGTCGAGCAGGATGCCGTCTCCGCCGCCCAAGCGCTCGAAGCGCCGTGCGGGCGGCGGCTTCACGATGTCGAAGAAGCGGAAGACGAAGAAGGCGACGACGAGCGTCAGGAGGCTCGGACCGCTCGTCCAGGCGACGGTCACGAGGTAGCCGATGACCTCGTCGACCACGAAGAAGCCCGGGTCCTTGCCGCCCGCGAAGGTCTCCGACCACTCGCCCAAGGCGCGGCCTGCCGCATAAAGGACGAGGCAGGCCACCAGGGCCAGGACGAGAAACTGCTCGCTGGGCGCGAAGAGCCAGGCCAGGAGCACGCCGCCGAGCGTGCCCACGGTTCCCGGCGCGAAGGGCGAGAGCCCCAGGAAGCCGAAGGACACGAAGCCGAGCTTGAGCTTGTCCGCCAAGCTGTCGGGAAGTCGCCTCATCTTTCCTCTCCGAGCATGCGCTTGGTCTTCAACACGTACGACAAGCCCGACCCGGCCGACGTCACGAGCGTGCCCCAGACGAAGACGTGTGCGGCGACGCGCAGGAAGGCCTCGAGTGGCGCGGACCAGGGAAAGGCGAAGAGGCCCAGCACGATCCCGATGGCGATGCACTGCACGACCATCTTGACCTTGCCGAACCAATCGGCGGGGAACTCGAGTCCGAGCGTCTCGACATAGCCGCGGATGCCCGTGACCAGGAATTCGCGCGCCAGCACGACGACCACGATCCAGGCCGGGAACCAGCCCTGCGACCAGTCCATCACGGCTAGGAAGATCATCGTTCCGAGGACGAGCACCTTGTCCACGAACGGATCGGCGATGCGACCGAAGGCCGTAACGACGTTGCCGCGCCGCGCGAGCCAACCATCGAGAAAGTCCGTCACCGCGATCACGATGAAGAGCCAGAACGCGAGCTGCATGACCCAGCGTTCGTCCGAGGAGTCGGGAAAGAGGGTGAAGACGACGAACAAGAACAGCGAGCCGACAAAGCGCATCGCCGTGATGCGGTTCGGCCAGTAGGCGAAGATCCCGTCGCGCTGCTCCTGACGAAGACTCGCCGAGTGTCCACGTGCATCCATGCTCAGACGTCCGTTGCAAGCGCGTTGCGGGCGGCGGTGTGACCGAAGGTCCTGGGCGTCTTCAACGGATCACGCCCCCGCTCCGTCGCCCAGCGGTCGACACACGAGATTCAGGTCCTCGTCGAGCCCGGTGACCTCGACCTCGATCCGTTCGCCCACGGCGGCGCCACAGTCCTCCACGGCCGCGACGAGATCGACTTCCGGCGCGTCCGAATCCGGTCGGCCGACGACCCAGCCGGCGCGTGACTCGTCGACCAGAATCTCGACCGTCGTACCGACGCGTGCCTGCTGTGAGGCCGCGAGGACCTCGTCGCGGGCCGCGTACACGGCGGCGAGCCGAGCGGCCTTTTCGTCTTCTGCCACGTCGTCCACGAGCGCTCCGGCCGGCGTGCCTTCCTCGTGGGAGTACGTGAAGGCCCCGACCCGCCCCAGGCCGTACTCGCGCAAGAAAGCGGGCAGGAGGCCCGCGTCTTCCGCCGTCTCGCCGGGGAAGCCGACGAGCAGGGTCGAGCGCAACGTGATGTCGGGAACCTCCTCGCGAATCCGATCGAGCAGGCGCCGCACGTCGTCGCCGCTGCCGGCGCGCCGCATGGCCCGCAGGACCGGCGTCGCGATGTGCTGCACGGGAATGTCGAGGTACGGCAGCACGCGCGGATGCTCACGCACGAGCGTCAAGAGCTCGAAGGGGAAGCGGTTCGGGTAGGCGTACATGAGCCGCAGTCGGTAGTCGACGTCGCTCGCGACGCCGGGCAGCTCCGCCAGGTGCTCGATCAAGGCGGGCAGCTCCTCGCCGCGGTCCCGACCCCAGGCCGTCGAATCCTCGGCGACGAGGACGAACTCGCGCACGCCGGCCGCGAGCAACTCGCCCACCTCTTCGGCCAGGGCGTCCTTGGTCTTCGAACGGTGCGGTCCCCGGATCCCCGGGATCGCGCAGAAGCTGCAGGTGTGGTCGCAGCCGTGGGAGATCCGCAGGTACGCGTAGGATCCGGGTGTTGCCAGGAGCCGCGCGCCGTCCCTTTCGGCCTCGCGCAGGCCGCCGGCCGCCAGGTAGCGCGGCATGGTCTCGCCCAACGCGAGCCCGCCGACGGCGGTGGCGAGGTCCTTGTAGTCGGAGATCTCGGCAAAGAGGTCGACGTCGGGGAAGCGCCGCTCGAGATCGTGCTGGAAGCGTTGGACGAGGCAACCGGCCACGACGACGGCCGCGAGCTCGCCCCGCTTCTTGCGCTGCACGAGGTCGCGGATCGCGCCCTCGGATTCGACCCGCGCCGGTCCGATGAAGCTGCACGTGTTCAGGACGGCGACATCGGCATCCTCGACGCGACCGGCGATCACGCAACCCTGCTCGGCCAGGCGAGCCAGGATCAGCTCGCTGTCGATCAGGTTGCGGGCACAGCCGAGGTGAACGAGAGAGACGGTTGTCGTGCGCTTCAAGGGAAAGAACGGGCCGGGCGGGCCCGTGCGCGAAAGTCGGCGAATGCCCGTCGCGCCGGAGTATACGCCCTCGGAGGCCCCCAACCAGAGCCGGCCGGCGGCCGACCGAAGGCCGGCGAGTCAGTCGCGCGCAGGAGGGCCCGCAGGTGCGGGAAAAAGCACGTAGGCCGGGTCGGCTCCGGGCTGTGGCGCACCCAGCCGCGCTTCGAGCGCGGCCAGCACTTCTCCCTCGCGGGAGGTCGGAGCGGCCAGCACGGCGCGGGTCACCGCGATCCGCAGCTTGCGCCGCTGCGCCCAGTCGAAGAGCGCCACCGGGGAATCCTGCAAGAGCTCCTGATCCAGCGTCACCGAAAAGAGCGGCGAGTGCCGTCGGACCGAGCCTCCGACCGGGTTCCGCACGATGACGACGGCCCGGCCGTCGGTCTCGGCGACGAGCGTCTCGACCCAGGCCAGGGGCGGATAGCGCTCCTCGAAGACACCGCGCTGGTCGAGGCCGATCCGCACGTGGGGCACGAGCGCGAGCGCGACCAGCACGAGCCAAGCGCGGGGCAGACGCTCGAACAAGCGCGCGGCCGACACGGCCAGCAAGGGGTAGAGGCTCACGTAGTAGGCACCGCGCTGCGTGTGGTTCGCGAGCGGCAGGGCGCACACGAAGGTCGCGATGAGAGCGAGCGCCAGAACGGTCCCGGGGCGTTGGCGCCAGGGCGCGCGCGCGCCACCGAAGGTTCCCAGGGCGGCCGCCGGCAGCAGCAGGCCGAGCCCGAGCCCGAGCTCGCGCGCGAAGAGGCGTCCGTTCCAAGCCCGCAACAGCTCGGGCCAGGGCGTGGCCGCGAACGACTCGAGATACTTCGAGTACATGTTGTAGTGCTCGGAGCGCGCGAGAAAGGCGACCGCCCCGACGAGCAGCGGCACCGCGAGCGACACCACGAGCCACCGCAGGCGAGCCCGCTCGGGACCCTGCAGGCTCCAACCCAGAAAGAGCACCGTGGCCGGCGCCCAAAGTACGCCGGTCAAGTGAGTCCCGACGAGCAGGCCCAGGAACACGAGGGCGGGCCAGGGCATGGGGCGCGGACCGGTCGCGCCCGCTCGCAGGATGCCCTTCGTGGCCCAGTGGAGCGCCAGGGCGGCGACCAGGAACTGCGGCGGATGGACCTCGATCACGGTCGCGAAGAACCAGACCGTCGGACAGAGCGCGAGAAACGTGCAGGCCAAGAGAGCCGGCAGCTCGCGTGTGAAGAGCCGCGCCGTCCGGTAGGTCACACCCACGGCCAGCGCGGAGGCGACCGACGAGAGGGCGAGCAGGGCCGGCTCGGGCGTACGCGGGCCGAAGGGGGCGGCCAGGAACATGGCCACGTCGGCGAGCGGCGGATAGAGCACCTTGTTCAGGTGCCAGCTCCCCTTGGCCGCCATGCGGACCAGAAAGAGCCCGTCGCCGAAGAGCCAGGGCTGGCGCGTCGCCACGTAGAACGCGAGCGCGGCGAGCGTCACGAAGGCCGTGAGCGCGAGGTCACGAAGACGGGCGCGGGACGGCTCGACTCGCGCTCCCGTCAGGGATTCCAAGGAGTCCGTGCGAGCGCTGTGGCTGTCCAAGGGCGGGGGCCTGGGAGGGGCGAAACGTCGGCCCGCGGCTCGCGATCACGATGCGGGCCAGGCGCCCTCCCGCGGGGCCCCGGCGAGGGCCCGGGGGGAAACGACCCGAGCAAGGCTACTTCGCGGCCTCGACGAGGGCCATCCACTCCTCGCGCGAAAGCAGGATGTCGCGCGTCCGACCGCCCATGTAGGGACCGATCAGCCCGCGATCCTGGAGCCGGTCGAGCAGCTCGCAGGCCTCCTGGAAGTCCATGTCGAAGCGGCGCTCGAGCATCGAGACCGCGACGCGGTTCTCCTCGAGGATCACGCAGCCCGCCTCGAGCAGGATTTCCTCGTACTCGCCGGCGCTCCAGCGCGAGCCGGGCGGCGTCGGAGGCGTCTTCTTGGCACGGACGCGCTTCTTCTGCGGGGTGAGGACCGCCTCGTCGTCCGCTTCCTGTGCGGCGGCCTCGACGAGCTCGGGCTCCTCGTCCTCGAGCTCGGCGGCGGCTTCGTCCTCGGCCTCCTCCTCCTCTTCGTACTCCTCTTCTTCGTCGTCGTCCTCGGCCTCGTCGACGAATTCCTCTTCGTCGTCCTCGGCTTCTTCCTCGTCGTCCTCTTCTTCGTCCTCGTCCTCGTCCGCCTCGGCGTAGACCTCTTCGTCGGCTTCCTCGTCCTCGTCGACGTACTCGTACTCGTCGTCGTCTTCCTCGTCGTCGGCGAGCTCAGCTTCCTCTTCGTCCGCTTCCTCGTCCTCGTACTCCTCGTCCGCGGCGAGTTCTGTGTCTTCGTCGTCCTCTTCGACCTCGTCCTCGAGCTCGAGCTCGGCGACGACCTCCTCGTCCGCGGCTTCGTCGAAGAGTCCCGCTTCGGGGGACTCCTCGCCGGCGCCCGCGGCGGCCTTGTCCTCGGCGAACAGCGAGGCCTGTTCCCAGGACTTGTGGAGGGGCGGCTGAACGAGCTCGGA
>JAJDEW010000186.1 GCA_029259595.1 Planctomycetota bacterium | reverse complement strand
GCAGGCTCCGTGACGTGCCGTTTCGCGGCGCCAGCCGCGAAATCAGGCACAGGCGCACGACGGAGTGTGCGCCGCGTCCTGAGGTGGTTGGGGCCCGCGACCGCCCGAGCCCGAGGCCCTCGGGTTGCGATCCTCGCGGCCGGTCCCGTCCCGTGCTGGCGGAAGCCCGCTCCCAGCGCACAGCGATGGCGAGCGAAGCGAGCGAGGCGTCTCGGTGCGCTCGAAGGTCGCTTCCGCACGCGGGCGATGGTGCCCGGTCCGAGGCGATGGACCGCTGACAACGGACTCGCGCGCTGCGCGCGCATCGCTTCGCGCTGGGAGCGGGGTTCCGCAGGTCGAAACGGCTCGGCTGCGAGGGACGCAACCCGAGGGCCGGGCGGTCCGAGGGTCGCGGGCCGACACCTCCTTTTGGACGCGGCGCACACTCCGTCGTGCGCCTGTGCCTGATTTCGAGGCTGCGCCTCGAAACGGCACCAGCACGGAGCCTGCGGCTCCGAGGCTACGGCCCGCCTGCGGCGGGCCTCCGCGGCCATCGCCACCGGCCTTTTGCCACCGGCCCGCGCTACGGCCCCACGCCACGGCCACCGCCACCGCCGTCGTCACGTCCCACGCCACCGTCTCCGCGGTGGACGTCCGTGTTCGGGCGTCGTGCTTCGTGCGTTCAGCTCCTAGAATCCGCGGATGGAGCTCGTTCTCGTTCATCCTGAGATTCCCCACAACACGGGTTGTGCCGCCCGTTTGGCGGCGGCGACGGGGCGTCGGTTGCACCTCGTCGAGCCGCTCGGGTTCTCACTCGAGGATCGCTATCTCAAGCGTGCGGGACTCGATTACTGGCCCCTGGTCGATCTCGTCGTGCATGCGGACTGGGAGCGGGCGGCCGCGGTTCTCGGGGCGGGGTCGGCGCGGCCCCTGGCGGAGCGCTTGCGGCTCTTCAGCGCGCGCGGGGGGGGCTCGCTGTTCGAGATCGCCTTCGAACCGGACGACCTCTTGGTTTTCGGGAGCGAGACGGGTGGGTTGCCGGCGGAGCTCCTCGCGGCCTATCCCGATCGCCGGGTCTACGTTCCGATCGCGCCCGGTGTGCGCAGTCTGAACCTCGCGAACGTGGTCTGTCTCGCGACGTACACGGCGCTCGTCGCGGCGGGAGTGCCGCTGCCGGCGAACGACGGGAGGCACGTGCCCGACGTGCGTCAGGGGGACGGTCTGCGGCCGGCGGATGTCGCGCGCGTCGCGGAGCCGGCGCCGTGAGCGCGCCTGCAGCGAAGCCCAAGCGCGGAGCGTCGGTCGAGCTCGAGCTCGCGGGGCTCGACGCGCGCGGGTTCCTGTGGGGCGAGATCGAGGGCGAGCGCGTGCGACTGCGGACGGGTGTGCCCGGTTCGCGCGTGCGCGTGCAGCTCTTGCGGCGCCGCAAGAAGGTCTGGGAGGCGCGCTTCGAGGCCTTGATCGAGCCCGGCGAAGGGCGTGTCGAGCCGCGCTGCGCGCACTTCGGAACCTGTGGTGGGTGTCGCTACCAGGACTGGAACTACGCTGAGCAGCTCGATGTGCTCGGAGCTTGGTTGGCGAGCACGCTCGCGCCGCTCGATGTCCATGCGGTCGGCGGGAAGCTCGCGCTCGGACCGCTCGAGGGTTGTGCGGATCCCTGGCACTACCGCAACAAGATGGACTTCACGTTCGGCAACCGGCGCTGGATAGAGGCGGCCGAACCGGAGGGGGTCGAGGACGACTTCGCGCTCGGGCTGCACGTGCCGGGGCGCTTCGACAAGGTGCTCGACGTGCACGCCTGTGACATCGCCTTCCGCGAGGCAGGGCCGATCGTGCAGACGGCGCGTGCGCTGGCGCGCGAGCACGGGCTCTCCGCCTGGGACGTGCGCGCGCACGAGGGGCTCCTGCGACACCTCGTTCTGCGACGCTCCTGGGCGACGGGCGAGGTCCTCGCGTTTCTCGTCACGACCGAGGAGCGGCCCGGGCGGATCGATCCGTTCGCGCGGGCGCTCGTCGCCGCGCAGCCCGCGATCGCGACCCTGGTTCAGGGTGTGAATCCCGGGGTGGCGCTGGTCGCCGTGGGAGAGACGGAGCGCGTTCTCACGGGCCGCGGGAGAATCGAAGAAGAGCTGTGTGGGGTGCGCTTTTCGATCTCGCCCACGTCCTTCTTCCAGACGAACACACCGCAGGCGCGGCGCCTGGTCGAAACGGTGCGCGAGCTCGCGTGCCCCGAACCGTCCGACGCCCTGTTGGACCTGTACTGTGGAGCGGGCACGTTCGCCTTGACCCTCGCGCGTGACGTCGGTCGGGTGCTCGGCGCGGAGAGCGTGGTCGCGGCTGTCGAGGACGCGCGCAGGAACGCGACCGCGAACGGCATCGAGAACGTGGACTTTCTCTGTGGCGACCTGCACGCGAAGGACGATCCCGCCTGGGAAGCGGTGCGCGCCTTCGCACCGAGCTTGTGCGTGCTCGACCCACCCCGCGCGGGAATGCACCCGGGCGCGCTGGCGGCGGTCTGTGCGCTCGCGCCTGCACGGATCGTGTACATCTCCTGCAAGCCGACGTCCGCTGTGCACGATCTCGCCTTGCTCGGTGCGGGTGGTTACCGGATCCGGGCGGCGCGACCGCTCGATCTCTTTCCGCACACACCCCACGTCGAATGTGTTTTCGCCTTGGAACGCGTCTCGTGAGCGGGACGGACCGCTCGCGCGCGAACGCCGTGCCGCCTGACGAAACGCCCGGCCAGCGCGCGGGAGCAGGCCCGCGGGGGCTCTGTCCTGAATGTGGACACGTGCGCATCGTGCGTAGCCCGAAGGGCAGCACGTTCCTCTTGTGCCGCCTGTCGGAGCGCGATGCGCGCTTTTCCAAGTATCCACCGCAGCCCGTTCGAGTCTGTCCGGGCTACGAGCCGTAGGTTAGCCTCGTGGAGATGTCGGAGGACTTGCGAGCGCAGGCCGGGACGCTCTTGGCGGCATGGCCGGATCTCCTGGATCCGAACTTCATGCATTCCGTCGTGCTCGTCTGTCAGCATTCCGACGAGGGCGCCTACGGGCTGGTCACGAACCGGCCGACGGACTTCATGCTCAAGGACCTGCTGCCCGACCACGACGTGCTCGGTCAGTCGGACTTCCCGGTGCACCTGGGCGGTCCCGTCGATCACTCGACCCTGCAGTTCCTCCACGTCGTGCCCGATCACATTCCCGGCGGGTTGTGTCTCGACGGGACGATCTGGCTCGGAGGTGAGCTCGAGGCGATGGGGCGCTATGCGCTCGAACGACCGCGTGAGGCGCAGCGATCGCTACGGGTCTTTCTCGGCTACTCCGGTTGGGGGGCTGGACAGCTCGACGCCGAGCTCTCGCTCGGGTCCTGGGTGCCGGCCGCGCCGCAGCGCGAAGCGATCTTCGGTGGGGTCGGCGAGCCGGTGTGGCGCCGGGTCGTGAGCTCGATCGGCAAGGAGGGTCACGAACTCTCCGGCGAGCCGCCCGACGTCAGCTGGAACTGATGCGGGAATCTTCACCCGCGCCGACGTATCGCCGTCCGCCCTTTCCGGTCGCCTCGCGCGGCGCTGAAGGTGCAGAATCCGCGCGATGAAACCTTCGAAGCCGGCCGTGCCCCGCGTCCTGGGCTGCCTCGTCAAGGGGCCACTCGGCTGCCTGGCGTTCACGGGCGGCGCACTGCTCGTCTTCGTCGTGTTCATGCCGCGCACCTGCGGCCGCATGCTCGAAGAGGACTTCGAGCGGAGTTTCAGCGAGAACCACGCCGGCTCGCTCCAGATCACCCGTCTCGAGTTTCCTTCGCTCGTGTCCGAGCAACGCTTCGAGGGCGTGACCCTGCGCGATCCCGGGGATGTCCTGGTCGCGCGCGGGGACTTCTTTCTTCCCCCGTTGATCGACTTCGTCGAGGAGCGCGTCGGAACCCCCGGGCACCAGATCCTGCTGCACCTCGAGGAACTCGAGCTGGAGTTCGACGAGGCGGGACATACGGGACTGGATCGCGCCTTGGTCCGGTTGTCGGGGCGTCCGCGCTTCGAGACGTCCGTTCGCTTCGGCGATTCGCAGACGATCGGACCCGGCAGCTCCTATTCGTTCGACTTGTTGGTCGATCGTCTGCGCCTTGCGAGCGGACGTCCGGGGTCGTCCGGTGAGCTCGTCCTGATGAAGCTCGCGGGCAAGGCCAGCATCGAGTGGGGGGCCGAGGTCGTGGGCGCGACCTTCGAGCTGTTCGGGGGCATCGAAGGCGAGCCCGACGGTACGGTTCGACTCGGCTATGCCATCGACGATCTCGGTCGCTTTCTGGCACCGGACGCGCGCGAGCCCGGCGCCTGGCGCGTCGAGTTCCAGGGCTTGTCCACCCGGCGTCTGGACGGGCTCGTGACTCCGGCCGGGTTTCTGGCCGGTGTCTTCGGCGAACACCTCGACTCGGGCACCATCGACGTGCGCGGTCCGGCTCAGGCCCGGGACGTCGTCCTCCTGCTCGAGGGCGAGCGGGCGAAGCTCGACCTCCTGGCGCGCCTCGACGGGCAAGCGCGGGCGCTCACCGGCCACGGCCCGGAGCACGTCCTGACGCTCGACCTGGCGACGCCGTATTCCCCGGCGGATCCTCTGTTGGGGGAAGGAGGTCTCTTGCCGTTTCTCGGTCCGCCCCTCGATCCGTCCACCGACAGGCGCACGAAGCTGTTGCTGGGCGACTTCGCACTGCCGCTCGACGGCGACCTGGGGCGCGCCAGCGGAGACGTCGTGCTGCGCTTGCCCGCGGGCACCTACGCTCTCGCGCCCTACATTCAGGGGCTCGTTCCGCCGCCCGTGTCGGGCGTCGCGCTGACCGAGGGGCGACTCGAGCTCACCGTGCACGACGGCGACGTGAGCATCGCCCACCTGCCCTTCGCCGGTCCGGGGATCGAGCTCGCCGTCGCCTGGAGCCACTCCCTGATCGCGCGGACGTTCACGCTCGGGGCCGCGCTGCCTGCCCGGCCCGGCGTCGAGCTTCCCTTCGCCTTGTCACTCGAAGGAACGCTGGTCCCCGCCCCACTGCCTGCGGGCCTCGAACAGCGCTGAGCGAACGTAAGACTCCGCGGTCTCAGCCGCGGAACTCGACCTCACGGCCGAGCTTGGCGGACACGGTCTTCGAGAGGTTCGTGAAGAGCTCGTGCCCGTCGCGGTCGTCGAGCCAGATGTCCTTCTCGGCGTCCCAATCGTAGTGCCAGGCGCGGACTTCGGCGGCGTACCACATCTGGTGGGAACCGGCCTGGCGGTTGAGGATGAACTTCGTGCCGTCGGCGAACTCCAGCGTGACGACGCCATCGGAAGTGGCGAAGTCGAGCTCGTCGGGATCGAAATCCTCGAGCTGCTTGGCGAAACCGTCGAGGACGCGGTCGGCGAGGAGGGTGAAGCGTGAGGCATCCATGGTGGACATGGGCCGAGTCTACCTACCCGAGTCCCATTTCATCGACACCGTCCTCATCGAAGCCGAGGGCGTGCCCCAGCTCGTGGTACAGGGTGATGCGAATCTCGTCGGCCAACTCGTCGCGTGTGCGGCAGTGGCGCTCCAGGTTGCGCTGGAAGACGTGGATCCGCGGGGGGTACGGGCCGCCGGCTTCGCCCAGGAACTCCGACAACAGCGGGCCGCTGTACAGGCCCAGCGTGTCGGGCGGCAGGCCCGATTCGGGTGCGCCCAGGATCTCCGGCGTCGGCATCGGATCGATCACGACCGGAATGACGTCGAAGGCCGAGCGAAACTCGGGTGGAAGCTCTTCGGCCGCCCTGCGGACGATGGCGAGGATCTCGTCGGCGGAAACGCGTTCCGGCGCGCCATACTCCGGGTCGAGGGTTTCGGCGGCGCGGTAGAGCCGATCCGCGCGCTCGAAGTCCCCTTCGAGTTCCGCGACGAACGCGTCGGCCTCGTGAAACGCGGCGTTGTCGCGGAGGTCGTTCGGCAGCCCGTCGAGCAAGGCGCGCGCGTCGTTCACGCGCCATTGCAGGACGGCGACACGGATGTCGGTCCACACGATGGTCGGATGCCCGGGGTCGCGCTCACGCAGGCCGGCGACGAGCTCCTCCGCGCTCGCCCAGTGGCCCGCGTCGAGGGCGTCGTTCAATCGATCGAGCTCGTCGTCCGTGAGCTCGTCCTCTTCGTGTTCGTCCATGCGCGTTCCTCAGCGCTTCCTGCGGGTCGACACCGCGGTACTCGTCGATTTCGTGCGCGGACTCGTCTTCGCGGCGGGTCGCGCGGACGCCGCTTCCTCGAGGATGCGCTTCTTCGAAGCCGCGAACGAGCAGATCGGACAGGACGCCAGGTCGTGTCGCAGGGCGGGGCAATACTGGCGGCCGAAGTAGATGATCTGCAGGTGGAGCTTGTTCCAGTGCTCCTCCGGAAACGTGCGCTTGAGATCGCGCTCGGTGACCTCGACCGACTTGCCGCTCGAGAGGCCCCACCGTGCCGCGAGGCGGTGGATGTGCGTGTCGACCGGGAAGGCGGGGACGCCGAAGGCCTGGGCCATGACGACGCTCGCCGTCTTGTGGCCGACGCCCTGCAAGGCCTCCAGCTCTTCGAAGGTCTGCGGCACCTCGCCGCCGTGGACCTCGACGAGGCGCTGCGACAGGCTGACGAGCGCCTTGGCCTTCGAGGGAGCGAGCCCCACCTGTCGGATCAACTCGCGCACGTTTTCGACGTCCATGCGCGCCATGGCCGCCGGAGTGGGGGCGCGGGCGAAGAGCGCCGGAGTGACCTCGTTGACCTTCTTGTCCGTCGTTTGGGCCGAGAGCGCGACGGACACGAGCAGGGTGAACGGGTCGCTGTGGTCGAGCGGGATCGGCGTCCGTGGGATCAGCTCGTCGAGCACGCTCTGGATGCGGGCGGCCTTCTCGGTGCGTTTCATGGGGCAGAGGATAGCAGCCCGTGGAAGAACTCTTGCGGTGCGCGGCGAGCCAGCGCGGCCGGACGACACGGCCCGCAGCGCTTCCAGGGAGACAGGGCATCGGGCCGGGCCCACAGGCGCTATCGTGGCGGCCCGACCCCGGAGACCGCCCGATGAACGTCGCGAGCCTCGCCACCCTCTTCTTCGCCCTCTTCCAGTCCACCGCGCCGACGCAGACATCGGGACGCGCGCTTCCACCCGAGCAGGCGGCCTATGACGTCGTGCACTACGACCTGAGCCTGCGGGTCGATCCGGCCACGCGCTCGATCGAGGGAGTCCTCGCGATGAGGGCGCGCGCGCTCGACGAGCTGTCGGAGGTGGTCTTCGACCTCGATGCGCGCCTCGCCGTCCGCTCCGTGCGAGCGGCAGGCGCGGATCTCGAACACTCGTTCGACGACGGCGTCCTCCGCGTCCGACATCCGCAGGCCCCCGGCGACGAGTTCACGGTCGCCGTGGCCTATGGCGGCGTTCCGCGCGAGGCGCCGAATCCGCCCTGGGACGGGGGCTTCACGTGGGCGCAGACGGCCGACGGTTCTCCCTGGATCGCGACCTCGTGTCAGGGCGAGGGCGCGGACCTCTGGTGGCCGTGCAAGGACCAGCCGTCCGACGAGCCGGAGTCGATGGACCTGCGCATCACGGTTCCGAATCCGCTCGTCGTCGCCTCGAACGGACGGCTCCTGTCCGTCACGCCCGCGGAGGCGGGTTGGACGACGCACCACTGGCACGTCTCGACGCCGATCAACAACTACGGCGTCGCCCTGAACATCGCACCGTACGCGACGCTGTCCGAGATCTACACCAGTACGGCGGGGGACGCGTTCCCGATCGTCTTCTGGGTCCTTCCGGAGAATCTCGAGCAAGGGCGCGAGCTCTTCGGCGAGTTCGCCCTCCACCTGCGCTTCTTCGAGGAGATCTTCGGGCCCTACCCGTTCCGCGCGGACAAGTACGGCGTGGCCGAGACGCCGCACCTCGGCATGGAGCACCAGTCGATCATCGCCTACGGGAACATGTACCGCGGCAACCCGTGGGGCCCCCAGCGCGGCTTCGACTTCCTGCACCACCACGAGGCCTCGCACGAATGGTGGGCGAACCTCGTCACCGCGCGGAACTGGAACGACTACTGGATCCACGAGAGCTTCGGGACCTACGCCCAGGCGCTCTACGTCGAAAAGCTGCACGGCGATGCCGCCTACCTCGAGCAGATGATCCACGACGCGCGCCGCATCCTGAACGTCGGGGCGATCGCACCGCGCGAGCCGTATTCGACCAAGGAGATGTTCCACCACACGCGCGCGGACGCTCCGGACCACGACGTCTATTTCAAGGGCTCGTGGGTGCTCCACACGTTGCGCTGGGCGGTGGGTGACGACGCGAAGTTCTTCCGCGCCCTGCGGCGGATGGCCTATCCGGATCCCGCTCTCGAGAGCACGACCGACGGCAGCGCCTGCCGGTTCGAGACGACCGACGGGATCCTCGCGATCGCCGAGGAGCACACCGGTCTCGAGCTCGACGGCTTCTTCGAGGTCTACCTGCGCCAGCCGAAGCTGCCGCGCCTTCATCGAGAACGGCGCGGAGACGAGCTGCTACTCGAGTGGGAGCTCCCGGTCGACGTGGTCTTCGAGGTGGCCGTTCCCGTTCGCGTGGGCACGGAGCTCCGGCGGATCCCGATGCCGGGCGGGCGCGCGACGGTGGCGGTGCCACGGGGGGTGGACGTGGCGATCGATCCCGACCAACGCCTCCTCCTGGAGCGCGAGACCGGACCGCGCTAGCGCTCGAGTCCCGAACGTGACGCCCTTCTTCGAACGGGCTTCCTGGCGTCCCATTCCCGCCTCCGACCCCGTATCCCAGCTCCATGTCCCTGATCGACGAATTCCTCTCCCACGGGCCCTGGGCCGTCGCCGGTGCCTCGACGGATCGTTCCAAGTACGGCAACAGGGTCCTGCGCTGCTATCTGCAGAACGAGCGCACGCCCGTCTACCCGGTCAATCCGTCCGCAGCCGAGGTCGAGGGCCTGCGTGCCTATGCGGACCTCGCGTCCCTGCCCGAGCTCGTGCACGGCCTCTCGATCATCACACCGCCGGCCGTGACGGAGGGCCTGGTCGAGGATGCCGCGCGTGCGGGGATCCAGCGCCTCTGGATGCAGCCGGGAGCGGAGAGCCGGCGCGCGCTGGAACGCGCGGACGAGCTGGGACTCGACGTCATCGCCGGCGGCCCCTGCCTGCTCGTCGTGCTGGGCGATCGCGAGTGAGCCTGTCCCGGATCCCGGATGCGGGACGGGTGCGCCGCACGGCCGACACGGGGACGGTTTTCGCCCCCGTGCTCGTGTGCTCCTTGTAAGCTCGGCGCGAACTTGCAGTACCCGTCGTGGACCTCGAAACGAAAGGATCGAGCGGGATGGATACGAATGATTGGGACGGTGTCCCTGCGAAGGGAGACCGGGCTGCGATGGAACGCTTCGCCGGGTGGTTGCGTGGCTATCTGCACAGGACACGCTCCCGCTGGTATCGCAACGACCTGAAGACGCCGGCCGAAGACATCCTTCAGGACGTGCTCTTCTCCGCTCTGCGGAAGGTCGTCGGCATCCGGCGCAGCGATGGGCCGACATTGCGTGCCTGGGTCTTGCGCGTGGCGCGCAACCGGGCGCTCGACGTCGTGCGTTGCGAGGCCTCACGGACCGCCCCGGACGAGGAGATCGCGCCGCGCGCCCGTCGTCTGCGCTTGCGACCGCACCTCGACGCGACCCGTCTGTTCCAGCGGGGGACGGGTGCGCTGATGTCCGACGAGGAGGTCGCCTGGCGCATGGTCGACTACCTCGGTTCGTCGGTCGACGTCGTGTGCCTGGTCCTCGGTCGTCGGGTCGAAAAGACCACGCGCAACGTCGTTCTCCGGGCTCGCGCGCGGATCCGGACGGAGCTCGACGGGCGCGCGGACCGGTTGGGCCCGCTCGAGCTCCTCTTGCCCGGCACCGACACCTACCTGGGCGCGACGTAGCAAGCCGCCGGAGACTTCATCCGGCGGAAGGACGACGCCCTCCATGGCGGGTGCTGCACCTGAAAGCCTTGCCGAATCCACCGCTTCGCCGGCGTTTGGGGTAGTCGTTGCACGCGCTTGCAAGGGAGGGCGGTCAAGGCGTCCCAGGCGAGCGGCCGATGGAGGGTGGGCAGCCGTGAGCGGGGCGCGAGTCCCCCGGGCTGCTAGGATTCCAGCATGGCAGAGCGCACCGCCCGTCCACTGAAGAAGAAGCTCCTGGCCCTCGCGGTCTCCGGACTGGTGAGCTTCGTCGTGGCCGAGCTGGCGACGCGCACTCTGCTCGGGTCTCCGCTGGCCGAGCGGCTCCCGATCATGCAGATGCAGGCGAACTCGTTGCGTGGCTGGCAGATGGTCCCGAGCGAGGTGCACTACACCTACCACCACCCGGTGCACGTGAATGCCCACGGTTTTCGCGGCCCCGAGATCGGTCCGAAGCGACCGGAGACGGTCCGGGTCGTCGCCCTCGGTGACAGCCTCGTGTACGGCCAAGGGGTCGCGGACGACGAGACTCTGCCGTTCTACCTCGAGCGCTGGCTCGAAGCCGACGACACGGGACGGCGCGACTGGGAGGTCATCAACACGGGGCACCGCTCATACGACACGCGCCAGGAGCTGAGGGTGCTCGACGAGCTGGGGCGCGAGCTCGAGCCCGACGTCGTCGTCCTCTTCTGGTTCTGGAACGACCTGTTCCAGCGCCGTATCCAGGACACCTACGCCTGGCTGGCACAAGTCGAGCCCGTCGCCTTCGATACGTCGGCCAAGATGGAGGGCTGGACGCGCACCTCTTGGCAGTTGAAGCAGTTCGTGCGGCGCAGCGCCTTCGTCATGTTCGCCCACGATGCGATCGCCCGCAAGGAGAGCAAGGCCTTCGCCCCCGAGCTAAGGACGAACGGCCGCGAGCGGGCGCGCGCTCACCTCGAGCGCTTTCTCGAGCTCTCGCGCAAGCTCGAATTCGTGCCCCTCTTGGTCATCATCCCCGATCCGAACGAGGTGCGCGGCGAGTTCATCGCCGAGACTCTGGGGGACGATACCGAAGCGTCGGCGACAGCGCTCGGGCTCCGTACCGTGCGCCTGCTGCCGTCCTTGCGCACCTGGTACGAGCGCGAGGGCGAAGTGCCCGTCATTCCGTACGACGGACACTACCTGCCGGAAGGGAACGAGCTCATGGCGCGCGACGTCGCCCGCGCGCTGCTCGACGCCCTGCCGCTCTGACGCGGTCTTGGACGGGAGCGCTCTGCACGCAGGCGACGGAACGAAGTCGCGAGGCTGATGCGTCGATTCACGCGGACATGCGCTCTCGCACGTGCGCGGAGGGGCTGACGAGGGGTCGCGTGAAGCACCCCGGGAGGGACGCTATCCTCGTCGCATGAGTCTCTTTCTCACGTCGCTTGTCTTCGTCGCCGCGTTGAACCTGCCCCAGGGTGAGCCGACGTCCGCTCCACGCGAGCTCGTCGTCGGGACCAAGCAGGCCGCGCCGTTTTCGTTTCGAGACGAAAGTGGCGAGTGGCGCGGCATCAGCATCGAGCTCTGGCAGCGGATCGCCCAGGAGCTCGGCTTGGCCTACCGCTTCGAAGAGCGCTCGCTCGATCAATTGATCAGCGACCTCGAAGTCGGCCGCCTCGACGCGTCGGTCGCCGCCCTCACGATCACCGCCGCGCGTGAAGCGCGTGTGGACTTCACTCATCCCTTCCACCCGTCGGGACTCGGCATCGCGGTACCCGCGGCCCGGCCCGGACTGCTGTCCGGCCTCCTGAAGCGCGTCGCCTCGGTGCGCTTCGCCCAGGCCGTGGGGACCCTCGCTGCCGTCATCGCGCTCGGCGGCGTCCTGGTCTGGCTGTTCGAGCGGCGCAAGAACGTCGAGCAGTTCGGTGGGGGTGCGGTGCGCGGTCTGGCTTCGGGCTTCTGGTGGTCGGCGGTGACGATGACGACGGTCGGCTATGGGGACAAGGCGCCCGTCACGCTCGGTGGACGACTCGTCGGGCTCGTATGGATGTTCGCGAGCATCGTCATGATCTCCGGCCTGACCGCCGCCGTCGCGACGACCTTGACCCTGTCGCAGCTCGAGACGGGCGTCAAGGGGCCACACGACCTCGCGAGCGTGGGGCGGATCGTCACCGTCGCGGGTTCGACCAGCGAGGCCTACCTCCGAGATCGCGGCCTGCCCCACGTCGGACGTCCCACGCTGGATGAAGCGCTCGAGGCCCTGGCGTCGGAGGACTACCGCGCGCTCGTTTACGATGCTCCGATCCTGCGCTACCGCTCGATCACCGACTTCGCCGGGCGCGTCGAGGTCCTGCCCGTCACGTTCGAGCGACAGGACTACGCCATCGCGTTGCCCCTCGGAAGCGACCTCCGCAAGCCACTCAACCGAGTGCTGCTCGACATCGTGAGTGCGCCGGCCTGGAACCGTGTCCTGACGGAATACCTCGGGACGGAGCAATGAGCGCGCTCCTGCTCGCGAGCTTGCTCGGGCTCCTGGCGTTTCAGGGCGAGGCGGCCGGCGAGGACGACGTCGCGACGCGCTTGCCCGCTTCGACCTGGCGCGTCGCGACCAAGCCCAGCGCTCCCTTCGCCTACCAGAACTCGGACGGCAGTTGGAAGGGCGTCTCGGTCGAGCTGGCCGAGCAGATCGCCGAGCGCCTCGGCGTCCGGCTGGAGCTCGTTTCCATCGACTCGGTCGAAGGGCTGCTCGATGCGGTCTCCGAAGGGCGCGCGGATGCGGCCATCGCGGCGATCTCGGTCACGCCGGAGCGCGAGGCGCGCGTGGACTTCTCGCATCCGTACTACACGGCGGGTCTGGGGGTGGCCGTCCGCTCGGCCGAGCAGGGCTTCGGCTTCCGTGCCTTGCTGCGTGCGCTCACGTCGCGCGAGTTTCTCCAGATCATCGCGGTCGTCGTTCTCGCGCTCGCCGGCATCGGCGTCCTGTTCTGGCTGGCCGAGCACAAGCGCCATCCGCAGTTCAAGGAAGGTGGCGCGACGGGCTCGGTCGGCACCGGCATCTGGTGGTCGACGATCATCTTCCTGGGGCACAAGGGCGTCTTCCCGAAGAGTGTTCCAGGCGCGATCCTCGCGGCGACCTGCATGGTGGCCAGCATCCTGCTCTTCTCCGTGTTGACCGGGGCGGTCGCCTCCGTGCTCACGGTGCACAGCCTCGAGTCTCCCATCCGGGGTGTCGACGACCTCCGTCTGGCGCGCACGGTGGCGGTGCGGGATACGAGCGCCGCGCGCTTCCTCGCCGGCAAGGGCGTCTACTTCGGCTCCGTCGCCGATCCTTCCGAGGGTCTGCGACGCATCCAGGCCGGGACCGCCGACGCCATGGTGCACGACGCGCCCTTGCTCCAGCACCTGCAGCGAACGGAGTTCCGCGACCTCCAGATCGTTTCGCACGACTTCGACGTGCGCGACTACGCGATCGCCTTCGCCCTCGACAGCCCCTGGCGCAAGCCCGTGAACCGTGCCCTGCTCGAGATTCGGGACGGTGACTCCTGGGGCGAGATCTTGTACCGCTACCTCGGCCCCTGAACCCTCAGTGCGGGTTCGAGATCAGCTTCCAGCGGGCGCTGTTCACGCCGGGCAGGGCGACCACGCCGCCGGTCACGCGGGGTGACTGGAGGTCGTTCTTGAGCGAGACGTAGAAGACCAACTCGTGGCTGTCGTGAACGCGGTCGTGACCGCTGGCCAGGTCCAGCACTCGACAGCCCTCCTTGCGAAGGATGACGTTGATCTTGTCGACGAGCTGCTTGGCGTCCTCGTGGGCGTGCATCACGATGAGGCGGCGGTAGATGACCGGGTCGATGAAGCCCGTCAAGCGGTTCAACACCGTCAAGACGAAGAGCACGATCAGCGTCGCGATGATTCCGAGCGCATAGTGATCGTTGCCCAGGACGATGCCCAGGCCGGCGACGTACCAGATGCAGGCCGCCGTCGTCAGGCCGCGCAGGGCGTCGCCCGAGCGCAGGACGGTCGCGGCGCCCAGGAATCCGATGCCCGTGACGATGCCCGCGCCCATGCGGTTGGGATCGAGAACGAGTCGTCCCTC
>JAJDEW010000185.1 GCA_029259595.1 Planctomycetota bacterium | reverse complement strand
AGCCTGTGCCTTCCCCGCTTCCGGAGGGCCCACCATGTCGTCGAGCCTCCTCGAATCGGTCGTTCCCGAAGGCCGCACGCTGCCGGTCTTCCCCTATGCCGCCCTCGGTGTCATCGAGCTGGCGGGATCGCCGGGCGTGACCGCGCGCAAGTTGGCCGAAGCCGCCAAGCTCGACGGCGCGCTCGCGAGCCGTGTGCTCGAGATGGCGAACTCGGCCTACTTCTACTCCGGGCGCTTCCCGATTCAGACGGTTGAGCGCGCCTGCGTGCAATTGGGGCTCTCGCGCCTGGTCGACGTCCTGACGACGACGACGATCGAGCGCTTCTTTCGCGCTTTCGTCAGCGTGAAGCGCGAGATCCGCGGGCTGTTCTGGCGGCGCGCCGTGACGACCGCGATCGCCTGCCGGATGCTGTGTGAGAAGGAGAGTGAGCGCCTGGGCACCCTCGGCTATGCCCTGGGCCTGCTCGAGAACGTGGGGCAGCTGGTGCTCATGCAGTTTCGGCCGGAGGAGACCCGTCGCGTCCGCTCCGCCGTCGAGGCGGGCGCCCCCCTCCTGGAGAGCGAGCACGAGGTCTACGGCTTCGACCACACCTCGGTCTCCGCGGAGCTCTTCCGCACCTGGGGTTTTCCCGAAGAGCTGATCCAGGCCGCCGACACCCACCACGACAAGGACGGCAGCACGCTCGCGCACGCCGGCGAGCTGGCGGAGTGCTATGCCGCCTGCTACCTGCTTCGCACACCGATCCCGACCTACGCCAGCTGGACCCTGGCGACGCCGGTCCCGGACGACTTCGTCCGCGACGGTGACTTCGATCGCGACATGCAAGCGCTGCTGCACCGCGCCCTCGAGCAGTTGCGCATCCGCGCCTGAGCCCCGCGGCCGATCGTTCCCGAGCTTGCCCCCGCACCTGGGGCCGCAAGCCCCCGTCATGGCGCTGCAGACGATCTCCGGGCGCACCGCAGCCCAAGCACGTCCTGGGTGAGTTCGAGGCCGGCGACGCGCAATGGACGCATGTATCGGGGGGTTGCGGGAAGGGCCGAATCCCGCTTCGCGGGAGCTTTCGAGGGGTCGTCCGGCTTCGGCCCTCTGCCGGGCCGATCTGTCATCCTGACAGGCGGCCCTGGCGGCTTCTCGGGCACCTGCCAGAGTGACAGGGGGCCCCGGGGGGCGGCCGGGAGGGCCGCAAGGGCTCTGTCGGGCGTGGGCGGGGTGGGAAGGGCGTCCGGCGGAAGGGATCCGCGCGCGGCACAGGCTTTGCTTCTCCCGGGCTCAACCATGTTGGAAAGCCGCCGCATTCTGCTCGCCGACGACGACACCGAGCTTCGACTCGGGGTCGCGGAACTCTTGCTCGGACTCGGGCTCGAGGTGTTGCAGGCGGAGAGCGGGAGCGAGGCCCTGGAGCTGGCACAGGCCGAGACGATCCACGGGGCGCTGCTCGACGTGCACATGCCGGGCTACACCGGGATCGAGATCCTGCCCATCCTGCGTCGGACGCGGGCGGATCTGCCCTGCATCGTTTACTCCGGGCGCTGGACGCCGGGACTCGAGGCCGAGGTCCTGCGGGCCGGGGCGCTCGTCTGTCTCGCGAAGCCGGTCCGACCCGACGTGCTGCGCGCGGCCGTGCTCGAGTCCTTCGGGCTCGTCGATCCGCGCCGAGGGCCGTCCTCCAACTGACACGTTCACTCCGGGGGTCGCCTCGGAGGCTTGATCATCCTGACCCGAATCCACACGACACGAGGAGCGAGAAGACCATGGCAACGAAAACCAAGACGACGACGACGACGAAGTCGAATGTGAACATCCGGCCGCTGGCCGATCGCGTGCTGCTGCAGCGCGCCGAAGCCGAAGAGAAGACCGCCGGCGGCATCCTTCTTCCGGAGAGCGCCAAAGACAAGCCGAAGGAAGGCAAGATCATCGCGGTCGGCGACGGCAAAGTCACCGACGACGGCACGCGCCAACCCCTCAGCGTCAAGGTCGGCAACCGCGTGCTCTTCAGTTCCTACGCCGGGACCGAGGTCAAGTTCGGCGGCCAGGAATACCTCATCATGAGTGAGAACGACATCCTCGCCATCATCGGCTGAGACGGACGCGCGAGCTTCCAGGAGAACTATCCATGGCAAAACAGATCAGCTACGACGTCGAAGCGCGGGAGCACATCCGCACCGGCGTCAAGAAACTCGCGCGTGCCGTCAAGGTCACGCTCGGCCCGCGTGGGCGCAACGTCATCATCGAGAAGTCCTACGGTAGCCCGACCGTCACCAAGGACGGCGTCACGGTCTCGAAGGAAGTCGAGCTCGAAGATCCCTACGAGAACATGGGCGCGCAGCTCGTGAAGGAAGTCGCCTCGCGTACGAACGACGGCGCGGGTGACGGCACCACGACCGCCACCGTGCTGGCCGAGGCCATCTTCGAGGAGGGTCTGCGTAACGTGACCGCCGGCGCGAGCCCGGTCTCGCTCAAGCGCGGCATCGACAAGGCCGTCGCGGCCGCCATCGACCACCTGGTCAAGATCTCGAAGCCGGTCAAGGGCCGTAGCGAGATCGCGCAGGTCGGCTCGATCGCCGCTAACAACGATCCCGAGATCGGCGAGATGATCGCCGAGGCCATGGATCGCGTCGGCAAGGACGGCGTCATCACCGTGGAAGAGGGCAAGAGCCTCTCGACCGAGGTGGAGTGGGTCGAGGGGATGCAGTTCGACAAGGGCTACCTCTCGCCGCACTTCATCACGGACGCGAAGAACATGGAGTGCGTCATGGAAGACGCCTTCGTGCTCGTTCACGAGAAGAAGATCTCGACGATCAAGGACATGATCCCGTTGCTCGAGGAAGTGATGCGCAGCGGTCGTCCGCTGGTCATCATTGCCGAGGACATCGAGGGTGAGGCGCTCGCGACGCTGGTCGTGAACCGTCTGCGTGGATCCTTCCCCTGCGTCGCTGTCAAGGCGCCCGGCTTCGGCGACCGCCGCAAGTCCATGCTCGAAGACATCGCCGTTCTGACCGGGGCGACCCCGGTCATGGAGTCGACGGGACAGACGCTCGAAGGCGTTCGCCTGGCGGACCTCGGTCGTGCCAAGAAGATCACCGTGACGAAGGACACGACGACCGTCATCGAGGGCGCCGGCAAGAAGGCCGACATCCAGGGACGGATCGAGCAGATCAAGGGCGAGATCGAGAACACGAGCTCCGACTACGACAAGGAGAAGCTCCAGGAACGCCTCGCGAAGCTCGCCGGCGGTGTCGCCCAGATCAACGTGGGCGCTGCCACCGAGTCCGAAATGAAGGAGAAGAAGGCCCGCGTCGAAGACGCCCTGCACGCCACGCGTGCGGCCGTCGACGAAGGCATCGTTCCCGGCGGCGGAATCGCGTTGCTCTCGGCGCAAGCCGTGCTCGACAAGCTCGCGCTGAAGGGTGACGAGTTGGTCGGCGCCCAGATCGTGCGCCGTGCCATCGAAGCCCCCGTCCGCCAGATCGCGGAGAACGCGGGTCAAGACGGCGCCGTCGTGGTCCAGGAGATCCGCAACAAGAAGTCGGTGAACTTCGGCTACAACGCCGGCACCGACACCTACGAGGACATGGTCAAGGCCGGCGTCATCGACCCGACCAAGGTCACGCGCATGGCGCTGCAGAACGCGGCTTCGGTCGCGAGCCTGCTCCTCACGACCGACGCCCTGGTCTCCGACCTTCCGGAGAACAAGGAAGAGGCCAAGGCCGGGCACCACCACCACTAACAGCCTGAAGGTCGGTACGCCACGAGCTCGAAGCAGGGCCGCTTGTCGCACGACAGGCGGCCCTGCTTTGCGTCAGGGTCGGCCCCCCGAATCGGGGGGTCTTCGAGCAGGGCGCCTCTCATTCCCGCGCCGGAGGAAGTCGCTGCCGGAATCGGGGAGTTCGTGTCCAATGGAAGGGCCTGGGCCCCTAGGAGCCCCTGGCAGAAGGAGAATCGAGCTCGCAACCTCTGCTCGCGGCACCTGAAAAGGGAGAGTCCCATGCTCAACTCACGAATCGAGCGTCTCATCGGTTGTTTCGCCACGGCCTGCCTCCTCGGAGCGACGGCGACGGCCGGGGCCGGTGACGTGTTCGTGGTCGATCAGGCCAACGGCCCGGGGACGGATCACTTGACCATCGGGTCCGCGCTCTCCGCCGCCAGCGGAGGAGGGACGATCCTCGTCCGGGCGGGCGACTACGACGAGCGCCTGTTGATCCAGACCGGCGTCAGTCTGGTGGCGGAGGTCGGTGCGACCGTCGTCGTCGATGCACTTGCGGTTCTGAACACAGGGGCTCAGGACGAGGTCATCGTGCGCGGCATCCGAACGTCGGAGGGAGGCGTGCTCACGGTTTCCCTGCGCGTGTTCGGCTGCGCCGGAACGGTGTGGTTCGAGGACTGCGTCATTCCAGCGGACCACTCTCAGGTCCTCTCTGGAGGTGGCTACGTCCAGAACAGCACGTCGGTCGTCTTCACACGCTGTGACTTCCAGGCTCCGACCGACGACTTGGTTGCAGCGCTCGAAGTGGTCGACTCCACCGTCCACGTCTTCGACTGCACGATCACGGGTGCCAAGGGCAGCACGGGGCTGTTCGGGTTTCCGGGAGGGGACGCGATCGAGGTGCGTGGAGGCTTTCTCCACGTCTCGGGCTCGACTCTGCACGGTGGAGATGGCGGCGACGGTCCACTGCTCTGCGCGGCGGCCGGTGACGGAGGTCACGGGATCCACATGGCAGGCACGCCGGGTCCGGTGGTCGTTCTGGTCGATTCGCTCACCGAGGGCGGTGAGGCCGGTGCACAGTCGAATCCCTGTGACAAGGGGATACCCGGATCGGCGCTCCAGGTCGATGCCGGTACGCTGACGGAACTCCTGGTCGACGCGCGCTCGCTCGAGCTCTCCTCACCCGCGCGCGCCGGCCAGATCGCCACGGCGACCTTCACGGGCAACCCCGGGGACTTCGTCTGGGTGAACTTCAGCGGGACGCAAGGCACGGGCTTCGCGCTGCCCTCCTTCGCGGGCTACCTCGTGCTCTCGCTCCCGGTGAAGTCCTTCTTCGTCGGCGCCCTGCCCGCTTCCGGTCAACGTGTCGAGAACCTCTTCATCGGTGGCATCGGTTCCGTGCAGGGGGCGACGGCCTACGTGCAAGCGACCTGGTTCGACATCAACGCCATGCAGTTCGGCTTCACGGCACCGAGCGCCATCACGCTGCTCGATCCGTCGCTTTGAACGAGCTCCGACGACCACGACCGAGTCGCGGGACGTTTTTCGAGACCTTCTGAGTTCGCCGCGCCAGGGGCCGCACGAAGGCGCGTCAGCACCGTAGATACGGATCCAGATCGCAACATGTGTGGTTCGGTTCTCGTGCTCCTTCCCGGCACAGGAAGGCGCGACGAGAGCCGTCCGCCACGGGTCGGCGCGATCGACGGTTTCGCGTCTACGCGATTGCACTACTCTGGAGCTGGCACGACTGCCCTCTGCCCGGAGCAGCGGCCAGGTCATCCCACCCAACGCGAACCGAGAGGTCCCCATGACACGAGCGACTCGTTTCCTTGCCCTGTACTCGATCTCGGCCCTGACGCTTGTCTCGCACGCCGACGTCCTCACCGTCGACGACGACCCCGGCGCGGACTTCGCCTTCCTTTCGATCGCCGTCAACGCGGCCGCAGAGGGTGACGTCGTTCTCGTGCGCGACGGCAACTACTCCGACGCGGTCACCATCGCGGGCAAGAGCCTGACGTTGATCGCGGAAGCCGGAGGGAACGTCGTCCTCGGGGGAGAGATCACGATCCGCGACCTGGGCCCCGCGCAGCACGTGACCGTCTCGGGGATCGAGGCGACGGGGCTCATGTCTCCGTTCGATTCCCCTCCCCCGCTCTTGATCGAGAATTGCGAAGGAGCGGTGTGGATCGAGGACTGTTCCATCAATTCCGGGACGAGCTCCTTCAACTCGGTGAACGGAGCCATCGTCACGAATTCGCCGCGGGTCGTCATGGTCCGGACCGTGTCGAGCGGAGGGAACAGCGTCTTCACCGTGGAAGAAGGAGGAACGGGTCTCTCGCTCTTCTCCTCTTCGGTCCACCTGTTCGATTGCGAACTCACCGGGGGTCCGGGCTCTGGCCAGACGTTCGATCCGGGCACCCCCGGTGGCCCCGGTGTCTCGGTCCGATCCGACAGCTTCCTGTACGCCTCCGGCTCCAGCCTGCAAGGCGGCGTCGGTGGCTTGGGCGGATCGGTCTTCGGCTGCTCGGACAGCGGCGACGGCGGCCCCGGCCTCGAGCTCACGCACGCCTCCGCGAGTGCGGCGCTGATCGACACCGAGACGCTCGGCGGCTCACCGGGCCTCATCAAGGGCAAGGGCGATTGCGAGCCGGGTGACGTCGGGCCGCCGCGCGTCGCCGGCGCCGGCACCATCGACGATCTCGCACCGAGCCTCTCGCACGGATTCGACGCCGCCTCGCCGGCGACCTCCGGCCAACCCTTCTCGATCGACCTGGCGGCGCCCGTCGGCGCGTACGCCTGGATCGCCTATTCCTCGTCCCCCAACGCCTTCTACCTGCCGATGCTGCTCGGCCCGACGACGCTCGGTGCACCCTCGGCCCTCGCCCCGGTCGGCGTCATCAACGGAACCCTGGGAACCAGCGCCACCATCACGCTTGCGCCGGGAGTCCTCTCCCAGGACCTCTACCTCCAGTCCGTCTTCCTGCGCCCCTTCCCGCCCCAGATCTTCCTGAGCACGCCCGCACAGGTCACGATCCTGGACCCGAGTTTCTGATGCGGCCGACGGGCCGCGGGCTCGGCGGAAGACGCCGAGCCCGCGAGTCGAGCATGCCGTTCGGGACACGGCCGGGGTGCGCAGCTTCAGCCATGTTCTGGCGCAAGAGCTCCTGGGACCCGGACCTTCAACCGGACCGGCAAGCAACGGGCCCCTGACGACCGCGGTGCCCGTCGCGGCTCAGGCCCCGCGGCTCTGTGCCGCGCGTGCCAGCTGGATCATGGCGGTACGGACGTCGTCGACGGTGAGGCATGCCTTGTCGAAGGGCAGGTAGACGATGCCGTGCGCGGCTCGCACGTGGCAGCCTTCGAGGTCGACGGCGACGAGGGCAGCCTCTTCGTCGTCGAGCTGGGCGAAGTGGCGAGCCATGGCGACGAGCGCTGGACGATGGTCCTCGTTCATGTGACGGACGATGTCCGCTTCTTCGGCAGCCCAAGCCGGCGTCGGAACGGCCCAGTCCTGGGGCTCGACCCACCAAATGCGGCCGAATCCTCCGATGAAGCGCACGCGTTTGGGCTCGATCCGATAGAGCCTGAAGTCGTGGGTGCCGCCGTACTCGCGGGCTTCGGGAAAGAACGCGAAGTAGCGCTCTCGTTCGGCCTCGACGGCCGCCGCAGGGACGGGGGAGGCGTCCCCCACCAAGCTGGTGCGCCCGAGCGCCTGAGTGTTGCCCGCGCCGCTCTCCACGACGGTCAGACAAACGCGCGGGTCGGCCTGCATGTTCGCCGTGTGCTGCGCGATCGTGCTGACGTAGATCAGCGGACGGCCTTCCTGGGACGTCACGAAGGGGGTCACGGAACCGAACGGATAGCCCGGAAGCTCGCGCGACATCGTCGCGAGAACACCGGAGTCCGTCGCCCGCAGCAGGCGGCGTGCGGCCGCACCTTGCTCGGTGGGAATCCAGGGCGTGCTCATGGTGCCATCATCCCCGCCGGCGGGCCGAATGCCACCTTGGACCCCCTCGTCGTTCCGTCGTTCAGCGGTCGATGTGCTCGAGCTCGACCCGTGCCACTCGCAGGCTGGTGTTCGAGTCTTCGGTCAACCGCAGGCTCAAGACGTGGGACGCAGCTCGAGCCTCGAACGGTAGCTGCAGCGTCTTGCTCACGGTCTCCAAGCG
>JAJDEW010000184.1 GCA_029259595.1 Planctomycetota bacterium | reverse complement strand
CCGGACGCGTCCGGAAAGCCCGTTCGCATCCGAAGCCCTTTGTCGTCGGACTGCTAGCTCCTAGCAGCCTGATGAAAAAGTCATCCGGCGCGCTGCACGCGTCCGGAAAGCCCGGCCGGCACACGAGAGCCTCGCCGAATCGACCGATTCGCCTGCGTTCTAGCGCACCCGCCGGGCCTCCCGGTCGCATGCATCGCATCCGAAGCACTTTTCCATCAGGCTGCTAGGAGCTAGGTGCCCGCGGGCGGCTCCTCGCGGGCTTCGTAAAGGTTCTGAATGCGTGAGCGCCGATGCGCTCGAACGAGGTAGGAGACGTGTTCTCCCACCCCTATCGCCCCATGCGATCCCAGCGCATTCCGAGCGGCTCGACGCCCCGGCTCCAGGAAGACTACCTGCGTGACATGCTCGCGCTCGCTCGTGCGCGGGCCGGGGAAGCGAAGGCGTCGGAGGCCGAGCTGCGAAGGATCGCGCTCGACCGTGCTCCCGCCCCGGCTCTGTTCCGGGACAAGGGCGGCCTCGAGTTCCTCGGGACCCTCAACCTCCTGTCGGTGTCGCTCGGACTCGGCTCCCGCCTGCTGCCCGACCTGGCCCACGCGCGGGGCTACCTCGAGCGCCTCGAGCGGGCGGGCTTCGCGGGCGTCTCGCTCGTGACCGAGCCCCTGGACCTCCCACGCTTGACCGACGGGCTCGGGATCGACGCGAACCGCATGGCGGTGTTCTTGAAGGACTTCCCCGTGGCTCCAGTCCAGGTCTGGGCGGCGCGTGTCAGCGGTGCCGCGGGCGTCCACCTCGCGACGACCCTCCTCACCGACGACGAGCTTGGAAGCCTCCTGGACGCCTGCCGGGAAGCCGGGCTCGTGGCCATCTTGGAGTGCTTCGACGGGCGCGACCTGATTCGCATCGAAGAACTCCTCGACGCACGCGGCGGCCCTGGCTCCGACGGCCTGTGGATCGCCATCAATGCACGCAACCTGACCACCTTCGATATCGATCGCAAGTCGCTGCTGCGACTCGCCCCCCTCCTGCCTCCCGGGTACCCGGCACTGGCCATCGGAGGCCTGGTCGAGCCGGCGGAAGCGGGGGCCTTGGTCCGTGCGGGCTATGCCTTCGTCGCGCTCTCCGAACACCTCATGGAAACTCCACAGCCCCAATGGCGGCTGCGGTCTCTGCGCAAGGCTGCGCGGATCAAGCCTCGTCCGACCCGGTCGGACGAAGCGTCTTAGGCTCCTCGTCGACGTCGGAAAGCAACGGTTGGACGGCCGGTCGCAGGACCTCGACGAGAGCCTCGCTTCCGAGCAAGCGCTGGAGGTTGCCGACCGCGCGATCCACGACGCGCATCTCGAGGACGAGGCGTTCGTCGATCACCTGCTCGGAGAGGATCACACCTGTCGCGCGCACCATCGAGGCGCGCTTGCCGTCCGCCAAGGGCAAGTCGACCCGCACATGGGCGCTGCGCAGGTCCAGCGCATGGTGGATCTTCGCCTCGAAGCGATCGAGCCCCTCGCCCGTTCGCGCCGAGACGTGGACGACATCCTGAGGGCGACTGCCAAGCAGCAGGTGCAGACGGATCGGATCGGCGACGCGATCGGTCTTGTTCAGGACGATCAGATCCGCTTCACGCCTCGTGAGTCCCGCGAGCGTCTTCTCGACCGCGGCCATCTGCACGTCGGCATCCGGATGGGAGGCGTCCACGACGTGCACGATCAGGTCCACGTTCAGGGCCTCCTCCAAGGTCGCATGGAACGACGCGACGAGGTGGTGCGGTAGGCGCTGGAGGAATCCGACGGTATCGGAGAGCAGGACGATGCGACCGTCAGCGAGCTTCCACTTGCGGGTACGGGTATCGAGCGTCGCGAACGGCATGTCGGCCACGAGCTCGTCGGAACCGGTCAGCCGGTTCAAAAGCGTCGACTTGCCCGCATTCGTATAACCCAAGAGCCCGATCGTGAAGTTCTCGGCGCGCGATTGAACCTGTCGACGTTTGCGCTCTTCGATGTCCGTCAGACGCGCACGCAGGTCGTGGATTCGCTTGGCCAGGAGGCGGCGGTCCGTCTCGAGCTGAGTCTCCCCTGGACCCCGCGTTCCGATCGCGCCCTCGTTTCGCTCGAGGTGGGTCCACATGCGCTTCAAGCGGGGGCGCAGGTACTCCATCTGTGCCAGCTCGACCTGCAGGCGGGACTGCCGCGTCCGCGCGCGCGAAGCGAAGATATCCAGGATCAACTCGGAACGATCGATCACCCGCTTGTCCAAGGCCTTCTCGAGGTTGCGGATCTGAGCCGGTGTCAGGTCGTTGTCGACAAAGACGGCGTCGACCCTGCGGCCGGCGATCTCTTCCTTGATCTCGATGACCTTGCCGCTGCCCATCAGGGTCGAAGGATCGGCCCGCTGGCGGTGTTGCAGGGTCGGCTCGTCGCGCTCGTTCACGACAACCGCACCGGCCGCCTGCACGAGCCCCTTCGCCTCGGACAGGGGTCCCTCGTGCTCGACCGGCTGGTCGGGAAAGAGCACACCACATACGAACACGCGCTCCTTCGGGCTTCGAGTCTCTTCGGGGGTACGGCTCATCGAGGCACGGGAACCGTTGCGACCGGAGGCCTCGCCGCGACCGCCTGGCGCGAGAGCTCGACGCCCGAGATGCGACTGCGATCGAAGAGCGGCGTAAGTCGCGTATGCGCCTGCCAGGACTCGTCCATCTGCGGGAAGTCGCTGCGTGCGTGGACACCGCGCGATTCCGTTCGCGCACGAGCCGAGAGTCCCAGGAGCCGCGCGACGGTCAACAGGTTCATGAGCTCCCACGTTCGGGGCTCGGGAGGTGCGAGCTCGCTCACGGCGCGAGTCCAGAGCACGATCTTGTCCAGGGCGTCGTCCATGTGCTCCGCATCGCGCTCGAGACCGAGCTGGCGCCACATGATCGACTTCAAGGAGTAGGTCACGTCCTGAACGTTGACGGAGACCCCGTCGGGGATCGGCTCGCGATCGGCCGGCGGACGCACGACGAAGTCGCGGATGCCGCGAACCAGTTCCGAGACCGCGCTCTCGCCGGCCCGCGTCCCGAGGACGAGTGCCTCGAGCAAGGAGTTCGAGCCCATCCGGTTCGCACCGTGCAAGCCGGAGCTCGCGCACTCTCCTGCCGCCCAGAGACCGGGAACGTTGGTGCGCCCCTCTTCGTCGACTTCGAGTCCACCGATCTGGTAATGCGCGCCCGGCCGGACCGGAACGGGATCGCGTGCGATATCGATGCCGAAGAAGCGACAGATGCGACTGATCCCGGGGAAGAGCCGGTGCGGATCTCCGCTCAGGTTCGAGAGGTCGAGGTACACCGACGTGTCGCCGGTCGCGACCATGCGCTCGAAAACCGCGCGGCTGACGACGTCGCGCGGGGCCAGCTCGGCGTCGGGGTGCTCGGAGAGGAAGCGGACCCCCGCGCGATCGCGCAGAACACCTCCCGCGCCACGCACGATCTCGCTGATCAAGACGCGCGCTGCCCCCGCGAGGTAGAGCATCGTCGGATGGAACTGAACGAATTCGAGATCGCGAACGATGGCCCCCGCTCGAAAGCCCATGGCGACGCCGTCGCCGGTGGCGATCGAGGGGTTGGTCGTCTCCCGATACAGCTGGCCAGAGCCCCCGGTCGCGAGCACGACACGACCGGCCGAGAAGACCCGGCGCTTGCCACCCTCGGCGCCTGCGAGCACCCCTTCGACGCGTCCGTCCTCTCCACAGAGCAAGTCGATGGCGAAGGTCTGCTCGAAGGCTGTGATCTGCGGATGACGATGAACGGTCTGCAGGACGGCCGCTTGGATCGCACGACCGGTCGCATCCCCTCCCGCGTGCACGACGCGTGAACGCGAATGACCTCCTTCACGGGAGAGCTCGAGCACTCCCTTCTCGTCGCGATCGAAGGCGGTGCCCCAGGCGATCAGGCGCTCGACCGCAGCCGGCCCTTCACGCACGACACGCTCGACGAGAGCGGGCTCCGCTAGCCCGCAACCCAAACGCATCGTGTCGGCGATGTGCGCGGCAAAGGAGTCGTCGCGACCTTGCACGGCAGCCATGCCGCCCTGGGCATGGATCGTGTTCGTCTCGCGCAGCTCACCCTTCGCGAGCAGGGCCACCTCGGCGCCGGCTTGAGCCGCGGCCACGGCGGCAGCACAGCCCGCGGCTCCGCTCCCGACCACGACGAGGTCGAAGTGGAAGATCGGGACCCTGCGAGAGTCGACCGACAAGAGCCGGCTCTCCAATCCGAGTTCGTAGCAGTCGGGCACGTCGCGGGGCTCGCTCCCGGGTTCGCGGGGCAGGCCGCATTCTACGAGCCACCCGGCCCTGGCGACCACTCCCCTTGGAAAGGCCCTGAATTCGGGTCGCACCCGACTCCCTGACTCGAACAATCGAGCAGATCCAGGGGACACCGAACAAAGGCCTAAAACAACTACGATTCGGGTCTTGTTCGGGCCCGGACTCTCTTCTAGGATTCGGCAGATGTTCGGGTCTCTGGTGGGGCGCGCCCCACCTCCCCCCGCGGGCTCCCCACCAGAGTTCCCGAATTCTCCACCCCGCCCGCTTCCGTCCCCTCGGGAGCACACGCGGGGCTCCATGAGCAAGTCCGGCCGCTGACCTCCCCGATGCAGGACCCCGCGATGTCCCAGATCTTCCTCCAAGCTCGCCTCATTCGCATTTCCCACGTCGACGTTCTCTCCTACCTGTTCTTCGCCGGACTGATCGCGACGACCTTTCTCGTTTGAATCCCATGCCCACGACCGTCCCCCTCACGCGGCGTCAGCGTGACATCCTCCATTTCTTCCGGGACTACCACCGGGAGAACGAGATCAGCCCGACTCTCGAGGAGATCGCCCAGCACTTCGGCCTGAACAAGGTCACGATCTTCGGCCATGTCGCCGAACTCGAGCGCAAGGGCGTCCTGAAGCGCTCGGCGAAGGGCATCAGTCGCGGCCTGCAGCTGGTGGGTCCCAGCAAGAGTGAAAGTGCCTGGGACGGCGAATCCAGCGACGACGAGTCGCGGGGCTTGCCCATCCTCGGAACGATCGCCGCCGGCGCCCCGATCGAGACCCTCGAGAATCCGGAGGTGCTCCCCTTCGACGAGCTCGCCCCGCGCGGCAAGGACGTCTACGTCTTGAGGGTTCAGGGCAACTCGATGATCGAAGATGCGATCTGCGATGGCGATCTCGTCGTGGTCGAACGTCGGGAGGATGCTCGGGACGGCCAGACGGTGGTCGCCGTGCTTCCCGAAGAGGAAGCCACGTTGAAGCGCTTCTACCGGGAAGCGGATGGGCGAATCCGACTGCAACCTGCGAACTCGACCATGGCTCCGATCTACGTGTCGGAGGTTCAGATCCGTGGCATCGTCATCGGCGTGATTCGACGCTACCGCTGACACCGGCGCTCCACGGCGTCCGCCAGCAGCCAGCTCGCAACGCACCCGGTCGGGCGACATGCACCGTCCCCGTCCTTTCCGGAGGGCAATCCACCTCCCATCCATCCTCGATCGACACCACGACACGACATCCGAAGCCGGGAAGGGACGCAGAGCGTCCCTTCCCGGCTTCTCTTGATCGTGGGACGGTTCGCTCCCACTCGCTGTCCGGCGAAGCCTTGCGGACATCGGCCCCACAAGCGACCCTCGGCCGCTCGTCCCGGACGCCGATGTTCGCACGTGCCGCCCAGGTGGGGAGAGGCCGGCGGTGTCGGTTGGCTGGCTCGCAAGGTCGCGCGAGCTCGGGATGGATGCAGGTCAGGACGACGAATCGGCCCTGGACGACAGGTCTTCGCCCCGCGGGCGCGAACTCTCGGAGTCGCCCTCGGGGTCTCGTCGTAGGCCACGGATCAGGCTCGGGATCTTGCTCAGGGCCTTGCGCGCGTCTTCGACCGCATCTTCCTCGGCAGCCAGATCGGCGTCGGCCGCCGAGATGGCCGCATGGGCGGCCCGCTCTTCGGAAGATCCTGGAGTCTCGGGTGTCTCCTGCGTCGGTGCGCGTCGGGACAGGGCCGACTTCGCCGCTCGCAGGGCCTCGGCGCTACCGGAGAGAATGAGAACGTCGCCGGGCTGAATGCTCTCCTGCCCGGATGGTGCGAGGACTCGATCCGTGTCACGCACGATCGAGATCACGGTCGCGCCGGTTCGCCCACGCAGGTTGAGACCGATCAAGCTCTCGCCGACAGCGGCGCTCTCCGGCTCGATCTTCACCGGATGAAGGTCTCCGAGTCCGGGCAGGAGCTCCTGGATCTGCCCCAGGGCGAGCGGCATGACGTTGCGGCTTTGTCGGCCCAGAATGTCCGCGACCATCTCGGTACCGGCCTGCACCTCTCCCTCGAGGTCGTTGGCACGACGCCAGAAGAGAAACCCCGTGAAGACGAGCACGGTCCCGAGCAGGAATACGCCCGGGAAGGGAGGCACGAAGGGTTGCACCACGGCCAGGATGGGAAGGGCGACCGAAAGGAAGATCGCCATCTGCACGGCCAGGACGAAGGCGCGGCGGGACGCCCTCCCGCTCGCCAGGCTGCGTGCCTGCGCTCCGGGCAAGGCCTCGGCGGCCAACAAGAGCCCGAGCCGACGGATGCTGCGGAAGCTTCCCAGGACGAACGGGATCGCCAGCAAGCCGCCGGACAGGACGAGCCCGGCCGACACGATCAAGCCGGAGAGATTGAAGCGCTCGAAGGTCCAGGTCTCGATCTTCGGGAGTGCGATGGAGATCCCGATGATCAGCCCGACGATCATCGTCAGATCCGCGACCAAGAGGAAGGCGGAACGACGTAGCCGCGCCCCCGCCGAGTCCGTCGCCTCTCGCTCACGGAGACCCTTCAACCACATGCCGTAGTAGTTCAGAAAGGTCTGAAAGCCGCGCGGAAGAGCTCGATCGAAGCGCGCTGCGACACGACCCGAGTAGCGGATGAGGAAGGGCGTGGTGAAGGTGGTCAGGACGCAAACAGCGACAGCGATCGGATACAGAAAGCTCGAGCGCGGTCCGAGGGTCAGACCAATTCCCGCGATCATGAACGAGAATTCGCCGATCTGCGTCAGGCTCATCCCCGCTTGCACGGACTGCTGCGTACTGTGGCCAGCGAGGAGGGAGCCAACGGTCACACCCAGGGTCTTGCCGACGATCACGACCAGGGCCAGAGTTACGATCGCACCCCAGTGCTCGAGGATCACGAGTGGATCGATGAGCATGCCGACCGACACGAAGAAGATGGCGGCAAAGATGTCGCGCAGCGGACGAATCTGGTGCTCGAGGGTGCGAGCGTGTCCCGATTCCGCGCAGAGCGAACCGGCCAGAAACGCACCGAGTCCAGCGGAGAAGCCGAACTCGTGCGCCAGGAGGGCGCCGGCGAAGCACGTACCGACCGTCGCGACCACACAGGTCTCGGGACGGGTCGAGCGCACGACCATCGCCAGGAACCGTGGGATCAGGAAGAGCCCCACGGTTACGAGGATGATCAGGAACAAGAAGAGCCGTCCCGCGCTGACGAAGGCCGCCCCGGCGTCCCAGCCACTGCCGGCGGCAAAGGTCCCGAGAATCGCCATCATCAAGATCGCGGCCAGGTCCTCGATCACCAGGATGCTGAAAGCGAGGTCGGAGACGCGACGATCCATCCGTTCCTCGGCGAAGCTCTTGGCCACGATCATCGTCGAGGAGATCGAGAGCATGGCTCCGAGGAACACGCTCTCTTGAACTCCCCAACCGAACAGGCGACCTGCAAGGAAGCCGAGCCAGCACATCCAACCAACCTCGACCGCACCGATGACACCGGCCGCGGGCCCCATGCGAAGGATCTTCCGGACGCTGAACTCGAGCCCCAGCGAGAACATGAGGAGCACGACCCCGAGCTCGGAGAAGGTGTGAACCGTCTCCAGATCGCTGACCCCGATGAAGGGGACGTGGGGACCGATCAAGAGCCCAGCCAACAGATAGCCCAAGACGACGGGCTGGCGCAGTCTCTGGAAGACCACCGTCGTAAGCGCCGCGACGCACAGCACGACCGCCAAGTCTTCGAGAAAGCCGGCGACGTCGTGCATGGGCGTGGGCAGCGGGAACGGGTTCGGTGTCCTCGCGTCCGAGCGGGCTTACCTGCTTCAGGAACGAAGAACCTTCTGGGATCCCGCCTCTTCCGCTCGAATCGCTGCCTCACCTATCGGGAGAACTCGCCCACGGTCTTGGGTGATTCCCCGCCATGGCCCGCAAACTCCGTGCAAGCCTGAGGAGGTCCGCGCTGCTCTCAGGCCACGCGCAGGTGTTTCTCGTTGACGACGAAGTCGGCAACGTGCGTTGCACACCACGCGTGCGGCTTCACGAGTACTCGGAAGCCATAGCCGACGACCATTCCCGCCAGTGCCTTCAAGTAGCGCGAGGAGCGGTGCCGCTCGTCTTCGTTCGCATCCACGTGAACGACGATATCCTGCGCGACCGCTGCACTCACGCGCGTGGCGAGGGTCAAACTGAGCTCGGTCTCTCGAAACAGCTTCTGCGGCAAGGAATGAACCTTCTGACTCCGCTCGAGCTCGAAATAGACCCGACCGCCACGTCCGGGGTTCAAGATCGCGATGACCGTGACAAAATCGATGTGCGAGCCCCGAAGCTTCGAATCCGTCCCGATGTGTACAACGCGTTCCAGATCACCGACGACCGAGATGACCTCATCGACGATGTCTTCGATCCGCCTACCGGACAGGGACTTCCACATGGAATTCGAACTCCTCCGCACGTCACGTGGGGTCTGCGAGGATACACGAGCTTCGAGAGTTGGGCGCCGCAAGCCCCGAACGGGGCACGATCCGGCGGTTCAGACCGGGGAGCCCGTCGAAGGAGTCATTCGGCGCCATGACACCGCCCTTCCCAGGTGCCTCACGGAAAGGGATGCCGGCGCCCAGCCTCCGAAGTACTTGCTCAACGAGCTCCTAGCCCATGCCCTGACGAGACCGCCGCTGAAAATCGAGCGCGGCAGAGACTTGAGCGCGGGTGGCAGCTCCCATGCGGATGAGAGCCTCGCCAATCGGAACGCCGGATTCGACTCGCATGGCCAACGCCTTCTTGACGTCGTCGTGTGAAACGAACCCGCGACGAAACAGGATCTCGCCGAGCAGCAGGCTGTCCAAGGGACGCAGTCCCTCGATTCTCGCCGAGTGCCCCGTCGCTTGTTTGGCTTGGAACTGCTCCACGCCGGGCGCCGCATCGAGGAAGGCCTGCGGCATCCAGTCCGTCTGCCCCGGCGACCGCGGTTCTTCGCCGGGATCGGTAGGGCTTGCTTTCGAGGGTGCCGACGCTTGTTTCTTGGCCGCCTTGGAGCCCGCCCCGTCCGTGGCTTGACGACGGAGGTGCCCTTGGATTCGGATCCCGGTTTGGATCTCGGACACCGTCGCGGCACCGATGCGCAGGATCGACTCGCCGAACTGAAGGCCTTCGCGCAGCTGCAGGTTCAGTGCGCGCTGAATGTCGTCGGATGTGATGATGCCGAGCTGCACGAGGATTTCGCCTAGCATCATGTCGTTGATGACGTGAATCTCGCGCATGTCCTCCGGCTCGCCGCGAAGTGAGGCGGGTGCATCCTCGACGAGCTCTTGCGGAAGCGGCGAGCCCTCTTGCATCGGAGAACGCTCGTGCAGCGGGAGCGCATCCGAGACTTCGGTCCCGAGAGACAAGGGCAAGCCCTCCCCAGGCTCGAGACCGGGCGCTGCTCCCGCCTCCTGTGGGACATCGAGATCGAGCGACAGGTCGAAGTCGTCGTGGGCGGGAGCCAGCGGCGCATCCAGTGCTTTGGAATTCGACGGAGGGGAGGCGGCGCCGATCTCCCCAGCTTCGGGAACTTCGACGGCCGCTACGAGGCGGCCGACGATCCGAACGGTCTCATCGCCGCCAACTCCACCGGTGTGCGCCAGATAGTCCGTAAGCATCAAGGCGGCATTCACGAGGTCCATCTTGACCCCGGAGGCTCCGTCGGTGACGAGACTCTGGCGCAGCTCCCGCAACAGCTCCAAGTGCGCAACCTGCTGTCGGAGATCGCTGGCCTGGGACTGCTGGATGCGTTCGGAGAGCTTGGAGGACATGAGGAGTCGTTCGGAGCTGGCTCCGGTAACTGTCGAGTCCGACGTTTGGCCAACTTGAGCCAAGCGAAGAACCGGGGCCGACTGCAACGCCCGGACGGGCGTAAGGCATCTCCTGGAGCCCGGTACGAAGGTCAGCCCCCGCGCGGCGCTCGTCCAGAAACCTTGGCCTGTACATGCGAGCCTCGCCGCATCCACGGATTCGCCCTCACGCGCGGCAGCCAAGCCCTCTGCCCCCCCGAATGGCTTCCATGCACGTCTTCATCCTCGATGGACTCTCAGGAGCAGCGTCTCCATTGAGACGGATTCCATTCCCGGCGCGAAAGAAAATCGTCATCGGGAACTCGTTTCGCGACCGACTCCGACTTTGCGGTTCGGGGATACGCGGGCCTCAGAAGGGACAGGGAGGACGGCTCCCCCAAGTCCCGAATCCGGACCTAGAATCCTTGGTGGCATTCCCCCCGTTCGATGCCGGCTCCAACCTGTTGCTCACCATGACGACTCGCAGCTTTTCCCTGACCCTCGCACTGGGCGCCCTCATGGCGCTGGGCCATTCCCCTCCACACTCTGCCCAGGTCTTGAGCCAGCAGAAGATCGGGGCCACGTCCGGCGGGTTTGCCGGCACGCTCGACGACAACGACTTCTTCGGTTCCGCCTGCGCCAACATCGGGGACCTGAACGGCGACGGCACGACTGACCTCGCCGTCGGCGCCCTCTTGGACGACGACGGTGGCATCGATCGAGGAGCGGTCTGGATCCTGTTCATGAATCCGAACGGAACCGTTGCGGCACAACAGAAGATCAGCCAGCTGCAGGGGGGGTTCGCCGGCGTCCTTCATGACGGTGATCAGTTCGGAGGCAGAATCACTTCCCTGGGGGACTTGGACGGCGACGGCTTCGCCGACCTGGCCGTCGGCGCACGGGCCGACGACGACGGCGGCTTCAATCGTGGAGCCGTCTGGATCCTGTTCCTCAATTTCGATGGAACGGTTCGCGCACACCAAAAGATCAGCTCGACCCAGGGCAGCTTCCTGGGCCAGATCGACGACCGGGACGAATTCGGAGTCTCGCTCGAGATGGTGGGCGACTTGGACGGTGACTCCGTCGTCGACCTGGCCGTCGGCGCCTTCGTCGACGACGACGGAGGCCCGGATCGCGGTGCGGTCTGGATCCTGTTCCTTCAGCGAAACGGTCAGGTCAAAGGCTTCCAGAAGATCAGCTCGACCCAGGGAGGCTTCACCGGCGTGATCGACAACAACGACCAATTCGGGATCTCTCTGGCGGCGCTGGGGGATCTCGACCTCGACGGGAAACCAGACCTCGCCGTAGGTGTACGCAACGACGACGATGGCGCGGTGAACGCGGGAGCGGTCTGGATCTTGGGGTTGAACCCGAACGGCACCGTCGCCAATCAGAAGAAGATCAGCGCGACCCAAGGCTCCTTTGCAGGTCCCCTGGATGCCAATGACGAGTTTGGTTGGTCCGTGGCGAGCCTGGGGGATATCGACCGCGACGGAAGCCCCGACCTGGCCGTGGGCGCACGCCAGGACGACGACGGATCGACGGACCAAGGAGCGGTCTGGATCCTGCTGCTACGTCCAAACGGTCAAGTGAAGGCGCATCTCAAGATCAGCGCCTTGAGGGGCGGGCTGATGACCGATCTCGACAGCCAGGACTCCTTCGGCGGATCGGTCGAATCCCTCGGAGATCTGGATGGCGACGGCTCGACCGACGTGGCGATCGGAGCCTTCGGTGACGACGACGCCGGGACCGATCGCGGAGCCGTTTACATCGTCTTCCTCTGCACCCCGACCGCCGCCCGCGCCACGTTCCGCAACGGATCCGGCATGAACCCTCCCGGCTACTCGGAGATCACGGGGGCCGTCCTGGGCACGACCTGGCAGACTGCCGTCGACATCGCGACGCCCGGGGCCCTGGCCTCCATCGTCGCCTGGGGCTATGGCGGGCCGACGTCCGGACTGCAGGTCAACGGGCTCGTGCGCGGCGAGCTCCTGTGCCGTCCGCCGTTCCTGCTTCAAACGGGCTTCGGGCAGCACGCTGCCCCCATCCCCGTCGACTGCAGCATTCTGGGCGTACCTCTGAGCACCCAGGCTGCCACGGTCAGCGCGGGTGAGTTCAAGCTCCAGAACGCTCTGGATATCCAGTTCGGCTCCTACTGAACCGCCAGATCTCAAGACTGCGTTGGCGGTCGATCCGACTGAGCAGGAAGATCGACCGGCCACTGGGAACCGTCTCGGCCGCGGCGCCATCAACCGACGCAGCTCTGATCTCGGACTTCCTCGGAGCTCGGGGAGGCTCGGGCCGTGGTTGCCAAAAAAGAAGCCCCCGGGGACCGAAGTCCTCGGGGGCTTGAGAAAACCCGGCGATACCTACTTTCTCGCGCGAAGCAATATCATCGGCGGTGTCTGCTTGACGACCGTGTTCGGGATGGGAACGGGTATGGCCAGACACCTATGGTCACCGGGAATGCCTGCCGGGCGTCGCTCGCTCGAGAGCGGGCAACGGCCCAGGCCTAAAAGAGGTGATGGTTCGCGAAGTGGACAAGCCGCTCCGAAGGAGCAACCTTGCTCCCCGGGGATCCTGACATCCAGACCTAGGTCTGGACCTTGGAACCACGTGGAGAAAGGTGGTTAAGCCGATCGTCCGATTAGTACCGGTAAGCTAAACACGTTGCCGTGCTTACACCGCCGGCCTATCAACCTGGTGGTCTTCCAGGGGACTGATAGGGATGACTCGTCTTGGAGAGGGCTTCGCGCTTAGATGCATTCAGCGCTTATCCGTTCCGACCTTAGCTACCCAGCTGTACCACTAGCGTGATAACTGGAGCACCAGGGGGTCGTCCACCCCAATCCTCTCGTACTAAGGGTAAACCTCCTCAGTCATCCTACACCCACACCAGATAGGGACCGACCTGTCTCACGACGGTCTAAACCCAGCTCACGT
>JAJDEW010000183.1 GCA_029259595.1 Planctomycetota bacterium | reverse complement strand
CACGGTCGTCCGCAACGGAACGGCTGTGAACGCCCTCGGCTATCAGGCCGTCACCGAGCCCGTCCTCGGTCAAAGCTGGCAGACGACGGTCGACATCGCGACGCCGGGCGCCCTCGCCTCGGTCGTCTCGATCGGCCTCGGCGGACCGGCGCCCCCCGGCCTCATCCTGAGCGGTTTCCTGCAGGGCGAGCTCCTGATCCTCGGGCCCTTCACGCCGCACGACGTGTCGCTCGGCAGCCACGGGATTCCCGTGCCGCTCGACGCCGCGCTCTTGGGCGTGACGCTGGCGACGCAAGGCTCGGCCTTCTCGCCCGGCGTCCTGCTGCTCTACAACGCGATCGACGCCACGATCGGTTTCTGATCCGGCTTCTATCGACACTCGAGCGGGCCGCGCAACCTTCGGGGAGCGCGGCCCGCTTCGTTGGGCCCCGGCCGCGCGCTGCGCGCCACGGGGCTGGTGCGGGGCTCAGTCGGCTTGATCCGGATAGGGACCGACGTAGGCCACGAAGTCCGCGAGCCCGGGCTCGTCGTCGGTGCGCTCTCCAGGAGTCTCGTCGACGAATGAGATCACGACGATTCTTGCCTCCGGACGTGCGCGACGCAGCAGTTGCTGCGTGCCGCCGTCCCGGTTGCAGTGGAAGCTGCCGACGACGAGAAAGACCGGGCGGTGCTCGGCCAGGCTGCGTACGGCCGAGGCGGACATGGTGCCGTCCCACAGAGCTTGGGATCGGAAGGCGGCCTCCATGGCCTCGGTCGGCGGGCTGGCGGGCACGACCTCGTCGAGGACGACTTCCTCTTCCTCGGGCTCGTCTTCGGGCTCCTCACCGTGGCTGCGCATGAGGTCGAAGAAGCGCTCGCGGTAGGCGCCGTCAGGCAGCTCGGTGGGCACGTCGAAGAGCCGCTTCTGCTCCGCGCTGAGCGTGGTGAGCGTGTCGTAGCCGCGCGTTCGAGCGGCGCGCGTGTAGATGCGCGGAGCGTTGGCCGCGATCACCGGGATGCCCGCTTGGTGGGCGGCCGCGATCAGCGGACGGTGGGGGAGCGGCGTGCTGCCGGGGACGCTTGCCAGGGTCTCGACGAACGCGTCCCAGTCGATGATTCCCGCGAGATAGGCGTCGACCAGGTACTGCGTCTCGCGCGTCAGGAACTCGAGGCACAGGGCGGCGTCGGGATTCGTGGCGAGGCTCTCTTGGAAGAGCTGTGCGTGGAAGGGCAGGCCCACGGGATGACCATGGAGCTCGCCGAAGACGACGACGTCGGCGGCGTCGATGGCGGCCCGCAGTTCGTTCCAGGTCGCGGACTTGCCGTCGGCCCCGTGAACCACCGGTAGAGCATGCAGCTCCGCGGGGGTCGGCGGCACGGCCGGAGCCGCGTGGGAGAAGAGCGCCGCACACGAGAGCGACGAGCTGGCGAGCAGGGCACAGGCGACGAAGCGCAGGTTCGACATGCGCAGAGCATAGTCGCTCCGCGCGGGGCCGTCTTCGTCCTGTACCGCGCTCCGGGCGGCTTCAGTACGTCAGCTGGAGTCCGACGTAGGCGAAGTCGACGTCCTCGTCCGGTCCCGAATCGGCGAGCGCCGCGCCCGGGAAGAAGTGGCTGTAGCCGCCATAGAACGAGAGATGCGCGTCGTGCTTCCACCTGGCCATGAGATCGAGCTCGGCGCCGACGTTCGACGAATCGAAGCTGCCCGGTGCACGCAGCACGCCACCGCCCGCGTTGTAGAGGGCGTCGTCTTGGTCCTCGAGCCAGAACTCGAGCGCGGTCGCGCTCAGGGTCAGGCGATCCGTCGGCTGGGCGGAGACCCCGGTATGGATCGACAGGATGTTCTGGCGGCCGATGAAGTCCATGAAGCCGAAAAAGGCATGTCCCAGGGGATAGAGCTGGTCGAAGGTCCCGACGCGACCGCCGGGCGAACCGTCGCCGCTGGCCCAGTCGAAGCCGACCCAGTGGCGGCGCTTGCAGGTCTGGTTCGTCGGACGCCAGCCGAGCGTCGCCGTCAGGAAGCCGGCGCTCACGTCGGCCGAGTCGACGTCACCCGTTTGCCAGGCGCCTTCGGCCTCGTAGTCGAAGCCGCGCTCGAACTTGCCCCATGTGCGGACGCCGAGCGTGAGGCGCTCCGCATCACCGTTCGTACCGTTCACCGAGACGTCATCGCGCGTGTTGCCCAGGGCGTAGATGTCGAGGCCGCCGCCTGCCGCAAGGGGGCGCGTCGCATACACGCCAAGCAGGAGCTCGTCGTCGTCGCGGTGGTTGAATTCGGAGCCGTCGACGGGAACGTATCCGAGCAGCAGCGCGGTCGCCGTCCATGGGCCGCAGCGTGCGATGGCGGAAAGGCCCTCCCACGTCCGCAGGGTATTGCCCCAGGGCAAGGGGCTGACGAGTCGTTGGGCACCGAAGGAAACGGACTGGCGACCCGCACGGACGGTGACGCTGGAGTCGTCTCCCAGCGGGAAGCGCGCGTCGACGAAGAGCTGCTGCAGGTCGAAGTAGTCGGCGTCGAGGGCCCTGCGCCCACCGGGGAGGTCACGGTCGCTGGCCTGGGCGGTCTTGCCCTCGACGAAGACCCGCACGTCGTCCCCGAAATGGACGTCGGCGTGCGCGAGCAGTCGTGAGACCGTGAAGGTGTCGTCGTTCGAGACCGGCGGGTCGAAGGCGAAGTCGTCCCACGCTTCGAGGCGAGCCTCAGCGCGGAAGCCGAAGCTCGCCCAGATGTCACCCGCATCGTCAAGTTGCACGTGCTTGATCGGATCGAGCGCCTCGTCGCCGCCCGTGAAGCGCGACCAGTCCTCGCTCCAGCGGAGGAAGCCGAAGGCCGGCCGCTCGGAGGAGGACTCCTGGGCCGGGAGCCAGGTCGGTTGCGCGAGTACGAGGGACAAGGCGAAGGCGGCGGACGAGGGGATTCGCATGGCGTCGAAGGCTGGGGGGGGAGCGCGTGGCCGCAGCCCGGTCGGAACGAGGCCGCTTCGCATCGAGACGAACTCGTTCGCTCAGGCATGCTGCGTGCCAGCGCGCTCCGATCCCGCGTCATCGGCCGGGGCCGTGCCCTCAAGCCCTTGCAAGGCAGGGGCTTGGGGCATCGGGCGTGCCGCCGCGCAAGGGCCCCGCGGTCGCCCGCCGCGGGCTCGGCTCGGATTTATTCCGAGCCGCCCGGTCTGTCGGCGGGTCGAAGGCCTCCGCCGGCGCGGCCGATTGCCGGAAGTCGAGTCGATCGACCTGCTCGCAGGACCGCCAGGGGCCTGTTTCGTCAGCCTCCGCGCAGACGCCGACTCGCCTCGACCATGTTCGCCAGCTTGCGCCGCGCGACTTCGCTGTCGGCGATCGGATTGTCGGCGAACGTGGCGAAGCCGCAGTCGGGATTGAGGAGGACGCGCTCCTGCCCGAACAACCGGATGGCCCGCTGCGCCTTGGCGACGATCTCCTCGACGCTCTCGACCCGCGCGTGCTTCTGGTTCACGACCCCGACGCCGATCCTCCGGTCGCTCGGCAGGTCCTTCAAGGCCGCCTCCCCGCCCGCTCGCGGCGTGCAGAGCTCGAGAACCAGCGTTCCGAAGGGGACGGCGGACAGGAGCGGAACGAGCGGCTCGTAGTCCCCGGCGAGGGCGACGGTCTCGTCACGCGTCCAGTTGCCGCGGCAGACGTGCAAGGCGATCCGTTCGGCCGGCACTCCGGAAACGGTGCGGGTGAGGAGCTCTTGGGCAAAGGCGAGCTCTTCTTCCGTGCTGCCTCGCTCTCCCAGGGCTCCGCACATGAACGTGCGGTTGTCGCTGCGTTCGCCGTACGCGACCTCGGTCAAGACCGGTTCGTCGAATTGCACCAAGGCGGCGCCCGCGGCCAGCAGGAAGTGCAACTCCTCACGCAGAACCCGCACGACATCCTCGGCCAAGGCTGCGCGCGTCTCGTAGGCGCGGTCCGAGATGCACTCCATCCACATCGTTCGCGTCAACAGGTACGGGCCGGGCAGGGCGACCTTGACCGGACGGGATGTGAGCGTGCGCGCGAAGGCGAGCTCGTGGACGGCCAGGGAACGGCTGCGGCCGAGGGGTCCGAAGACCGCAGGGTGGCGTACCTCGCTCGCGGGCACATCGAGCGAGTCCAGCTCGCGCTGGAACTTCGCGGGATCGTCCACGTACGGAAGCAGGTCCGTCAGCGGGATCAGCTGGCAGTTGTCGAGCAGGCCGCCCACGAAGCTGGCGTAGTTGTCACGCCGCTGCTCCCCGTCGGTCACGACGTCGACGCCGGCGTCCTCCTGGGCGCGAATCGCGAGCCGGACGGCGTCGTCCGCGGCCGCGTCGAAGTCAGCGTGGGAGAGGCGGCCCTCGAGGTGCTCGTGCAGTGCGCGCAGCAACCAGCCGGGCCGTGGCCAGCTTCCGACTCCCATGACCGCGAGCGGTTCGAGCGGGGGCGCCGGCGCGGGTCGAGGCAAGGTTGCGGGCACGCTGACCGCTACGACCGGCTGCGCGAGCGGCATGGCGGTTCGCTCGGAGCCCGGTTGCGACAGGGTCCGCGGATCGAAGGCGCCCTTCGCGACCAGAAAACTCGTTCGCTGCTCGAGGCGGGCCGTGGACACGAGCTTGTTGCCGGTCAGCCGACACCAGGCCGGCAGATCCTCCGCGACCGAAGGCTCCGACGAGCGGATCTCGAGCAGCTGGCCGAGGGCGAGCGGATCGATGTGCTTGCGAATCAAGAGCAGGAGCCCGTTGCCGCAATCGAGGTCGCCCCCGTCGAAGCTGGCGTGCGGGAGGTAGGGATGGCTCAACACGTCACCCGACTAGTACGAGATGCTCGGCGCACCTCCGGCCATGAACTCGACCAGCTTGGCACCACCGACGACGGACACGCCCGCGATGAGCTTCGTCTCGTCCAGTCCGCGCTTCTTGAAGCACGGCGCGCAGGCGTAGATCTTGCCCCCGGACTCCGCGAAAGCGGACATCAGGTCCTTGAGGGCGGAGAAGCCCTCCTCGTGAATCCCGTCGGCGTAACCTTCGACCGCGAGGCGCACGCCTTCGGTGCTGAGGAAGACCAGCGTTTCTTGATCGGATCCGAGGGCGGCATTGGCGACGACGAAGGCGACCGTGGCCTTGTCGGTGTCGTTCTTGGCGCTGGTGAGGGAGACGACGAACTTCTTCATGGGCTTTCTCCGTGGGAGTGTGACCGTCGAGCGATCAGGTAGTGGGGGGGCTCCGCACGAACGAGGCGGTGGCCCGTGAGGCGGCACCACGCGGGCAGATCCTCGCGTGCGCCGAGATCGGTGGCGATGAGGTGCAGACGCTCGCCTTCGGACAGAAGACCGAGGCGTCGCTTGAGCTCGAGCGCGAGCTCACCGCAGGCGCGGTCGCCGGCGTCGAAAGCCGCCTCGGCACCCGCGAAGTCCGACGGACCCGCCGGGTGGGAGGGCGCTCGCTCGGGGCCTTGGTCCGACGGCGCGACGTCCATGCGCAAGGCGGCGGGAAGACGCTCTTCAGGCCAGCCGGACGCGCTGGCCAGGCGACGATCGGCGTGTTCCCAGCCCGCACGAAAGCAGGCCAGGCGGCGGATGGAGCTGGCGGCGTGTCGCAGGAAGGCAGCGCGTTCGCGTCCATGGAGCTGCGCCAGGCAAGCGACGCAGCGGGGCGCGTCGCTGAACCCGAGGAAGAGGCTGAGGACGCCGTCGTGGCCGACGAGCTCGATGGAGCAGCCCGCGCACGGACCGCCCCAGTGAGCGTCGACGAAGGCGACGACGTCCTCAGCGCGAGGATTCCCCGGGTTCGTGCTCACGCGTTCATAGCTCGCGATACGTCAACAAGCGCGTCCAGCCCGCCTTCTCCGCGAGCGGACGCCCGTCGAGCTCGACGTACGCCTTGGGAAGGGCGTCGACCGGGCCGCTCTTCGGAGCCGGATCGAGCACGAGATCGCGCCCTCGGTTCCAGGTGACGCGGCGCGCATCCAGGTTGCCGAAGTAGTAATCGACCTTCTCTCCACTCGGGCCGTCATATCCGTCTGCGAGCGTCAAGGCGACCAGTTCCGCGTTGGCTTCGTCGACCGAGAAGTCGTCGACGAAGAGGTCCGCGACCGCCACATCGAGCGGAATCCAGCCCAGCTGGGGCGCATGGAACTCGATCCAGCAGTGGTAGCTCTGGTCGCGGTCTTGCCCGTTCAACGGTCCCTTGAGGAAGGAACCGTAAACCATGCGAGTCGGCAGATTCGCGGCGCGAGCGATGGCGGTATAGAGGCTGTGGAAGTCGGTGCAGTTGCCACAACCCTCGGTCAGGCAGTACTCGCTGCTCCCGATCCCCGACGACTTCATGCGGTCGGGGTACTTCACCCAGTAGCTGACGTGATCGAGAACCCAGTCGTAGATCAGGCGAGCCTGCTCGATCGGGTTCCTTTCGTTCCCGACGACGTTCGCCGCGATCGAACGGATGCGGTCGTCGATCACGACATTGCGGTTCGGGGCGAGGTAGGCGGACAGGGAGCGTAGTTCGGCAGCGGTCGGCGCGCGTGTCCGTTCGGGGTCGACGTTCGTGACCGCTTCCTCGCGGACTACGTCGAAGCTCGTCTCCACGGCCAGGGACTTGCCGCCCGCGTCCTTGGCTTCGACGTAGACGAAGCGGTTGCCGGCAGCGTCGCGAATCTCTCGCGTGCTGACGCCCGTACGGGGCGAGACGTCGATCTCGAGGTTGCCGATGCGCTGGAGGGCTTCCCGGTCGTCGGGTAGGGCGATCCAGGCGCGCAGCTCGTGCCCGTCGTTCGGCACGTCGAACTCGAAGCGATTCACGACCTCGAAGCGCCGAAACCCGGGGCCAGGTCCCGAGGTCGTGGCGCAGGAACAGGCCAGGGTCAGGAGACCGGCCAGGAGCAGGTGTCGTCGTTGCATGGTGGTCTCCGGCTCAGAAGTAGAAGGCCATGTAGGCCTGGAAACGGTTGGCGTCGCCACTGTCGAGACCGATGTACTCCGTCTCCCAGTTCAGGTACTCGAGGCCGAAGCCCAGGACGTCGTAGCGCCAGCGCGCCGCGATGTAAGCGACCTCGTTCTTCGAGCGCTGGCTCGCGCTCAGGTCGCCGTCCTCCGGATCGTCCATGGAGAAGCCCGCGTGGACCGACAGGTGATCGGTGGCCTTTGCGCCCAGCTCGATCCAGCCGCCTTCGGACTCGATCTCTTGCCCGGTCGTCGCGTTGACGCCCTGGAAGATGCCGCCGCGGATGTCATCGACGTTCTCGCCGGTCCAGTATTCTCCGGAGAGCCAAAGGCGATCCGAGTGAACCGGGACGCGCACGTCGACACCGACGGACGACGAGTCGTAGCTCTGGTCCGAACCCGCTCCCGTGGCGTCGTAGTCTTCGGACGCGGTGTGGCCCCAGACCCCGACTTGATAGGCGCCGCCGGAGGACGTCTTGCCCTCGTAACCCAGGCGTGCGTTCAACATCGGCTCTCCGGAGTTCTCACCGCTGCGCAAGCCTCCCTCGGCCGTCGCGCCGGCGACGGCGCCGCTGAGCGCGATGCCGAAGCCCGCCGTGAAACGGCCCGTTCCGGCCGCAGTCGAGTACTGGGCTCGGGCCTGCGGGCGCCGGTCACCCGTGTTGCCGGCTCCCCACATGACGAGGTCGTGGTTGACCGCGGGGTAGAGCGGCGAGATCAGGTCCCAGGTCTGACCGACGAGAAAGGACCAGTGCTCCCAGGCCGCTTGCACGTAGGCCTTGCGCATCCGGACCGCGTTTCGAGAGTCACTGTCGGGCAGCCCGATGTTGTAGAAGTCGATCTCGACCGTACCCGTGAGCTCGCCGCCGTGCAGGGCGTCCAGCTCGGGGGCGACGAGGTTGATGCCGAAGCGCGTCAGGCGCGCGTGCAGCGAGAATTCGCTGTCGTCGTTCTCCGCGCCGACGGCGGGAGCTGCGGTCGGATCCTCGGACTGGACGTAGCCCGGGATCTGAACGTCGTTGAAGCGGGAGTCGGAGTACTGGATGTCGCCGCGAAGGAAGCCGTAGAGGCTGAAGCGGACGTCGGTGCCGAACAGGTCGGACCAGTGGACGACGTCGGAGCCGGCTTCCTCCTGGCCGAACGCAGGAGTGGGGAGCAGCGCCAACAGGAGCGGTGCCGCCCGAAGAAACGTGGAGTGCATGGATCAGGATCTCTCGAGGTTGGAGGGAAGGGTTCGTGCGCGAACGCGCTCGAAGGCCTCGAGAAAAAACGCCTGTTCTTGCCGCGGAGACTGCCCCTAGGGGGTGCGTCCCGAACCGACCGGTTCGCTGGCGGCTCGCGAGGGCGTCCTCACGAGGCCTCCGGCCGCTCACGTGTGAGGCGGCACGAGCCAGCGACGGGTTGCGGTAAACATGACGGGGGGAATCTAGCCAGAGAGTGTGCGGACCGCAAGTCGATCCTCGAACGCGGTCAAGCCGTAGGGTTCCTGGACAGTCGAGGGAAAAGTGCTCCGGACGCCGATCGAGCTAGCCGGTGTTCCGCAGACCGCGGGCGATGCCGCGTACGGTCTGGACCAAGACGCGCTCGAGCGCGCTGTCGGTGCGTCCGCCCGCGCGCCAACGCCTCAGGAAGTCGACCTGCACGAAGCTGAGCGGGTCGACGTAAGGATTACGCAGCCGGATCGAGCGGCGCAGCGTCGGGTCGTTCTCGAGCAGCTCGTCGTGCTCACCAAGCTCGAGGAGCGCGGCCACGGCGCGTTCGTGCTCGGCGCGAATGCGCGGGAACAGACGCTGGCCGACGTCGCCCGCGAGCTCGGCGTAGCGCGCGGCGATGTCGAGGTCGCTCTTGGCGAGAACCATCTCGACGTCGGCCAAGAACGTGGCGAGGAAGGGCCATTCGCGCGCGGCTGCGCGCACGTTGGCCAGACCGTGGGCTTCGACGGCAGCCTCGAGGCCGGTTCCGACCCCGAACCAGCCCGGTAGTACGGCGCGGCATTGCGTCCACGCGAACACCCACGGAATCGCGCGCAGGTCCTGCACGCCGCGCATCTCCCGTCGCCGCGCGGGTCGCGAGCCGATCGCGAGACGTTCGATGACGTCGATCGGCGTCATGGCTTGGAACAGGGCCGGAAAGTCAGGCTCGTCGTGGACGAACGCGCGGTAGCAGGCACGACTGTGCTCGCTCAAGGTGTCCGCGATCGCGTGCTGGGCGTCCGTCGCGAGACGTGCGGGATCGCCACCGGCCGTGCGCTCGAGGACGGCACCGAGCGTGACCTCCAGCGTGCGCGCGGCGATTCCGCGCAGGCCGAACTTCGAACCGATGATCTCGCCTTGTTCGGTGGCGCGCGCATGTCCCGCGAGCGCTCCCTGCGGCGCGGCCAGGAGACCGGCGCGCGGCTTGGAACCCCCGCGGCTGATCGAGCCTCCGCGTCCGTGAAAGAGGGTCAGGCGGAGTCCGAACTCGTCCGCTGCGATGACCAGCCGTTCCTGGGCGCGTTGAAGTGCGACGCGCGAGGCCGCGATGCCGCCGTCCTTGTTGCTGTCGGAGTAGCCCAGCATGACGACCTGCTTGTGCCCGCGCTGCGCCAGGTGCGCGGCATAGGCCGGGTCTTGGGCCAGAGCGCGCAGGATCGAGGGACCGGCCTCGAGGTCGTCGACCGTCTCGAGCAGAGGCGCGACGTCGAGCGGCACGTTGCCGGCGCGGTCGGTATGCGCACCGGCCCGCGCGAGAACGAGGACCGCGAGCGCGTCGTCGGGGCCCTGGGCCATCGAGATGATGTAGGGACCCAGCGCACGCTCGCCATACCGCTCGCGCGCCTCGGCCAGGGCGCGGAAGACGTCGAGCGTGCGCCGCGTCTCGTCGTCGGGGTCAGCGACCACGGCGGTTTGCCCGGGCTCCCCGGCCGCGAGCGCCGCCGCGAGCCGCGCGGTCCGTTGCGCGGCGGGCCAGGACGCGAAGTCCGTCTCGCCGAGGAGTCGCCCGACGACCCGCCGGTGCACTTCGGCGTCCTGTCGGACGTCGAGGGCCGCCAGGTGGAAGCCGAAGACCTCCACGCGCCAGAGGGCCCTGCGGACGAGGGCCAGGCCGACGCGCGGTCCGCCGTGGCGTTCGAGGCTTTGCGCGAGCAGTGTGAGGTCAGCGTGCAGCTCCTCGGGCGGTCCGTAGCCGCCCGGCGCGCCGCGCCGCGCGAGCTCGAGCCGCGTCGTCATGAGCCAGAGCAGGTGGCGATACGGCATGTCGCCGTGCCGCGAGGGGATGGCCGCGTAGTCGTCCGGGAAGCGCTCGGCATATTCGCGGATCCGCGCCAGGACGAGGGGGTCGACGGGCACGCGCGTGCCGGACTGTGACAGATGCTCGTTCAGTCCGAGCAGCTCTTGCTTGTAGCGTCGCAAGGCGAGCTCGAGCTGGCGTGCGAGCGTCGCTCGAATCGTGTCGGCGCCGACGTTCGGGTTCCCGTCCATGTCGCCTCCGACCCACGAAGCGAACCGGACGACGGGGCGTTCGATCGGGATTCGTCGACCGTAGGCCCGAGCGAGCTCGCGCTCGAGTTCCTCGTGCACCGCCGGAACGACGCGGTACAGGACCTCGGACAGGAAGAACAGCACGTGCTCGACCTCCTCCGCGACGGTGGGGCGAGTGGGGAGCTCCTCGTCGGTCTGCCAGGCGGAGGCAATCTCGAGCGCGATGCCCTCGTCGATCGTCGCGAGCGCGACCGGATCCAGCGTCTTCTCACTGAAGCGGTCGACCATCAGGCGCGCGAGCCGTTGGTCCTTCTTCAAGAGCGTCCGCCGCACGGGTTCCGTGGGGTGGGCCGTGAAGACCGGTTCGACCGTGATCGTCCGCAGTGCGACCGCGACCTCTTCAGCCGTCGTGCCGCGTCGCACCAGCTCCTCGATCGATGCGCGCAGGCTGCCGGGCTGTGCGCGATCGTCACGGCGGTAGTCGATCCGGCGTCGCAGCCGATGGACCTGTTCCGCCATGTTGACGACACCGAAGTAGGCGCTGAAGGCGCGCACGACCTCGAGGGCCCGGACGGGAGCGAGGGACTCCAGCAGGGTCACGAGCTCGGTCTCCGCCGCAGGGTCGCCCTTGCGCCGCCGGCGGGCCGCGAGCCGAGCAGCTTCGACGGTCTCGAAGATCCCTTCCGGCGCGAGCTCGCTGAGGAGCGCGCCGAGTAGCGCTCCCAAGCGTCCCACGTCGCGCCGCAGGGCACGATCCTTCGGTTCGAACAGAACAGCATGGGAGTTCGGGCGCGGGGCTGTCATCGACGTCATCGTGCCTGTTGGCGGACCCGGAACAAGCACCAGGCGAGGCGCCTTGGGGAATCGATCCGGTGCCGTGAGGAAGCGACCCTCGCCGGGCGTCGCGGGGCAGGCCGGCCGGCCTCTCGGGCGGGAGGCCGGGCGTCGTCCGACAGGGTCAGGACAAGGACTCGGGTCGGACCAGGGGACCAGCAAAGCGCGGTTCCCGGGGCCGGGACGCCCCATGCTCACGGGCTTCATCACGGCCGCCAGGCCTTCGAGTCGGCTGGACGCCGTGGCAGAGGGGCTGGGCTCCCGGGCCGCTGGCGCCCGTGGAGCGCGAAGCGTGCGAGCTCCTGATCCTCGATTCGCAAGTACCCGTCAAGGAAGGGCTCCCGGCGTTCGAAAGGATCCGGAAGGAATGTCCGACCTGCCTGTGATCCTCACGTCGGGAGGCGACTCCTCTCCATGCCCATCATGAAGTGGTTGACCAAGCCCACCGCGGGAGTCTCTCCTTGCCCTTGGAGGCCGAAGAGTTGATCGCCGACCTCGTTCAGCACGGGCTGACGGTGAGCTGAGCTCGAGCAATCACCATGGAACGCAGCAGCTTCGAAGTCATCCGCCGCCTGGTGCAGCAGGAGTCCGCCATCGTCCTTCGCGAGGGAAAGGAGTACCTGGTGGAGGCGCGGCTCGGGCCGCTCTGCAAGCAGGAGGGCTTCCCTTCGATCGAGGCTCTCGTCAACGCGCTGAAGACACGCCGTAGAGTGCTCTCGGGCAAGATCGTCGAGGCCCTGACCACCAACGAAACGTCGTTCTTCCGGGACATCCATCCGTTCGACACGATGCGCGAGTCGGTTCTTCCGGAGCTGATCGAAGCTCGCAAGTCCGTGCGCGCGCTCGACATCTGGTGCGGTGCGAGCTCGAGCGGACAGGAGCCCGTCAGCCTCGGCATCATGATTCGGGAGCACTTCCCCGAACTGGCGGACTGGAGGATCCGGATCGTCTCGACCGACATCAGCAAGGAGATGGTCGCGCGGTGTCAGAGTGGCCTCTACAGCCAGCTCGAGGTGGCGCGCGGCCTGCCCGCCAAGCTCCAAGCCAAGTACTTCAGGAAGGAAGGCACCCGCTGGCGAGTCATCGACGACGTCATGCGCCTCCTGGAGTACAAGCAGATGAACCTGGCGGCGCCGTTCCCGGTGATGCCACCCAAAGACGTCATCTTCCTTCGCAACGTGCTCATCTACTTCGAGCCGCGGGTCAAGGCGAAGATTCTCCAGAACGTCCATCGCATCCTGAAGCCCGACGGAACCCTCTTCCTCGGAACGGCCGAGTCGACGCTCGGCCTTTGTGACGGCTTCAGCCCGTGTTCGTACGACAGCACGACTTGCTATCGCAGAGCCGGGTGAGGCTGCGGCCTCAAGCCGCGTTCTGATTCAGGCCTTGGCGCAGCGCTGCGGTCGCGGCCTCGGAAGCCAGAGGCTTCGAGAACAGGTAGCCCTGGGCGTACTCGCAGTCCATGAGCTGCAGCTGGGCCAGCTGCGCCTCCGTCTCGACACCTTCGACGACGACCGAGAACCGCAGATGGTGGGCGAGCGTCACGATCGCGTGCATGACGGCCGTGAACTCCTGGCGGTGTTCCATGTTGGCTGTGAACGAGCGGTCGATCTTCAGGACGTCGATCGGGAACCTGTGAAGGCAGCTGAGCGAGGAATGCCCCGTTCCGAAGTCGTCCATGGCGAGCGGAAAGCCCATGTCCTTGAGGCTCCGAAGCATCGGGAGCATGTCCGTGCGCTCGTCCATGACGACGGTCTCGGTGACCTCGAGCTTGATGTTCGAGGGTGAGATTCCGGCGAGCTCCACGGCCTCTTGCAGCATGACATGCAGGGAGGGATGGACGAGCTGGCGACGTGAGAGGTTGACCGTGACGAAGAGCTCGTCGTTGGCGGACTCCTGCTTCCAGACCGCCGCCTGCTGACAAGCCTCCCGCAGGATCCAGTTGCCGAGCGGAATGATGTCTCCGGTTTCCTCGGCAACGCTCAGGAAGCGATCGGGAGAGATGCGGCCCTGCGAGGGGTGTTCCCAGCGGACGAGCGCTTCGAAGCCCTGGATCTCGCCGGTCTGCAAGTGGATGATGGGCTGGTACTCGAGCTTGAACTGCTGGTCGCTCAGGGCGCGTCGCAGGTCGACCTCCAGGCGAAGTCGCCCTGCGGCGGCCGAGAGCATGGTCTCGTCGAAGACGCAGTACTGGGCTTTCCCCAGCGCCTTGGCCCGGTACATGGCGACGTCCGCGTTGCGCATCATTTCGTCGGCATCGACGTCACCCAGATCGCTGGGAACGAGTCCGATGCTGGCCGTCGATACGACTTCGTGTCCATCGAGCTGGTGCGCCACCGCAAAGACGTTCAAGAGCCGTTCGCTGATCATTTCCGCCTCTGCGCGATCGCGGATGCCATCGAGGAGGACGGCGAACTCGTCGCCTCCGAAGCGCGCGGCCGTGTCCTGCTCTCGCAAGGACTCTCGAAAGCGCTCCGCGATGCTGACCAAAAGGGCGTCGCCGACGTCGTGACCCAAGCTGTCGTTCACCAGCTTGAAGCGGTCGAAGTCGAAGAACAGGACCGCGAAGTTCCGGTCCGTTTGGCGCTTCCAGCGCGCGATCGCGCCGCGCAGACGATCGGCGAACACCGCGCGGTTGGGCAAGCCGGTCAGGCGGTCGTGCATGGCCAGCGAGCGCAGCTCGTCCTGGGCTTGCTTCAGTTCGGTGATGTCGGCCAGCGAGCCGGCGATGCGCACTGCGAGCCCTTCGGCGTTGCGTACAGCCACGGCTCGGCAGAGCATCGAGCGATAGACGCCGTCGCTGTGCATCATCTCCATCTGGAGATCCATGCGCTCCGTCTCGCCCTCGATGTGCTGGTCGAGATGAGTCTTGAACGGTCCGAGGTCAGCAGGCGCGATGCGCTTGAACCACTCGTCGGGCGAGTCGGTCAGGACCTCCTCATGGACGCCCAGCAGCTCCTTCCAGCGGTCCGCGTAGTACACGCTGTTCGCGACGAGGTCCCAGTCCCACAGCGCGTCGTTCGATCCACTGACGGCGAGCGAGTAGCGCTGTTCGCTTTCCAGGAGCTGCTTGTTCATGGACCGGGCGAGCCAGAGCGCCCGGTTCCTCGTCTGAGTCACGCTGCGGACCAGCGCCGTGACGAGGGCACCGAAGATCAGGCCTCCGAACAGGACGAACAGGGCGGGGCGGCGCGCGTCAGCCCGGGCGCTCGAGAGCGGGTAGGCCTCGATGGACCATTCCCTCCCAGCGACCTTGAAGCGCGACACGGCGTGGGAGGCGTCGGCCTCGTGTTCATCGGAGCGGAGCGCCGAGACGACCGTGCGCTCGTCGCCATCGGTCAGGACCGCAAGCGCGAAGGAGTGGTCGTCCGGGGCGTCGAGGATCGATTCACGCCAGATTCTTTCGGCCGAGATGGCGAGCAGGACCCAGCCGTCGACAGCCTCGAGGTTCTCGGCGTCGGAGCCCGGTTCGAAGTCCTTGCGGTAGACCGGGCTCACGAGCTCCAGCCCTTGCTCGCTGCCAAGGTGCTCGAGGCTGTGCGCCTCTCCCATTTCGAGCGTGCCGCGCTCGGCCGAACGAAGCAGGATGCTGGTCGTCGACGAGGCCGGGGTGAAGGCGTGCTCGAGCATTGGCCCGCGCTGTTCGGCTGGTTCGGCGTACTGGACGACAGCCAGTACAGAGTCATCCTCGATACCCGGGCGCGTCGCGAGCGAGCGGCCTTCGCTATCCAGCTCTTCGACCAGGGCGTGGGCTCCGTCGGAAGGGATGCGCTTGACGAAGGCCCAGGTCGAGACGTAGGGCAGAATGCGGTCGCTCTGAGCGGACTGTACGAGGGTCTTCCATTCGTCCGCCTCGACTTTCTCGCTGGCGTCGAACAGGGTGACGGCGACGCGGAGCGCCCCTTCGATCGCATGCAGGCGCCCTCGAACCAGGCTGGCGAGTTCGTTGGCTTGCCACTGGGACTTGTTTTCCAGCGCGCGAATGGAAGCCTGCCAGGTCGTCCAGGAGAGGGCACCTGTTACGAGCGCCATGACGGTAGCGACGGCTCCGATTCCAGCCAGGCTTGCCAGCGGCTTGGAAGGCGGGCGTTCAGGGGCAAGATCCGATTCGACCATGGAAAGCGGAGGGCGGGGGGGAGCCAAGGGGACACTGCGAGGCGGGGGGGTTATCGACGGGTACAGCAAGGCCCGTGAAGCCGTGTCCGAGGAATTCCCTCACGCAGGACAGGGCATCGGGCCGATGCGGATCACAGCAACGACAGGCCACTCCCCGCGTGCTTCCCGACCCAGGGGATCCGATGCAACACGACGACGCATACAACGAAGCCGTTCAGGCCGTAGGCCAGGTTCGCCACCTCGCCCGGCTCCCCCAGACCGCCGGAAACGTCATTCAGCGCGCTCAGGATCCGGACTGTCTGCCCGACGACCTGGCGAAAGAATTTTCCAACGACCCCGTGCTCGGCTCGCAGCTCTTGAAGGTCGCCAACTCGGCCTTCTACGGACTCCGGTCCCAGGTCTCGAGCATCTCCCACGCGTCCAACCTCTTGGGGTGCATCAAGCTGCGCAATATCGCACTGGCCTCGAGCCTGGGCCCGATGCTGCACCGCGAATCGGTGCATCCGAGCTTTTCGCTGGGACGCTTGTGGGACCACTCGATCGCGACGGCCGCCGCTGCCCGCCAAGTGGCCGTCGAGGCCCGTCGTGCGGATCCGGAAGAGGCCTTCGCCGCCGGCCTCATCCATGATCTCGGCCTGGTCGTCGTCGTCCAGGATCGCCGCTCGCGCTTCAGTGACCTGCTTGGGCAGCTGGCGACACTCGGCGGGGGACTCGGCACCACGCAAGCGCACGAGCTCGAGAACGCCGTGCTCGGCTCGAACCACCAGCTCTTCGGTGCCGCGCTGTGCGAGTCGTGGGGCTTTCCGAAGCGGCTCTCGGCTGCGACCGCCTGGCACCACGCGCCGCTGGACGCCCCCGAGGACGATCGGGATCTGGCAGCCGTCGTCCACTTGGCCGACGCCTGGACCGGAGGAAGCGACCACGGGCTCTCCGCGGACCTGGACGAGCACGAGCTCGACGCGGCGGCCCTCGCCCACCTCGGGCTCGATCCCGCTGCCGTGGGTGGGATTCGCGAGCGTATCGAGACGGGCGTCGCGGAGGCCCGCTCGGCCTTCGCCTGACCGGATCCGGCTTGAAGTCGGAGACAGGCAGCGGTCGATAGAGCACCAAGCAGGCGCTCCATGACCGACCATGACAATCGCAGGGGCTTCTCCCGAGTCCGTCTTCCCTTTCCGGTCCGCGTTCGAAGCGGACCGATCATGGTCGAGGGCATTGGCATCAACGTCAGTGCCAAGGGGATCTTGATCGGAGTCGAAGAAGACTTCCCCGAGAACGCTTCGAGCACGGTGGAGATCGTCCTCGACTCCGACAACGTGATCCAGGCCATGGCCGAGGTCATCCGCTGCAAGCGCGGGCAACTCGCCGTGGAGTTCACGAGCATCGACGTGGACTCCTTCGAGCTCCTGAAAAACCTCGTTCGCTACAACGCGTCCGATCCCGAGCGGGTCGAGCGCGAATTCGACGAGCACCTCGGCCTGATGCGCCGCTGACGTCGCCGGGCTCCGCACGAGCCTTCACTCGGCGGGCAGGCCGAAGGCGAAGACAGCGAAACACCCGAGCGCGAGCAGTCCGAAGACCATGGTCTGCCTTCGTCGGTTCTCGAGCTCGCGCGCGACCACAGCGGCGACGAGGCACTGGAGCATGTAATACAGCGCGAACGCGCGCGACGCGTAGGCGATGATCTCGTTCACGTCGGTGTCCCAGGTCAGGACCAGGGTGACGACCGAGGGAGCGAACAGGCGAAAGGAACCGGCAGCCGCGGTGCGCCGGCGAGGTGGCTCTCAGTTGCGGGCGGCGACCTGGCAGCTCGGGCAGAGGCCGCGGATCAGCATGGAGAGTCCGTGCACTTCGAAGCCAGGCAGGGCGTCGGAGCACAGGGCGGGGGTCCGCGCTTCGAGGTCGGATTCCTCGACGTCGCGCACGAGTCCGCAGCCTTCGCAGACCCCGTGGTGGTGGTGGCTCGTTCGCGCGTCGAAGCGCACCGACGTCCCGAGGTGTCCGATGCGTTGCGCGAGTCCTGCGCGGACGAAGGTCTCGAGCGTGCGGTAGACCGTCGTGCGCGAGAGTCCCGAACCGGCCCCGCCCAGACCGGCGAACAGGTCGTCGGCCGTGGGGTGATCCTTGCGGTGCGCCAAGGCCTCCCAGATCGAGCGACGTTGGATCGTGAAGACGAGCCCCGCCGCTCGCAGCCGTGTCGCAGGGTCGGGTTGCGCGTCGGTCCCGGAAGGGCGCTGCGGGTCGTCGGCGGGTTGGGAGGAGGGGTCGATGCTTGCCACGTTATTGCATCCGGGAGCTTGTTGCAAGTCAGGGCCGCCCGACTGTCGGTCGCTGCTTGCCGTCGTACGACACGCTGGCGCACTGCAGCAGGCAACGAGGCGTCACTCCGCCGTCGCTCGCTGCAGGAGCGCGGTCGCGCGCTCGCGTTCCACGCGACCGACGCCGCGCACCGTCGCTGCGAGCCGCGAAGCGCGCTCGGCATGCTCGCGCGCGCGCTCTCGCTCGCCACGCTCCAGGTAGAGCTCCGCGAGCGCGATCCGCACCATCGTCTCGGCCTCGGGCCAGTCGGCCAGGTCGTCGTCCAAGGCGGACTCCATGTGAGCCGCGGCGTCGGAGGCCAGGGCGGCATCGGAGGCCGTGACCGCGGCGATCCAGCGTTCGAAGACGCGCGCTGCGACCTTGGCCTGGGCGTGGGCGCCCCAGCCGATCGAAGCCTCGGCCTCCGCTCGACGACGGTCGAGGTCGGAGCCGATCCAGCCTGCGATGGTCGCGAGGACGATCGCGGCGGCGAAGCCGAGCGCGAAGCGATGGCGGCGTGCGAAGAGCGTCGCGCGGTACGTCCAGGCGTCGGGCCGCGCCGAAACGGGTTCACCGGCGAGGTGGCGACGAACATCGTCGGACAGGAGATCGGCCGAGCGGTAGCGACGGGCCGGGTCCTGCGCCAGCGCGCGTCGCACGATCGCATCGAGGTCGCCGCTGAGCGTCGTCCCGTCCCCTGGCAAGGCGCCCGTCGCGAGCTCGTGCAGCAGCACGCCCAGGGACCAGACGTCGCTCGCCGTGGTGACCGCTTCGCCGCGCAGCTGCTCGGGACTCGCGTAGGCCGGCGTCAGGGGTGTCCGGGCGCCGTTCGGCTCCTCGGATTCGAGCGCGGTCGCGACGCCGAAGTCGAGCAGCTTGGGCACGCCCTGGTCGGTGACGAGCACGTTCGAAGGCTTCAGGTCGCGGTGGACGACGAGCTTCTGGTGAGCGTATTGCACCGCCGCGGCGACCTGGAGGAAGAGCTCGAGTCGGCGGCGCAGCGGTTGGTCTTGACCCCAGCGCACGAGCGACTCTCCTTCGACGTACTCCATCACGAGCCACGGTCGTCCGTCGGGCAAGGCGCCCGCATCGAGAAAGGTGACGATGTGTTCGTGCTCGAGCGAGGCCAGGAGCTGGCGCTCGCGCCGGAAGCGCTCGAGGAAGGCCTCGGTGTCGAGCCCCGGTCGAAGGACCTTCAAGGCCACGCGGCGTTCGGTGCCCGCGGTCCGACGCGTGGCGCGGTAGACGTGCGCCATCCCGCCCGAAGACACCCAGGCGTCGACGCGATAGGAGCCGAAGACCGTGCCGCACAACGCGTCGGCCGGCGGTTCGTTCCGGAGCTCGTGCAGCAACTCGGTCGCGCTGCGGTCGAGCTGCGCGTGCGGCCGCGCGTCGGCTTCCGCGAGCGCCTCCACGCGGCGAACCAGTTCGGCGTCGCCACCGGCTCGCGCCTGCAGGAAGCGTGCACGCTCCCGAGGTGCGAGGCCTGCCGCTTCCTCGAACAGGGTCTGGACGAGTTCCCAAGAGTCGGTCATCTCTCCTCCGTCATGTGCTGTTGCAGCCAGGCGCGGGCGAAGCGCCAGCGGCGTTTGACCGTGCGCGCCGACGTCGCGAGCGTCGTCGCGATCTCGTCGGTCGAAGCACCGCCGTAGAAGCGCAGCTCGACGATGCGGACCAGCTCGGGATCGAACGCATTGAGTGCGACCAGGGCCGCTTCGAGGTCGAGCGCGAAGTCCGCGGACTCGACCGCGAGGTCCTTGCCGTCGAGCGTCGTACGACGTGCGCCGCCGCCACGCTTCGCCGCCTGGCGCCGGCGCGCGTGCTCGAGCAGGATGCGTCGCATCGCCTGGGCAGCGACGCCCAGGAAGGCTCCGTGCTCGAGCTCCTCGGCATTGCGGCTCGACAGGAGACGCAGCCAGACCTCGTGCGCGAGCGCAGTCGGCTCGAGCGTGTGGCCGTCCCGCTCGCCGGCCATCATGGCGTCCGCCATCCGGCGCAGCTCGCGGTAGACGTCCGGGGTCCAAACGGCGTCCGGGGGCATGTCGGATCAGTCTCCTCCAGAGAGCGTCGAGCGTCGTCGCTCGGGGCCAAATTCGTGGGCGCTTTCCGCCGACGGCGTCTCCGGGATCGGAACGAGCCGGGGAACGGACAATCTTGGCCCCGAACGCGCGACCTCCGCGCTCTCGTCGTGGAGGTGCCATCATGCACGTTTCTCGACGCCGAGCCCTGTCTTCCGCCGGGCTGTTTCTGACGCTGTCCGCCCTGTCCTCCGTTCCCTTCGCTCGCGCCTCGAGCCCTCGGAAGGGCCGCGCGACCCGTGCCGACCGCGAGGCCTTCCTGGCGGCGGTCGTCGCCGGGGACCACGAGCGCGTCCGCCGGATGCTGGACGACGATGCCTCGCTGGCCCGGACGACCGACGCGGCCGGGCGCTCGGCCTTCGTGCTCGCGAGCCTGGCCGGCCACGAGGAGGTGGCGGAGGCCCTGCGTGCGACGGGCCTCGAGCTGGACCTCGTCGAGGCGGTTCTGGCGTCGGACTGGGAGCGCTTCGAGGCGCTCGCGGACGCGCATCCGGAGCGGCTCGACGAGCTGCACCCGATCGGCGGAACGCCGCTCTACGGCGCGGCCCTGGTCGGGAGCCTCGGCTTTTGGCGCTTGCGCTCCTACGGAACGGATCCCGATCGAGTGCCGGCGGGGGGGAGCGGGTTCACGCCGGCGCGGGGCGCGTTGGAGAGCGCGAGTCCCGTCTGGGCCCGCATCGCGCTGACGGACCTGTGCGCGAACGGTTCCGACGTCAACGCGCCGCAGCGCGGCGGCGACTCGGTGCTGCACGGTGCAGTGCGGCGTCGTGACGAGACGCTCGTGCGGCTCGCGATTCGCAAGGGTGCGAACGCGGAAGCGCGCGACGAGCAGGGGCGTACCGCGCGTGACCTGGCGACCGAGCTCGGCTGGGAAGCGGGCGCACGGCTCCTGGCCGAACCCGCTCGTCTGGCGCGCGACAACCGTTCCTCGCGCTTCGCGCTGAACGCTCAGCGCGAGCCGGTCGAGCGGGCCGACCTGTCCGGCGTGCCGCTCGAGCAACAGCGACGGGTGACCTCGAATTCGCACTTCAACCTGAAGGTCGTGCGTGAGCTGCTCGCGGAGGACCCGCGCCTGGTCTTCTCGATCTCCGGGGACGACGAGCTCGCGATCGAAGCCTGCGCCCACACCGGAGCGCGCGACGTCATCCGCTGCCACCTCGATCACGGCGCGCCGCTTTCGCTGCCGACGGCCGTGTCACTCGGCGACATGGACAGCGTGGACTTCTGGCTCGAGCGCGATCCGAGCTTGATCCATGAACGCGGAGCCCACGATATGCCGGTGATGTGGTACGCCGTCCTGGGTGGCGGCTCGGTCGAGATGGCGGAGAGGCTCGCGCTCTACGACGTGCCCGTGGATCAGGAGAGCCGCGGTGGAACGGCCCTGCACTGGTGCGTCAAGCGTCGGGACGCCGAGCTCGCGGAATGGCTACTCGAGCACGGGGCCGATCCGGAGCCCGTGAGCTACGTGTGGAGTCGAACCGGGGAAACGCCGCTCGCCCTCGCCCTCGCAGAGGGTGAAGCGAAGCTCGCCGGACTCCTGCGGGCCAAAGGGGCGACTCGTTGAACGCGCGCGCTTGAATCCGGCTCGGGACGACGGACGCGCAGCCTCGAACCGAAGCTCACGGCCCGTGAGCGTATGAAGGGCGTATCCGATCGGTACGGGCGCGCTCAGCGACGACGATCCGCGCTGCAGAGCATTGCCAGACCGGCAGGGGTGTCTACAGTTTGCGCATGAGTCATTTCGCGATCGAGGTCGTCGTGCGGGTCCGCTCCGGCCAGGGGGACGAGTTCACACCCCTCATCCTCGCGAACGCGCGCGCGGCCGTGCGTGACGAGCCCGGGTGCAGGGACTTTCGCGTCTTCCGCTCGGAGGACGACCCGGACACGTTCGTGCTCGTCGAAGAGTACGACGACGCGGCCGCCCTGGAGGCGCATCGCGCCACGCCGCACTACGCCGCCTTCGGCGCGGCGGCGGGGGATCTGATCGTCGAGAAGACCCTCCGGCGGCTCGCCGCCGTGCCCACCTGAAGCCCGGTTCCGGACTCGAACCTCGACCACGACCACTCCCATGTCGAATCCCCTTTCGATCTCCGCGCTCCTCCTCGTGGCGCCGCTCTTGGCGGCTTCGGCCTCCGACGATTGGCCGCAGTACAACGGAGCCGCGGGGAACCGCCGTTCGGCGCAAAAGCTCGTCGTCCCGTCGTGGTCGGACAAGGCGCCCGGGACGGCCTGGCGCGTGCCGACCCAGGGAGGCTTCAGCTCGTTCGTCGTGGCGAACGGCCGCGCCTTCAGTCTGGTCACGCGCGCCGGCGCAGAGACTTGCGTCGCGCTGGACGCGAAGACGGGCCAGGAGCTCTGGGCGCGCGAGCTGGATTCGGTGTCCTACGACGGTGGCGGCGATCGTGGCACGGACGACAACTCCGGTGGTGACGGACCGCGTAGCACGCCGAGCCACGCGGACGGCCGCGTGTACGTGCTCGACTCGAGTCTTGGCCTCTACTGTCTGGACGAAGTCGCGGGCAAGGTTCAATGGATGGTGGACCTCGTCGCGAAGTACGGCGGCCGCAACATCCGCTGGCAGAACGCGGCGTCACCGCTGATCGAGGGCGCCTACGTCTTCGTCGCCGGCGGGGGAGAGGGACAATCGCTCCTGGCCTTCGACCGCAAGACGGGCGAGCTGGCCTGGAAGAGCGGCGACGAGCTCATGACCCACGCCACACCGGTGGCCGCCACGATCCACGGCGTCCGCCAGATCCTGTTCTACGTGCAGTCGGGGGTCGTCAGCGTCGTGCCCGAGACGGGTGAAGAGCTCTGGCGCTTCGACTATCCCTTCCGTGTGTCCAGCGCCGCGTCGCCGGTGGTCTTCGAGGACGTCGTCTACGTTTCGGCCGGCTACGGCGTGGGGGGTGGCGCGTTCGTCATCTCCAAGGACGGCGACGGCTTCTCGGCCGCCAACCTCTGGCACGAACGCAACGGTCTGATGAATCACTGGAGCACGCCGGTTTGCAAGGACGGCTTCCTCTACGGCATGTTCAGCTTCAAGGAATACGGCGACGGCCCGCTCGAGTGCGTGGAGCTCGCGACCGGCACCGTCTCCTGGTCGAAGGACGGCTTCGGTCCCGGGAACGTGATCCTGGTCGGCAACACCCTCGTGGCCCTGAGCGACGCCGGCGAGGTCGTCCTGGTCGAGGCGAACCCGGTCGAGTACGAAGAGCAGGCGCGTGCGCGCGTGCTCGACGGCAAGTGCTGGTCGACCCCGGCCTTCGCGGACGGGAGTCTCTTCGTGCGCAGCACCACGGAAGGCGTGCGGTTGGACCTCGCCCCGGCGCGCTGAGCCCCGTGCGACGTTCAGAATGGATGCGGGCTGATGAAACAGTCATCCGGCGCGCTGCACGCGTCCGGAAAGCCCGGCCGGCACACGAGAGCCTCGCCGAATCGACCGATTCACCTGCGTTCTCGCGCACCTGCCGGACCTCCCGGTCCCATGCATCGCATCCGAAGCACTCTTCCATCAGGTTGCTAGAATCCCCGGGAGCGAGAGCTTCCCACGACGATTGAAAGCAGAGGAGACGACGATGTCATCGAAAGATCGCAGCGGAATGTCTGTCGGGTTGACGTGCAAGGACATGGCGAAGAGTGTGGCCTTCTATCGCGACGCGCTCGCCTTCGAGATGAAGGAGAGCTGGCCCGACGCTTCCGCCCCCATGTGGTGCAACATGGTGCGTGACGGGCAATCCGTCATGCTCGGCGGCGCCATGGATCCGACCCAGGTCGAGGAGATGTGTGCGCACGATCCCGAGAGCCTCGCGATCTACGGACAGCTGGCCGAGGCTTTCCGCGCTCACCCGGCGGGGGTCGGGATCAGCGTCTATCTCCAGGTCGGCGAGGTCGACGCCTACGACGCCGAGATTCGGAGCCGCGGCGTGACGCCCGTGCGTGGGCCGAACACGCAGTTCTACGGCATCCGCGAGGTGCTGGTCGACGATCCCGACGGTTACCGACTCGTGTTCTTCACACCGGTCGCGATGGAGTCGTGCCAGTCGTGCGGGATGCCGCTCGCCGATGGGGAGCCCGGTCAGATGTACTGCGAATACTGCACCGACGACAAGGGCACGCTGCGTCCTTACGAGCACGTCTTCGAAGGGACGGTGACCGGCTACTTCATGGGGATGCAGAAGATGGAGCGGGCCGCAGCGGAAGCCGCGGCGCGTGAGCACCTCGCGAAGATGCCGGCCTGGACCGGACGTTGACGGTCGGAGTGCTGCGCGCCCCCTTGGAGACGGAACGGGCGGCAAGGAAGCGTCGAGCGCCGGCGTCGCCGTGGCGAGTCCGTCGCGACGTACGCGTGCCACGACCGTACAGGGCCAGCGCTTCGTGCCTGAGCATCGTCACCCGGATCGTGCGCAGGCTTCCTGAGGGCACGCAGGCCCGCGGACGACGTCGCGTATGACGAACGGCACGTTGCTCGTTTTTGCGCGGGCTCCCGAGCTCGGTCGTGTGAAGACGCGCCTGGCGACCGCGGTCGGGGACGCGGGCGCTCTGCGCTTGCATCAGGCCTTCCTGGGGGATTCCCTGGAGGCGGCGCGAGGGGCCGGAGCGCGGGTGCTGTTGGCCCACACGGGCACGGCGGACTTCGCCGAGACGCAGCTGGCGGACACGGTCTTCCCCCAAGAGGGGGCGTCCTTCGGCGAGCGCGTCGATCGAGCCTTCGCACGCGCGCGAGCGCTCGCGCCGTCGGGCCCGCTCGCGATCGTCGGTGTCGACACGCCCCACACCGGGCCCCGGGCGTGGGCGCGGGCCTTGGTCGCGCTGGAGGACGCGCCGGCCGTGCTCGGCCCGAGCCCGGGCGGCGGCTTTCATCTGCTCGGCTTCGCGGCCGAACCGGTTCCGATCGCGCGCGCCTTCGAGGGACCGAACGAGGCCGCGCGCGTGGTCCGTCTCCTGGTCGCTGCCGCGAAGACGCCGGCGCTCGTGGACTTCGCCTTCGACGTGGACCTGCCCGCCGACCTGATCGAGCTCGTGCTCCAGCTCGAGCTGCGTTCGTGCTCGGAGACCGCCTGGTGTCCGCCTCGGACCCTCTCCGCCGTCCGCGAGCTCGGGCTCACCGTCGTGCGCGGTGGAACCGACACGCGCGGGGTGGAATTGCGCGTGGCGCCGACGGCCTGAGCGCTCTGCGAGCGAATTCCGGACGCCTTTTCCCGATTGTCAGGTCCGCACGTGTTCGCGGCCCTGCGGATTCGAGAACCCACCGCAAAGCTCTTCGGGGAAGCGCGCCTGGCGGCCGTTCCTGGGGCAGGCTTCGGAGTCCAATCCTCTTCCTGGAGCGCTCTCCTGTTGCGAAAACGCTTCCGGCCTCGTCCCGTCGTCTCGCGGTGGTTCGGGAGTCCGGTGTGTCGTCGAGGCCGCGCCAGCTCTCTTTTCCAAACTCGATCCGGCGCGTTGCGGGCGTCCGGAAGCCTTGCCCGGCGTGGTACGAGCCGCGCCGAAGCCCGGATTCGCCCGTCTCTCGCCCAACAGCGAAGCTACCCCCGTTACGTTGGGCCGACCTTCGACGACCGCTCTCGTCCCCCCGCATCCCTCACTCTCCCGCTGCCGCGCGCCGCTCTGACGGGCTCCTCGCGATCCGGGCCCGATCCTCATGCGCTACCTACCTTCCCTGTTGTTCTGGAGCGCTTCCTTCGTCGCTCTGAGCCTGCTCGCCTCGAGTGGCCGTGCCGTGTCTTCGTCCGGTGCTGTGCGCCATCTCGCCCGCCCGCCGGCCCAGGACGGCTCCACGGGCATCCGTTGGCGCGCGGGGGACGCGCCCCTGGCCCTGAGCCCAGGCGGTCCGCGCGAGGCCCTGCGACGACTGGCCCGGACGTCGGAACGCACCCACGTCGTCGTGCAATTCGACGCCCCGCTCGACGCCGAGCGGCGTGCAGCCCTGTCCGAGCAAGGGCTCGAGTTGCAGAGCTGGCTGGGCACGAACGCCTGGTTCGCGACGCTCGCACGCTCGCGCTTCGACGCCGACCGCGCTCCCCTGACCGGTTTGCGGGGCGCCGAAGCGATCCGACCCGCCTGGAAGCTCGCCCCGCTGCTCGCCGATGGGAACATGCCCGAACACGCGGTCGTCGCCTTCGGGAGCGATCCGACCGTGGCGGTGTATGTCCTGCTCCATCAGGACGTCGAACTCGAGACGGGTGCGCAGCTCGTCGCGGCCAACGGGGCGCGCGTGGTCGATCGACTCGAGTCGGTCAACGGCTTGGTGCTCGAGCTCCCGCGTTCCACGCTCGCGAGCCTCGTCGCGCTCGATGCCGTGCAGTGGGTCGAACCGCCCCTGCCTCGCTTCAGCGAGGTCGGAAGCTCCGCGCAACCCGTCGATCCGCGCCAGCCCGCGACCACGATCAACGACGGCAACCGCATCCTCACGCAGGCCGACGTCGTGCAAGCGGCGCCCTACGACCTGGACGGCAGTGGCATCTCGGTGCTCGTGTACGACGGAGGCTTCGCCCGTGCGAGTCACGCCGACTTCAATGGCCGCCTGACGGCGCGCGACGCCTCGGGGCTCTCGAACCACTCCACGCACGTCGCAGGAACGATCGGCGGCGACGGGTCGGTCACGGCGAACAACCGCGGCATGGCTCCGGGCGTGACGCTCGAGTCCTTCGGCTTCCAATTCGACGGCTCGGGCGTCTTTCTCTACACGAACCCCGGAGACTTCGAAAGCGACTACGACCAGGCCATCAACGTGCTCGGGGTCGACATCGCGAACAATTCGATCGGAACGAACGTCGAGCCGAACGGCTTCATCTGCACGATTCAGGGCGACTACGGCGTGATGTCCAGCGTCATCGATTCCGTCGTGCGAGGCGCTCTGGGGGCTCCCTTTCGCGTGATCTGGGCCAATGGCAACGAGCGCCAGGGCAGCATCTGCGACGTGGAAGGCTTCGGCGACTTCTACAGCGTCGCACCGCCGGCCACGGCCAAGAACCACATCGCCGTGGGAGCGCTGAACTCGAACAACGACTCCATGACCAGCTTCAGCAGCTTCGGGCCGACGGACGACGGCCGGCTGAAGCCGGACATCAGCGCACCGGGTTGTCAGAGCAACGGCGACTTCGGCGTGACCTCGACGGGTTCGGGTAGCAACACGGCCTACGACACCTTGTGCGGAACGTCGATGGCCGCGCCGACCGTGACCGGGTTGTGCGCGCTCCTGCTCGAGGACTATCGCGTGCAGTTTCCCGCGAGCCCGGATCCGCGCAATTCGACGCTCAAAGTCCTCCTGGTTCAGACCGCGATCGATCGCGGCAACATCGGCCCCGACTTCGAATACGGCTACGGCTCGGTGCGGATCCGTAACGCGATCGACTTCATGCGGACCGCGCGCTTCCGCGAGGATGTGCTCGAGGACCAGGGCGCGATCTTCTCCTACACCATGGACGTGGCGCCCGGCTCGTCCGAGTTGGTCCTCTCGCTGGCCTGGGACGACGTCCCGGGCGCGCCCAACGTGACCGGTGCCCTCGTCAACGACCTCGATCTGGTCGTGATCGATCCGCTGGGGGGGCGGCATTACCCGTGGACGCTCGATCCCGCGAACCCGGGGGCTCCCGCCGTCCGCACGGGTGAGGATCATCGCAACAACCTCGAGCAGGTGCGGGTCGAGCTTCCGACCGCCGGCTCGTGGCACGTCACGGTGCGGGGCACCGAGTTGCCCGGCGGGGCACAGCCCTTCTCGATCGCGGCCTCCGACGATCTCGTCGTCGGCCCGTTCGTCCGCATCGGCTTCCCTGCCGGCGTTCCGAGCGAGCTCGTCGCCGGGACTCCGACGCCGCTCACGGCCCAGATCGTCGGCGTCGGCGAGAGCCTCGTCGGTGGGAGCCCTGCGTTGCACGTGCGCTTCGACGGTGGGGCCTTCTTGACCCTGCCGATGACGGCGATCGGCGGCGATTTGTATGCGACCGACCTTCCGCCCGCGGTCTGCGGCGGCCTGGCAGAGTTTTGGGTGAGCGCGAGCGGAACCGCGAGCGGCGCAACGACGAATCCCCCCGAGGCTCCGACGTCGCTCCTTCGAGCCCTCGTGGGTTCCACGACGACTCTGTTCGCCGACGACTTCGAAACCGACCTCGGTTGGACCGTCGCGAACACCTCCTTGACCGATGGAGCCTGGATCCGGGGCGTGCCCGCCGGCAACGGCGATCGCGGGGACCCCATCGCCGACTTCGACGGCTCGGGAGCCTGCTACCTGACGGACAACACCCCCGGCAACTCGGACGTCGACGGCGGTCCGACCCGCTTGACCTCGCCCCTCTTGGACCTTTCGGGATCGAACGATCCGATCGTGTCCTATGCACGCTGGATGGTGAACAACAGCTTCGACGGGGATCCGTTCGAGATCGAGATCTCGAACGACGGCGGCGCAGCCTGGACGCCCGTCGAAACCGTGCTGCAGCTCAGCGGCTGGGGTCCGAGCTCCTTCCGCGTCCTGGACTTCGTCGCGCCCAGCTCCACCGTGCGCGTGCGCTTCAGCGTGACCGACAGCCCCAACAACTCGGTCGTGGAAGCGGGCCTCGACGGCTTCCTCGTCCGCGACACGACCTGCACGGCGACCCTCTCGGACTGCAACGCGAACGGTATCGTCGACGCGGACGACATCGCGAGCGGTCGCAGCACCGACTGCAACGGCAACGGCCTCCCGGACGAATGCGAACCCGGTGACTGCGACGGCGACGGCCTGCCCGACGCCTGCGAGCCCGACTG
>JAJDEW010000182.1 GCA_029259595.1 Planctomycetota bacterium | reverse complement strand
GACCTGGAGCGACGCCGGGATAGAATCACCAGGCACGCTCCCCCTTCGGTGTTGTTTTGATTTCACACCGATGACATCGCTGGGGCGAGCGTGTCACTTTCCCACGACCTGCCTCCCAGCAGGACGATTCTTAATCCTGGGCACCGACGTCATCGATGACGACCGGACGCCGATATTGGCTGGGCCAAAACCGCGAAACCCCAGGCTAGCAGCCTGATGAAAAGGTCATCCGGCGCGCTACACGCGTCCGGAAAGCCCGGCCGGCACACGAAAGCCTCGCCGAATCGGCCGATTCGCCTGCGTTCTCGCGCACCCGCCGGGCCTCCCGGTCCCATGCATCGCATCCGAAGCACTTTTCCATCAGGCTGCTAGTGGGGTGACTTTCTTCGGCGGGCTCCTCGCAAGAGTCACGTTTTCCCGAGTTGGAGCGGGAATCGGTGGGTGCGAGCCGTCTCCTCGCCCGCCGGCGGAGGTGACGTGTCCCTGACACGTCGGCCCCCCAGCCTTCCCTCAACGACCTTCGCCGGCTCCTCCATTCCTGCGGCCCCGAAAGCACCGAGTCCATGGACCACAGCCGTCACGACTCTCCCCAGCGGTTCTCGTTCCTCGTCAACCGAGAACGCAACCTGTCCGGCCTTCGCCCGTCCGAGAAGGACGGCTTCCTCGAAGCCGAGAGTTGGGCGCGCGCCTGGCTCGAAACGCGGGCCTACGCGCTGTCGACGGAACGCTTCGCGCGCCGCTTCGCGCAACGGCTCACGACCCGTGGATCGAAGGATTGCGAGCGCGCGGCGGTCGAGGTCCTCGAGGAGATGTTGGACGAGCAAAACGACGAGGAGCTCTCCGATGTGGCCCTCCTCCGCTCGCCGGACCGCGCTTACTACGTGGCCGTCGCGCACGGACTGGCTCTGCACCCACGCCTCGCTCGATTGCTCTGTGTGGCCGTCAACCGCCTGAGCACCCCTGCTCGCAGGCGGGCGCGCACAGAGCTCCTACCCGTCGATGGGGCCGGACCGGCCCTCAGGACTCGATCCTGGGTCAAACAGACGGAGAGGGCGGAACCGCAAGAACGAAGCGGGCCTTCGAGTTCGCGCCCCCAACCTCCGCCCAGGACATGAAAAACTCTCCTCGGACCTTTCCGGCCCGCGCCGAATCGGGTCTCCTGAAGGGGGTCGGACACGATGCCGCATTCCCGGTGGCCGCCGATCCTGACCCTCTCTCCCGTTGCTCGAGGCACTTCGAATGAACGTATCCCGAAAGCCTGTTGCGCTCGCGGTCGCCTGGCTCCTGGCGCTCGGCATCGCGGCCGACGCGCGGCCGCTCCCCCAGGGGCTCGCTCTGTCAGCCGACTTCAAGGCCGAACCGCGAACGGGAAACGCCCCGATGGACGTGCGCTTCCTCGACCTGTCCGCAGGGACGATCACGTCCTGGCAGTGGGACTTCGGGGATGGCAACACCTCGACGCGTCGCTCGCCGCTCCACCGCTATGCCGTGCCGGGTGACTTCACGGTGCGACTGACGATCACGAACGGGTCGGGAAGCGACGTCCTCGAGCGCACCGACTACGTCTCCCTGACGGCTCCCCCCGCGGTCGCGGACTTCGTCGCTTCCGGAACGACCGGTGCTCGTCCCTATACCGTTCAATTCACGGATACCTCCCAGGGTCTGCTCACCAATTGGCAGTGGGACTTCGGGGACGGCACGACGACGACGGTGCGCAACCCCGTGCACACGTTCCAGAACCCGGGCAGCTACTCCGTGCGCTTGACCGTGCTGGGATTCGGCGAGACCGACACGATGCTCGCCACCGACTACATTCAGGTCACACCGCCCCATGCCGCCATCGTGCGCTACGGCTGCGGCGTGAACCCCTTCGGCAGCCTTCAGATCGCCCAGGGACTCCCCGAGGTCTTGAACACGATCGTGTTCGAGATCGACAATCCGCTGGGTACGCAGTCGCCCGGCTCGTTGCCCATTTTGGTCCTGTCGCAGGCGCCGGCATCGGGCTTTCCGTGCGGTGTGCAATTGCCCGGCTTCGGAATGTCCGGTCCGGGCGCGGCGGGCGAACTGCTCGTGCGCTTCGGTCCCTACTCCTTGCCCTACCTCTTCGGCTCGACCTGGGCCGGCCCCGGCAATCCGTCGACCGCCTCGCTCACGGTCCCGAACGAGCCTGCCCTGATCGGTCACTCGCTCTGGGCCCAGGCGATCCTGTGGGACTTCACGGGCAACTCGGCGATCAAGTTCGGACTGACCGACGGGCTCGAGCTTCAGTTCGGGATCTGAGGCCGAAGCGGCCGTTCGGCCGAATGACGTATTCATGGGCTCCTGGAGTCATCGAGCGCACTCGGAACGGCGTGCGAACTCCGGTGCTCGACGGTTCCGAAGCGAACCGTGCGTGAGCGCACACCGCGGTGTGCGGCCGCTGCTCGTGCTGCGCGGGCCGATTCGGAGGCGTTCTCGGTTTGTCGAGCCTCGGGGAACGGCCTTTGCACCTCACCCCCCGCCCGTGACCCGCTCCCACCCGCGCTACCCGGTCAAGGAAACCACATGATCTTCGTGCTCGCAGGATGTTGCCTCAGCCTTCCCCTCGCCTGGCAGGTCGACGCGGATCGCACGCTCGCCGTCCCTCCGCTCGTCAACGCACCGGTCGCTCCCGACACCATCTATGTCGGGCGAGTCGGCCCAGGGGGAGGACTCTCCGTGATCGACCTGAACGGCTTCGGTGCGGGAACGGGCGACCCCACGGTCGAGTTTCCCTATTCCCCGGCAACGGAGGGCACGAGCCACTATCCCTTCAACCCGAATGTGAGCCTGCAGGGCGGCCTGCTGACGCCGCCGCTCGCCCTGGGCACGACCGGCCTGGACGGCGGCTCGTCCGGCGCTTTCACCTTGGCCCGGAACGAGGTGCTCGCGGATGTCCTGTTCGGCGCACCGAGCTCGTTCCAGCTGGGCGACCTCATGCTGGGGTGGCCGCTCGACGTCGTCTACAACAACGGCCTCCCCTTCGGTTGCGGTGGCGGGGGTGGAAACGTCTGCGCCTCGTCGGGACTCCAGCTCTTTTCGGCCGCGTTCGCGCCGCCGCATGCGCTGGTTCCGGCAGGGGCGCAGCCGCCGCTCCAAACGGTCCTCGGCGGCGGGAATCCCATCTCCTGGGCGCCCCATCCCAATCCCCCTCCGCTCTTGTCCCCGCCGCTGTGCGCACAGCCCGAGATCGCGGGGCAGGAGCCGACCTCGATCGACACCTCCGCGCTCGGATTCGTGAACCTGCTCGGGCCCGGCATGTTCTTCGGTCAGACAGACTTCGGCATCCCCCCCTCCGGCCTCTTCGCGAACGAGCAGAACGCATTCTTCGTCGGGCCCTCCCTGCCGCAGGCCAGCATCGTTTCGTGCACTCCGTACACCATGCGCCAGCAGGTCGGCCACTTCCTCTACGCGATCGATCGGACGCACGACGACCTTTTGGTCCTGAACAGCAACCGGATGACCGTGCTCGCCCGCATCGAGCTCACGGACCCCGTCGAGCTCGCGATGGATCCGGACCTGCGTTTCATCGCCGTCTCCGAGCACGACGCGAACGTCGTGACGTTCATCGACATCGATCCGCGGTCGGCCACGTTCCACTCGATCGTGAAGGTCACGGGCGTCGGCTCGGGACCGCGTGGAATCGCCTGGGAACCGGGCGGTGAGGACATCTTGGTCTGCAACGAGGGCGACGACACGGTCTCGATCCTCTCCGCCTTCAGCCTCGAGGTTCGCAAGACCCTCTCGAACCCCGCCTTCCGGAGTCCGTTCGCCGTCGCGCTCACACCACGCCAGGACCGCTTCGGCTTCGCGCGTGACGTCTACATCGGATACATCCTCGATCGCAGTGGACGCCTGCACCTCTTCGAAAGCGGACCGGATGGCGTGAACGGTTGGGGCGCCGACGACATCGTCGCCACCGCGCCCTTCCGCTTGTTCGCGCCGCAAGCGATCCAGGCGGATCCGACGCGACTCGAATCCGGCGTCTGGATCGCGCACCGTGGGCCGTTGGCGCCCGATGGAAGCGTGCTCGAAGCCGGTGGAGCCCTGACACGCGTGGCGCTCTCGTCGACGGTTGTCGGGACGCTACCGCTCGCGAACGCGAACCCGCCCCCGCAACGGGGCTTCGCGCTGGAGATCGACCTGTCCCTGGGCTCCGCACAGCTGACCGGTTTCCCCCAGGACGTCGCCTTCGACGACCTGAGCAACCTCGGCGCCCTGGGGAACTACCACACGACCTTCAGTCCCGGTGTGCCCGTCGTGATGAACGGCAAGAACCTCGTGCGCGACGTCGGCCTGCAAGGCGTGCTTCCCACGAACGTTCCGAAGGTGATCTTCGTTCCTGTTCGTCGCGCGGACCTCTTGGACAACGCGATCGACGTGATCGATCTCGCCACCGGGGTGCGCATGGACACGAACCCGTTCCAGGCCGGTGTGCAATCGATCCCCGCACCCGGAGCTCGATACGTAATGAGCTACTTCAGGCAGTGACCGAACGGCCGTCGGTGACGACGGTTCGGCAAGGGGCCGGCGGCTCTTCCTTCGAGCAACTCGGGCATCGAGGGGTGAGTCGCCGGCATTTTTTTGAAGGTTCGCCCGCCGCCCTCCTGAAGATCGGTGCGGGCTACGGCGCGTGATCACAGGCCGAATGGCCGACGCGTCAGGCCGGTGGCCGGAACGGTCGATCCTGGTACCATGCGATCCGGGCGTGCTGCCCCCTACCGCCACCCACGTCTCACCTCCCGAGAATCCGAAACATGGCTCCCCGATCCAGCTGGAAGGGATTCCTGAAGCTCAGCCTCGTCTCCGTGCCGGTGAAAGCCTTCACCGCCAACAACACGAGCGAGGTCATCCGTCTGAACCAGCTCCACGCCGACTGCCACTCGCGCGTGAAGTACAAGAAGGTCTGCCCGGAGCATGGCGAGCTGGCCAGCGACGAGATCCTCAGCGGCTACGAGTACACGAAGGATCAGTACGTCGTGATCGATCCGGACGAGCTCTCGAAGCTGCGGACGAAGACGGATCACGCCGTCAGCATCTCGGGCTTCATCGCCCAGGACGCGATCGACCCCATGTACCTAGCCGGTCGGACGTACTACCTGATGCCCGATGGCGTCGCGGGCGGGCGGCCCTACGCCCTGCTCCAGCAAGGGATGCTCGAGAAGGGCGTGCACGCGGTCGCGCGCGTCGTCATGTCGGGCCGTGAACAGCTCGTCGTCCTGCGACCGGTCGAGAACCTGCTCACCATGAGCGTCCTGAACTATGCGAAGAGCATCAAGGGCATCGACGTCTTCCGAGATGACGTCGACGAGCAGGACCCCTCGAAAGAGGAGATGAAGCTCGCGCACACCCTGATCCAGGCCTCGATGCTCGAGGACTTCGACCTGGCCGAGTACAAGGACGAGTACGTCGAGAAGCTCACGAAGCTGATCCAGCTCAAAGTCGAGGGCCAGGAAGTGGTCCAAGCGCCGGATCCCGAGGAACCGAAGATCATCAACCTCATGGACGCCCTCAAGAAGAGCGTCGCCGAGGCCCAGGCCAACTCGAAGAAGATGGCGCCTTCGGTCAAGACGGGCAAGTCCGCGACCAAGAAGAAGGCGACGCGCAAGAAGAAGACGGGCTGATCCTGCTGGATGGAGCCCGCGCTGCCCCGCTTCGTCGAGCCGATGCTTGCGCAACCGGGCGCTCCGTTCGATTCGAACGAGCACCTGTTCGAGGTCAAGTGGGACGGCACGCGCGCGCTCGCGTTCGTCGAAGGCGGCACCTACCGCCTGCGCAATCGCAACCAGAAGGACCTCGTCCCCGTCTACCCCGAGCTCGCCTTTCTGGCCGGCTTGCCCGGGGGAGTCGTCCTCGACGGCGAGGTCGTGATCCAGGTCGACGGCAAGCCCGACTTCAACGGCATGCTGCGCCGTGAGCAGGCGCGCGGTGAGCTGCGGATCCGGTCGCTGATGCAGACACTGCCCGCCGTCTACATGGTCTTCGACGTCCTCTATCGCGGTCACGCGCCGGTGCTCGACGAACCCCTGAGCACGCGCCGCGCCATCCTGACCGAGGTCGCCGCGACGCTCGACGAGGAGCGCTTCCAAGTCTCCGAAGGCGTCGTCGGAGGCGGGCTGGCGCTCTTCGAGACGATCCGGTCCCAGGAGCTCGAGGGCATGGTCGCGAAGCGCCTCAACAGCCGCTACTTGCCCGGTCAACGGACCGAGGCCTGGACCAAGATCAAGGAAGCCCGCGAGGTCCTCTGCGCCATCTTGGGCTACCTCGTGGACGACGACGGTTCCGTTCGCAGCCTCGTCATCGGCGCGGACATCGACGGCACGGGACTGCGGTGCGTCGGGCGCGTCGGCAGTGGCCTGACCGAGGTCGTACGCGCGCGCCTGGCGGACGAGCTGGGGCGTCGGCACCGAGCGCACCCTGTCGTCGCTTGCGACACCGGGGGAATCTGGGTCGAACCGGAGCTCGTCTGCCAGGTCCGGTACCTCGAGCGTACGCCTTCCGGCAACCTGCGCGCCCCGGTCTTCGTCGCGTTGCTCACCTGACGGGACGCTCCGCGTGCGATTCCAGCCCCGCCGTTGTACGCGGCGACGTCCGCTGCGTAAGCTCTTCCGATCGGCGCCTCGGCCGAACTTCGATGAGCAACGCGACCGATCAAGAGCGAGGTCTCCGCGATCGCGAGGTCGCCATTACGGGGCGGCTCGCGTCGATGTCGCGGGAGGAAGCCCAGGAACGCATCGCCTCCGCGGGCGGACGGTTCGTCGGCACTCCCGGCGAAGGCACCGACTTCCTGGTCGTCGGACAAGGCGGACCACCGCTCGGCGAAGACGGTCGCCTGACGAAGAGCTTGCGCGCCGCGACCGCTCTGCACGCGGAGGGCGCCGCGATCCGCATCGTCCCGGAAGAGGAGTTCCTGGGGTTTCTGGGCTGGAGCGAGCGCCAGGAAGACCTCCAGCGCCTGTACACGACCGCGCAGCTCTCCCGGATCCTGGACGTGCCGGCCGCCCAGATCCGGACCTGGGTGCGCCACGATCTCATCCGCCCGGTTCAGGTGGTCCGGCGCCTGCACTTCTTCGACTTCCGCCAGGTCTCCAGTGCCCGGATCCTGAGCGAGCTCTCGAAGAATGGCGTACGTCCCCAGCGCTTGCGACGCAGCCTCGAACAGATCGAGACCTGGTTCCCCGGCGCCGATCGCCTGTTGGCCCAGCTCGAGACGCTCGAACTCGAAGGCGGCGTGCTGGTTCGAACCGACGACGGCAAGTTGGCCGAACCGAGCGGACAGCTCCGCCTCGACTTCCAAGAAGCTGCGACGATCCCCCCGCCAGCGCTGGCGCACCTGAACCCGCCGCGTGGGCACACGCCGGTCGAACCCACGGACGCCAGCGAGGGCGCCGCGTGGTTCCAGCGCGGCATCCGTGCAGAAGAGGAAGGCAATTTCGACGAGGCCATCCGCGCCTACGAGCAGGCGATCGGCCATGGCGAAGGCCAGCCCGAGGTCTACTTCAACCTCGGCAACACCTTCTATGCGCTCGAGCGGCCGGCCGAGGCGGCCATTTGCTACCGCCGCGCGACCGATCTCGACGAACAGTACGTCGAAGCCTGGAACAACCTGGGCAACATGCTGGCCGAGGTGCACGAGGACGAGGACGCGGTCGCCGCCTACCGGCGCGCGCTCGCCGTCCAGGACGACTACGCCGACGCGCACTTCAACCTGGCCGAGACGCTCGCGAACCTGGGTGACTACGAACGCGCGCGCCACCATTGGCGCTCTTACCTCGAGCAGGATCCTTCCAGCACGTGGGCCAACGTCGTACGCGAACGCCTCCGTCGCACCGACCCCGCGGCCGAAGCTCCCGAGACGCCTCCGCAAGCTCCAGGGCACTAACAGCCCGATCGCGCACGCGCGATCGGGCCGTTCGTGCCGCAGCGGGTCGGGTCCTCAGTTCTTCTCGAGGTCGCCGCCCTTGACGTCGACGAAGGCCGCTTCGCTGAGGCGTGCCTCCAGGGTCTTCGAAACGTCCTCGAGGGTCAGGGACTCGATCCTCTTCAAGAGCGCGGCCTGGTACTCGAACGTGCGGTCATTCTCGAGACCGTCCAGGAGCTGACGCGCGATGAAGCGATCGTTCGCCATCTGTCCTTCGAAGCCCTGGGTGTAGCCCTGCTTGCCCTCGACGAGCTCCTCCTTCGTGATCCCGTTCTCGATCCACTTCTGGAACTCCTCACGCATCGCTTCCTGAACCTTGCCCGCGTTTTCGGGTGCGCAGATCGCATAGCCGAAGAGCCCGCCGGATTCGTCCTTGGCATCGACCTGCAGCCTGGAGCCTGCTCCGTAGGACATGCCGCCCTGGTGACGGAGGCGATTCAGGAGGCGCGACTTCGCGCTCTCGCCCAGAACGTAGTTCGCGAAATCGAGCGTCGCGAAGTCCGGATCCGAGTCGTTCAGCTGGAGCACGGCACCACGCACGACGACGGCCATCGACTTGTCGGGCGTCAGGATCGTCTCGTCGGTGCCCTGGATCGCGGCATAGGGCACGGTGATCCGCTGGTACTCGGCTTTCGACTTCCATTCCTCGAGTTCGCTTTCGAGCAGCGCCAAGGTCTCATCGACGTCGAAGTCTCCGACGATGCTGATCTGGCCGTGATCCGCCCCGTAATAGTTCCCATAGAGCTCCTTCAGCTGATCGAGCTCGACCTCACGCGTACGCACCAGCTCTTCCTCGAGCGTGGGGACATAGTGGATCGATTCCGGCGGGAAGGGATGCAGGAGCCGCTGCAGGAGGTTGAAGACGAGCGGCTGGGGATCGGTCAGGTTCGTCTCGATTCCCGCCATCCGCTGCTCTTTGATGACGTCGAACTCGTCCTTCGGGAAGGCCGGAGACTTCAGGATCTCGGCCAAGAGTCGGATGGAGTTGGCGAAGTTCGCACGGTCCGATTCGATCGAGGCGCGCACGACACCAGCACCTCCCGAGACGTTGATCCGCGACTGCAAGCGGTCGATCTCGTCCTCGAGAGCCTGGTAGTCGAGCCGCTTCGTGCCGCGCATCAGGAGCTCGGGGATGAACGTGAAGGCCGTCTCTTTTCCCTGCAGTGTCGCTTCGGTTCCGAAGTGGAAAGCGAAGCTCGCAACGACCGAGTCGCCACGTGTTTCCTTGGGCAAGATCGCGACCTGAATGCCGTCACCGATGGTCAGGCGCTTCGTCCGTCGCTCGACGTTCTCCGGCGTCGGTTCGAAGGCCTCACCGGCGGCCACCGTTTCCGAACCCTCGTAACCTTCGACCAGCGCAGCAACGTCGGGCGCCGCCGGAATCTCGGCACGCTCGGGTTCGCTCGTGGGCCGGAAGATGCCCGAGGTCCGGTTGCTCTCGATGAAGTACTGCCCCGCGACACGCCGCACATCGGCGGCCGTCACCGCCTTGACCTGGTCCCGATGGAGGAAGAACAACCGCCAATCACCCAGGGCCTGCCACTCGGACAGTTCGACCCCGATCCGGCCTGCATCCTTCAGCGCCAGACGGATTCCCTTAAGGAGCTTCGTCTTCGAGCGCTCGACTTCCTCGTCGGTGACCCCTTCGGCCGCCAGCCCTTCGACCGTCGCGAGCAACGTGTCGTGCGCCTTCTGGACGTCTTGGTCCACGCGCGACATGGCCATGACGAGCGCGATGCCTGGCTCCTTGGTCGGAAACGTGAAGCTGAATACGTTCGAGGCCAGGTCGGGGACGAGCGCCTCGTAGACGCGTCCCGACGGTTCGCTCGTGAGCATGTCCATCAGGACGTTCAACGGCGCGGCGTCCGGGTGCGAACCGGCGGGAATGTGGTAGACCGCGCCCGTGGCCTGATTGCTGGCCACTCGGCTCAGAGAGACGAAACGCGCGCCGTCTTGGGTCGGCTCTTCGGTGTAAGTGTCCTCGAGCCGGCGCTCCGGTCGCCGGATCGTCCCGAAGTACTTCTCGATCAGGCCGAGCGTGGCTTGTTCCTCGAACTTGCCCGCGACGACCAGCATCGCGTTGTCTGGTTGGTAGTACTTCTCGTAGAAGGCCCGCAGGTTGCCGACAGGAACGCGTTCGATGTCACTGCGATTTCCGATCGTCGAGAAACCGTAGTTGTGCCACAGGTAGGCCGTCGAGACGAGGCGATCCATCAGGACACCAACGGGGTTGTTCTCCCCCATTTCGAACTCGTTTCGCACCACGGAGAATTCCTTGGCGAGCTCGTCGGCCGCGATGCGGCTGTTGACCATGCGGTCCGCCTCCATGCGCAGGGCGAAGTCCAGGTTCTCGTCGGTCGCCGGCAGCGTCTCGAAGTAGTTCGTCCGATCGAGCCAAGTCGTGCCGTTGAAGTTGGCGCCGTGATCCTCCAACGCACCCCAGATGTTCTCGAACGTGTCGGTGCCCTTGAACACCATGTGCTCGAGCAGGTGGGCCATACCCTTCTCACCGCGACCCTCGTGGCGCGAGCCCACCATGTAAGTGACGTTGACCGTCACCTTTTGCTTGGACGGGTCGGGAAACAGGAGGACGCGCAGACCATTGTCCAGGCGATACTCCGTGATCCCTTCGACAGTGAACAGGGGCTCCAAATCGGACGCGTACTCCGCGTCCTGGGCGTGAAGCGGAACGATCGCCGACAGGAGTGCGGCGACGAACGTGAAACGGACCATGAGAGCTTCTCCGCGGGGGTGACCCCGCAACGGGAACGTGAAGGGACAGGCCGAAGGTGGATGCGCAGGCAATCGAACGCTCGACACCTCTCGACCGGAGAACGGGCGAGCGTAGCGCATGGCCTCGGCCTCGCACAATCGTCAGGAGGCGCCACCCAGGTGCCCCTGCAAGGTCTCGATCGCGGGCAGGAGGTCCTGGGGGTTGGCGAGTGCCGGGTGGAACAGGTCCCCGAGAAGCGCCCAACGCTGGGGCACGGTCTGAATCGTGAAGTGCGCAGGGAGCAGATCGGAGTCGAGCTCGTCCCAGGACAGCGGGGTCGAAACGGTCGCCCCCCGCACGGGACGCACGGAATAGGGCGGGACGACCGTTTGCCCGCGGCGGTTCTGGCCGTAGTCGATGTAGACCTTGCCGTCGCGGCTTCCGATCTGACGCTCGACCGTGGCAATCTCCTTCATGTCCCGCGCGACGAGCCGTGCAACTCCTTCGCAAAACATGCGCGCCTGGTCATAGGAGTAGCCTCGCCGCAGCGGCACGTAGACATGCAGCCCCGTCTTCCCTGAAGTCTTCAGCAGTGGCTCGAGGCCGATCCCGAAGAGCAGCTTGCCGATCTCCCGCGCGATCCGGATCACGTCCGCAAACGGCGCGTCCTTCGGATCGAGGTCCAGAATCGCCCAATCCGGCGAGTCGAGCGCGTCGATACGCGACAGCCAAGGGTGCAGATCGATGCTGCCGGCATTCGCGAGCCAAATCAGGGTGTCACGGTCGTTGCACACGAGCTGCGCGATCTTCCCACCATGGGAATCACTGTCGATCGTCACCGTCTCGACCCACGCGGGCGTGTCCTCTTTCGCCTGCCGTTGGTAGAAGGACTTGCCGTCGATCCCGTCGGGATGACGATTCATGTGAACGGGACGGTCGTGCAGGTACGGAAGGATCAGGTCCGCCGCGGCCTCGTAGTAGGCGACGAGGTCGCCCTTCGTATAGCCCTCTGCCGGCCAGAAGACCTTGCCCGGGTTCGTGAGCTTGACGCGCGTGCGCCGACGACGCGCCGAGTCGACGGCGTCCGCCTTCGCGCCGGATTCGGCCAAACTCGTATCGATACGGAGCCAGGCCGGTTCCCCAGCCTTCTTCTCGGCGTAGGGAGCGTCGACGCGCTTCGCGATCACGTGCTGAATCCCGGCCGCGCGCGCAACCTCCGCCAGACTCGAACCGTTACCGGGAACGTGATCGACGAAGAGCAAACGCTCCGATGCCGGCAAGAGCGTCCGCAGTGCGGCCTTGCGATCGACGCACCCCATGGGCCGCAGGTCGTAGTCCTCCACGTAGAGCAGATCGAAGGCATACAGGAGCAACCCCTCGTCGCCCTTGCGCCGCAAGGCCTGCTCGAGGAGTTCGTGCGACGGTCGCCCATCCTCGTCCTGCACGACCAAGATGCCGTCGAGCAGCACGTTCTCGGCCCGCACCGCACGGAGCGCCTCCTCGATCGCCGGCAAGCGCCGCCGCAAGCCGCGCACGCGCACGTCGTCCCCCCGCTTCTCCACCAACACACGGCGCCCGACGAGCTCGGCCTCGAAGAGCCAACGTGGATCGGAAAACGGCGCGCGCCCGCTCTCCGCAACACGCAGCTGCCGCACCCGCGCGGGCAATTCACACTCTTCGGCGCGCGCAAGGTCGACCCCCATCGCCATGTCGCGCGGCGACCCCTCGTAGCGATCACGACTTTTGAAGAGCAACCACGTGTTCTCACCTTGATTCGTCTTCACGAGGTGCCACTCACCACGAAGCTTGCGCCCCCGCATGACCACCTTCAGCTCTCCCGAAGCGACCGCACTCGGACCATCCACCGCCTTCACCACCTCGTAGGTGCCCCGATCCCAAATCATCAGCGAGCCCGCCCCGTACTCCCCCTTCGGGATGAGCCCCTCAAAGGACTCGTACCGCAGCGGATGGTCCTCCGTTCGAACCGCAAGGTGCTTGTCACGAATGTCGTAGGAAAAGCCCTTCGGCACCGCCCAGGAGCGCAAGACCCCCTCCATCTCGAGCCGCAGGTCATAGTGCAGACGTCGCGCTTCATGGCGGTGGACGACGAAGACGGGACGCCGCCCCCTGTCCGGAACACGGCTCGGTCCGCTTCCGGGCTGTGGCTCCGGCGTACGGGCGAAGTCGCGCTTCTTTCGGTAGGCGTCGATCGACTTGTCTTCGGACATAGGCGAAGGCGCAAGCCCCCCCGCGAGCCTACCTTCCTTCGAGGTAGGGGGGGCCGGGATAAGCCGCTCCCTGTTACCCTTGTCTCCGGCACGTTCGACGGAAGTCGCGGCCTCCCTCCCTCTCTCCCGCTCCGATTCACCCGCGAAGTCCGATGCGCATCAGCGACTCACGTCTCGCCCTTCTCGCCCTTTCTCTCGTTGCCCTTCCCGCCAGCCACCACGGACAGGCTCTGACGACGCGCGGTCATGGACAGGGTCAGTCTGCCCCGGCGCTTTCGCTCGACGCGCCTCGGTCGGTCCAGCTCGCCGGCAACAGTCTGTCGACGTATCCGTGGTTCGAGCATGTTCGCAGCTTCAACGACGGAGATCCCGTCGAGCTCGGGCTCGACACCGGGCGCTTTCCGGAGCTTGCGGGACTGACGGTCGACGTCTGGGTCGTGGAGCACCGGACGGCGCTGGAGTGGGAGGTGTCCGGGGTCCTCGACGACGTGCGTGGCATGCCGACGAGCACGAGTTTCGCTGCTTCGGGGATTCAGTCGAATCGCTTCCTTCTGGACCCGGGCACGCTTTCTTCGGACGGCGGCACGCGCATCGCGCTCGGCTACGACATCGTCATCGACATCAATGCGAACGGCGTGCTCGATCCGGACGACTGGATCGATGGTCCGGGGTTTCGGCATGCAGGGCACCGGGGCCGGACGAGTGAGGCGGGCTTTTACGTCGTACGCGATCTGTCGCAGCCGGGGCCGCTGAACGTGACCGAGGTCACGTATTCAGGCGGTTCCTTCCTCGGCCAGAACACGTTTTACCCGACGGACATTGCCTCGCTGGGTCGGCTGCCGCTCGTCGTCGTGAGCCATGGCAACGGGCACAACTACCAGTGGTACGACCATATCGGGACGCACCTGGCCTCGTATGGCTACATCGTGATGAGCCACCAGAACAACACGATGCCAGGACCGAATACGGCCGCGACGACGACGTTGACCAACACGGCTTACTTGCTGGAGAACCAGGGAACGATTCAAGGTGGCGTACTCGCGGGGCACGTCGACGGGAAGCGCATCACCTGGATCGGCCATAGCCGTGGGGCCGAGGGCGTCGCGCGCGCGGTCGACCGCCTGTTCGACGGCACGGACTCGTTCGCGAGCTACGACCTGGACGACATCGCGCTCGTCTCGAACATCGCGCCGACCGATTTCTACGGGGTGAACAGCAGCAATCCGCACGGCAAGACCTTTCACCTGTGGACGGGTGGCGCCGACGCGGACGTCAATGGGTGCGCGAGCTGCGAGCTTTGCGAGACCTTCCACCTCTACGACCGCGCCGAGGGTACGCGCTTCTCGACCTCGTATCACGGCGTCGGCCACGGTGACTTCCACAACGGTGGTGGCAGCTCGGTTGCGAGTGGTCCGTGTCTGGTCGGGCGGACGAGCACGCATGCGCTCATGAAAGGCCAGCTCTTGGCCTTGATCGCGTTCGTCGTTGACGGTCAGCCGGCCGGCGAGGACTACCTGTGGCGACAGCACGAGAGCTTCCGACACCTCGGAACGCCGAATGATGCGTGCATCGTCGTGGATTCGCTCTATCAGCCCGGTCCGGACGGCGGGAGCTTGCGGCTCGACGACTTCCAGACCGAGACCAGCGACACGGTCGCGAGCTCGGGCGGCGCGGTCAGCTACACGGTCCAGAATCTGCTCGAGGACGACTTCGACGACTCCGGCGCCGACTCGAGTTTCAGCGACAACCCGCTCGACCCGATGAACGGGATGACACAGGGGCGAGCGCACGACTTCGGGCGCGGCATCGTGTTCGACTTCGACGGCGCGGGTGACTACGACTACGCCCAAGAGGTGCCCGCCGGTTCGCGGGACCTGTCGCGCTACGAGTACCTGTCCTTCCGCGCGGCCCAGGCCACGCGCCACCCCTTCACGGTCGCCGCGCTCGAAGACCTCACCTTCGAGGTCCGCCTGGAGGATGGTTCGGGCCATTCGAGCACCATCGGCATCGGGGCCTACGGCGGAGGGATCGAAGAGCCCTATCAACGCGGCGGCTGCGGCACCGGCTTCGGCTGGGGCAACGAGTTCGAAACGATCCGCATGCGTCTGGGCGACTTCGCCAACGAGGGCAGCGGGCTCGATCTGACCGACATCGCCACCGTGCGCTTCCTCTTCGGCCCGAGCCACGGCAGCGCCGTCGGGCGGCTCGGCCTCGACGACATCCAATTCGACCTGCGCTGAACCATGAAGACGTCCAAGAAGCTCGTATCGGCCCTCGCGGCCTCCGTCGTCCTCATCGGCAGCCTGGCCGCCTTGCGCTCGATCCAGGCGCCTGCTTCCGAGCGCCCACCGGTGCCGGCGGATCCTGGCGCGCGCACCGTTCGGCTGCTGCGGGCACAGGCCTTCCGCATCGACCAGCCCTACCTGCACGCGTGGCGCAGCGAGCAGCCCGAGGTGCGCTACGGCTACCTCGTCGCGCTGGCGACGGACACCGACCTCCTCGTGCCGCGACAGACGTTCGAGCCCGTGCTCTTCGCCGGGGCACAAACGGCCGAGCGCGTCAACCACGGCGAAACGAGCGGTCGGGTGGTCGCCATCGTGCCGGTTGGAACACGCGCGGACGGTACGCCCGAATGGGACCTCGCGAGCCGGCCGTTCTGGTTCGGAACGCCGGAGCTACCCGAGCGCATCGATGCAGCGCGCCTTCAGACCGAACTGGCGGAAGCGCGCACGCGCGGCGTGCGGCCGCCCGCTCCGCGCGAGTTCGCCGAAGCTCGCCGTGGGCGCACGTCGGTCCTCCACCTGCACGACCGCGTCGAGCTGGACCATCTGGCCGCCGACTGGATCGAAGAGCTCTCCCCGCGGGAAGCCGACCTCGTGCACGGCCTGCGCGGACTCTGATCCGCTCGCGGGCGCACGCGCTCAATAGCTGCCGATCGTCACCTCGAGCGCGTTCGTGAACTGCATGCTTCCGGGAACGAAGGTCGCCCCCTGGGCGCAGAAGGTGTAGCCGCACAGAATCGGATCGTCCGGGATCACGATCGTGTGGGTTCCGAAGGCCACGTCGAAGGGCCGGTAGAACGGCGGCAAGCACAGGAGCTCCCCGCCGAAGATCCCCCCCAGCAGGAGCCCGGGAGAGAGCGAACCGCCGAAGCCGACGATGACGACGCTCGCCAGCGCGCCCGGCGTCGCGATGTCCACCGTGGTCTGCCAGGTCGAGCCGGTGCCCGCCGTCGTGACCTCGACGAAGGTGACCGGATTGCCGCCCGTGCCGGGCACGGTGATGGACGTGCCCGCTTCGGACAGGTTCTCGAGCCACTCGAGCGAGTTCAAGAGCAGGTCCGGATGGTCGTCCCCGTCCAGGTCGGCGACCTGAAAGCGCTTCGTCGAGTTGTACTGCGCGATCTCGTGCGACCCCCAGCTGGTTCCGATCCCGTCCTGATTTTCGAGCCAGAAGAGCTTGGTCGTGAACGAGGGAAAGTCGATCACGATGTCGAGATCGCCGTCGCGGTCGACGTCGGCGACCTCGCCGCGGTCCGAGGTCCCGAAGTTCGCGACGAACGTCAGCGTTCCTCCACCGTCGTTGCGATAGACCCGTCCCTTCACGCCGATGCCCGTGGCCAACAGGTCGGAGTCCCCGTCGCCGTCCACATCGTCCCAGCACTTCGTGCTGAATGGAACGCCGAGGGGATCCGCGTCGTCCGGCCCCGAATCGATCACCCGATCGGTCCAGGACAAGCCGCTGCCATCGTTCTCGAGCCAGCCCAGAACGCGCTCGACCGTCGCGTTGGTCGTCGCGTAGATGATGTCCTCGTCTCCATCCTCGTCGACGTCGGCCGGCACGGGCTCGAAGAGCGTGCGCAGGCCGAAATTCCGAATCAGACGCCGCGTCCAGGTCGAACCGTCCCCGGCCGTGTTCTCCTCCCAGTACAGGCAGGATGACCCCGCGCAAGACTCCAGCACGGCGAGGTCCAGATCGAGATCGCCGTCGAAGTCGGCCGCGAAGCCCAGCGAGCCCGATCCGACGGTGTGGCTCGTCCACGCGGAGGCGTCGCCGACCGTGTTCTCGTACCAGACCACCGATGGAAGGAAGGGGCTGCCCTCGACCACGACCAGGTCGTTGTCCCCGTCGCCGTCGAGGTCGGCCACCTGGACCTCCGACGTTTCCGTCGCAACGGTCGGAATCGTATGGACCGTCCAGGTCGAAGCGTCCCCGGCCGTGTTCTCGTGCCAGGTCAAGAGCGTCTCGGGCGGATCCGCGCTGAAGACGACGTCGAGGTCTCCGTCACCGTCCAGGTCGCCCGCATCCACGAAGCGGACCGAGGAGCCGGTAGCGCCGATCGTCGACGTCGACTGGAAGAGAACCACGTCAGCGGCGCCCCAGGCAAGCGGAGCGGCGACGAGCCAGGTGACGAAGAGCGGCGGCAAGTCAGTCGGGCGAATCATCCTGCCGGTGCGAGGCCCCTACGATAGCGAACACGGCGCGCCCTGGGTCAGGCTCCGGCGCCGCAACGCTGCGGGCGGCCCCAAGGGGGCTGGATTCAAGGACTTGCGGGGGCGATTTTGTCGAGCAAGGTCTGCGCGGTCTCGAGACCCACGATGAGGTGCGACCAGATCCGCAGGCTCGGATTCTGGAGCAGCGGGAGCAGCGCCTCGTCCTTGCTGACATCGCACTTCGAGCACGGCCCGGACATGAGATAGACCTCCCGATCGGCATGCCGCGCGACCTGCACGAGCTCGCGCAGATCGAACAGGGTCACGGCCTTCGTCCCTTCGCTGAGCTCGATCGCACCGCCGTCTCCGTAGGGCAAGAGCTGCACGTCGCCGCGCCAACCCCGCTCCTCCAGGCGCTCGAGGGAGCCCGACGTGTCGTAACCGTCCAGGTACGCCCTCAGGTAGCCGTGCTCGTCCTCGGAAGAGGCCATCGAGCTCACGATGATGTCGATGTCCCCTTTGCACTCGAAGGCGCGCTGGACGATGCGATGACGGAGCATGTGCTCGTAGTCTTCTCCGGCGGACACGAGCGGCTCGGCGAACAGGCCCTCGAACGGCGTCCTGCCGTGATACGTCTCCGCCAGATAGGAGTAGAAACCGATCGGCGTCTCGAGCGGGTCGATGGTCGAGAAGGCCGGCGACAGGGCATGGAGGTGGAGCTTCGGAAGTGTGGGATCCGAGCGCACCAGGGCTCCCAGGGTCTGCGCGAAGAGCAGCGTGGAATGCCCGATCCCGAGGCCGAGGTGCACGGCCGATCGCCGCTGGCCTATTTTGCGGATCTTCGCCAGCACGAGGTGAGCCGTGCGCACGGGCACGTTGTCCTTGCTCGTGGAAGCTCGGTCGTTCACGACGTGCACGCTGTGCACCTTGTGCTCGCTCTTGCCGAAACACTCGGTGAGTCGGAGCGAGAGCCCCTTGTCGAGCGGGGGGCACAGGTGCAGGAGCTTCTTTCTCACCGCCGAACGCACGATCTTGTAGACGAGCTCGCGCCCGAGCTTCAGCGAGAACGCAGCCTGGATCGCATCGATGATCTCACCCGCCTTCTGACCGTCGAGGAAGCGCTCGACCACGGGAAACAGGAGCTCCTCCTCCTGCTGGGGGGTGAGCGAGTACACGGTCTTCGATCGTTGCTTGGCCATGGCGGCTCCTGACTTCCCTCCCTCACGAGCCCGCGCGACCCATCGGCCGGCGGGTGAGGGAGGGGGCTGCGGAAAGTCGAAGGGCGCCGGCCCGCGTCTGCGAATGCGTCCCCGGCGGAACGCGGGGCAGGACGAAGCGCGGCGCGTGATCGACTCCGGTTCGACTCGACATCTTGAACTGTAGTTTGGAACTGTCGTTCCTGCAGTTTGGCTCCTCATTCGCCAACTGGAGCAGATACTGGGCACTTCTTGACCCGAGGTCAAGACCTGACCTAATACTGTCCGTGGCGACTGAGTCTGCTCCGGCAAGGCCAGAGCACCACCACGGGAGGAGCCACACCATGACCCGGACCCGCACCCGCTTGACCGTCCTCGATGCCCAGGCGCAACGGACGACCGCCCGAGCCCTGGCACTCGTTCCGGGGAGCGCGACGCCCGACGAGCTCCTCGTCGTCGAGGCGGATCTCCCCACCGTCGCGGCCAACGCCGGCCCGCCCGAGATCCGCATCGTCGCGATCCGCCCCTTGGCGCGGATCGTCGCGGTCGTGCTCGTGCCCCAGGCCCCCGACCCCCCGAAGGATTCGGCCCTGGCCACGATCACCCTCGCGCGCAACGGCGTCCGGCTCGCGCCCGGCCTCCACGCCGTCCGACACGCCGATCATCTGCGCGGGTGGCGGGGAGCGACCCGGGCTCCGTGGACCGTCTGGGCCCACGAAGACCACGACGTCTGCGTGCAGCCCTTCCAACCCCAAGAGGGCCGTACGACCGAGGGAATCGACGTCCCCGTCTATTGCGCTCGGACGAAGGCGCCCGTCGCTCCCGGCGACCCGATCGTGCGCTGTCCGGGCTGCGATCTGGTCTACATCGCCGAGGCCTGGCTGGAGACGCTCCCCTGCCACGGGTGCGGCTTCGACGCGCGCGTCGCTCGACGCGACGAGGTGCTGCCTACTCACGGCGCCCGCCACGAACGCGCCTTCGACGCGCTCGCGAGGCTTGCCCGCCATGGCCGCTGAGACGCGCTTCGCCCGCCTGGCGGAGTCCGCGACCTTCGCCGGTAGCGACCACGCCCGTTTCCTCGACACGCGGGTGATCCTGATCGGCGCCGGCGTCCTCGGCTCGCGGCTCGCCCAGGAGCTCGCCCTCGCCGGGGCCCGGGTCGAGATCGTCGATCCGGCCGACGGCCGCGAGGAGAACCTCGGCACGCAACTCGTGCGCGCCGGGGAGCCCAAGGCGCGCTCCGTCGCAGCGGCCTGCGAGGCGCGGCGCCCGTCCAGCGCGAGGGCCCACGTCGCGGACGTGCGCGCGCTCGGGATCGGCTTCTTCGTCGGCGCCGACGTCCTCTTGAACGCCTCGGACGACCCCGAGCTCGAATCGGCCCTCGCGGAGATCTCGACCGGCCTCGCGCTCCCGAGCGTGCGTGTCGCCCTCGACGGCAGCGGCGCGAGCGAGCTCTTCCGCGTCACCGTCACCCACGGCGGCGGCGGGCACGCCTGCGCCCTGTGCAGCTTCACGCCGCGCGACCTCGCCTCCTCCGCGCGCACGCCCTGTCCGCAGCGGCCGCTCGTCGCGCCCGAGCGCGCGCCGACGCGCGCGAGCGGCGCCCTCGCCGCCATGGCCGCGGGGCTGGGCGCGCTGACCGTGATGAAGCTCGCGGCGGGTTCCGCGGCAGAGCTCCTCGGCACCGAGACCGTCGGCGACCCCGGCCGGACCCTGCTGCGGCGCTTCCGGCTGCCGCGCTCGGAGCATTGCCTCAGCGGGCACGTGCGCTTCGAGCTGGAGCTCCTCGACCGCCTGCCCGACGAAACGAGCCTGGCCGAGCTCTTCGCCGCCGCCGGCGAGCGGCTCGGAGGCGCCGCGGTGCTCGAACCGCACCTCACGCCGCTCGCGACGCTCGCCGCCTGCGCGTGCGGCTGGAACGGACGGGCGACCGGGACGCGCTGGTCCGAGGCGCCGCGCTGCCCGCGCTGCGGCGAGTCGGGGTTCTGGCGCCCCGAAGGCTTCGTGCCGCGCCTCGACGTGCAGCTCGCGCGCACGCTCGGTCTCCTCGACTTCGACCTGGCCACCCTCGGATTCACCCGTCCCGGCGCGCTCTTCATCGCGCGCCGCGACGGAGCCCGTCCCGCCTGTCTCGTCCTCGACCGACCCGCCTCGACTTCGCCGTCATGAACCCGCAACCCGACTTCGACTCCTGGCTGGAGCTCGCGCTGTTCTCGCACGTGCCGATGCCCGATCCGTCTCACCCCGCCGGCCGCCTCGCCCGCGAGTTCTTCGCGAACTCGTGGGCCAACGCGCAGCCCCTGCTGAAGGCCACGCGTCGACTCGAGCTGCAGCCGAGCTCCAACGATCCGCCACGCACGTTTCGCTTCAAGCTCGACCTGCCGTACTACCGCAAGTTCGGCGACAACGATCCGGTCGAGCTCGCCGAAGGGCCGCTGACAGGTTCGCTAGCCTACAACCCGGACGTCTTCCCGAGCGGAGAGGCGCTCGCGCCCGCGGTGCTCGTCACGATCGAACGCGAGCTCGGCTTCTTCCACCCGAACCACGCCCGGCAGTTCGGCTATCTGTGCCTTGGCGACGTCCCGCGCGCGCTCGAGCTCAAGGCCCTGATCCTGCTCGTCTACGCCGTCGCGAACTATTCGAACCTGGGCTTCGACCACCCGGCCGACCGCGAGGCCGCGCGCTACTTCCGCGAGCACCCCGAGGCGCTCGAAGCCCTCTTGCCCGCTACCCCCCTCTTCGAGACGGCCCTGTGAGACGCTCCCAGCACCTCATCCACGCGACCGGCTGGTCGCCGCCCGCCCCCATCGTCCGTTCGGGACCGAACCGAGGGCGCCTGCCGCTCGCGACGGGCGCCGCCATCGACGTGCGCTTCGACGGGGACGAACGCCTGCGGCTCTCCGCCGACGGAGCCTGCGGGAGCCCGCTCGAGGCCCTGGAGCGCTCGTGGGGCTTCGCCGGCAACCTGCGCTTTGGCCTGTTCATTCGGCGGACCTCGCTCGTGGCCGACCTCCCGCGCGACGTCGACGCCGACGGGCTGGCCCATGTCGCTCGGGCCTTCGAGGCCGCCCTGGCCGGCATCCCCCAGGCGGTCGAACCCGCGGACCTGAACGAGGCCCTGTCCGAGTTGGTGAAGCGGCTCGGCGACGCAGCGGTCGTGCTGGCGAACGGCTTCGAGCTCCGCCCGCGCATCCAGGGAACGGTGGTGCCGGTGCGGGCCGAGGGCATCCGGCTCGCGAACAAGGACAAGACCCTGCGCCTACGAACGCCGCTCGCCTTCGAGGGTCGCGCTGCCGGCTCCTTGCTCGAGCTCGCTCCCGCCGTGCGCAACGCGGTCGTCGACTTCGCGCTGCGACGCAACCTCGACGTGCGCTTCGCGCGCCTGGCCCTCGACGCCGACCGGCGGCTCGTCGCTGAAGCTTGCCTTGCAGCGAAGGATTGGAACGTCGAGCGCGTGCTCGACACCGCGCGCGCGGTCGCCGTCCTGTGCCACGGTTCGCGCGATCTGGTTCGCCTCCTGACCGAACAGGACGCCGTCGCCGAAGAGTACGCGGCGGCGTTGCTCTCCTACCACAACGACTGACAACACGAGGACTCACGATGCTTTCCACGATCGCCTTTTCCGACTTGTCCGAACAGAAGCGCTGGAGCACGTCGCTCGACGCGGAGCTCACGGCCGAACATCGCGTCGACCAGGCCGTCGACCATTACCTGACCCACATGAACATCCCGCGCGAAGGCTTGCGCTGGCGGGCCTTCAGCCGGGGCGTCCTGCTCGACGGCAAGAGCCGCCTGGGCGAGCTGTCCGACGTGGACACGGCGTGGACCATCATGCCCGAAGTCTCCGCCGGCTGATGTACGCCGGAGGCGGGAGACTGCCGCTCCCGCCTCCGGCGCTCACACGCGCTGCACCCCCCTTGCCAACCGGTCCTCGCATCATGAACACGATCCTGCACGCGGAAGAGCTGCCGGTCCTCGAGCTCTCGCCGGAGCGCGACGTGCCGCGCTCGCCATGGGTACGCGCGACGCTCGAGCGCGAGCTGACGGTGTGCGTGGAGGAGACCTTCGTCGCTGGGGTTCTGGCCGACCGGCTGCCGCCCGACCCGAGCGCGCTCGACGTCAGCTTCGAGCTCACGTTCGGCCAGCGTCCGAGCATCGTGTCGTTCGACGTACGGCTCGCGAGCGGTGCGGCGCGCTTCCAGCGCTCGTTTCCGGCCTCCGCCTTCGCCCGACGCGCGACCGACCTCGTGCTCGACTTGAAGGAAACGGGACGCATTCCGCGCAACGAAACGGCCTACGCCCACCTCGTCGCGGCCGTGCCCCGCCGCAGCCTCGCGTTCGAAGCGCTGGCGGCGCCACCGATCCGCGCGGGCCGCCTGGCCGAACTGGGACTCGGCCGGCTCGGAACCGGCCGGCTCGATCCCGAACGCCCGGTCCTGATCCGCACACGCGTCGAACGCGACATCCTCGACGCGACGGTGCGCGCGGGCTTCACGGAGACCGGCGGGGCCATGCTCGGAACGCTCCTGGCCCTGGACGAGCCCTTGCCCGGGACGCGCACCCGCATCGTGACCGTTCTGACGGAGGTCTTCTGCGACGCCCGCCACGAAGGTCACTTCAACAGCTTCACGTTCGACCACGCGGCCCTGCTCGAAGCCAGCCGACGTGCGACGTTGCGCGGGCGCGGCGAGTCCGTCCTGACTGCCTTCCACAGCCATGGTTGGGGCTGCGGCGCGTGCAACCGTTCCGCCGACTGCTCGCTCGCCGCCTGCACGGACGTCTCCCTCGACGACTATCGCGTCTTCGAGACGCTCTTTCCCGGCAAGGCCGCGGTGATGCCGATCGCCGGTCGCCTGCCCGCTGACGACGACGACCGACCCCACCTTCGCCTTCACGCCTGGAACGGCGGCCGACTCCTGCCGCTGCCCTGGCGTCGTGTCCACGACCTCGACTCCTGCAACGAAGACTCCCCCCCCGATGCCTGACACTCCCGACTCCTCCGGACCTTCCGATCTCTCCGACCTTTCCCAGCTCTTCCAGCGCGCCGGACGCGACCTGCGGCGCGAGCGCCTCACGAAAAAGGACGTGGCCGAGGCCCAGCAGCTCCTGGAAGCGTGCCGCAGCGAACCGAGCGCGCTGGCCGCCGAGGTGCTGCGTACCCGCCGAGCGGCCGCCGCCGCCGAGCGCGAAGGCGAGCGCATGAGCGATGCCGTGGGCCAACTCGAGAACCTGCTCGAAGGCCTCTTGGGCGCACCCAGCGTCCTCTGCCGCGTCGAAGGCGTACGCACGGACGCGCCGGAAGGGCCGCGGGTGTGCTGCATCTACGGGGGCCAGCTGCGCGAGCTGGGACTGCATCCCGACGTCTCGCTCGAAAGCGTGCGTTCGCTGGAGTCGTGGGAGTTCGCCTGCGTTCACGCCACCGAGCTCGTCGTCACGGGGGTGCACCGAGACCCCGAGCTCTTCGCCCGCGCGCACGGCGAGGTCGCCGAGTTTCGTGGCTGGCAGGACAAGGAGCTCGGGCTCGTCCGCGTGACCTCGGGCTCGCACGGCGAGACGATCGTGTCCCTCCCGTCCACGTTGCGCGAAGCGGAGCTGCGGGTCGACGACGGTCTGGTCCTGCAACGCGACGATCCGTCCCGCTGCATCGCGCGCGTCGAACGCGGCGTCGAGAGCAGCCCCTACGAAGTCGCGCTCGACACGCTCGAGACGACCTTCGACGACCTCGTCGGCCTCGACGACATCGCGGCGACCCTGATCGAGGACGTCATGCTCCGCCTCGTCCACCCCGAGATCCGCACGCGCTTCGACCTCGCCCCCCTCAAGGGCGGCATCCTGTATTCGACCAAGGCCGGGATGGGCAAGACGGCGCTCGTCCGCGCGCTCGGTCGTTACCTGAGCGACCTCGGAGACGACTTCGGCTACGACTTCGTCCTGTACTCGGTGCGCCCGAACGAGCTGAAGTCGATGTGGCATGGCGGTGACGCGAAGAAGGTGCGCGAGCTGTGTGACACGATCTACGGTCGTCAAGCGCGGCCGCGCACCCGCCCGCTCATCCAGATGGTCGTCTTTGACGAAGTCGAATCGCTCGGACGGCGTGCGGGCAGCGACGACGCCCGCACCGCCGCGACGTCCAGCGCGCACAACGACGTCGTGCAGTCGCTCCTGGCCGAGATGGACGGGGTCGAGTCGCGCGACGCGAGCAGGGAAGATCCGCCGGCGCACGTCCTTTGGCTGGGGCTCACGAACCGTCCCGCCCTGCTCGATCCGGCCCTGCGCCGCGCCGGTCGCTTCGGCGACGTCTACCTCGAGGTCCCGGACGCGACGATCGATGTCGCCGAGGGGATCCTGGCCGCCTACTGCCGGGCTGCGGACGGCCTGCCTTTCCAGGTCGACGGCGAGCTGCGCACCGACCTCACGCTCGACGAAGTGCGCGCGGCCGTGTTGCGGCCGGCGCTCGAGCCCTACTTCGAGGCGGTCTGCCTGCGGGCGACCAGCGAGACGGGCTCCGTGCGCGAGGTCACGCTCGCCGAGCTGCTCGCGGGCGTGCACTACAAGGAGACGATGTCACGCGCCAAGAAGCGCGCAGCCAGGCGGACGTTGTTCGAGGAAGGCGTCGAGGCCGTGACGGTCGACGACGTCGCGACGAGCCTGCTCGAAACGGCCTGTGAGGCCGCCCGCCAGCTCGACGCCGACCGCACGACGCTCCAGAACCAGCTGCGCCTCGAGAAGCGCGTGGTGCGGGTCGAGCTGGTTCCCTTCGAGGAACTCCTGGTCCACCGCTACGTCGACATCTGCAGGAACTGAAGGACCCGAGCCATGGCGAAGACCGTCGACAAGTTCCTGGGACGCGACTGCGAGCTGTCCTCCACCGGCCTCGATGCGCGCGGCGGACCGATCCCGCCGTGGGACGTGACGTGTGCGGTCTTGCGCGAGATCGACGCGGCCTTCGAACCCCACGGTACGCGCTCCTGGAGCCGACCCGGCTTCGAGCAGCGACGTGCGTGGGGCGCCTCCTCCACGGACACGCTCCGGAGCTGGGCTCCCAACGGCCAGTGCTTCTACTCCGACATGTCCCATGTCGAGGTCTGCACGGCCGAGACGAAGGACCCGCGGACCTTCGCCGCGCAATCGCTCGCCACCCTGTACGTCGCCGAGACGGCCCGCCGGCGCGCCGAGGAGCGTGCCGGCGACGGTCGGGAGTACGCGCTGTCGACCAGCAACGTCGATCCGCTCGACCCGGGCGTCGCCTGGGGCTCGCACGTCAACGTGTCCGTTTCGTCGGCGCTGTGGGAGCTGCTCTTCGTCGAACACGGGCGTCCGGCCGTGCTCGGCTTCGTTTCGACGGCCATGGCGGCCTTGATCCCCTTCTTCGGAGCCGGCTATCTCCTGCCCCTGCGCGACGGAAGCGTGACGTACGGCCTGAGCGCGCGCGCCCACCACGTCACGCGCATCGCGACCCTGTCCACCACGGAAGCCTTCCGGCGCGGGCTCTTGAATTCGCGCCGCGAAGCGCACGCCGACGGGCAGGAACGCCTGCACCTCATCGGCTTCGACTACGGCGTCCTGTCGTCGGCGCTGCTCGGATCCATGCTGCAATGCGTGCTCGCGGCGGCCGAAGAGGGCTTCTGCCACCTGAACGCCTACGAGCCCGTTCGGGCGCTGCACGCCTGGAGCCTGGGCTTCGACCTCGAGTCCGGCACGTCGAAAGGAACGGCGCGCATGGTCGATGGCCGCGCCCTGTCCCTCGCGGACTACGTGCGTGAACTGACGGAGACGCTCTCCGACATGGTGCACGCCGGCCTCATCGAGGAACGGGTGGCGCCGGGCGCGGGCGAGCTCCTGCCGCTCGTGGTCGAGCTCGCTGAAGCTTGCGCGGGACGTGACCTCGAGCGCTGTGCGCGCCACCTCGACTGGGCCGCGAAGGGACTGACCCTGCTCGACCTCGTCTCGAGCGAAGGGCTGGCGCTTTCCGACCCCGAGCTGCGCCTGGCCGATCACGACTTCTGCAACACGAACCCCGAGCGGGGCGCTTTCTGGGCGCTCTGGGAAGCCGGCGTCATCGATCCGCTCGTCACGCGCGCCGACGTCGAGGCCTGCCTCGTGGACGGGCCCGCCGACAGCCGCGGCTTTGCCCGCGGGCGCCTCGTGCAACGCTTCGGCGCCTCGATCACCGAGCTCGATTGGGGGCACGTCGAACTGCGCAGGTCCGACGACCGCTGGGCCCCGCGGGTCCGCGTGCTCCTGCCGCGACCTGGCAGCCTGACGCGTCCGCTCGCCGAAGGGCCGCTCGCCGGCTGCCACGATGTCGCGGACCTCGAAGCCTGGCTGCGTTCGTCGCCAGACGCGGAGTCCGACGAGACCGACCCGCTGCTCGACGTTCACCGTGAACTCGCCGGCGACAGCCGCACCTGACGGCCGCCGCAGGCGTTTCCATTCTTCCTCGCATTTCATCCACCTCCCACGAGACTTCACCATGCAAGACGTCACGTTGCGACGGACCCTCCGTCGCCCCCCCCAAGCCCAAAGCTCCTCGACGACCGCCCTCGCGGAACCCGGGGAGGCCAGCCCGGCCCTGGCTCAGGCGCGCGGTTTCGCCGCCGCCGCTCGCAGCTTTCGCGAGCGCATTCACCACGGTGTGAATGCGCTCGAGGAGCTGCAGAACCGTCACAACGAATCCGGCCAGTAGCCCCTTCCAGGGAGAGCGAAGTGAGCGCCGAGCACACCTTCTTGATGGGCAGCGAGACGGAGTACCTGACGGTGCTCGAGGGCTCGGCTGACCTCGGAATGCTCGGCGTGGCTCTCCAGGAGTTCGTTCGCGAGCTACGCGAGCTGGCGCCGTCGCTGCCGGGACCGGCCGGGATCTTCTCGGGCTACGGACGAACGTACGTCGACGCGGGAATGCACCTGGAGTTCGCCTCCTGCGAATGCGACTCGCCCTTCCTGCTGGCGCTCGTCATCGAGCGTCAGCAGGAACTTCTCCGGCAAGCGGCGGGACGCCTCGCTCTGCGCGGCAAGCGCCTCGTGCTCGCGAACACGAACCACGACGGAATCCTCTCGCGCGGCGTCGACACGTGGGGAGCCCACGAGTCCTATCTCGTGCGGCAACACCCGGCCGAATTCGGACCGCGGATCCTCCCCTTCCTGGCGACGCGTCTGTTCGCCGGTTCGGGCGCACGCCGCCGTGACGGAGCCTACGTGCACTGCGTGCGAACCGAGTTCATGGAGTTCGCCACCGGCGGCGGAACGACCGATCGCCGGGCCTTGCACAGCACCGCTCGAGAAGAGCATCTCGCAGGGCCGCGGCCAGAGGTCTTCCGCTACCACCTCATCTCGGGCGACTCGCACCGCTCCCAGTACAACCTCGCGCTGCAATTCGGCGCCACGGCCCTCGCCATCGTCGCGGCCCTCGAGGACAGCACGCTGGAGCGCGAGCTTCGTGACCTTCCTCGGCCGCTCTTTCGCTCGTGGGTGCGCACGGCCAAGGTCTTCAACGTCCTCGCACGCGGCGCCGAGGACCCGCGCATCGACCCTCGCGCGCTCCGGATCCAACGGCTCTATCTGGAAGCGGCGAAGCGCTACGCCGCGCACCACGCTGCGCCGACGTGGGCGGCTTCCGTCCTCGACGCCTGGGAAGACACGCTCGACGCCTACGGACGCATGGACCTCGACTGGCTCGCTGCCCGCCTGGACGCCTTCACGAAGTACCGGCTGCACGAGGCGCACCTGGCCGACTCCGGACGCGACGCGCAGGCGTTCGCCGGCAACGTTGAATTCCTGGCCGAGCTTGCGCTCCTCGATCACGACTATCACGACCTGCTCCGCGACGACTCTCCGTTCCGCGCCCTCGAGCAAGCCGGAGTGCTGCAGCACCGGGTCGGCGCCTACGTCGGACCCGGCGAAGAAGCCGAACCGTTCGTCCCCGCCACGCAGACGCGTGCGCGGCCGCGCGCACGCTTCATCGCCGCCTACGGCAACGAAGGCGCGTACACCGTGGATTGGGCCTGGATCCACGACCCCGCGACCCGACGCTTCCTCGAACTCTTCGACCCCTTCGCCGCGGAGCTGTCCGAGAACTGGCGCGAGGGCAATCAGCTGACGAACGCCATGACTCTCGCGCGCCGGACCGAACGCGCCCGCCTGGCGCAGCTCGAGGCACGCCGCAGCG
>JAJDEW010000181.1 GCA_029259595.1 Planctomycetota bacterium | reverse complement strand
GTCGCGTCGGTCATCCTAGCAGCCTGATGTAAAAGTCATCCGGCGCGCTGCACGCGTCCGGAAAGCCCGGCCGGCACACGAGAGCCTCGCCGAATCGACCGATTCGCCTGCGTTCTCGCGCACCCGCCGGGCCTCCCGGTCCCATGCCTCGCATCCGAAGCACTTTTCCATCAGGCTGCTAGCCCCGGCTCCGTGGCCAGGGGAAAGCGGGGATCGAGCTCGATTCCCTCGGTGACAAGGCAGAGGGCCGCCTCGGGTTTCCCTATGCTCTGAGCCGTGTTCGTCTCCCTTGTCGAGGATGCGACCTCCGGCTTGAAGCCGTGGGACGTGCTGCAGCTCGCGATCACCCTGCCGGCGGTCGTGCTGATCCTGTTCGGCGTCCAGGCGATCCTACGACGCGACGAAGCCGGTGCCCAGGGCCATCGCTTCCGCAACCAGGTCCTGATGATCGGGCTGACCCTGATCAGCATCGTGGCGGTGATCCTGGCGCTGCCGCTCGACGGAGAGAATCGCCGCAGCCTGCTCGGCTTCTTCGGGTTGCTCCTGAGTGCGGCCATCGCGCTCGCTTCGACCACGTTGCTCGGCAACGTCATGGCCGGCTTCATGCTGAGCGCCGTCCGCAACTTCCGGATCGGCGACTTCATCCGGTGCGGAGAGTACTTCGGCCGCGTGACGGAGCGCGGCGTGTTGCACACCGAGATCCAGACGGAGGACCGTGACCTCACGACTCTGCCGAATCTCTTCTTGGTCTCGAATCCGACGACGGTACTGCGTTCCTCGGGGACGATCATCTCCGCCAGGCTGTCGCTGGGCTACGACGTGCCGCGCACCGAAATCGAGCGGGCGCTCAAGGCGGCCGCGCTCGACGCGCACCTCGAGGAGCCGATCGTGCGCGTCCTCACGCTGGGGGACTACTCCGTCACGTACCGCATCTCGGGTCTCCTGAAAGACGTGAATCAGATCCTGAGCGTTCGCTCGCGCCTGCGCGCCAAGGCGATCGACCGCCTGCACGAAGCCGGGATCGAGATCGTGTCGCCCACGATCATGAACACCCGCGCCTATGCCCCGAACGTCCGCTTCGTGACCGGCGTCGCCGAGGAGGACGAGGAGCAGAGCGGTTCGGTCGAGTCGGTGGCCTTCGACAAGGCCGATCTGGCCGCCTCGCTCCAGGAGCAGCGCGAGCGCCTCGAGGGCCTGGAAGAGGAGCGAACGCAGCTCGCCGGTCAGCCCGAGAGCAATCCGGACGAGCTCGTCCACCTGGAGCGGCGCATCGAGCGCCTGCAGGCCATGATCGCGGCCCACGAGTCCAAACTCGACGACGCCCAGAGCGGATGAGCGCCCGGGCGCCCTTCAACGGGCGCCCGTCTCAGGAGCCGCCCTTTTCCTGGAGCGCCTTCTTGAACAGGTCTCCGAGGTTCGTGCCGAGCTTCGCGGGCGTGGTGTCGGCGAGCACGCGCTCGACCTCATCGCTGGCCGCCGCCTCCTCCGATCCGAGCAGGGCACCGCGCGGATCCAGTCGCGACAGCGAGATCCGTCGCGCGGATCCGTCGACGGTCAGCACGCGCACCGGGAAGGTATCCCCGACCTTCACGACGTCCTTCACGTTGTGGACGCGACCCGCGTCCATCTGCGAGATGTGGAGCAGGCCGTCGACGCCCGGTGTGAGCTCGACGAAGGCTCCGAAGTCGGTGAGCCGGCGAACGGTTCCCGTCACGACCGCATCCGAGCCGAAGCGCCCCTGCACGGAGTCCCAGGGGTCTTCCTGCAGTTGCTTCAGGCCAAGGCCGATCCGGCGTCCGCCCTCTTCGATTTTGAGGACGATGAGTTCGAGGTCGTCGCCGCTCTTGACGAGCTCCTCCGGCAGTTCGACGCGGCGGTGCGCCATGTTCGAGACGTGCAGCAGGCCTTCGATGCCGTGTCCGAGGTCGACGAACGCGCCGAAGGTCTCGAGGCGCGAGACCTTGCCGCGCACGATGCCGCCGACTTCGATGCGGCCCATGCCTTGCTCGCGGTGTTCCTCGCGCTCGGCTTCGAGCACGGAGCGACGCGAAACGACGATGCGCTTCTTGTCGCGATCGATCTCCAGCACCTCGCACACCAGGGTCTGTTCACCGTAGCTGGAGAGATCCTCGACGTGGTGCAAGGCGACCTGGGACGCGGGCAGGAAGGCCCGCAAGGAACCGACGCGCAGCTCGAGTCCGCCCTTGTTGAGGCCGACGACCGTGCCCTTCACGAGCGAGCCGATCTCCATCTCGTCCCAGGCAGCGAGCGCGCGCGCTTCCTTGATCGAGAAGATCCACAACCCGTCCTCGCGCCCGCGCAGACTGGCACGCAGGCTGCTGCCGACTTCGGGTTTGTCTTCGAACTCCGCCAGCGGGATCATCCCTTGCACGCGGGGGCCGAGCTCGACGATGACATCGCTACCGCTCGTGCCGGCGACGGTGCACTCGTACAAGTTCTGGTTCGGGTTACCGCTCGTGCCGAGCGCTGCGTCCAATTCGGCGCGCAACGCGTCGCGCCGAGATCCATCTGCGACCATGGGGAAGCTCCTCCTCGAAATGAAGCGGACCAGTCTAGCAGTCCGGTGAAAAATTGCTTCGGATGCGGTGGGCGTGATCAGGGACCAGCGGGTGTCCGTGGGCTCAGCTCGTCACGCGGCTCGGGTCCAGCCGCGTGTCCTCTTGCGCGAGCGCGGCGAGCCGTCCCCGGCTGCGCCAGGCCAGCCAGGCGGTCTGGACGAGCATCCCACAGGACAGGGCTCCCAAGGCGAAGTAGATGCCCTTCCAGCGGTTCAGCTCCACGCCGATTGCGAGCACCGCGCAGGTCACGACGAGGTAGAGGACGACAGCTTCCGTGATGGCCCGGGTCTGGTTGGCCTCGACGAGCACTCCCTGGTACCAACTTTGCATGGCCTGTACGCCGGGCATGACCAGCGCGAAGACGAGGGCCCCCGAGGCGAGCTCTGTCAGCTCCGCCGATAGGCCCGCGACGCGACCGAACCAGAGTTCGGCCAAGGGCGTCGTGGCGATCGCGAGGAGCAGGATCGAGCTCGCGGCCGCGAGCAAGAGCGCGAAGGCGAACAGCGGACGGCGGGCGCCCGGGCGGCCGAGCTGGGCCACGACGACCTCGTTCAACGCGAATCCGAGGCTGCGCGGCAGGAAGACCAGGCCGAAGACGGCCGGCCAGGCAGCGAGCGAGGGCAACGAATCGGGCATGCGCGCGACCGCCGCGGTGGCGATCGGTTGGCTCGCCAGGAGGAAGAGCGGCGTCAGCGCGAGCGGCGCGTAGAAGGCCAAGAAGGCGCGTCGATCCAAGGCCGGCTCCAGCACCTGTTCCCGTGCGAGTGGACCGTGCACGACGCGTCGCGCACAGACGAAGACGAACAACGCCTCGGTCAAGACCCCGGCCGAGATGGCGGACGTCCCGACGACGATCCCCGGGGCTGTGGTGAAGTGGAAGCCGACCAGCAACACGAGCCCGTTCGAGACGAGCCGCGCGAGCGTCCCCAGCGAGATGGCGCGCGTCCGTTGGAAGCGGATCAAGACGCCTTGATGGAAGCGGCGATCGGCGATCGCCCAGGTCCACGGCAGCATGATCCGGAGTCCGACGCGCGCTGGCTCGACGATGGCGTCGGGGACCTGCAAGAGGCGCACGACGACGAGATCGAAGAGCGGCGTGAAGGCCAGCACCGCGTGCAGCGCCGTCAACGTGGCGCCGGCCAGCGTCGTGAAGCGGTGGACCTTGTGGTAGGAGGCGAGGTCGCGGCAGAGCGCGGTCGAGGCCGCGAGCAGCATGATGATCGGTGCCTCGATGATCAGCGCGATCGGAAACACCACCGAACCGTAGGCCGCGAGGTGGATCTCCGGGTCGGCCATGCGCGCGACCGTCGCCGTGAGCATCGGGAGCTCGGCTCCCATGAGCAGCCACGAGAGCGCCAGCGGAAACCAGATCCGTGCGACCTCGACTTTCGTGGGGGGCGCGCTGCGTGCTCGTAGCTCCATGGCGAACCGCGGATCCTGGCACAGGGCCCGCCTGATCCCAAGCCGCGAGGTCGGCGGACGACGGGCGCACCCCCTAGGGCGACCCCGGGCCGCGCGTGCGCGAACTCGAGTGCCAACAAGCGCGCTTCGAGGGCGCTCGCGGAGCCGGTTCCTGCGGACGTCCGGAGCGGGCCGGACACGTTTTTCGAAGAGCTGCTCGGTATAACCTCCGCGTGGGTCTCGTCTCCTCGCTCGTCGTACCGCCGCTGTGCTTCTACGTCTTGGCCGTGGTCGGGCTCGCCCTCGTCCGGCGTCGCAGGCGCCTCGGCCTGGGACTCGTCGGCGCGGCGGCCGTCGGGCTCGTGCTGGCGAGCTTGCCGGTGGTCGGGGCGCTCTTGATGGCCGGACTCGAAGTCCCGCCGTACCGCGGCGATCCGCGGCCGGGCGTCGGCGACGCGATCGTCATCCTGTCGGCGGACCTCGAGCTGGAGGCACCGGAATACGGCGAGCCGACGCTCGGTGCCATGACGCTCGAACGCCTGCGCTACGGTGCCAAGCTGGCCCGCGAGACCCGGCTTCCGCTCCTGACGACAGGGGGCGCCCTGCACCCGAGCTCACGACCGGTCGCGATCCTGATGGCGGAAGCGCTCGAAGGGGAGTACGGACTGAAGGTGCGCTGGCGCGAAGCCAAGGCCGGCACCACGCACGAGAACGCGCGGCTCTCGTGCGAGCTCCTCGAAGCCGACGGGATCGAGCGCGTGTTCCTCGTCACCCACGCCTGGCACATGCCGCGCGCGCGACGGGCCTTCGAGCGGCAGGGGCTGGTCGTCGTGCCCGCGCCGACCGGCTATCGCGTGCGTCCGCGTCCGACCTGGCGCGACTTCGTACCGTCGTCGAAGGCGCTCTGGACCACGTCCCTCGCCCTGCACGAGTGGATCGGCGGGCTCTGGTACGCGCTGCGCTACGACTGACGAGCCGCCACACTCTCGCGGGCTGGCTGGTGGCACCCGACGAGCGGCCTCTCGAGCGCTGCTCCGGCTGCGGGGCCGGCTGCGGGGTCGGGTGGGGGCGGACCACCGGCTCGATGCAACAGTCCTGTGTGGTAAGGAAGAAAGCGGCATTCGGCACGAGCTGCCGCGCGTGGCCGGCCGATCTAGCGCACGTTGGGACAGCCATCCGACGCCAGTTCGACTCCTTCCGAACCGGAGGAGCCCCGCGCGGCTTCGGCGGATTCCGCCTGGCAGACGCGCGTTGCGGCGCTCGGCGATGGAGCCGCGCGCGATGCGCTTTCGACGCAGGGTTCGCGAACCGATTTCCGCATGCATGCACGCTTTCTCCGACGCGCCGGCGCGCTCCTTCTTCTGACGTCGTCGGGCGCTACCCAGGCCGCGGCCGTTCCGCCGGCTGCGGCGCCGGCGCGGGTGAGCTGGGCCACGACGCAGCGCCTCGAGGGGGACGAGCGCGGGGCGGCCTTCGGGCAGAGCCTCGCGAACCTGGGAGACCTCGATGGCGACGGGATCGAGGACCTCGCGACCGGTTGGGTCGCGAGCGACGGTGTCGGACGCGTGCGACTGTCGTTCCTGCACGCGGACGGTACGGAACGCGCCTGGCGCGACCTCACCCCGGAGTTGCTCGGCCTCGACCCGGGGTCGATCGCGAACTTCGGATGTGCCCTCGCTCCGCTCTCGGACCTCGACAAGAACGGCGTCGAGGACCTCGCGATCGGGCTGAGTGGCGCCGATGGCATCGGCTCGGTTTGCCTCGTGTTCCTGGAGACCGAGGGCCGGGTCGCGCGGACGCGGCAGCTGCCGGAGGATGGCCGCATCGGGACGCGGATCCTCCGCCGTGGGGATCGCTTCGGACGCGCGCTGGCCTCGATCGGTGACCTGGACGGCGACGGCATCCCGGAGCTGCTCGTGGGCGCACCGGGCGACGATCGCGGCGGTACGAACAGCGGCGTGGCCTGGGTGCTCTCCCTGCAACGCAGTGGCGCCGTGCGTTCTTCGGTTGCGATCGGTGAAGGGGTCGGCGGCTTCTCCGAGCGTCTCGCCAGCAGCGCCGGCTTCGGTTCTTCGGTGCAGCGGGGGCCGGACCTGGACGGCGACGGGACGGCCGAGATCCTGGTCGGAGCGCCGCGCAACCTGGATGCCGACGCGAAGTGCACGAGCGGCAGCGTGCACCTGCTCTTCCTGAACACCGACGGTCGCGTCCGCGCGTCGCGCGGGCTACGCGGCTTGCCTCTGGCGGTCGGTGACGGCTTCGGCTCCGCCTTGCTGGCCGAGCGTGGGCTGATCGACGGCCGCGCGCGCATCTGGGTCGGCGCGCCCGGGGACGATGACAACCCCTGGGGAACGAACGAACGCGACCTCGAGCGCGGCGCGGTCTGGGAGCTCGAGCTCGATGCCGAGGCGGCGGTCGTCTCGCGCACGAAGTGGAGCGCAGGACCGGGCAGTCTCCCCCTGCATGTTCGAAACGGTGACCGTTTCGGGAGCGCGCTCGCCTTCGCACGGCCGATCGGTTTGCCGGGCGACGACGTGCTCGCGGGACGCTCGCGTGGACTCCTGATCGGCGCGCCCGGCGGGTCCGGGCGCTTGCACACGCTCCACTTCGCGGCTCCCGGAGCACTTCCGCCGCAGGCCGGTTTCGAGGCCGAGGTCGTGACCGGAGAAGCTCCGCTCGAGGTCGCTTTCGTCGATGCGAGCGAAGGCGATCGCTTCGCCTGGAGCTGGGACTTCGGCGATGGCGAGACGTCGCGCGAGGCGGCACCCGTGCACGTTTTCCGTGACCCCGGCACCTACAGCGTGCGCCTGCGCGTCCGTGGTCCCGGCGGCGAAACGGAGACCGAGCGCCTGGATTTCGTGCACGTCACCGTCCCGCCCGCCCCGATCGCAGGCTTCCGCTTCGCCCCCGACGGGGCGCGCGCACCGGCCGACGTGAGCTTCTTCGACGAGGGCGGCGGGACCGTCGTCCGGCGACTCTGGGACTTCGGCGACGGCGCGACCTCGACGGAGACCGAGCCGGTGCACCACTTCGACGTGGCCGGCACCTTCCCCGTACGCCTCGAAGTCATCGGGCCCGGAGACGTGCGCGACGTGCTCGTGCGCCAGGTCGAGATCGCGGCGCCGCTCGCCCCTGCGGTCGACTGGACCGCCTCGGTGCGGCGCGGAGAGGCGCCGCTCGAGGTGCGCTTCGAGGACGCGACGACCGGCGTGGTTTCAAGCTGGGACTGGGACCTCGGCGACGGCTCGCGAGCCTCGAGCGCGAGCCCGGTCCACACGTTCACCACTACCGGCGTCTATCCGATCACGCTCGCGGTCCGCGGTCCCGGCGGGACCGACGCCCGATCCCGCGCCGCTTGGATCGAGGTGCTCCCGCGCGCGCCGGTCGGGATCGCCGCCGGGGACTTCGAGGGTGTTCCCGCGGGAGCCCGTCTGCCGACCGCCTGGCGCGTGGAGGCCGGCGACGCACACCGCGTGCGCACGGTCGGCGCCGGTCCGCGCCCCGTCGGCCTCGAAGGCGCGGGCTGGCTCGAGGTTTCGAGCGCGGGCAGCGGGGATCGCCCCGGACGCCTGTCCTGTCGCTTCCGCGTTCCCGCCGGTCGGCCGGTCCTGTCCTTTCTCGCCGGCCCCGCCCCGACGACGGGGTCGAGCCCCGGCACGAAGGCCGCCGGGCTCGCGCTCGTCCTGGAGACACCCTGGGGAACGCACGAACTCGTCCGTGAACCGAACGGCGAGCGCCGCCGCTTCGACCTCTTCGAACTCTTTCCCGCGGCCGACCTCGAAACGGTCTTCACGCTCGTCGTGACCCAGGCGACCGCACAGGCCCCGGTCGTGGCCCGGGGAGCCCTCGACGACCTCCGCTTCGAGGCTCGACCCGGCTGGACCGACTGCGACGGGACACCCGCGGTCCTGCTCGGCGGCGGCAACCCGCGCCTCGGCCAGCGACTCCTGCTCGGTGCCCGGGACGGAGAACCGTTCGGCCTCGTGGCGGTGACCCTCGACGGCCATCGGGGTGTCGCGGGCTCGGCCCTGGAGCTCTACCTGCCGGCCGACGGCTGCTTGATCGGACGCTTCCTGCACGTTACGGGCACGGGCCTGGCCCACGCGATCGAGCTCCCCCTGACGGCCCACTGAGGGGCGCGCCACAGGCCTTGCAAAGGAGACTGGCCCGCTTGAATGGGGGACGCCTCGGGCGGACGCTGCCAAAGAGCGCCTGGAATTCCCGTCACCTCGGTTTTCGGGGCTGGTCCATGAACTCCAGGCCCCTCACCGGATCCGACCTTCGCCAGGTCCGCCTCCTGCAACGACTTGGGCTCCCGGGTGCTTCACGGAACCGGATCAGTTCGGTAGGGCGACAGGGATTGCCAGGTCAGGCGCGACTCCACTCCCGGCCCCGGACCCGAGAAGCCCTTCTCCTCGTAGAAGGCGAAGTAGCGCCGCAGCTCGTCCTTCGTCACCGCACGGCCGTTGTCGCCGTACTTCGTCACGAAGGGCGTGAAGTGCGGGTAGAGCCCCAGCGCTCCCTGGCGTTCCCAGGGTCCGTGCAACGTCGTCTTCATGAAGTTGCCGATCAAGACGTCGTCGAAGATCTCGTGACGAATGCACTCCATGAGCGAGCCGCGGGGTGTCTCGAAGGTCACCCCCAGGTCGTGCTCGGCGGGGGCGATGTCGATGGTCGTGTCCTTGCCGCCCACGCGAAAGCGCACGAAGCCGATGTGGTCGAACAGGTGTTCGAAGCGCCGGAAGTAGGTGCGCAGGGCTTGTTGGTCGGCAGGCTCCAGCTCGTCCGACCAGTTGTCCCCGAAGGTTTCCGGGGGCAGGGACAGGTCGGGGTTCTCGGGCGGATCGATGCGCGTGTACTCGTGCTTGGTGAGGTCGAAGCGGATGAAGGCCGGCAGGATCTCGTGCACGTCCGAAGCGAAGCCGTCGCCGTGGGACTCGACAGGGGTCGTGTACTCGTTGGCCCAGACGCTGTCGGCACGCTGGTACTTGTGCATCGAGCTCGAGGGTACGAACGTCTTGATGCCGTACTGGGACAGGATCTCGAGGATGCCCGGCCCGACCGGAGCCTTCGCGGCGGCCGCGGGTGGGATGCGGCGGCCGTCCTCGTCGAAGAAGTTGATCATGTCCGCGTCCCCGAAGCCGGTGAGGCAAGCGAGCCATGAGTTTTCGTACCTCGTAATCTCTTTCGCCAGCATCTCGCCCACGCCGCGGTCGCCGGCGTCGTTCGAGTCGATGACGAGTTGGCCGTCGAAGTCGATCAAGAGGATCGAGTCCTGGCTGTAGTCGGGGACGCAAAGGACGCGCACGCGATCGCTCAGGCGTGTCCACTTGCCCGTCTCGAGCACGCGCACCTCGAAGCCGTCCTTGCGCAGCCCGTTCGCGATCCGGGAGCCGGCGTGGTCGCCGATCAGAATCGGCTTGTCCCGCAGGAGCTCCATCGACTCGAACGAGAGGTGATCGGGGTGTCCGTGCGACAGCCAGATGTAGCGTGCGGCGAGCACGTTCTGGCGTTGCTCCGCGGGGATGCTGTGGGTGTGGATCCAGCTTCCGAAGTAGGCCGAGCCCTGGATCCAGGGGTCGGTCGCGAGCAGGGGGCCGCCGTCGTGGCAGATGAGCGTGGCGTTGCCGATCGTTTCGAAGCCGAGGTCCATACCGAGGTCCACACCGAGGTTCAAAGGGGGGGGTGAGGCGCCAGGAGCTCGTTGAACAAGTGCTCCGGATGACTTGCTCGACGGGCTCCTGGCTCCGCCGACTCTAGCGTCGTTCTCCGGGTGCTCCGAGGTTCCATGGTGCGAATCCGGAGCAGGAACCAGCCGCAAGTCGAGAAAGTCGAACGCGCCATGACGACGCTTCGCGCCGCGGTGCGGTGTCCGCGCGCCTCCGCCGACCGCACTCCTTCGCGCGCGGCTCCAGCGAACTCGACCCAGCGGAGGACGACTCTCCGAAGCACTTTCTCGACGGGCTTTCCGCGACGCGTTCGCGCGCCGCATCGCCCGTGACCCATCCGGACGGGTCCGTCCGCGCCGTCGGCCTCGATCCGAGGCGGAAAGGCTTTCTCGCTCGTCGGAACGCGGGCTGCCCTCGCCCCAGACGGATTCAATTCCGATCGCTCGAGCGACCGAAAGGGATCCCGGCAATCGGGTTGGCTGCGGCCGCCCACCCCCACGGCGGGCGTGTCCCCGAACGACTCGGTAGCGAATTCATGAGCCTTAAGGGCGACCTCTCCACCCTCGAGCTGGCTGATCTCCTTCAGAATCTCGAGACGCACAAGCGGACCGGCATCCTCTCGGTGGAAGGGGACGACGGACCGGCCCACCTCTATTTCAAGGATGGCCGCCTCTGCCTCTTCGCTCGCGAGAGCCGCGCTTCGTTGATGCAAGTGCTGGTCGCGAGCGGCCGGATCTCGCTGGCGAACCTGGAGAGCGCCAAGAAGAAGCGTCGGCGGACGAAGCGCTCGCTGGGTGAAGTGCTGGTCGCTTCGAAGTTCATCGAGGAGGACGAGCTCTTCCAGATCGCCTCCGCGCGCGTCCTCGATGAGGTCTGTGAGCTGATCGCGACGCAGGCCGGACGCTTCACGTTCACCCAGGGCAAGGTGCCGCGCGGCATCTTCGATCCCGAAGAGCGTCGGCTCGGCATCGCGCTTCAGTCGGGACCGTTGTTGATGGAGGCCGCGCGCCGCGAGGACCACTGGCACCTCATCCGCAAGCGCGTGCCCTCGGATTCGATCCACTACATCGCTCAGAAGAAGGCCACGGACGACGACGAGACCACGGTGCGCCTCCTGGCCCGGATGGACGGGACGCGCAGCGTAAACGAGGCGATGGCCTGTTTCCCGCACCGGCGCTTCGAGGCCTACGAGAAGCTCGCGGAGCTGGTCGAGCGCAAGGTCCTGCGGATGGTCGGCGCCGAGGACATGGGCAACCTGGCCCGCGACCTCTCGAAGCACGACCCCGATCGCGCCTGGGAGATCGTGCGGCGCGGGCTCGAGACGCACCCGCAGGACATCGACCTCCTGGCCGAGCAGGCCGTCCTGGCCGAGCACCTGGACTACAAGGACATCGCCGTCGAGGCGCTGAAGCTGCTCGTGCACGTGCACATGCAGTCGGGCGATCGCGAGACGGCGCGTGAAGAGCTCGAGCGTGCCAAGAAGCTGCACCCGGAAGGGACGTGGATCTGGGAGCGCACGATGGCCCTCGCCTACGAGGACGGGCGCATCGAGGATGCGACGGCCGACGGTTGGATGCTGGTCGAGCTGTATCGCAAGCCCGGCTTGCACAAGAAGGCGATCGGCGTGCTCGAGCAGCTGCTCGAACACTACCCCGACGACTGGGACGTGCACCGCGAGCTCTCACGCTCGCTCACGGAGATCGCCGACATCGACGGGGCCGTGAAGCTGCTCGAGCGCTACGGCAAGAGGCTCCTGTCGGAAGAGGACTACGACAACGCGCAGGTCGCCTTCGAGGAGGCGGTGTCGTTGGATCGCCACAACGAGTCCGTCCGCGAGATGCTGGACCGCATCAAGAGCGGCAAGCTCGAGCGGCGGCGTGCGACGACCCGCGTCGTCGTTCGGCGGGGGGTCATGGGGACGATCGCCGTCCTGACCGGGCTGGTGCTCTTCTTCGAGATCGCTGCCCGAGCGGCCTACCGCGAAGCGAGCCTCGAGGTCAGCGGACGCAACCTGCTCGAAGAGCGCCGCTACAGCGAGGTCCTGCGTCTGCTCGAGCGCGTCGCGGACAACTATCCGATGACGACGACGGTCTTCTTCGACGTGAACGCCCAGCGCGACGAGCTCTCGCGCAAGATGGAAGGGCTCGAGTACCAGGCCGCACCGGACGAGGAGCGGACCACGGGGGACGAGTGAGCGGCGCTCCTCCCGACCCTGCGGAGGACCTGCTCACCGAGGCGGAGATCTCCGCCTTGCTCCTCGCGTGCAGCCACCGGTCCACGACCGGGGTGCGCAACCGCGCCTTGATCGCGCTCCTGTACTGCTCGGGGCTGCGGATCAAGGAGGCGCTCGACATCCAGGAACGCGACGTCGACGTCGCGCGGCGCAAGCTCCGCGTCCCCTGGGAGGTCCAGCGGCACGGACGCGAGGTGGACTTCATGGAGCCGGCCGCACCCTACCTCGAGGCCTGGCTGGCCCTGCGGCGCGAGCGCGGGTATGCGTCCGACGGCCCGTTGTTCTGCACGGTGGAAGGTGCACCGCTGAAGGACGCCTACACGCGTGCGATGTTCGCGCGCACGGCGCGCAAGGCGGGAATCTCGAAGCGTGTGCACGCCGTCGGCCTGCGGCGGGCCTTCGCCAGCCGGCTGCACGAAGAGGGGGCCAGCATCGAGACGATCCGTCGTCAGCTCGGGCACGCGGACCGCAAGACGACGCTGGCGTGTCTGGCCGAGGCGGACAGCGCGCCCTCGCCGCTCACCGACGTGCGCTGGTCGCTCGCTCCGGAGCCGGGCGCCATCCGCGTCGAGATCATCGAGCGGCGTCCGAGCCTGTCCCGGGGCCCTGGGCCGCCGGACGAGGACGGCGCGGCAGACGTCGACGACGAGGGGACGACCCACGTCCGGCGCATCGAACTGCCCGAGCTCGGGTAGCGCGGCTTCCGAGGCGCTCGCACGGGTTCTGTCGTGAACCTGCGCCGCTGGCGGGCTAGGCTCCGCCCGTGTCCGACGCCGACCGTAGCCCGCGTGGCAGGAGGGGCTCCCTCCTGCGCCGTGTCGCCATCCGGACGGTGCTCGTCGTCCTGATGGTCGAGGCCAGCTCCTGGGGCGCCTGGCTCGTCCTGCAGCGCGAGACCTTCTCCTGGGCCCGGGTCCATGCCGAACAGCGCTCGATCGCGACCTCGGAAGGAGTCGAGCCCTCCGCCAGGGACGCGGAGCCCGAGCCTGACGAGCCGCGCGAGCTGCACGAGGGCTTCACCCAGGACGTGCTCCTGCGGCTGCGCAACCAGGTCCTGCATCCCTATGTCGGCTTCGTCTTCGACCCGAGTGCGAACGAGAGCGATCCGACGCTGTACGAAACGATCGGCCGACGGGTCGTGACCGACGTCGGCTTCATCGGCCGTCCGGGTTGGTTCGAGGAGCCGGGTGACGGGCGTGTCGTCGTCGGCGTGACGGGCGGCTCGGTCGCCTTCTTCTTCACGATCGCCGGGCGCGAGGTCTTGCGCGAGCTCCTGGCGGACGCTCCCGGCTTCCAGGGCAAGGAGATCGTCTTCGCGACGATGGCGCTGCCCGGGTTCAAGCAACCGCAGCAGCTCTTCGCGCTCTCCTACCTCCTGACGCTCGGCGCGCGCTTCGACTGGGTCATCAATCTCGACGGCTTCAACGAGGTCACCCTGCCCGTCATCGAGAACGTCCCGAAGGGCGTCGCGCCGTCCTTTCCGCGCAGCTGGTACTGGCGGGTGCAGGACGCACCCGACGAGGCCCTGCGCAGCCTGATGGGGGAGGTGGCCTACCTCGAGCGGGTCCGGCGCGAGCGGGCGCAGTCGGCGTCCGACTCGCCGTTCGCCTTCAGCGTGACCCAAAACCTCGTCTGGAAGCTGCGCGACCAAGGGCTCGCGCGGGACATCGCGGCGGTGGAAGCGGTCCTGGTCGACTACCGCCCCGACGAGCTCCCCTTCGTCGCGCGTGGACCTGCGACCGACTTTGCCTCGGACGACGCGCTCTACGCGCACCTGGCGGACGTCTGGGCCCGCTCCTCGCGCCAGATGCACGCCCTGTGCGCCTCGAACGGCATCCGCTACGTGCACTTCCTGCAGCCGAACCAGTACGTCCCGGGGTCGAAGCCGCTGGGGCCCGCCGAGCGCGCGCGCGCCTTCGCGGACGAGAGTCCCTTCAAGGCCCCCGTCGAGGCGGGCTACCCACACCTGGTGTCGGCCGGGGCCGAGCTCGCGCGCGACGGCGTCCCGTTCTTCGATTTGACGGGCCTCTTCGCCGGCAACGAGGCTTGGCTCTACGACGACCGCTGCTGTCACCTGAACGCGGCGGGCAATGCCCTCCTGGCCGCTCGCATCGCCATGGAGCTGCGCTGACAGCGCGTTCGCGCGGCTCTCGGCGAACCCGAATATTGCTGCGCGGCCCTCGCAAGGGGAGACTGCCTGCTTCGTGCCCTGCATGTCGACCCCCCTCTCCTCCGGCTTCCTGGCTCTCCTCGCCCTCGGGCCGTCGCTCCAGGAAGCGACCCCGCTCCCCGACGGCCACCCGCATCCGAACGGTGCGCGTGCGGCGGAGCGCGATCCGTTTTTCGCGGCTCTACCGGCCGAGTCGGTCCTGACGCTGACGACCGAGCCGCTCGCGCAGCTGCGGGCGGTCTGGGGTCAGAGCACCTGGTCCCGCTTCCTGGCGGATCCCGGCTTCGACGGGATCGAGCGGTGGATCCTGGGCATGTGGGACCAGGCCGGGCTTCCGGCCGCGCGCACGGAGTTGTTGCCCTGGCGGGTCCTCGCGGGCGTGGAAGGGCGCGTGGGCGCCTTCCTGGCACCGACCGACGAGGTCGGTGAACTCGCGACGGGCTTTCTGCTCGAGGCCGCGCCCGGGGCCTGGGAGCTGCTCCTTGCCGCGCTCGCCGACGAGGACGGTTTCGAAGCGCTGTCCATGGAGCCGGGCGAGACCGTCCGGGCCCGATCGATCTCGGCCTTCGACACCTCGGAGGTCGTGCTCGCGCGGACCGGCGAGCTCGTCGTGTTGGTCTTTGCCCCGGACGCGGACGACGCGCTGGGCGTGACCCGTGACCTGCTCGACCGGGCGACGCGTTCCGATGCTCCGCGCGGCCTCGAGAGCGCGCCCGCCTACCGCGACGCGGTCCGAGGGACGAGTCCGGCGGCCGCTCAGCTCGTCCTCTCGCTGCAGGAACTGATCCGTGCGCTCGAGGGCGAAACGTCCACCGAGGAGCGCGAGCGGCTGGCCCTCATCGGCCTGGATCGCATGCGCTGGATCGCGACCGAGGTTCGGCTCGGCACGGGCGAGGAGCTCGAGTTCGCCCTGCGCATCGACTTGCCCGAAGGCGGCTTGATCGCCGATCTGGCCGGCTTCCTGGGGCCGCTTCCGCACGCGGAGCTCGCGTTGCTGCCAGCGCAGAGCATGAACGTGAGCCTCGCCTCGTTCGACGTCTGGGGCACCTACCGCCGCGTGGTCGACTTCCTGTCCGCGAACTTCCCGAAGGAGTACGGCGAGCTCCGCAACGGGCTCGACCAGGTCGAAACGATCTCGGGCATCGATGTCGAAGGCGACCTCATCTCGCAGATCACCGGCCGCTTCGCGTCCTTCAGCATGCCGTTGCCGCACGACGAGGTCTTCGGTTCCTTGCCGCTCGTCGACGTCTCGCCCGACAGCATCCTCAATCAGGGCGGGGGCTGGATCATCGGGCTGCGCGACACGGATCCGGTCGAAGACGTGCTCTACCAGCTGCTCGATGTCGTCGGTCTGGGCCTCAACGTCGACGTGAGGGACGTCGCCGGGGTCGACGTCGAGTCGCTGGACCTCGGTATCTCGCGCCTGTCCTGGGCCTTCGTCGACGAACACTTGCTCCTGTCCGAGTATCCGACCGCGATGCGGGCGATGATCGAACGCATCACCGGAGTCGAGGAAAAGAGCGCGGCGGACCGCGAGCTGTTCCAGGTCGCCTTGGCGGCGGTTCCGAAGGCGTCCGTCCTGAGCGTCACGGAGACGCGGGTCTCGGTCGAGACTCTCCTGGAATCGTTTCGTCTCATGGACGAGGTGCTGAAAATGACCGGAGGGATGCTCGAGGGGGAGATGTTCCCGGCCTTCTTGAACGCGATCCCGTGGCCGGAACCGGGCATCGCGAAGGACCACTTCCAGGGAACCGTCGGCGCCTCGGTGTCGCGCCAGGCCGGAGCCCTCGAATTGCGGCTGCGGTCGCGGTCCAGATAGACGAAAGCGGCGATTCTCCGGGCCCCGGGGTGGTTTTGTCGCAAGCCCTGCGGAGAATGAGCGGCATGAAGCCGACCCGCACCGCCCTCGTCTTGCTCCCGTTCCTGGTGGCCTGCACACGATCCGGCGAGACGGAGCCCGCGCCCTCGTCGTCGGACGGGGGCGTGGAAGCTCCGGCGCCGTCCGCGACGCCCGCCGAAACGCCTGTCGCGCCGGTCGAAGAGGTCGCACCCGGTGAAACGGTTACGAATCCGGGCGCGAGCGAGAACGCGCTCGAGGCACTGCGCGCCTTCGTCACCGAGTTCCAGGCGCGCAAGGAGCACGACGCCAGCATCGTCAAGGTCCAGCACCTCCTGGTCGCCTTCCAGGGCAGCGGAGTCCCGAACGTGAAGCGCACGAAGGAGGAAGCCGAGCTCCTCGCGGCCGACCTCTTCGCGCGGATCCGCGCCGGGGAGGACTTCGACGGGCTCGTGAAGGAGTACACGAACGACTCCCACCCCGGCATCTACACGATGACGACCGGGAGTCGCAACGGGATGGTCAAGGCCTTCGGGGATACGGGCTGGAGGCTCGAGGTCGGTCAGGTGGGCGTCGCGCCCTTTCACCAGGCGGACAGCCCGTACGGCTGGCATATCGTCAAGCGCTTGCCGTGAGCGGCTCCCGCGGCGACGAGCGCTGATGTCCGCAGGCAACGCGTCCTTCCCCGAGCTCGCGACCGAGCGCCTGCTCCTGCGCGCCCTGCGGCAGGAGGATGCCGCACGGCTGCTCGAGATCTACGGTGACGAGGAGGTCGTGCTCTTCTACGACCTGCCACCCTTGGGAGCCCTTGCGGAGGCCAAGGCCCTGCTCGAGACGTTCTGTTCACGCTTCGAGGCCGGGACCGGGGTCCGCTGGGGCATCGTCGAACGCGCGAGCGGGCGTCTGATCGGAGACTGCGGCTTCAACCGCTGGCGCCGCGACAACCGCTCGGCCGACATCGGCTACCTCCTGGCTCGCGAAGCCTGGGGACGGGGTCTCGCGACGGAGGCCGGACGCGCGCTCTTGACCTTCGCCTTCGAGCTCGAACATCCCTTTCGCCTCAACCGGATCGTGGCCACGGTGGATCCGCGCAACGTCGCGTCCCGCAACGTGCTCACGAAGCTGGGGCTGCGGTGCGAGGGAGTCCAGCGTGACGCGGTCTTCTTCCGGGGCGCCTTCCAGGACGAGGCGCGCTACGGGATCCTGCGCCGTGAGTTCGTCTGCGCCGACGCGCGGACGAGCTCGGCCTGAAGTCGCTCGGCCAGGAGGGCGACGTCGGGCTCTCGCAGCATGCCGAGGTGGTCGCCCGGTACGTCGTGAATCGCGAACGGACCCCGAGCGACCCCGCGCCAGCCCAGCTCCGGTGTGACCTCCCAGCCCGGCGTCCGGGTCCGATCGGTGGCGCGGAACAGGGCGAGCGCCCCGTCGTAGGGCGCCGGAACGTAGCCGCGCGTGGCGGCTTGGACGAGTCGCGCGCGCGCCCTGCGCAGGTCCGTCGTCGCGCCGTCGTCGTTGCGTAGCTCAGGGCCGAGCAGGCCCTGCGCGCCGCGTCGCGCGCGCCAACGGTCCAGCACGTCGCGTGGCCCGCGCGAAGCCGCGAGCGCGAGCTGATGGCGGAGCCACGACAGCAAGCGACGGCGTTCGGCGCCGGGCAGCAGCGTGTCGAGCACGGCGACGAGGGCGACCTCTTCGCCGCGCGCGCGCAGGGCGCGTGCGAGCTCGAAGGCCAGCACGCCGCCGAACGAGACGCCTCCGAGCAGGTACGGACCGGTCGGTCGCAGACGCTGGATCTCGAGGCGGTAGGCCTCGACCAGTTCGTCGATCGTGGCGGCGGACCCCCCCTCGGCCAGGGCCTCGAGCTCGGCCTGCACGTGCACGCCGTAGACCGCTCGTCCGGCCGCAAGGCGCTCCGCCAGGTCGCGGTACAGGAAGATCCCGCGCAGGAGAAAGAGCGGAACGGCATCGCCCTCGGCGCGCAGCGCGACGACGCCCGGAGTCGAGCTGGCACCGTCGATGCGCGTCAGTGCGGCGGCCACGCCGGCGACGGTCGGGGCGCGAAACAGCTCGGTCAGCGGGAGGCGTTTCCCGAAGGCGGTCTCGACCTCGCCGACCAGTCGGATGGCGAGCAACGAGTGACCGCCCAGGAGGAAGAAGTCGTCCTGGATCCCGACAGGATGGACGTCGAGCAGACGCTCCCAGATCGCGACGAGTCCCAGCTCCAGGTCGTTCTCGGGCGGCGCGTAGCGCGCGCCGACCCCGTCGCGAGCGAGCTCGGGTGCGGGCAAGGCGCGCCTGTCGACCTTGCCGTTGGGCGTCTCGGGCAGGCGCTCGAGCAGGACGAAGGCGGAGGGCACCATGTAGTCCGGCAGCGTGCTCGCGAGCGCGCTCCGGAGCGTGGCGACGTCCGGGGGAGTCTGCTCGCCGTGGGCGATGTAGGCGACCAGGCGCGTGTCGTCGGCCAGCGCACGCGCCACGACCACCGCCGCCTCGACGCCCGGCGCGCGCCGCAGCAGGGTCTCGATCTCACCGGGCTCGATGCGAAAGCCACGGACCTTGACCTGCTGATCGGCCCGACCGAGGTGCTCGAGCACTCCTTCCGCACGCCAACGCGCGAGGTCGCCGGTGCGGTACATGCGGCCCCCGGGCCCGAACGGGTCAGGATGGAAGCGCTCGAGGTCGAGTTCCGGCCGGCGCAGGTAGGAGCGCGCGAGCCCCCGCCCCGCGATCCAGAGCTCGCCCGGAACTCCGGGGGGGACCGGCTCTCCGCGCTCGTCGAGCACGTAGACGCGCTGGTTCGCGAGCGGTCGGCCGATCGGAATTTCGCGGTCCACGCGCTCGATCCGGTGGCACGTCGACCAGACGGTCGTCTCCGTCGGTCCGTAGACGTTCCACAGCGCGCCCGTGCGTTCCAGAAGTCGTTGCGCCACGTCCCGTGGCATGGCCTCGCCGCCGCACAGGGCGCGGAGATCCCTGCGACCGTTCCAGCCCGACTCCAGCAAGAGCTGCCACGTGACGGGGGTGGCCTGGAAGACGGTCGCACCGACTTCATCGAGGCGCGCGGCGAGTCGAACGGGATCCGTGGCTTCCTCGCTCGTCGCGACGACGACCCGCGCCCCTCGCAAGAGCGGTAGGAAGAGCTCGAGCGCGGCGATATCGAAGGACAATGTCGTGATCGCGAGCAGCGTGTCGTCGGCGTGGACGCGCAGCTCGCGGTCGATTCCCGCGAGCAGGTTGAGGACCGCGTCGTGCTCGATCGCGACACCCTTGGGGCGGCCCGTCGAGCCCGACGTGTAGAGGACGTAGGCCAGGCTCCGGGGATCCGCGCTGCGGTTCTGGGGGGAATCGGAAGCGTTCTTCGAGTCGTCGGCTCGCGCGTCCTCACCCGCAAGCGCCTGCGCGAGGTCGACGCGCGGACCGTCGAAGGCCAGTCCGTCCGCGCTGCCGTGCTCGGTCACGAGCAACGCCGCGCGCGCGTCTTCGAGCACGAAGGCCAAACGCTCGGCGGGAAAGGCCGGATCGAGAGGCACGTAGGCGGCACCGGTCGCGAGTGTCGCGAGCACCGCCGTGACCAGGTCGGCCGAGCGCTCGACGTGCAAGCCGACGAGCTGTCCGGGTCCCGCGCCGTGGTCACGCAGGACGCGCGCCAGTCGTACGATGCGGCGCGTCAGCGCGGCGTAGGTCAGCTCGGTTCCCGCGCAGACGACGGCGATGCGCTCCGGAGTGCGCGCGGCCTGGGCGAAGAAGGCGGCAGAAAGCGTCGTCGCAGGAACGTCCAGGCTCGTGTCGTTCCATGCGACCAGCAGGCGCTCACGCTCGGCGGCGTCGAGCAGGGGCAGGCTCGCGGCCGGACGCTCGCAGGACGGGCCTCCGGCCAGCGCGCCCGCGAGCAGGAGGCCGTACTGCTCGCCCATCCGCCGGATCGTGTCGTCCTGGAAGAGCTCGGTGTTGAACTCGAAGCAGGTCTCGAGGCCCCCGCCCGGTGCGTCCCGGACGGTCAGCGAGAGCTCGAAGCGCGCGACGCTCGGGTCGACGTCCTCGACCTCGAGTTTCCAGCCGGCGGCGTCCCCCGAAGGCAGCTTGGTGTTCTGGTGGTTGAAGGCGACCTGGACCAACGGCGGTCGGCTGACGTCGCGGTCCAGCTCGAGTGCTTCCAGGAGCTCTTCGAACGGCAGCTCCTGGTGCGCGTGGGCCTCGAGGAAGCGCTTGCGCATGGCCTTCACGAGCGCCGGAAAGGACGGGTCGTCGGCGAGCTGGGCTCTCAGGACCAGCGTGTTGACGAAGAGCCCGACCAGACTCTCCGAGGCGACGTCCGTGCGTCCGGCCAGGAAGGTCGCGATCAAGAGCTCGTCCTGGCGCGCGTAGCGCCGCAACAACGCGACGAAGGCCGCGAGGTAGACCATCGTCGGTGTGCAGCGCAGAGCGCGCGCGAAGGCGCGCACGGCCGTGACGAGCTCCGGTGAGAGCTGCAGCGACAGGCGCCGACCCCGGAACGTCAGGAGCGGGGGCCGCGTCCGGTCCAGGGGCAGGTCCAGGGTCGGCGGACGTTCTCCGAGCGCGTGCTTCCAGTAATCCAGGAGCTCCCGCGTGCGCAGCGGCGACGCCGCGAGGCGGGCGCGGTCGATCCACTCCGCAAAGCTGCAAGGCAAGGGCTCGAGGGCCGCGTGCTCGTCGCCGGTGGTCGCGTAGATCCGGACGAACTCGTCGAGCAGGACCGACAGGGACCAGCGGTCCGTGACGATGTGGTGGATGACGAGGACCAGGACGTGCTCGGCCGCGGCGACCCGCAGGACGTGGAAGCGAAACGGCGGCCCCACGCCGAGCTCGAAAGGCGCACGCGCCAGCTCGCGTGCGCGTTCGCGCGCCGCCTCGAGGCCCGCGACGTCCTCGCAAGGTAGCCCGACGGAGACCTCGTCGAGCACGACTCCCACCGGCTCACCGTCCAGCTCTCGGAAGGACAGGCGCAAGGGTTCGTGCCGTGCGACCACGTCGGCGAGCGCGGCGCGCGCCCGTTCGACGTCGAAGGGCCCGCGGATCCGAACGGCATTGGCGACGTTGAAGACGACGTGGTCGGGATCGAAACGATCCAGGAACCAGATGCGCCGCTGCGCGCGCGAGAGCGAGCGTTGTCTCCTCGCCTTCACCGAGAATGAGCCCGGTTCAGTCGCCGACGGTCAGGTCGTGGACCCAGTTGACGATCTCCTCCAAGGTCGCCGCCTCGAAAAAGGCCTCGAGCGGCAGCTGGACGCCGACGGCATCCTGGATGCGCGCGATCGCCTGTGCGGCGGTCAGCGAGTTTCCCCCCAGGTCGAGGAAGTCCTGGTCGGGCCGCAGGGGGCTCGTCTGGAGCACCTCTCCGAGCGTCGCGAGCACGAGCGTCTCGATGTCTTGCAAGTTGCGTGGCGTGAGCGCCCCGGCGCTGGTCGTTCCGGGGTTCTCGGTCGAGAAGTCCTGCATGGTGTGTCTCAGCGGTCCTGTGGTGCCGGTCGAGGACGAACGAAAGGGAAACGAGTTCCGCCGACGCCGGAGGTCCCTGTCCCGGCGCACGGTCGACGTCGCGAGCGCTCCGACTTGAGACGTGACCGGGCCATTCGATCGAACTTTCGCGCAGGGCTGCGGCAGGGCCCGGCATTGGCCTCCAGCTCGGGCTCGCTGGCACTCGAATCAGGGGGTGTCGGCGCCACCTTGGCGGGCACCGCGTCCCGTGTTGGAATGCGTGGCGCGGGTCGGCTGCGTGCGGGGGCTTCGGCGCGCTCTCGCGACCCGGCGGGAACTCTCGCCGCTCTCCGCCCGTCCTTCGGACACCATGATGCGAACGCTTCTCGATCCCCTCACTCGCTGGGCGACCCTCCTGCTCGTTGCGGCGCCGCTCTCCGCGCAGTCGAACGCCAATCCGGGCATCGACGTCGAGCTGGCCAGCGTGCTCGGGATTAGCGCGCTGGGGCGCACCGGCGCCTTTCCGACCGGAGCCAACGGGATCGGAATCACGACCAACGTCTGCAACAAGGGCACCGTGGCCATCGAATGGCGGGGCCCGATGGACGCCCGGCACCCCTTCATCGCGATGCTGGTGGCGCGCGAACTCGACGGCCGCCTGACGCAGATCTCCGACCGCTCGTACATCAAGCACGGCTTCTCCGCCGCGACCGCCAGCTTCTGCGACATCTGCCAACCGGCGGGTGGAAATTTCCTGGGCGTCGGTTGCTCGGATGCCTACTCCGTCGTGACCAACGGGGACCGCCTGTTCCTGGGGCCGGCGGACGAGATCGATCCGTGGCTCGGAACCTGGAACCCGGTCTGCTCGCACTTCGACCGTGGCGAGCCCGTGGCGGCGCCGCCGCTGGACTGCGACGGCTTCCGCACACTGACGAACGCGCAGATCGCCGCCTTCGATCCCGTTCGTTTCCGCATGCGGGTGAGCGACGCGGATCTGTTCGTGTCCGGGGCGCGCTTCTATCACCAAGGCTACTACGTGGTCCAGGGCGAACCCGAGGGCGTTCGCGACGACAACCTGCGCTCGGACGAGTTCCTGGCGCAGTGGACCGGCGTCTCGTGGAGCCTCTCGAGCACGTTCCAGGAGGTCGGTGGGACGGTGCTCCAGCGTTGGACCGGCGCGACGGTCAGCTCGGCCGCGAACGGGAACAACGACGGGCGACTCTACGTGGCGGTCAAGACGGCGGACCTCGGCGATGGCTTCACGGCCTACGACTATGCCGTGCACAATCGTGACAACCAGCGCGGCGTGCGCGAGCTGCGCGTGCCGTTGTGCAGCGGGACGCGCGTCCGGGGCATCGGCTTTCACGACGTCGACAGCGACGTCGGCACGGATTGGACCGCGGCGTTGACGGCGGCGGGGGACGAGCTGGTCTTCTCGGCGCCCGCCGGCGGAGAGCTGCGCTGGAACACGATCTTCAACTTCTGGTTCGAGGCGGATGCGCAGCCGACGAGCACGACGACGGTCGAGCTCGTACAGGCGGATCCGGGTGCTGGCCTGCCCGCGGTGCTCGTGGCGACGACCACCCCGGGCGTGCTGCGGGCGGTGCACCTCGGCCCGGGCTGCGCCACCGGCAACCCGCCGACGCTGTTCGCCTCCGGGACGCCTGCGCTCGGCAACGGGGCCTTCGGGCTCACGAGCGGAGAAGCCTTGCCGGCCACGCCCCAGATCCTCTTCTTCGGGACCGCCGGGGCGCCGCTTGCGCTCGGTGCGTGCACGCTGTGGACCGGGCCGACGCCGCGCTCGCTGGGGGTCGCCATGACCGACGGCACGGGCAGCGCCACGTTCGGGGTACCGATCCCGAACGACGCGAGCCTCGAGGGCACGCTCGTCCGCTTCCAGCTCGCGTCGCTGGATCCGAGCGGCAGCCCGGCGTTGCGCTCGTTCGCGCTGTCGGAAGGCCTCGGCGTGCGGGTCGGCAACGCGGTCGGCGACTGCCCTTGAGGGTTCAGGTCGCGCGCTGGTGCCACGTCTTCGCGATCGACTCCAGGTCCGGTTGCTCGGCGTCGTTCTCCTCGAAGTAGTAGGTCTCGACGCGGCGGATGTGAGCGAGCAGGTCGGCGCGCTGCGCCTTCGAGATGCCGTTCTTGCCCTCGATGTCCCGTAGGAAGCCGATCACAGTGAACGGCGTGAGCTCGTCAGGTAGCGCGAAGCGCCGTTCGTCACGCGGCCCCACGGCGCGCTTCTTCCAGGCGTTGACGCCGACGAAGCCACAGCCGAGCGCGAGCGCGCCGAACAGCGCGAAGAGCGCCATGGGAGCCTTGCTGGTCTCTCCGTAACGCGCTTCGAGCGAGATGACGGGCTCGACGCTCTCCAGATCGGCGTCGACGTAGCGCTGGTAGTCCACCTCGGCCGTCGCGACCTTCGCGCGGGCAAACTCGAAGGTCTCCGGAAGCTCGGTAAGGTCCTCCTTCGCGCGCATCTCGATCATCCAGATGCGCTCGCTGAGGATGACGGGCTCTTCGACCTCTTCGTCGAACTCGGCGACGGACACACCCTGGTCCTCGACGCTGACGACGTCGAAGCCCTCAGGAGCGAGCTCGACGAGCGTGTCGAAGTCGGGCACGAGCCCGTGCGAGCGAGCCGCAACCTCGAGCTTCAACTTGCCCTCGTTCGCCTGGCGCTCGTCCAAGGTCTGCGTCAAGCGGACGTCAGCGAAGGGACGCGCAGCGGCTCGAGTCGGGGCGGCGTCGATCGGGACGGGCGACGACTCGATCGGCAGCACGGCGTAGCCGGAGGTGTCGAGGAAGTCGAAGTCGATGTGCAGCGACGGGATCCGGTCGACCTCCGGGCCGCGCGCTTGCAGCAGGAGGTAGGCGTAGGGGGTCACGCGCCAGCCGTACTCGGCCTCGGCGCGCGAGTTCGTCTCGGGGTGGTTGAACGTGATCGAGTGGATCTCGAACTGCTCCTCGAGCGTCTCGCGCGCGGCCTCCTCGAACTTGTCACGGTAGTTCTCGGTGGGCCGTCCGTAGTTCCACGAGTACATCTGGTTGTTCTGATTGGTGAGGTACTTCGAGAAGCCGCCGCTCTCACGCTCGATCTCACGCGTGTGTCGGATGTCGACGAAGACGCCGAAGGGCTCTTCGAAGCCCGTGCGATCGGGCCCATCGACGCGAGCCTCCAGCCGGATCTCCGTGACGAGGTCGCTGTAGTACTCGTAGACCTCACGCGCCTCGATGGCGCGCTCGTGATCGCCGACGACCTCGAGGCCGGCGCGCGCATAGCGGAACTTGACCGAGGGATCGACGTTGCTCATGCGCGTGAACAGCGTGCTCGCGAACATGCCGACATGACGCTCGGCGGCCTCGCCCGGCAAGGCCTCGAGGGTCGCGCGGATGGCCTCGATCTGGGCCTGGACCGGTTGCTTCTCGTGGTCGATCGCCTCCAGGTCGCAGGCGCCCAGGCTGGCGTAGAACCAGGTCAACCAGACCTTGACCGATTCCTCGTCCTCGGTTCGTTCCTCCAAGGTCGCGGCATAGGCCGCGGCGGCCTGCTCGAACTCCTCGAAGGCGACCGCACGGCGTTGACTGAACTCGGACGATTTCTGGACCTCCTGGAGGTAGTTGTTCTCGTCGTGCATGACCGATGCGCGTGCCAGCAGGAGAGACCAGTCGCCCGGATGATCCACGAGGCCCTGCTCGGCGACGCGGCGTGCGACTTCGTAACCCCGCAGAACCTCGGCCTGGATGTCCTTCTGGCGTCGGTTCGTCTTGCTCTCCTTCTGCGTGTTGGGCTGGCGCCACACGCCGACGAGATTCGTGCGCATTTTCTGGATCAGCTCGGCCAGCGTCTTGGGCTCGAGGCTCTCGAGCGAGCCGAAGACCCGCTCGATGGTCTCGATGCGGTAGACCTCGGCCACGCTGTGAGCGGTGGTGAAGGCGTTGGCGACGAGCTCCTCGTCGATGTTCTCGATCGGTAGCTCGCGCAAGCGCGCGATCCAGCCGGCCAGCTCCTCGAGGTTGCGTTCCTGCTTCGAGCGCGTCAGCGGAATCGCATTGGCGCGCTGCTCGAAGCCGTAGAAGTACATGTATCTGCCGGTGCGGTTGTTCTCCGCGTTCGGGTCGTGATTCGTGGACCAGACGCGCAGGAATTCCTCGACCAGGTCCTCGCCGCGTTGCGGGAAGAGCCGCGCCACACGCTCGATGAACGGAAAGGCCTCGTCCTCCTCATTGACCTTCAAGAGGAGCTGGGCGACCAGCATGTCGAGCTTCGGGCGCAGGCCGGCGGGGATCAGCGCCAACCAGGCGTCCGAGGGACGCATGTCGAGCATGTCGTCCGTCGTGATCGCCTCGGGCATGTTGGGGTTGGGACGGTTGCGGTAGTTGTAGTAGTAGAAGTTCCCGTAAGGATCGCGCTGCATGCTCGGACCACGCTGCGTCGACGTGTCGTTGGCGTGCGTGAACTCGGCTTCGCGCAACCAGTTCGAAGCGAGCAGGGTCAGGGTGTCACGCCACTCGTTGGCCAGCTCGGGTGCGGCGTCGAGCAGGGCCTGAGCCGCCACCGTCTGCAGCTGGAGTCCCTTCGTGCGTGCATCGAGCGCCTTGGCCTGGGCGAAGAGCCCGTTCGAAGCGGCCGAGCCGATGACGCGCAGGATCTCCATGCCGCGCTCGGGCCGTTCGGTGAAGCTCTGCTCGAGCCAGTCCTGCCCCAGCTCCTCGGCCACCTGCGGCGCGATCTCGACGGCGCGCGTCAGTGCCTCTTCCTTGTCCTCGTCCTTGACGTCGCCGTCGGCCAGGACGGCCTGCAGCACGTGCCAGGCGTTCTCGAGATGCGGGCCCTTGCCCTCCTTGGCGTGCAAGGCCAGCTCGTGCAGCGACAGCAGGTTCAGCGCGGCGCGGTCGTTGGTCGCGATCGCCTCGTCGGGACTCGGCAGGAACTCACCCGCCTCGACCGGATAACCGGCGCCGACCAAGAGCCGCGCGAGCTCGACGCGGCCGAACGGCAGCCCCGGCTCCTCGCGGCTCGACGAAGCGCGCAGCTCGGCGATGCACTCCTCGATCAGGCTGCCGTTCGCGACGCACTGTTGCAGGATCCGGGAGAGCTCGGCGAACTTGGCCTTCTCGAGCTCGTACGGCGCCGCCTCCGCCAGGCCGACGACGTCGGCCGGAGCGAAGAAGTTCGTCTCGGCGTAGGGTGCGAAGGGCGACTGGGGCTTCGGCGGCCCGTTCACGAGCGAGGTCACGAGCTGGTCGTAGCCGGCCTTCGCCTCCTCATCCGTCAGGCCGTCGAGATACGTCCGCACGGCCTCCCAGTCGCCGAGCGTGACGTCGCGCTGGAAGGTCGCGAGCTCGAGCTCGAGCGCCTTGGCCTGGGCCGCGGCCGCGTCGGTCTCCGCTTCCGTCGCGGGCGGCGCTTCTTCGGCGGTGGTGGGCTCGGCCGGCTCCGTCGCCTCGCGGGGCACGGTCGTCCCCGGGCTCGGCGCTCCGGGTACACCGGCGTAGCCCAAGGCCCGCAAGAGCTCGAGCGAGCCCGCGTTCAAACCCTGTGTGGCCGGCGGAGCCTGGCCCGCAGCCGCCTGCTCACTCGCGTCCCCGTCGTCGTCGGCCTCCTCCGGCGGCGGCCAGGGCGACGACCAGGCCTTCAGCGCGACCGAGGGCCGCCGGTCGAAGGTGAGCGCCTTCAGCTTGTCGAGGCGCGGATTCGGTTCGGGCGCCGCCTTGGCCGCAGCGTCCGCGCCGGCTTCCGCCGCGGCCTCGGCCGCGTTGGCTTGGAGGGCCTGTGCCTTGGCCTCGGCTTCGGCCACCAGGCGGGCGAAGTCGATTCCGGCTTGAAGAGTCGGCTCGGCGCTCGGGGCCGAGACGAAGAGGGACAGGCAACCTGCCGAGAGGGCGAGAGGAAGATGCATCGCCGCGAGCTCCGCGCGTTTCGGAATGTCGGTTCGTGGTGGACGCGCGCCCTGCACGCTCGTCCTGCAAAGTCACCCGCGCGAACGAAGCGCGCGGGTTGGTCTCATCGACGTGCTCTCAGGAGCCCGTCCCGTCCGGCGGCGGACCGGCGCTGGCGCCGCGCGCGTCCTCGGATTGCTGGCCTTGCGATTTCTTCTTGCCCCGTGAGCCGCGACCGCGGCCCGATCCGCAACCCTGTCATTGGCTGGGCAGGGGCAAGCCCGCCAGCTCGTCGAGGTCCATGCGCTCCAGGCGCACGGTGGCCTCGAGGTCCTCGAGGCTCTTCGTGTGCGCGGCGTCGTCCTTGCGGGTCGCGGCATCCTCGGCCAGGAGCTTGTAGGTCTGGCGCGCCGAGTCGACACGCTGCTCCCACTCTTCGCGCGGAGCGCCCTCGAGGCGCTGCAGCCAGGTCATGTAGTACTGCGAGTTGGCGTAGGTCGCGCGCGCATCCCGCAGGAGCTCGGGGTCGGCCTCGGGATCGGCGATGAGCTCATCGACCAGCTGCTGGAGACCGACGTTGGCCTGGGGCAGTTCGCTGTTCAGCATCTGGCACTTGCCCTTCTCGAGCCGCAGGCGACGCGCGACCGCGAGCTCGTCGTCCGGCAGGAAGGCCAAGGCCTCGTCGTACTGTTCTTGCGCGCGGGCCCAGAGGTCCTTGGCGGAACCTTCGCCGTGCTTCTTCTCGAAGGCGCGGGCCGTGGCCGTCAATTCGCGCGCTTCGGCGATACGCGCCGCCGCTTCGTCGCGCTGGAGGCCGTCCTGGCCAGGGCCGAAGTGGTAGGCGGCGGCCGCCACCGGTGCGAGACACCACAAGGTCAAGAGGAGCTTCTTCATGAACGCGATACCTGCTCGTGGTCGGAGCGAACGAAACGACCCTCGGATTCTAGTCCGGGGCTGACGGAGGCGGAAGGAACCCGCGTGCGGGGCCGGCTCGGGCGCCCTGCTGCGGCCGTGGATGGCGGATGTGGCACGAGGGTGTCGTAGCGGGACGTGCGCGCGTGCCGCTTCTGCGTCGGTCGACCGGGCCGCCAGGCCGTGCCGACGAGATGCAGGAGCAGCGGCAAGAGCGCGAGCCAGGCGCTGCCGACCGCGAGCGCGATCAGCGCGTACTCGCGCCGCGTCAGGCGCTCGAAGGCACCCTCGCCGCCGAGCTGTGTGAGGTCGCCGATCAGAACGGACGGCAGGTGCTTCTCGTTGCCGTTGTGGAAGCTGCCGCCGAGCCGCGTCGCGATCTGGCGCAGCATCGAGACGTCCTGGCGCGATTGCGTGCCGTCGATGAACTTGCCGCGCACCGGGTCGCCGACGCCGACGACCAACACCCCGTCGATCGAGGTGGGCAGCTTTGGCATGCCCTGCGCGGGCACCGTGTCGCCGTCGCTCACGATCATGAGCGTCGTGCTCCGCGGGTTCCAGTCCTTCGCGAGCGCGGCGGCCTCCTCGATACCGTCCAGGAGCTTGGTCTTGCCGGACGGGAAGGCGTAGTGCATCGGCAGGTCGCCCAGGATGTTGCGCACGACGTCGATGTCGCTCGTGTCGATGACGACCGGCTTCGCACCGTTGTAGACCGCGACGACCGAGATCCGGTACTGATCGAGCGGCACCCGCCGGAAGAAGGAGTCCATCAAGTCGCGCGCGCGCTGCATGCGGCTCTGGATGCCCGACGGACCGGCGTCGACGAGCCGCATGCTGGGCGAGACGTCCAGGACCATCAGGACGTGTCGGTAGTCGGCCTTGCGCACGATCGGCGCATCCGTGCCCGCGTGCTTCTTCGGCTCGATCACGAGCAGCGTCGAGAGGCCCCAGGCCACGGCCGCGAAGCCGAGCGCGCGCAGGAAGGGCACGGCTCGCACCCAGAGTGCGGGGCGTTCGCTCGGGCCGAAAGCGAGCCGCGCCAAGCGCTTGATGCGCAGGGCGTGCAGGCTCTCGGCCCCGAGGACCAGAACGAACACCGTGACGGCGGCGAGCAGCGCGAAGGCGCCGTCGACGGGGACGAAGCCTTGCGCCACTACCATGGCGTGTACCTCAACCCGAAGAGCACGAGCGCCGCCGTTCCGAGCAGACCGAGCCCGATCCAGGCCAAGAGCCCGTAGTCGTCGACGGCCTCCGCGCGGGTCTTCTCGAGGCGCGTCTCCTGCATGTCGTCGATGCGCTGGAACACGCGCCGCAGGCCATCGGGGTCACCCGGGTTGAAGACCTCGCCACCCGTCAAGGCGGTGATGTTGACGATCGACTCGGGCGGGTTCGAGTTGGCGATGTGGACCGCGTACACGGTCACGCCCTCGTCGCGGAGCGTCTTGGCGATCTCCATGTCCCGGTCGCCGCCCAGGTCGGCGCTGTAACCGTCGGACACGAGGATGATCATCCGGTCGCCCTCCTCGCGCGCGGTCAGGACGCGGCGGCAGGCCAAGAGCGCCTTGCCGATCTCGGTGCCTCCGAACCAGTAGGGCAGCTGGCGCGGCTTCATGAAGGGCGGCGCGCAGCGGAAGGCGGACACGTCGGTCGTGAGCGGAACCCAGTGCAGGACGGAGTTGCCGAA
>JAJDEW010000019.1 GCA_029259595.1 Planctomycetota bacterium | reverse complement strand
CGCCGCGTTCCGGCAGGTCGATGTAGCCGCCGGCTTGCCATTGGAGGAGGGTTCGGTCGAACTCGAGCGAAGTCCATTCGACGCTCACGTCCGCGAAGGGACGTTGGTGTTCGTCGGTGGCCTGGATGGCCACGCTGCAGGTGCGGCGGACTTGCACGTCGTTGGGGCGTTCGGCTCGGACTTCGACCTGTTGGAAGAAGACGGGGCCGGACGTGGTGAGGTCGTAGGTCCCCGCTCCGACGCCATCCCAGGACGCCGCTCCGTCGGCGTCGGTCAGGAGCTCGAGCGGGGAGGCCAGGTACTTGGAAGCGCGCAGCCCCAAGGTGCAGCGGACGCCCGCGACGGGCACGCCTCCGTCCAGAGCGCGGACCAGCAGCGCATGCTCGGGGCGGAACACGACTTCGGCGACGGTTTCGCGGGACAGGACGACGGGGAGGTGCGCGTGGACCCGGCTCTCGTGCCAGACGTGCACTTCGCCCGGGCCGCTGTGCTGGAAGGCGCAGAGGCCGTCGCCGTCGGTCTGCATCGAGGTCCCGTCCAGCATGACGCGTGCACCGACGAGGGGTCGTCCGAGGGCGTCGAGCACACGAACGCGGCTGCGCTCGGTCTCCAGGGAAACGACGATCTCGGCCGTCGAGTCGTTCTTCAGCGAGCCCGGCGCTTCACCGACCAGATGGCCGTCGATGTCGCGCAGCTCGACGCGAAAGTCCACCGGAGGCAGGTTCGCGACGGTCGCGTGTCCGAGCTCGAAGAAGGGCGCGAGACGCCGCACCTCCCCGCCTGAAGCCGTCGCATGGACCAGGGCGAGATCGCCGAGACGCCGCAGATCGGCTTCGTCTCCGACGGCGGTGACCGAGACGCGACCGGCGGCGGCGCAAGGAACCTCGATCAGCCAATCTTCACCCAGCGACAGGTTGCGCTGAAGCTGCAAGCGGGTGTGGTCGGGGAAGCCGATCTCGAAGCTGACCGTCCCCTCGCCAAGCTCGTCCTGGACGACGACTCCCGCCTCGGAGAACGTCCGGGGAGCGCGCGCGGGCTTCAGGAAGCGCAGCGTGGTGCGCGGCCAGTCTTCGCGCTGCCCGCCGATCAAGCGAACCGTGAGCCGTTGAGCCGGAGCGAGCGTCAGCGCGCCCACGTCCCACAGCCCGAAGTTCGCAGCGCCTTCGACGACGCGCTGGGCGTAGCCGGGCGCGGAAGCGACGAGCGCGACCGGGTATGGAGGGACGCCTTCGAGCTCGAACGTTCCGCCCCCGTCGAGGTCCTCGGGGGAACCGAGCGCGCCGTCGATTCCGAAGGCCGTGATCCGCGCGAGACGAACGCTGCCGCTGGCGAGCGGCGAACCGGTGTCGCGGTCGACGAGCCGACCCCGCGCGAGGCCCGAATCGTGGAGCGACAAACGGACGTCTGCGGCCCCACCGTCGACGTGCGCGACCGAGCTCGGAGACAGGCCGGGAGCGACGGCCACGACACCCAGGGCGAGGGCCGGCGCACCCGCGACGTCGAAGCTCCCGTCCTCGCGATCGACGAAAGCCACGCGGACCTCCCGACCCGGCTCGGCCAACGGCCAGTAGACGATCGTGAAGTCTTGCACCGGCTCCCCTGCGTAACTCACCGTGCCCGACAGCGCAGCGAGGGCGAGCATCATGACCTGCTCGGAAACCGGATCCGGCTCGGGCAAGAGACGCTCGCGCAACACCTGATCCGCGAAGCCCGGCGCGCGCGCCCGGCCCCGAACGTGTCCGGGCTTGATCCCTGTCACGAGCACGAAGCCATCGCCGCGGTTCGCACCGGTGACACTTGCACGCCCTTCGTCCCATTCGAGGGTGATCGAGCCTTCCGCCAAGGGCTCGCCGTCGGCATCGGTCATGAAATACCAAGCCTGCTCGCCCGGCAGACCCTGGAAGTCCACCGTCACGGTTTCACCCGCTGCGGGCTCTCGCTCGAGCCGCACGTGCTCCGGAATCACCCCGCCCCCACGCAACCGCAGCACCGTCGACGCCTGCGCAACCAGCGGCAACGTCAGCGGCCCCCAGCGTCCGCCCTCTTCGACCTCGACCGAGGAGAGCGAGCGGGCCTGCTGTTCGTCGGCGGCTTCCACCTCGACGACGACGCCCTCGCTTTGCCCCGAGAGCACCCGTCCTTGGACCTGGAACACCGGAGCTTCGTCGGCGGCTAGAGTCGGCGCTTGCGCAGCGTCCTCCCGCGCGGAGGTCTCGAGCGCGATGCGCTCGCCAGGCACGGGGACTTCGCTCTGGACGCGTGTGGGAAATTCGGCTCTGTGCTCGGGAACCGTCGGGACCGATTCCGATCGGATCCCGGGCTGGTCGGTCGCGAACTCATCGGCCCCACCGCCATCACGCCCAAAGGCCAGGTAGGCCACCACCAAAACCACCAGGCTGCTCGAGACCCACGACCAGGTGCGACTCCGGAGGAACGGCACAGACTTGGACGGTCTCATGGTCTACGGGAGCGGCTTGAGGCCCGTATTGGGCAAGACCGCGCCTGGTACTTGTCGGACCCGCGGCGGATCGACCGTCTGAAAAGCCGCCGTTGTCCAAGTCGCACAGACGACAAGAGCGAACAGAATGACTGTGATTCGTTTCTTACTCAGCATGGAAAGCCTCACGGATCATGGGGCTGACACGATCAAGCGCGCTGTCGAGGAGACGACGAGCTTCAGAATCGGCCCCCAAGAGCTGAAGGGCACGGCAGTTCCTGGGCATCTGGAAGCGAACGCTCGGGTCGGAATCTGCAAGCGCGGACAGTGCCTCCTGCAGCTCTTTCTCGTCCCTCGAGAGACAAGCACTCACCATCCACAGAGCACCGGCAAAGGGAACGCCCAGGTCGAGCGCCTCGGCCTTCCTGTAGCAGTCGAGGGCGCTGGCCGGATCTCCCTTCACGAGCCACGCGTACCCCAGGTTGAAGTAGGCCGAGAGCCGACAGTCTCGAGGATTCAGAGCGAGGCGGGCAACGCTCTCCAGAGCACGCGCTGCACCTTCGAGATCGCCCCGCTCCACATCGCATCGGGCCTTGGAAACCACAGCCGTAGGGTTGGGTACAAGTTGATGACTGAGGCCTTCGAAGGCTGAGAGGAGGTCGAGGGATTCGCTGGCCAGTCCCGTGGCCCAAGTTTGAAACGACCGCAGGACTTCGAGGACGGGGCTGGCCGCATACGGCCTCGCGAGACGCGCCACGTCGACGCGCTTCCAGTCCGTTTGCTTCCCTCTTTCCAGGAACCGCTGTGCAGAGGCCGTCCGATAGCCGATCGAACCGCCTTGGATCCGAGGGAGCCTGGAAGCGATCAGCTCCGCGGCAAGCCCCAGGAGTCTCGCGAGTTCTTCACGGTAGCCGCGCTGCAACTCGGTGAGTGCCAGTCGCTCTCGACGCTTTGGCGCCAAGAAGCCACACTCTCCCTCGAGGGAAACGCCACAACTCTCGCGGATGAGCGCGTGGACTTCAGAATCCATCTTGCTACTCCTCATAGCGAGCCCCCCGTTTGCACCTCTCATCCAAGTCGTTCATCAGGTCCTTCTTGTCCAAGAGCGCCTCGAAGCACCGAATGAGGCTTTCTCGCAGTTCCGTGCGGGTCCATTGAGTTCTCTCGAGCAGCTGCGGTAGATTCAGGTTGTCCACGCACGCCGAGAAGAAGCAGGCGCGATCCGACCATGTGAGCTGGTTGAACTTGACGCAGGCGAGTCTCGCTTTCTCGGGCGCGACTCCGACCATGTCGGTCAGGAACCCATAGCGCGGATCCCACTCCTCCAGGGACATCACCCCTTCCGTCGCCTCGCGAAGGTCCTCGAGCAACAGGTCGCGAATCGCGTCTCG
>JAJDEW010000180.1 GCA_029259595.1 Planctomycetota bacterium | reverse complement strand
CTTCAAGACGCTGGACGATCTTCCGGAAGGCTCGGCGGACACCTTCGAGCGCAACGTGCGCACGATCGCCCGCGACGTCACGGCGAAGGGCGGCGCGCTGGTCCTCGTGACACAGCCCACCTTCGTGCGCGCCAGCCGCGGAGAGGAGCCGACGCTCGGGACGCTGGGGGCCGGCCAGCACAACGCCATCCTGCGCACGATCGCCCAGGAGAACGGGTTCTGTCTGGTCGACCTCGAAAGCGAATTCGCGGCGCTCGACGAAAAGACCCGAGAGCTGCTCTTCACCGATGTCGTCCATCTGATCCCGAAGGGACAGCAGCGCGAGGCAGAGCGCATCGCGGACAGGCTGCAACGCGCCGGACTCGTCGGCGCCCGGGACGAATAGCTCGCAGGCTGGAGATGGGCCGGGACTCGAAACCGCTCAGTCGGTGCCCTGCGGGAGGGGCGTCGACGACGCCGCAGGAGCCGATCCGGGCGGACGTGCAGGCGTCGAGAGTTCGCCTCCTTCCGCTCCGGCGGCGCCGCCACGGCGCGGATCGCTGACGCCGACCGGCTCGCCCCCCACCTCGAGGAAGATCGCCTGAACGCTGGCCATCGTGCCCGCGATCGTCTCGAGCTCGTGCCCGCGGTAGCGCAGATCCTGGAGCAGCCTGGGATCCCAACCCGCCTCGATCGACGTTCGACGCGGGCTCCACTGCTGGTGCAAGCGCGGAGCGCGAATCGCTTCTTCGAGCGTCTGACCGTAGACCTCCGTCCGCAGGATCACCTGAAGCACCGCCGTGATGATCCGCGGCCCTCCAGGCGCTCCGATCACCATCCGCACCGCCTGTCCGCCGTCGCGCACGACCGCGGGTGTCATCGACGACAGCGGTCGCTTCCCCGGCTCGATCGCGTTGATTCCGATCCCGATCAAGCCGTACGTGTTGGCGGCTCCTTCCTGGATCGCGAAGTCGTCGATCTCGTTGTTCAAGAGGAAGCCCGCGCCCGGAACCATGATGCCCGTCCCGAAGGCGGTGTTCAGCGTCGTCGTCATGCTGACGGCGTTGCCGTCGTGGTCGAGGACCGAGATGTGCGTCGTCTCCCCGTCCTCGGGCCAGCCTGGCGGCATGGCGGAGATCTCGGGATTGGCGCGCTCGCTGATCGTGGTGCGGCGTTGCGCGATCCAGCCGGGCGACAAGAGCTCGTCGACGGGAACGTCGTGGAAGTCGGGGTCTTCGAGGTGCTTGGCACGGTCCGCGAAGGCGCAGCGCATGGCCTCGATCCACCAGTGCAGGGCACGACCACTGACGCCCCCCGCAAACGGCGTGGTCTTCATCTCCTCGGCGCGCACCATGGAGTCGGAGCGCTCTTCGTCCAGCGGGAAGCCATCGAGGATGCCGAGCACCTGGAGGAGAATCAGCCCGCCCGAGCTCGGCGGCGGCACCGTGATGACCTCGAAGCCGCGGAACCAGCCACGCAACGGAGCCCGCCAGCGCGACTGGTAGGTCGCGAGGTCGGAGCGTGAGAGCACTCCCCCACCCCGCGTCATCTCGGCCACGAGTGCGGCGGCGATGTCACCGCGGTAGAACAGGTCGGGGCCTTCCTGCGCGAAGCGCTCGATCGTCTCGGCCAGGTTCTCCTGGATCAAGAGCTCGCCTTCGCGCAGCGGTTCGCCGCCCGGGTAGAAGATCGAGCCCGCCATCGGACTGCGCCGTAGCCGCAGCGCGTTCTGCGGACGGGCGAGGTCGCCCGCGAGCCAGGCGTCGACCGGAAAGCCTTCGCGCGCGAGCTCGACCGCCGGACGCGCGACCCGCTCGAAGGTCAGGGCGCCGAACTCGGCGTGCAGCTTCCACAGACCGTCGGGCGTTCCGGGGACGCCCACGCCGAAGTGCGTCGCGATCGACTTCAGCGGAACGAAGGCGCCCTCGTCGTCGAGGAAATGCTCGCGCGTGAGTTCCGCCGGCGCCGTCTCGCGGAAGTCGAGCACAGCGGGCTCGAGCGCGGGATCGTGCGGGACCCAGACCGCGAACCCGCCCCCGCCGAGGTTGCCGGCCTGCGGGTAAGTGACGGCGAGCGCGAGGGCCGTGGCGACGACGGCGTCGACGGCGTTGCCGCCATCCTCGAGAATCTCGACACCGGCCGCGGTCGCCAGCGGATGCTCACTGACCACCATCCCCCGCGCCGGCGTGGCCCAGGGGCCCTCGACGATGGGATCCGGCGTGCTGACGCAGGCGCTCGACGCCGCGAGCGCGACGGCCAGGCCAACGTGGAGCACCGCACCGCGCAGGCCGAACTCAGAGGGGCGAGCCGTCTTCCTTGATTTCCTCAACCGTGACTCCGCGTTCGCGCAGGTAGACGACGGCGCTCTCGATGTCCGCGACCTTGCCCTCGATCTCGACCGCCACCATCGCCATCTGCTCGGTGATGCTCGCCGCCCGGATGTTCGGGATCACTCCGAACTCCGCGTTCAGCGTATGGCTGATGATCGGTTCCTTGATGAGGTCCTGGGGGAACGTACAGAAGTACTTGCGAAGAGCCATCGTTGGAGAGTTCAAAGGTCCGCCGGAAAGGCCTCGCCTGGCTGGCGCCGGGAGCGGCGCCCTAGGAGTCCTGCCAGGGCGCATCCCACCACAAGGGCGGCGGGCCCTGCAAGCATTCCACGGTACGGACGACGTTCGAGCCATTCGACGCCCGAGAGACGATAGATCGAAGGATGCGCATGGGTCACGTCCCAGCCCGCGCTCTCGAGAACGAGAACGACCGGCGATAGCTCGAGCGCCACGCGCGCGAAGCGCTGGCGGGGACTGCGGCCGGGTGGATGGGACGGATCGTCGGCTCCCCACGACGGCCCGGCTTCGCTCAGTCCACCTTGCACGCACAGTCCCGTGAGCAGCAGGCCGACCAGGAGCAAGGCACCGGCCGGACCCGCGACGTCGGGCGCACGCGCTCCGCAACGCCGGCGCAAGAGGGCTCCGAGTCCCTGCCCGGCGCCGAAGAAACCCACGACGACCAAGAGCGCCCACAACGGACCGGCCAGGTCGCGCTCCGAGTTCGCGTCGCTGAGCACGAGCGCGAAGCCCCAAACGCCCCCGACGCTGATCCCCGCGGGCACGAAGCGAGCTCCGGACGCGCCAAGAACGAGGCCCGCGACCGGAGCCCACAACGCGAGCCAGGCCAGGAAGGTGACCGGATCGAAGGCGCCGGCCCGGCCCGGCAGGAGACCGAGCAAGCCGACGATGGACAAGGTCCCCCCGACGGCGATCGCGCGGGGGCGGAGGGCTGCAGCGTGGTCCTGCACGCGGCCCAGCTTAGCCCGCTTCCACCATGAGATCGCGCGCTTACTCGACGTCGTCGGCGGTCGCTCCGCCGGCGTAGCCCAGCGAGCGGAGGAACTCGAGGCGTTCGTCGGTGTTCTCGACGCGTGGGGCGCGCACCCAGAATCCCACCGCCGCTTCGAGTTCGGCGCGCAGAGCCGCGGCGCGGTCGGGCACGAGCCCGATCACGTTGCGTTGCTGCAACGGATCCACATCCAACTGGAAGAGCTCGAAGGTCGGACCGTAGGCGGACCAGATCAGGGTCTCCTGGGCACGCTCGACGCGGCGCATGGCGGTGCGCTTCTTGTCCGGACGCTGGTCGCCGACGCGATCGAGGTACTGCGAAGCGTAGCGCAGCTCGCGCGCGTGATTCTCGGACCAGCCGACGAGCCCGCGCTTGGGCGGGTCCACGAGGTTGAGCACGAGGTCGTACAGGTCGCGCAGCTCGAGGCTCGCACTGTTCGTGCCGCCCTCGGGCCGCCAGGGAAGGCGGACCAACACGGGAACGCGCACCAGCTCCTCGTAGAGCGTGTGCCCATGGCCCCACTCGCCGTGCTCCCAGAATTCCTCGCCGTGGTCCGACGTCAGCACGATCGCCAGCGGACGGTCGGAGCGCGCCTCGACCTCGCGGACGAGTTGCTCGAGCTGGCCGTCGAGATAGCGCAGCTCCTGGCGGTAGGCGCCGCGCTTCTGGGTCCGCGGTCCTCCGACCAGGCCCTCCTCCGGACCGGACAAGTAGGGCGAGTGCGGATCGAGGTAGTGCACGTACAGGAAGGCCGGACGGCCGGCCGCGCGCGCGCTGCGACGCTCCTCGCCGTCGAGCCAGGCCAGCACGCTCGCGTTGACGTCCTCCGCGCGCGCGTACTTCTTGCGCCCCTGCGCCTCGACGTCTCCGAGCAGCTCCTGGAACTCGTCGAAGCCCTGCGCGAAACCCGTTTGCACACCGACCTGGACCCAGTTCGAGACGAAGGCCGCCGTCTGGTAGCCGCCGTCGGCCAGCACTTCGGCCAAGGTCTCCCAGCTCTCATCCAGACGATCGTGGAAGCGCAGGGCGCCGTGCTCCTCCGGCAGGAGCCCGGTGAAGATCGAAGCGCACGAGGCCCGCGTCCAGCTCGCGTTGGCGAGCACGTCGCTGAAGACGACGGACTCGGTCGCCAGCCCGTTCGTGTAGGGCATCCACTCCTCTTTCCCTCCCCAGGGCGCGAGGGCGTCGGCCCGCAGAGTGTCGACGAGGACGAAGAGGATGTCAGGGGACGCGGCGTTCGCCGTAGGACGGGTCGTCACCGCCTCGGCGGCGCGCTCCCAGGGCTGGAGGAGGCGCGCTTGTCCGCTCCAGAGCTCGGCACGCAGGGTCTGGATCGGCTTCGAAGCGATGAGGTAGGCCGGTGTCCCGATCAGTCGGTGATGTCGGAAGAGGTGCCAGCGCAACCCTTCGTCCCCGTTCAGGCCCCACAGGACCCAGACCAGGAGGAAGACCGCGCCGGCGACGGTCGAGAGCACGCCGCGCGGACGCGCCCCCTCCGGCTCGTTCCGACGAGCGGGGGCGACCGCGTGCAGGTACGAGAAGGCGAGCGCGGCGAGCACGACGGTCGCCGCCGTGAAGGCCGGCCAGCCCAGGAGTCGATCCGCGTCGAGCCGCAGCTCGACCGTCACGAGTCCCGCGAGGCCGAGGGCCGCGCAACAGCGCGCCAACCCGCCGAAGCGCGCCAACCAGCGCGCCGCCGCGAAGGCGGTCCCGGCCAACACGACGTAAAGGACGAGGAAGTAGAAGAGCTCGAAGGCTCGGTAGCGGAAGGGCGTCGAGAGCACGCTCGCGAAGAACAGGCCGAAGGCCCAGGCGAACGGCAGGAACGCGCGCACGAGCGATGTCCGTGTGGAGCGCGACGTGGAGCGCTCCAGGACGGGATCGAGCGGCGTCTCGGACGAGGCCGGCGGCGGGGGAAGGGTCGGTGCAGAGCCCATGGCTTGCCTGCACTATCGGCCACGGCTCCGGCCCCCTCAAAGCCCTTTGTGGTCGCTCGCTCGCGGTCCGCCCCACCCCCGCGCCAGGCCAGCGGTCGAGCCGGCGCGCTCCCCGCCGGAAACCCTTGCCGAACAAGACCCCCGGAAAGCATGTCCGCCCCCAGGCTCGAGCCCGCTGTCGAGCCCCCCATCGGCCGGGAAGGCCGGGATTCCGGGCCCGTTCCACGGGACGTCGCAATAGGATGGGAGGGTGTGCAGCCCCCCGCCCTGCCCTCCTGGCACGGCACACCGCGTGGGAACCCCCGGGGACGGCGCCACGTCCATGAATCGGCAGCTCTCGGAGAAAACCATCATGAAGTCCATTCAGGTCCATCCCGCATCGGTCGCCCTCGGGGTCCTCGGTTGCGGACTCGCGATGAATCTGATGAGCCTCGTTCAGACGTCGACCCAGTCCCAGGGTCCTCAGGCGCAAGCCGCGGCCTTCAACGGCGACCTCATCGAGCTCCTCGATCACATCGAATTCGTCGACCTCGACGACGGTCTCGGCGGCACGGTGCGCACGCTGCGGTTCAGCGGCATCAACGTTCAGTTGGTCGACGGCTCGGGCGCCACGAACGGCTACCCGATCGACCCCACCTCAGTCGACTCCGGACTGACGCAAACGAACGGGCTCGGCAACCTGATCATCGGCTACAACGAGGATCGGGGCGGAGCGGACGAGCGCACGGGCTCCCACAACCTGATCGTCGGTCAACGGCACAACTACACGAGCTACGGCGGCATCGTGGGCGGCTTCGAGAACGACATCAACGGCGTCTACAACTCCGTCGTCGGTGGCTCGAACAACACGACCTCGAACGAGCACACGGCCATCCTGGGCGGCGCCTTCAACGTCGTCACCGGCGTGCGCGGCTCGATCTCCGGCGGCTTCACGAACACCGCGACGGGCGCCTTCTCGACGGTGCACGGAGGTACCGACTGCATCTCGAGCGGCAACTTCGCCTCGGTGTCCGGCGGCGGCCACCACCACGCGATGGGCACGTACTCGTGGATCGGCGGCGGCAAGATCAACGTCACCACGGGCAACTTCTCGTCGATCCTGGGCGGCGCGAACAACGTCGCGAACGGCAGCCGTTCCGCCATCAGTGGCGGCCTGCTGAACACGGTCGACGGCACCTTCGCATCGATCAACGGCGGCACGCTGAACATGGCATCGGGCGACTCGGCTTCGGTGCTCGGCGGCCTGTCCGGCATCGCGAGCGGCTCGCACTCCGCCATCGTCGGCGGGGACTCGAACGTCGCGGACGGCGTCTACTCGGTCGTCAGCGGCGGCCAGGGACGCGTCATCAGCGTCATGAACTCGAGCGGCAACACCGACTACGACTGGATCGCCGCCGACCTCTGGAAGGACTTCTGATCCGCCGCGCGGACGCGATCGCCATGCAGTTCCCGGCTCGCCCCCTGCGTTCGCTCGCCCTGTCAGGGCTCCTCGTCTGTCTCGGGGGCCTGACACGGGTCGAGGCGCAGCTGCCGGCGCCCCCCGCGCCGCCGGAAAACCCGATCACGCCGTCCAAGGCCGTGCTCGGCAAGATCCTGTTCTGGGACGAGCAGCTCTCCAGCGACAACACGGTCGCCTGCGGCACGTGCCACATCCCGGCCGCGGGCGGCAGCGATGCGCGCACTGGCGAGGTCCTGCGCAACCCGGGCGCGGACGGGCTCATGCACACCGGCGACGACGTGTTCGGCTCGCCCGGCGTCGTGAACTGGGACGCGGACGACGAGCTCGATCCCGATCCGATCTTCGGCCTAGGCCAGCAGACGACCGGTCGCCACTCCCCCACGTTCCTGACCGGCGCCTTCTTCCGTCGCAACTTCTGGGACGGACGCGCGGGCGACCAGTTCCTCGACCCCGAGACCGGCGCGGTCGCGATCCAGACCGGCGGCGCGCTCGAGAGCCAGGCCGCGGGTCCGCCGGTGAACGACGTCGAGATGGCGCACGAGGTGCGCTCGTGGAGCGAGATCACCGCCAAGCTCGCGCGTGTGAAGCCCTTGCACCTGGCGCGCAACCTGCCGCCCGACGTCCGCACGGCGCTCGCGCTGCGGCCCACGTACCCCGCGCTCTTCCAGGCCGCCTTCGGGTCGCCGGACATCACCGCGCGCCGCATCGCCTTCGCCCTCGCGACCTACGAACGGATCCTGGTTCCGAACCAGTCACCGTTCGACGAGTTCATGCACGGCGACATCAACGCGCTGACCGCCGATCAGCGCGCCGGCTTCCTCGTCATGGAGATCCAGGGCGAGTGCTCGTCCTGTCACGAGCTCTTCCCGACGCCCGGGCAGCTGCTGAACCCGTTCCGCAACACCGGGGTCCGCCCGGTGAGCGAGGACATCGGCCTGCAAGCGGTGACCGGACTCCCGTCGGACGCCGGTAAGTTCAAGGTCCCGTTGCTCTGGAACATCGGCCTGCGCGAGCGCTTCTTCCACAACGGCAGCCTGACGAGCCTGGTGGACGTGGTCGAGTTCTATGACCGCGGCGGAGACTTCTTCGACAACACGGATCCGCTCCTGCGGCCGCTCGGACTGAGCACGCTCGAGAAGGCCCAGCTGGTCGACTTCCTGCAGAACGGCCTGACCGATCCGCGCGTGGCCGCCGAACTGCCGCCCTTCGATCGCCCCACGCTCTACTCCGAGGTGCCCGTGCACGAGACCGTGCTCTACGGCACCGGCGTGGCGGGTACCGGCGGGGCCGTGCCGCAGATGCTGGTCCTGACGCCGACGGCCGGCTACACGCCCGGCTTCAAGATCGGGCTGGCCCAGGGCCTCGGCGGCGCCCAGGCCTTCCTGGTCGTCACGCTGCACGCGCGCAACTTCGGTCCGGGTAGCGGTCCGGTCGCCAACGGCGCCGGAGGCACCCGGTCCAGCTCGATCGTCGTCGGGCCCCGCACGGCCGGCACGCTCCTGCTCGACGGAGCCGGCGCAGGCGCGGGCTACGGCACGCTGGTCCTCGACCCGCCGCCGCCCATGAGCCAGGTCCACGCCCAGTGGTGGGTCGTCGATCCGGGTGCCGCCGGCGGCTTCGCGAAGAGCGAGTTCGCCGAGCTCGTCTTCTTCTGAGCGCGACGCTCAGTCGTCACTCGAGAGGACCAGCTCGACGTCCTGTCGGCCGATCCGATAGTCCCTGACGATCGGGATCTCCCGGGAAATGAGGGTGGTCGCCTCCTTCGAGAAGAGCGCAGGGCCCCCGGGCTCGCCCTCCATGGCCGAATCGGAGACCAACAAGGTGATCTCCCCCGTCCGCCCCCAGCCGAACAGACAGAACGTGCCATCCTCAGAGGTCTTCGCTCTCTGCGGCTGACCGGCAACACGGATGGGCACTCCCTGCTCGCGATCCAGCACGTCTCCCTCGATGAAGAGGAACGGGCACTCGACCGCCGGGCTTCCGTCGGCCCGGATGATCTGCCCTGCGAGCAGCACATGTGAACCGTTGAGCTGCACGCGTCCCAACCCGAGCTCGCCGACCGCGTCCGCATCATAGGGCTCGAGGTCGAGCTCGGCCTTCTCCTCGCGCTCCGTAGGCAGTTGGCCGCGCAGCAAGGTCAAGGCGGAAACGTCAACGAGCCCTTGGGGCAGTTCGAGGCGGAGCTCTCCGAGGGCGCCCGTACGAACCTGTGCGCGATGACGGGAACCGGGCCCTTCGACCAAGACGGACAGCTCGTCGTCGACGAGACGTCCGCCGTCCGCATCGAACAACTCGGCCACGTAAAGCGTCAAGCGTGCCTCCTGCTCACGCAGGTCGAGCTCCAGGATCTGGCCCGGTCGAAGCGGCCCGAACACCGTTCGCTCCAGCGGACGAACGAAGCGGCGCGCCTTGACGACGATATCCAGTTCAAGGGCCAGGGGCACGAGCGGATAGCGGACGGCGTCCTGCCCAGCGCCTTGTTTCTCGACGACTCCGTTCAGGCGCCGCGTCGCACGCTCGCGTGAAGAGATTCGCTCACCGTGCACGGCGGGCGTCACTTGCAAGGCCTTCCCGGGCACCCCGTCGGGCAACCGCACAACCAGCTCACCGGAGGGCGGCAGCACGAGCGTCAAGCCCTCGGACGGAGCCTCGCTCGAAGCCTCGTGCCAGATCGCATCACTCCCGAACGAAGGGACGGCAATGGAGAACCAACCGCAGTCCTGCGGGAGCAGAAACGTGGCATGCCCCTCGGCATCCGTGCGCTTGACTGCGCCCTTGTGCCGGGGCGCTCCCGTATCGCAGCGCAGCTCGAGGTTGTGAGCAAGCGCTCGTTCGCTCGTCAGCACTTCGACCTCGAGGATCGTCGGCTGCAACGGAAACGCCAGCACTCGCTCGGAACGCGCGCCCTCGCGTATGAGCTGAAAGCCGAGCAGGTTGCCCGAACGCGCTATAAGCCCGACACCGCCGTCGGCCCACGGAACGCGCACGAGTCCATCTTCGTCGCTCCACCAACGTCGCGAGGCAGGCACTTCGGAGAGCACGCCCAGGTCGCGGCGCGTCCGCGTGACGGTGCGGTTCCAGCCCTGAGCGCGAAAAGAACAGACCTCGACACCAGCAAGAGCCTGGCCCGTCCGCGCATGTGTGACGTACAACACGAGCTCGTCCATCCGTGCGGGTTGGCGCGACTCGAGTACGACGGCTCCTTCGCGCGGCATGGCCGCCGGCGTCCGCGCCACGCGCTTCGCCGCAAGCTCATCGGCTGCCACCGATGCAGGTCCCGATCCACCTTCGTTGCGGCTCTTGCCGTCATCCACGAGCAGGAAGCCGAGCACGACCAGAACGATACTGAGCACGAGGCCAACGCCCGCGTATCTCACTCGCCGCATCGCCTCATGTTGCCCGACCTGCGCCCATGCGTCCAGCCCGGGGACGTCAAGCGAAGCGAGCAGCAGTCAGACCGAGAAGCCGTCCAGGGGTTCGTCGCAGTCCGCGAAGGACTCGGCTTCGATGCTCAGGGCGTGGAGCATGGAGAGATACAGGCGGCCGACGGGGAGGTCGTCCTCGACGTGCCGGCGGCGGGCATCCGCGAGCAGCGCGCCCGTCAGCGGGTCGTTGTTCGATTCGACGATCGCGCTCTTGCGATAGCGCGTGAAGTGGCCGTGGCGCACGCCCAGGTGCTTGCCGCCGGCCAGGACCAGCGGGTAGTTGCGGGCGTTGTGCGTGGTCGTGCACGAGCTGCCGTAGAGCAGCATCGTGTTGTCGAGCAACGAACCCCATTCGTCGCGCGTGGCCTTCATGCGCCCCACGAAGTAGGCGAACTGTTCGGCGAACCAGCGGTCGTAGGGGCCCCACTCGTCCCAGTGTCCCGCGTGCGTGTCGTGACTGATCGTGTGGTGTCCCTTGTTCACGCCGACGACCAGGCGCGGCCAACCGTCCCCGAAGCCCATGCCGTCTTCGCGCGCGAGCATGTGGGTCATCACGCGCGTCGCGTCGGTCTGGAAGCCGAGGACCATCAGGTCATAGGTCGCGCGGACGTAGGCCGTCGGATCGACCTTCGGGTTCGGGTCCAGCTCGAGGTGCTCGGTGCTGAAGGGCACGAAGGGCGTGTCGAGCCAGGCCTCGTTGCGCTTGACCTGCTCCTCGACCGAATCGAGCGACTCCATGAACTCGTCGAGCTTGCCCTGGTCCTGGCGCCCGAGACGCTTCGCGAGATCCTGGCTGTCCGCCAGCACGAGATCGACGAGCTTCAGCCCGCGCTTCAGGGAGCGCCGGCGTTCCTCCGTGGTGCCGCCGTCCCCGACCGTGAAGTAACGCTCGAAGATCTGACGGTGACGATGCTCGGAGGGGAGCGGTCGACCCAGGCCGTCGAAGGACAAGGTCGAGACGCGCGACTTGTAGCCGACGCCGCCGTCGGTCGACAGGACGAACGACGGATAGCGCGTGAAGCGCTTCAGGTGCCGAGCCGCGACCTGGTCCACCGAAATGCGGTTCTCGTAGTGCCCGCCGCGCAGATCGCCGCCGGTCAGCCACGTGTCCCCCGCCAGGTGTCCGAGCAGCTCACGACTCTTCGGATGGCTCAGGCCGCCGTAGATCGCGAGCTCGTCGCGGTAGGGTTCGAGCGCTTCCAGCACGCGCGTGAAGCGGAAGTCCTTCCCCGTTCCACTGGGGAACCAGCGCCAGGCCGCGTTGGCCGCGTCGTCCTCCTCCGGCAGGCTGCAACCGTTCGGGAAGTAGATGAAGCACGCGCGCCGCGGCTCGTCGGCGCGGCGCGCCTTCGCATCGAGCTCCATCGCCTCCAGGTACGGCAGCGCACAGGACACGCCTGCGCCGCGCAGGAAGGTCCGGCGATCGAGGTGCCAGGAGGGTTTCGTCATCGTGAGGAGCCCGTCGACGTCGTCAGGGCAGGCGGAAGGACGGGGACTGGACGACCGCGCGCAACACGGCGCGCATCGTATCGCCTTCGGAGCGAACCTGCCGCACGATCGCGGCGAGCTCGGGCTCGTCGCTGAATTCCGGGTCGCGACCGAGGGCGTAGGCGTAGACGTGCTGGACGACCGCGTGAACGAAGGCCTCGGCGCGGTCCCCCACCAGGTAGTCCACCAGGGCGGCGGGCCCGTCGAGCTCGGTTCCGTCGGGCAGCACCGTGCGCGCGTCGATCGGGCGCCCCTTGCGCGTGCTCTCGAGCAAGCCGACCGCGTTGTAGTTCTCGAGCGCGATGCCGTAGGGATCGAAGCTCGCGTGGCAGTCGCGGCAGGAATCGTCGTCGCGGTGGCGTTCGATCCGCTCCTTCAGGGTCAGCGTGTCGAAGCCGGGCGTCGTGGGGTCCAGCTCGGGCACGTTCGGGGGCGGAGGCAGAGGACGCTGTCCGAGCAGCTTTTCCTTGACCCAAACGGCGCGCTTGATGGGGTGCGGCTCGTTGCCATCGGAGTGCCCGGCCAGGAACGCCCCATGTCCGAGCAACCCACCGCGCCCCGACTCCTTCGGCACGAGCACGGGACGGAAGGCGACGCCCTCGACGCCTTCGATCCCGTAGAACTCGGCCAGGTTCTGGTTGAGCAGCGTCACGTCGGAGTCGAGCAGCTCGAAGACGCTCTTGTCTTCGCGCAGGACCCAGTCCACGAAACGGTACGTCTCCTCCGCCATGTCGCGCTTCACGAAGCGCGTGAAGGCCGGGAACGTGTTGGGGTTGATCGTCATCCCCTCGAACCGATCCAGGCGTAGCCATTCGCGCGTGAAGGCACGCACGAAGCGCTCCGAACGGGGGTCGTCCAACAGGCGCTCGGTCTGCTGCCCGAGGGCGTCGCCAAGGCTTCCCGCGCGCGCGAGTTCGAGCAGACCCTCGTCCGGCGGCGCGCTCCACAGGAAGAACGAGAGGCGCGAGGCGAGCGCTTCTTCGGCCGTCACGGCGTCGCCGTCCGTCTCGGCCAGGAACAGGAAGCTCGGGGAACAGAGCGCGGCGACCAACACCTCGCGCACCGAGTGTTCGTAGGCCGGGAACTCGTCGCGGACCTCATGCCAGAAATCCACGTAGCGTTCGAGCTCGTCTTCCGACACGCGCCTGCGGAAGGCGCGCTCGAGGAAGCGTCCGAGGACCTGGCGGGTGTAGACCTCCTCGTCGTCCGAGTTCGGAGATTCGAAGAAGATGCGGCGGTGGGACTCCGGCGGCCAAACGGGGTGGTACGGCGCCTCGAACTCCATCGACCGCACGAGCAGCGGCGGACCGTTCTCCTTGCGCGACTTGATCAGGTGATCGTTCCACACACCGAGCACCAGGATCCCCGACAGGATCTCGTCGTCGCCGGACTCGGGCTCGGGGATCGGCAGGTCCTCGAGCCGACCTTGGAAGCTGTAGACCTCGGCCGCTCCGAGCGGCGCCTCGACCTCGCGCACCGGCCCGAACGTGCGGTAGTCCATGCCGTCGTCCGTGCGCGTCCCGATATAGGCCCGCAGCGCTGGCGTCTTCCCGGCGGCTTCCGCCCGAACGCGGCTCGCGAGTCTCTGAACGAGCGGATGCTCATCGTCGAGCGGGGTGGCGACGAGCTGGCTGAAGCCCACGAAGAAGGGACCTCCGAGCGTGAGCTCGTGTCGCCCCGCGTTCAGGCGCGCGGCACCGATCGGAGTGGTCTGCCAGCCTCGAGCGAGCTCGAGCTCGGTCGGTTCCGGCCGCAGGTCGAGCTTCATGTCGTCGACGCGAAAACGCACGGATCCCATCGCGGAGACCGGAAGCGCGCGGTGGACGAGGTCGAACTGCCAGGTACCCGCTTCGAGCTCGACCGAGAGCGTCGCCAGGCTGTCCTCCGGAAAGGCCTCTGCGAGAAGTTCAGCCCCCGCATGTCGCAGGTTCATCCGCGCGTCGAAGCGATCGGCGCGGTAGACGCGCGCGCCCGCTTCCGTGGCCAGGTCGAACGGGAGCAACCCGCCGAACGCCCCGTCGTGGACCACGCGGCTCGCGCTGCCGAAGCCGCCCCCGAAGTTGACGATCTTCAGGAGCAACTCATGACGTCCCGGAGTGAGCTCGAGCACGAGCCGATCCTGATCCGCGGCCAGGCCGCGCGCGACGTCGCGCGTCAGGACCTCTTCGCCGTCGAGCCAGGCCCAGAGCGCGTCGTCGCTGCCCAGCGCGAGCTCGCACGTGCGTGCGCCCGGGGCCTCGATCTCGCGCGCGAGAAAGACGGCCCCGATCTCGGTCGGGTAGCGCCGCAGCGTGCCATCGACAGCGCCGACCTCGACCCAGCGCGTGACACCGTCCGCGAGCGGCTCATCGAAGTCGAGCGGGGCCTCGGCTCCGAAGAAGGCCGCTGCGCGCGCCTCGTCGACCGTCTCCGTGACGAACGGCCCAGCCTGGAACCAGGGTCCGAAGACGGTCGGTTCGAGCGCCCGCAGCTCGTCCGCTGTCGGCTCGCGGTCCGCCGGATGGAGCGCGAGCGAGACGCGCGGTTCGGGCTCGTCGAGGCGAATGAGCAGCTCGCGCTGGCCGGTCACGAGGTAGCCGCGCGAGGCCTCCACGCGCAGCACGAAGTCGCCCTCCTGCGGAAAGACCCGCTGGAGCTCGAGCTTCATGTTGGGCGAAGGTCCCTGCCAGGCGCCCGGCGCGACCTCCTTGTGCGGCAGGGCGCCGTAAAGCACGACGCCTTCGTCGACGCTGTGGAAGCGCTCGGGCGACGACCCGCGCAAGCCGACGCTGATCCTGCGGCGCACGGCGTCCATTCGCTCGCGCTCCGCGTCGTCTGCTCCCGCCTGCGGCCGACCGTCCGCATCCAGGAGCTCGACGACGAAGTCGTCCGTGCTCAGAGGCACGGCCTGGTAGCCTCCCGTCGTCCCCGCCACGAGGCCTTGCCCGGAGCCCCTGCCGAACGTCACGCGGTAGCGCGCGGGCTCGGGCGCTGCGCCGGTCACGATCGCGCGCTCCAGCGCGCGGCGTGCGATCGACTGGTAGAGCTCGAGGTGCAGGGGGGACGCGAGCAACACGTCGCCGTTGTTCGTGAAGCCGAGCTCGGACTTGCCGTCGTCCGGTAGCGGCCGCCCGAAGTCCACCGACAGGCCCAGGAGCTCCTGCAACGCCGCCGTATAGGCGCCCTTGTTCAACCGTCGCAACGGGCTCCGTCCCTCGCCCTCCCGGGAGTCCCCCGCCCGCTCGAGACCGGACCGGATCCAGGCGAGGAGCGCGGCCCGTACGTCATCCGGCGGCTGCTCCGCCTTGGACGGAGGCATCTCCTCGAACTCGAGCACGTCGCGCATCGCCCGCCAGGTGGCGAGGTCCGCCCCACCCGTGACGTCGGGATCGAGGCGGTCGAAGCGCAGGTCGGCCTTCTGCTTGTCGGGGCCGTGACAACCAAAGCAGTAGCGGGCCAGGACAGGGCGCACGGCGCTTTCGAAGCTGTCGGCCGCGACACCGTCGAGCGCTACCGGATCCTCGTCGCACAGAGCGGCCGACGAAAGCAGCAGAAGCGACCCCAGCGCAAGGGTCCGGGACGAAGCGGACAGCGACGTCGAGCGCCGCGCTCGGATCGTTGGCTCGCGATGTCGTCCCATGCTCGGCCTCGAGGTCGCGAGGCGTGACCACCTTAAACGGTCGCCGCCGAGGAGGCCAGCCGCTCCGGGCTCGGATCCGGGCCGAAGGTAGACGCTTCGAGCGCGCCCTCCGTCCAGGGCGCAGCACGGGGTATCGGCGCTGGCCGCGGCCTACGACTCGAACGGCGTACTCGAGCGCAAGGGCGAGACGAAGCCGCGGGTCATCCTCGCCGCGGGCGGCGGGACCTTCGCCCTGGTCGTGCCGAAGGTCGGCGTGACTCCGCCCGGATTCAGGACGCCGCTCGGAGGTGAAAAGTGGAGCGGCCGTGGTGGGCTCCCGCGTGACCGCGGGCCGACGAGAGGAGGCCAAGTAGGGGCGCTCGATCGTCAACGAGAGACACCACGACCGCCCCCGGAGCGAGTTCGCCGAAGAGACGAACGGACTCGCCGCAGCTCCCCACCGGCAGACCCGAAACCGCAGCGAGAGCGAGGGCGCCACACTCACTATCGAGCGGGCGCCCCTGCGTCGCGGTTCCTGATCCACTCGGAGGAACCGGGAGCTGCAACAAAGAAGAACAGATGAGCAACAGACAACCTGAGCTCAACGTCAAGATCCGAATCCAACCGGAACCTCGCATCACCTCCCGCCGATCGGTCGACGTCGCGGCGACGCTTGAGGATCAACCCGACCGGACGCTCTGGTCCACGCGCGACTCACGCACGTGTCCCGGTCGTGGGACTCCGTGCACCACCTGAAGTCGATGTCATCTGATGGCGTTCGAGCCACGTCCCTGACCTCGCATGGCGCGCGCGCTTCGTGTCAAGGGTCGTCGGTCGAAGCTCCGATCAAGGCTCTGCCTTTTTCGTTCCCGTCCACTGCTCGCCGTTGAGGGATCGAGCTGAAGGAAACGTTCCCGAGCACATCCACTCACCGTCCGTTGCAGCCCATGGAACCTACTGTTCGCCCTTCGAGTCGTCGCGTCGCCGGTGCCATCGCCGTGTGGCTCGTCGCAACCGGTGTTGCCTTCGCCGGTCTCCTCAACTACGGAAACGTTCCCGGAACGGTCGGACAGGTTCCGCAGGTATGGCCAACCCTCCCGGCCTTCACCTTCAGCGCCCAGCGTCCCACGTTGCTCGTGTTCGCTCACCCACTCTGCCCCTGTACGGACGCCACCATCAACGAACTCGCGCGACTGCATGCCCGCGTCGTCGGCAAAGCCGACCTGACCGTCCTCTTCTTTCTTCCACGCGGCGCCGACGACAGCTGGAAGCGGAGTCGGCTGTGGCAAGCGGCCGAGCGGATTCCCGGCACGACGGTCCTGACGGATTCGAACGGGGACCTGGCACGCGCCTTCGGGGCGGAGACCTCGGGCCACACGCTGCTCTACGACTCGCAAGGCCAACTCGTCTTCAGCGGGGGCATCACGGCCGCACGCGCCCACGAGGGAGACAACCGTGGGTGTGACGCCATTCGAACGTATCTCGAGGAGGGGATCGTTCTCGAGTCCCGCACGCCCGTCTTCGGTTGCGAGCTCTTGGACACGGCCTGCGCCTCCTGCGATGAGGCGCTCGACGGCTGACGAGCGACCATGGATCAATCCATCTCCAGGAGAGCCTCCGAGCTCTTGCTTCAACACGAGCGCGCGATCGCGGTACGCACCGATCGCCTCTTCGTGCGCCTGATGCTCTCCCAGTGGGTCGCGGGGATCGTCCTGGCGGTCACCGTGTCGCCCATGGCCTGGGCCGGCACGTCGAGCACGCCGCACGCGCATGTTCTCACAGCCGTCCTGTTGGGCGGTCTCATAACGCTCGTCCCTGTCGTCACGGCCCGACGCCATCCGGGCACTCTCCTCTCACGACACAGCATCGCGGTTGGCCAGGCTCTCACGTCCGCGCTCTTGATTCACCTCAGCGGTGGACGCATCGAGACGCACTTCCACGTCTTCGGATCGCTCGCCTTCCTGGCCTTCTACCGCGACTGGAAGGTCATCGTCACGGCATCCGCCGTCGTGGCCCTCGATCACATGGCGCGTGGCATCTTCTGGCCGCAATCGGTGTTCGGCGTCTTTGCCACATCCCAATGGCGCTGGCTCGAGCACGCTGCCTGGGTGCTCTTCGAGGACATCTTCTTGATCCACTCCTGCCTCCATAGCTGGTCCGAGGCGCAGGAGATCGCCTTGCGTCGCGCCACGCTGGAAGGAACGAACGAGGCGATCGAAGCCGAAGTCCGCACCCGCACGCTCGAGCTCCTGGCGTCCAACACCGAGCTCCAGTCCCAGATGTCCGAGCGTGCCGAGGCCGAGATGGAACGGGATGAGTTGACTCATCAGCTCATGCAGGCCCAGAAGCTGGAGGCCGTCGGGCAGCTGGCAGCCGGCATCGCGCACGAGATCAACACCCCCACGCAGTTCGTCGGGGACAATACGAGGTTTCTCAAGGAATCCTTCCATGACCTCAATCCGCTCCTGGAGAAGGCTAGCCGGCTCGCGGAGGCCGTGTGCGCCGGAACGGCCACCCCCTTGCTCGGCAAGGAGTTTCAAGAGGGCTTCGATGGCGCGGACACCGCGTACTTGGTCACGGAGGTGCCTCGTGCCATCGAGCAGTCGCTCGACGGGATCGAGCGCATCAGACGCATCGTGCTGGCCATGAAGGAATTCTCGCACCCGGGCGTGGAGGGAATGACGTCGATCGACATCAATCGCGCGATCGCAAGCACGATCACGGTGGCAACCAACGAGTGGAAGTACGTCGCCGAGATCCAGACCGACTTCGATTCCACGCTGCCTCCTGTCCCGTGCCTGCCCGGCGAGATCAACCAAGTGATCTTGAACGTCATCGTCAACGCGGCCCACGCCATCGCGGACGCGCTCGGAGACAACAAGCAGAGCAGGGGCACCATCGCGATCTGTACGCGACGGGACGGCGACTTTGCGGAAATCCGGATCTCCGACACCGGAACCGGAATCCCCGTCGCCGTTCGAGAGAAGGTCTTCGACCCCTTCTTCACGACCAAGGAGGTCGGCAAGGGTACGGGACAAGGGCTCTCCATCGCCTACGCCGTGGTGGTCAAGAAGCACGGTGGAACGCTCGACTTCGAATCCGCAGCAGGCCGGGGCACGACGTTCGTCATCCGCCTTCCGCTCGCCGTGAAGAAAGCAAAAGACTACGCAGCATGAAGCGCATCTTGTTCGTCGACGACGAGGTCAACATCCTCCACGGCCTGCGCAGGCTGCTGCGTTCGCAGCGCAGGGTGTGGGACATGAGCTTTGTTGGCTCGGGCGAGGAAGCACTCGCGATGATGGCCACGAAGCCCTTCGACGTTCTGGTCACCGACATGCAGATGCCTGGCATGAACGGGGCGGAGCTCCTCGAGCATGTCCAGGCTCGTCATCCCCGGACCGTTCGCATCGTGCTCTCCGGGCACTCCGACATGGAAGCCTGCATGCACAGCGTGTCCGGTTCGCACCAGTTCCTGAGCAAGCCCTGCGATGCCGACGCGCTCCGCGCCGTCGTGGAACGGGCCTGCAACCTCGATCGACTGCTCCAGGCCCCGCGGCTGCGGGAGAAGCTCGGCGCGGTCGTGGAGCTTCCCGTCGTCCCCCGTACCTACGACGCGCTGTCCCGAGCCCTGGCCGAGTCCGAGGTCGACCTCCAAGTGGTCGCTGGTATCGTCGAGCAAGACATCGGCATCGCTAGCAAGATCCTCCAGCTCGTCAATTCGAGTTACTTCGGTCTGCGCCACGAGGTCGTCGACCTCCGCCAGGCCACGGCCTACCTGGGCGTGACGACGATCAAGAACCTGGTCTTGGCGTTCGGCATGTTCCGACAGATCGAAACGCGGACGCTCCCCGCGCGCTTCTCCATCGATCGCGAGCAGAGCCACGCGCTGCTCACGGCGCGCATCGCCAGCAAGCTCTTGAACGACAAGGCAGCTTCCCAGCAAGTCTTTCTGGCCGCGCTTCTACATGATGTGGGCAAGCTCGTCCTGGCCACGCACCTGGTGGACGACTATGAGAGCGTCGCCGCCGCGCAGGACGTCAGCGGTCGCCCTTCGTACCGCATCGAGACGGAGCTCCTCGGAATCAGCCACGCCTACATCGGGGCCTATCTCCTGGGGCTCTGGGGAATGCCCTATTCGATCGTCGAGGCTGTTGCGCACCACCACGCACCCAGGCGGGTTCTCCATCAAACCGAGTTCGGTCTCTTGGCGGCCACACACGTCGCCGACGCTCTCGCCAGCGAACAGAACGGCGACCTGGTCCGGTGTGGAGAACTCGACGAGGCGTACCTCGACGACCTCGGAGTCCTGAACCGCCTCCCCGCCTGGCGCAAACTCGCTGCCGAAGCAGCCGAGTCCTCCAACGACGCGGCGTGACCCGCAATTGGCCTGACAGCCCGAGCCCCCGCCCATGCAGAACGATCGCATCCTCCTCGTCGACGATGAACAAGCCGTCCTCGACGGGTTCTGCCGACAGCATCGCAAGCACTACTCCCTCGTTCCCGCTTGTGGATCCGATGAGGGACTGCGCGCGATCCAGACGCGCGGCCCGTTCTCGGTCGTCGTGACCGACTTCCAGATGCCCGGTCTGAACGGCGCACAGTTTCTCGCCGAGGCGCGGAAGCTGGCCCC
>JAJDEW010000179.1 GCA_029259595.1 Planctomycetota bacterium | reverse complement strand
TCGAGACGAAGAGATCCATGATGAAACACAGGGTGCGGAAAGCCGCGGTTCGGCGGGGACCGTCCGAGGGCACGGAGCAGCTTTCGACCTTGCAATTCTAGGTCGACGGCCCCGGTTCGTGCCCGGCAACCTTTTCCGCCTTGCAGCTCTCGCCCCGCTTCGCACGCAGCGCGCGCGTCCCGCCTGCGCCGAACCGGAAGCGGTTTCCTCACTCCGCCACGGTCACGCGGATCTCGTCGCCGTTGCAGCGGATCTCCGGCACGTACATCGCGTGGCCCAGGACGGGCAGCGCGTGGAACGAACCGGGGACCTCGGCGCGCAGGTCGTAGCGGATCTCCCACGTGCCCTCGGGCAGCTTCGCGAGGAAGAGCGCGACCTTGCGATCGCGCAACTCCTGGTGCACGCGCCGCCCTTGGCCCGTGAAGCCCTCGTTCGAGCTCGGCTGCAGGTGCGCGCCGCGAACGCGTTCGTCGCGGGTCGACACGTCGTCGGAGCCGAGCCGGCGGACGGCCTCGTTGCGCTTCAGCTGTCGGGCCTGGAGCGACTCGCCACTCTTGACCTGCACAGCCTCGAAGCCGGCCGGTTTGAGGTCCTCGAAGACGAGGTACTCCAGGTCGTTCTTGGCCTCGATCGTCAGCACGACCTCGATGCGCTCGCCGCTCTGCACGGATTCGCCGTCCATCAGCGGAACGCGGTCGTAGACGTAGCCCTTCAAGAGCGTCGGGCGCCCGACGAGCTTCGTGTACTCGCGGCGCACGAAGACCTCGTTGCCGCGGGCGTGAACCGGTTCCTCGGCGCTGAAGAACTCCGCGTAGGCCGCGAAGTAGAGCGGCGCGGCGCCGTCCGTGCGACGGATCGTGATCTCGTTGTCCCCGTCGCGAATCCGCTCCGGAGCCACGGTCCAGACCGCCGGCGCGCGCAACAGCTCGTCCTTCGTCAGGGTGGACGTTCCCACGACTTCGCCGTTCACCAGCAACTCGTAGGAAACGCCGCGCTCGAGCTCACCGCTCGTCTTCAGGTAGTCGTTCAGCGCCAGCACCGTGATCGCGGTGTCACGCGTGTTCGACCATTGCGCCCCGCGGCGGTTCTTGACGAGCCAGTTCGTGACCGGCTCGATCAACTCGTGCTCGGGATCGATGGCGAGCAGCGCACGCAGCGCGAAGGCCGTGGCCTCGACGCCGCCCTCGGACCAGTTCCGCCAGCCGCGATCGGCGCCCCAGTGGGCCGTCTTCTGCGTGAAGGGCTGGGCCGTCTGCGGACCGCGCAGGACCATTGACGTGTCGGGCGACTCGTCCACGATCACACCGTTCCAGAGCTGCTCGGCCAGCTCACGCGCCGTGGCGTCGTGCCCGAGCGCGACCGCCGCCAGCGCGACCAGGGCGCGCGTGTAGGCGTTCAACTGGTCGCGCTTCTTCGTCGTCAAGTTGACGAAGGCCGTCTCCAGGAAGGCCTGCCGGTCGCCGAGCCCGACGTGGGCCACGGCCAGCGCGTGCACCATCCAAGCCTGCAGGTCCGGGGTGTCCGAGTGCACGACCAGGCGATCCGCGAGCCAGCGTGCGGCACTCTCGAGCACGCCCGCGCGCACGTCCATCCCGGCTTCGCGACCGAGCGCGAGCCCCCACACGACATAGGCCGTCATGTAGGGGTCGCTGTCGTCGTTCTTCCACCAGCCGAAGCCACCGTCGCCGTGCTGGTTGTCGTAAAGGCGCTGCAGACCGTCGCGCGTCATGCGGTCGAGCTGGTCGAGCGCCCGCTTGCCCTTCGGTTGCGTGGAGCCGGTGTGTTCCTGCTCGATGCCGCCGAAGACGCGCGTCATGGCGTCCTCCGCCGAGAGCCCGAGCTCGCGCAGCGTCTTGGCGACGACGACCGACGGCATGAAGCGACTGAGCGTTTGCTCGGTGCAGCCGTAGGGGTAGTCGACGAGATAGGGCAACGCATCGAGCATCGTGACCGCCAGGCTGGGCGTCACCTGCACCGTGAGGCTCGCGCTGCCGTCGGCGCGCGCCGCCGGGATCGGGATCGTGAAGGCCAGTTCAGGGCCGTCAAACTTGCCTGAACGCGCCTCGAGCACGTCGATTCCGTGGGCGAAGACCGGGTAGGTCCGCTGCATGGCGTCGGAGTGCGTGTCGCTGAGGCCCGTCAGCGTCAGGAGCGCCTCGCCCGGCTGTGTGACGCGCACGCGCCAGTCCACGCGGCGGCTCCCGCTGGCCGGCACGTCCAGGCGCAGGTCGTCCTCGGCCGCGCGACCGTCGACCAGCATTCCGACGAGCTCGAGACCGGAGGCCTCGAGGCGCGGCGTCAGCGTCAGCACCGTCTCCGAAGCGTTGTCGAAATTGCCCGAGACCAGCGCCTCGTCCCCGACGACGAAGAAGCGCGGCGCCTGCAAGCGCGCGATCAGGGGTTGACGCGTGCGGGCCGAGCTCGTTCCGACGCCGAAGCGCGCGGTCTTGCCCGCCGCGCGCACCGTCGTCTTCCAGCGCGTCGTCGAGTCCGGGAATGGCACGGTGACCGTCGCCTTGCCGTTCGCGTCGGTGACGACGTCCGGCAGCCAGAGCGCGGTGTCGCGGAAGTCGCTGCGCACGCGCACGGAGACCGCTCCACCCCCGCCGGCTCCACCGGGCGAACCGTCATCCGCATCCTTGCGAAGCCCCAGGCGTGCGTCACTCTCCATCGGCGCAGAGCGCGGAGCGGAGAGGCCGGCCTTTCGCATGCTACTCCCCAGCTGGTAGTCCGAGCTCTCTTCGAGCACGTTCTGGGCATAGCCCAGGGACTGCACGCGCTTCTCCCCGCGGTACTCGTCCTTTTGCTCCTTGTCGTCGCCCACATGGGCGTAGCGCTCGTCGACGATCTCGTTCTCCGCGCCGCGCACCAGCCGCACGAACGAGCGCATGTGCGACGTTCCACGGGTCTGGACACGGTAGGGCCGCTTCTGGCCGTAGAAGAACTGGCGCGGGTCCTTGGCGTAGTCACCTTGGATGCCGGCCAGCGCGTCGTCGACGACGGCGATGCCGAGCTCGGTGGACACGGGCTCGCCCGAGTGGTCGTGGACCGTGATCGTGAGCTGCCCTTCGGCACCGGGCAGGTACGAGCTCGCGTCGTGCGTCACGTCGACGTCGAGAAAGCTCGCCGTGGGGGGCACGACCAGCTCTTCGGTGTCCTGGTAGGTCTCGGCGTTCGCGACGCTGATCGCCGTCAGCCGCACGTTGGGAACGTGCACGTCGGTGATCGGGACGCGCATCAACTTGACGAGCCCCTCGAGCCGCACGACCTCGTACTGCAACACGTCTTCGGCCTCGACCGCAAAGAGCACCCAGCGCCCGCTCGTCGAGGCGGACAGCAGGATCGCCGCGTCCTCGCCGACCTCGACCGAGTCCTTGTCGACCAGGATGTCGATGCCGGCCGTCAGGAAGCCCAGCTCACGCGTCGCCTCGTCGGCGACTTGAACGGTGATCGCCGCGGTGACGTCGGTCCCGCGCCCGTCCTGTCCGCGCCAGCTGATCCGGTACGAGCCGTCGCTCGGCGGCACGAACGCGAGTCGCGCCTGGCCCTTGTCCGAGGTCGCGAGCTCGCCCTTCGCCACCACCTCGCGGTCGGTGCCGCGGCGCACGAGTCGCCAGGCGCCCCCGGGCGGCGGGAACACGCGCAGGCCCGCGCGCAGGCGCCGCAGGTTCTCACCGGAGACGTCGCGGCCCTGCGGATCGCGCCAGATCTCGATCCAACGCTCGCGCTCGACGGTCCAGGCGCCCTTCACGGCGACCGGGTTGCCGTTCGGGTCCTCGGCGTTCACGCCCACCTCAATGCGCGCGCCCGGGCTGTGGATCGCGTGCTCGGCGACGAGCGTCACGTAGTGCTCCTGACGCGTCACGCGCACCGAACCCCCGCCGGTGATCTCGCGCCGCGAGGCGTCGACGACGCGCGCCTCGATCGTGTACTCGTAGTCCTGATTGAAGTCGACAGGCGTCTCGAAGGTGACGCGCGCGCGGCCCTCGGCGTCGGTCGTGAGCCGCTCGTGCAGGACCTGGTTGCCGTTGCCCCAGAACATCGCGCGGTCGTTCTGCTCGTAGAACCACGGGAAGGCGCGGTCGCGTTGGAAGGCGTAGCCGAACGGCTTCTGCCACACGAAGACCTCGACCTCGGCGTTGCCGACCGGAGCGCCCCAGAGGTAGCCGGCCTCGACGTCGAAGCCCACTTCGTCGCCCGTCACGAACAGCTTCTTGTGGCCGGAACCCTCGGGTTCCTCGGGCAGACGAACACGCACCTCGAACTCGGGCGCCTTGTACTCCTCGAGGCGGAAGAGCGTGTCGCCACCCAGCCGGCGCGAGCCGGACGCATCGTAGAAGTGGATCGTGTACTCACCCAGGGGCATCGCCTTGGTCGTCGCGAGCTTGCCCCAACCGCTGCCGAAGGCGTTCAGCTTCAACTTGCCCTCGGCCGTCTTGGCTCCCAGCGGATCGTAGACGTGCCACGCGAGCTCACGGCCTCCGGGCGTCGCGTAGACGTCTTCCTCACGCGTGCGCGCCGTGAACTTCCACTGCACCTCGTCGAGCGGGCGATAGACCGAGCGGTCCGTGTACGCGTAGATGCGCCATTCGAGCTGCCCCTGATCATGGTGGTAGCCGTCGACGAGCACGAAGGCCTGCCGGTCGCCCAGTTTCGCCGCGACGAAGAGCTGCGTGTTGCGGGCCGCATCCGCCGTGCGGAACAGGTGCGCGCCATCGGCGCCGGTCTGCGCTCGCCCGTCGCCGAGCCGCCACTCGCGCGCGTCGTGATAGCGCTGCCAGTAGGCGACGTCAGCCCCAGCGAGCGGCGCGCCGGTCGCAAGGTCGGTGAACCAGACCAGCAGCCCGCCCTGGGACTCCTTGACCGTCAGGGTCGAGTCACCGACCAGCACGAGCTCGCGCGACGTCTCGCCGCCGGCGCTGGCTTCCAGCAGGTAGGCGCCGACGGCCAGCGCCGGCTCGACCACTAGCGGCTCGTCGCCCGGCCGGTGCTCGCCCGTGTCATCGGTCGCGTGCGCCCAGGCGCGCAGCGGCTCGAGGCGACGCGTATCGATCGACGCGAGCCAGTTCGGCGGCGTGCGCTCGTCCTCGGTCCCGATCCGGACGTCGCGCGTCATGTCGATCGGATACAGGGCCAGCCGCACGCTCTCGACGTTGCGCCAGCCGAGCCGCAGCTGAATCTCTGAATCAGCCAGGAAGAAGCGCTCCGCGCGCAGGGAGACCAGCGGCGCCGTGATCCGCCGAATCCGCTCGCGCACGTCCATGTAGTGCTGCGACGTCCCCTTCGGGATCTCCTTCTCGTAGCGGCGGTAGACGCGCAAGGCGCCGACGTAGTCCGGCTCGAAGGTCACGGCGCCGTCCGCGCCCTTCGTCACGCGGCCGATCTCCTCCAGGAGCCGGCCATGCGCGAACAGGGCGTCGTCGTAGGGCTCGTAGGCCTTCCCCAGCTCCTCGACCACCGCGAAGCAAGCCAGCGCACGCTCGACGGAGCGCGGCGAACGCCCCTGGCTGAACCAGTGGGTGCCCAGGAGGAAGTTCGCCTGCGCACGATCCTCGGGCCGCTCGGCGATCTTCTGCGCGTTGACGAGGAACTCGCGCGGGAGGTAGCTGTGGTACGCGCCATAGCCGTGGCGCACCTCGTGCCACGAAGGATTGGCGCAGCGGAAGACGATAGCGAGGTAGTGCCGACGCGCTTCGTCGATCTCGCTCCGCCCGGCCCAGTAATCGAGCGCGAGCTGGTAGTGCTGCCAGGCCATGTAGAAGTTCGAGCTGCCGCGCCGGTCCCAGTGGAAGTCACCGATCGACTCGCTGGCGAGCGCGATCAGGCGATCCGGACCGTCCTTCGGCACCTCGGCGACGAAGGCCGTCAACGCAGCCAGCGCCGTATCCAAGCGCGACGTGTCCTGATCGGTCGTCCCCGCCGCGGACCGCCAGTTCGTATCCGCCGTACGAAACGCCACCCAACGCCGCTCGTCCGCGGGCACGTCCTCCGGTGCAAGCGCGGCGTAGGCGCGATACGCGAGCTCGTAAGCCCCCTGCACGACGTGGCGCTCGGCCGCTGTCTTCACGGCGGCGTAGTCGGCCTGGGCCGGGGCGTGGGCCGCGAGGTGGCCTCCGCCCGGTGCGGGCTGCGGGTCGTGCGGGCCCTCGGAGCTCGGCGCGAAACCGGAGCCGACGAGCCAAGCGATGCATCCGAGCGTCAGAAGTGTCTTTCCCATCGAGCGAATCCTTTGCGTGTGCGGCGTTGCGAAAACCGAAACGGCGCGCCACGCCAGATTCTTGGCAAAAACCAGGCCGTTCCGAAGGATCCACTCGGAATCGGGCGCGGAACGGACAAGGGCGCTCGAGAGGCGCACGCCCCGGCCCGGATCTGCTTAGAATGCGCGGCCCGCGCTCATGGATGGAAACGAAGGCATGCAGCTGGAAAAGCTGCGCATCGATCGCCCGGCGGCCGGGTCGGGGGCGCAGGCCGATCGGCGCGGCGCCGGACCCTGGCTCGTGGCCCTGGCTCTGATCCTCTTGGGCGGTTGGTTCGGGCGCGACTGGATCGGCGCCGGCGTCGAGCGCTTGAGCCGGCCGGCGGTCACCGTCGTGCGCGCCGCCAGATCCGACCCTCTGCGTGCGGGCACGGCCGAGGGCACCGCGGCCAACGGCTACATCGTGGCGCGCCGGCGCGCGGCGCTGTCGGCGGACGCGCCCGGACGAATCGTCGCGCTGTACGTCGAAGAAGGCAGCGTGGTGAAGCAGGGCGAGCTGGTCGCCCAGCTGTACGCAGCGGAATACGAAGCGGCGGTCGCGTCGGCCCAGGCCAGCCTGGCTTCGGCCGAGAGCGCCGTGGCGCGCGCGCTCGAACAGGAGAAGCTCACGAACCTGCGGCTGGACGAGCTGGCTTCGGCCCTCGTCGCGGCCCAGGCCCGCGCCTCCGACGCGGTCGTGGCCGAACGGCTCGCGCAGCTCGAGCTCGAGCGCGCCGAGAAGCTCCTCGCCGACGGCATCGAAACGCAGGAGCTGCTCGACGCGCGTCAGGCCGGCCACGAACAAAGCCAGGCCAAGACGCGCGCGACCGCGGCGGACGAGACGTCGGCGGCCGCCGCGCTCGCGAGCGGCGCGGCCAGCGCCAAGGTCGCCGCCGCCGACGTGGCCGAGGCGCGCTCCCGGATCCCGGTCGCCGCGGCCGAGCGCGAGCGCGCCGTCGCCGCGCTGGCCAAGACCGAGGTCCGCGCGCCCTTCGACGGCATCGTCGTCCTGAAGGACGCGGAGGTCGGCGAGGTCGTGTCCCCCAACTCGCAAGGCGTCTCCAGCCGCGGGTCCGTGGCGACGTTGGTCGACTTCTCGTCGCTCGAGGTGCAGGTCGAGCTGCCGGAGACGAGCCTGGCGGCCGTCTCGATCGGCGCGCCGACCAACGTCTACCTCGATGCCTTCCCCGGCCGCGTCTATCGCGGCCTGGTCGAGCGCATCTGGCCCACCGCCAACCGCCAGAAGGCGACGGTCGAGGTGCGCGTCCGCTTCGAACGCATTGCCGAGGAGATGCGGCCCGAGATGGGCGTGCGCGTCGTCTTCGACCCGCAGGGCGAAACGGGCACGGAGACGTCCGAGGGCGCCGACACACGCGGCGGCATCATGATCCCCGACGAGGCGCTCGTCACGCGCGAGGGCGCGAGCGGCGTGTGGCTGTTCGAGGAAGGCGTTGTACGCTTCCAGGCGGTCGGCGTCGGCGCGCGCGAAGGCTCGCGCGCGCGCATCACGAGTGGCCTCTCCGGCGGCGAGCGCGTCGTCCTGCGCCCCCCGAACGATCTCGCGGACGGCGATCACGTCCGCGTGACCAACGAAGGAACCTGAACCATGTCCCAAGCGATGATCCGAGCCGAGAACGTCACCAAGATCTACCGGCGAGGGGGTGAGAAGCTGGTCGTGCTCGACGAGCTCACCCTCGAGATCGAGCAGAGCGGCTT
>JAJDEW010000178.1 GCA_029259595.1 Planctomycetota bacterium | reverse complement strand
CGTCGCCGTCACAGTCGGGTTGGCAGACGTCGGGGACTCCGTTGCCGTCGCAATCGTCGGCGCCGCCGGCGATGTCGCAGTTGTCGGGCACGCCGTTGCCGTCGCAGTCCGGCTCGGAGTCGCAGTCGTCGGGGGTGCCGTCGCCGTCGCAGTCGGGCTCACAGACGTCGGGGATGCCGTCGCCGTCGCAGTCGGGCTGGCAGACGTCGGGGACGCCGTTGCCGTCACAATCGGGTGCGCCGCCGGCGATGTCGCAGTTGTCGGGCACGCCGTTGCCGTCGCAGTCCGGCTCGGAGTCGCAGTCGTCGGGGGTGCCGTCGCCGTCGCAGTCGGACTCGCAGACGTCGGGGATGCCGTCGCCGTCGCAATCGGGCTGGCAGACGTCGGGGACGCCGTTGCCGTCGCAGTCGGGTGCGCCGCCGGCGATGTCACAGCTGTCGGCGATGCCGTTGCCGTCACAGTCGGTCTGGCATTCGTCGGGAATACCGTCGAGGTTGCAGTCCTGGCTGGTGCCAGCGGCGATGTCGACGCTGTCCTGGATGCCGTTGCCGTTGCAGTCGCTGAAGCACTCGAAAACCAGGTTGTCGAAGCCTCCGGAGCCCGCCAACGTGATCAGCATGCGCTGGACGTTGTTGACGTCGAGCGGGAAGTTCTTCGCGAGGCCGTTGTTGCCGGTCTGCGGCAGGGCGACGTTCGAGATGAACGTATTGCCCGGGCCGAAGAAGTCGATGTTGATCGGCGGGCGCTCGGTTTCCGTATCGATGAACGAGATCGATTCGAGGTAGACCGATCCGAGCGAGGAGAAGTTGAACTCGAGCGTACCCGCCGTCCCGGCCAGGTTCGCGTCGTCGGGATCGTCGACGAGACCGTCGTTGTTGCCGTCGTTCAGGTTCTCCCCGAGGATGAGGATCTTCCCGAGTGCGATGTCGTTCTGGAACGGACTGCCGAAGCCGCCGCCGGCGCCGACCCCGGGGCCTCCGAAGGCCTGGTTCGGGCTTCCGAGGTCCAGGTCCCCCCCGGACGGGAACGAGGAGCTGAAGATCACCGCGGCGTTCGGGACGCCCAACCCGATGAACGGGTTGCTGCCCTTGACGAAAATCGGGCCGAGACCCGCGGCGCCGTTCACCTGACTCGGGATGGTGCCGCTGGGCAGGCCCGTGAAGGTGACCGTGTCGCGGCAGATGCCACCGCCAGGACCGGCCGTCGCGACCTTGCCCGCTCCCGCGAACGGACGGTTGGCGGACGGGGCGGATCGCTGGGCTTCGCTGGTGCTCGCCAGGGCGAGACACAGGCTGACCACTCCAAGGAAGGAATTCCTCTTCATGACTCCACTCTCTGAGATTCTGGGACGGGGATGGACGGCAACCCCCGAGCGTCCGCGCTCTCGATCTGGGCGCTCCGGAAGGGGCCCGATGATAGATCTGGTCCGTAAGAAAGGGACAAAAGTTCGTACGAAAGGCCGCGATTGCGGGCCTTTCTCCCCCGGAACTCAGGGAAAACCCTCAGTGGGGGCTTGCCCATCCGGCCTTCGTCGGCGGGTTTGGACCTGTCGCCCCGAACGGGTAGCGTAGGCGCCCCCATGGAGTTCGAACTTCCCGGCAACCCCGACTACGGGCAGCTCGTGGCGCGGCTCGAGCCGGGCGAGCGGATCCTGTCCGAGAGCGGCGCCATGAGCCGCATGGCGCCTTCCTTTGACCTGCGCACCCGGCTCATGGGCGGGATCCTGCGCGCCCTGGCCCGCAAGGTCCTGGGCGGAGAGTCGTTCTTCCTGGCGGAGTATGAGAGCCCGAGCGGCGGCGAAATCGCCTTTTCGCCCGCCCTGCCGGGTTCGGTGGTCCATCGTCCGCTCGACGGGCAACGGCTGCTCGTCACCGCCGGCTCGTTTCTGGCCTGCTCGTCGGAGGTCGACATCCGCACCCGCTTCGGTGGTCTGCGCAGCTTCTTTTCCGGTGAAGGGGTCTTTCTGCTCGAGGTCGGCGGCCGGGGCGACCTCTTCTTCAACACCTATGGAGCGATGGTCGAGGAGGACGTCGAGGACGAGCTCGTCGTCGACACCGGACACGTCGTCGCCTGGGAGCCGACCCTCGAGTACACGATCGGGGGCATGGGCGGCCTCAAGCAGACGCTCTTCTCCGGCGAGGGCCTCGTAATGCGCTTCCGCGGGCGCGGCAAGCTGTGGCTCCAGACCCGCACGTTGGGCCAGACGGCCGGCTGGCTCGTCCCTTACCTCTTGCGTTGAGTCGCTCCGCATGAACGTCGAGATCATCGGGGAGGGCGCGTTTCGTTCGGCGCTCGTGCGCATCGAGCCGGGCGAGACCTTCATCTCCGAGTCGGGCGCCATGTTCCGGGCTTCGTCCAACGTCGACATCGACGTGACGACGCGCTCGAAGGGACAGGGCGGCATCCTCTCCGGCCTGAAGCGCCTGATCGCCTCGGAGAACTTCTTCTTCTCGACCTACCGCGTGACCGACGGCGCGTCCGGCGAGGTCGGCCTGGCGCCGGTCCTGCAGGGCGACGTGCACGTCGTCTCCGTCGAAGCGTCGCGGCCCTGGCTGTGCGCGGGGGGCAGCTACATCGGCTCGGACGAAGACCTGCTGGTCGATACGAAGTTCCAGGGCCTCAAAGGGCTCTTCACGGGCGAGGGCCTGTTCTTCCTGCACGTGAGCGGCGCAGGACGGCTGCTGGTCAGCGCCTTCGGGCAGATCGGGACGATCGACGTCGACGGCGAGCTGGTCGTCGACACCGGCCACGTCGTCGCCTTCGAGGAAGGGCTCGAGTACACGCTCGGCAAGGCCGGTGGCTCGTGGATCCGTTCGTTCTTGGGCGGCGAAGGCATGGTCATGCGCTTCCGCGGGCGCGGCAAGCTCTTGGTCCAATCGCACAACCGCAAGGAGTTCGGCCGGGCGATCGGTGGCAAGCTCCCGCCGCGACAAGGATGAGTTCATGCAGCACGAGATCCTGAATCGCCCGAGCTACGGCCTGCTCGAGGTCACGCTGGGGGCCGGCGAGTCGATCGTCAGCGACTCCGGCGCGATGGCCTGGATGAGCGCGAACGTGCGCACGAAGACGGCAGCGCGCGGCGGCATCCTTTCGGGCCTGAAGCGCAAGCTGCTCTCGGGCGAGAGCTTCTTCCAGAACACCTATTCCGTCGAGAGCGGCACGGGCCGCGTGGCCTTCGCGCCCGGCCCCGCGGGCGACATCGTCGCTCACGAGCTCGACGGCGATCTGCTGCTCGAGAAGGGGGCCTACCTGGCCTCGACCGAAGGCGTCACCGTCGACTCGAAGTGGAGCGGCCTGCGCGGCTTCTTCAACGAGGGCCTCTTCGTGCTGCGCTGCACCGGCCGTGGCCTGCTCTTCTTCCACGCTTACGGCGAGATCCTGGAGATCGAAGTCGACGGTCAGTACACGGTCGACAACGGCTTCGCCGTCGCCTGGGAGCCGCAGCTCGAATACCGCCTGACCAAAGCGCGCAAGATCCGTTCGTTCCTCTTCAGCGACCAGATCCTCTTGCGTTTCCAGGGCCGCGGCAAGCTGTGGGTCCAGAGTCGCAGCCCGGGGGCGATGGCCAATTGGGTGCACCCCTTCCGCCGCGTGCAACGGCGCAACGACTGAGTCACGCGGGAGCGTCGCCACGCGTGCGCCGCGGGCGATGGCCTGGACTCCGGGGGCCTCGGCCGTCCGGCCTCAACCGCGCTGTCGCTCCTTCTTCCAGGCCGGGACGTGGCCGGTGAGGCGTTCGAATTCCTCTTCGGCGAAGCGGTCCGTCATGCCGGCGAGGTAGTCGCAGACGGCGCGTTCGATGCCGACGGTCTCGCTCCAGCGCGTGTACCACGGCGCCATCTCACGCGGGGCCTTGGTCAGCGCGTGGAAGAGGGCTTCGAGGACCTCGGAGGCGTGTTGGGACAGCTCGAGCAGGTAGGGATGGCGGTAGAAGGCCTCGGTCAGAAAGCCTTGGAGCTCCCCGACTTCCTTGCGGATGGCGGGGCTGTGGCCGACGAGGAGCGTCGCGTGGGCGCGGACGTCGTCGGGCGAGCCGGGCGCGGCGGTGACGAGGCGTGCGTGGGAAGTCTGGATCAGGTCGTTGAGGCTGATCTTCAGGACCTCGTTGGCGACGCGCTTCTGGCGCAGGGCGATGTCGGTCGAACCTTCGAGGAAGCCGGGATGGCGCAGCATGACGGCCTCGACCGCACCGTTCCACAGCGCCACCTCCTCGCGCAGGCGGGCCTCGGTGAACATCCCGTTGCGCAGGCCGTCCTCGATGTCGTGAACGTCGTAGGCGGTCGAGTCGGCGAGGTCCACGACCTGGGCCTCGAGGCAGGCGCGCGCCGTACGCGGGCGGAACTCCTGGGGCCAGTCTTCGTCCTTCTCGTGCTTCAGCAAGGAGACGCGGGTCTCGAACGACAGGTTCAAGCCCGGATAGTCGGGACTGCGGCGTTCGAGCAGATCGACGACGCGCAGGACCTGGGAGTTGTGGCGAAAGCCTCCGTGACCCTTCATCAGCCGGTTGAGCGCCTGCTCGCCGCGGTGCCCGAAGGGGGGGTGACCGATGTCGTGGGCCAACGCGAGCGTCTCGCACAGCGGCTCGTTCAGGTAGAGCGCGCTGCCCACGCTACGCGCGACCTGTGACACCTCGAGGCTGTGCGAGAGGCGCGTGCGGTTGTGGTCGCCTTCCCAGTTCGCGAAGACCTGGGTCTTGTACATCAGCCGCCGGAAGGCCGTCGAGTGGACGATGCGGTCGCGATCGCGCTCCCAGACCGTGCGGAGGTCGTCTTCCTCTTCGGTATGGCGGCGGCCGCGGGAGGACGTGCTGCGCATCGCCCACGGCGCGAGGATCGCCGCTTCGCGCTCTTCCTTGGCGCGGCGGTCGAAGTAGGGGGAGCTGGGAGCGCGGTGCGGCATGCGGTTGGCGAGCGTCATTGTGCGAAGCGGACGACCGTCGAAACAGCGCCTTGGTTGCACGCTTTCTCGATTTCGCCGTGATCGAGGTCCGACGATCCGGCCTTCGGCCCGCACGCCCGGATCCGCTACGATCCGCTTCGTGATGACCGACGAGCGCAATCGTGGCGACGGACGCCCCTGGTACGTCGAGGCCTTTCGCGAGCGCTACTTGCGCGTCTATCCGCATCGGACGCTCGCCGCGGCCCGCGGCGAGATCGGCGGCCTCGTCGAGCGCGGTCTCGGAAACGGAGCGAGCACGGGCCGCATGCTCGACCTCGGCTGCGGCTTCGGGCGCCACACCCTGGCGCTGCGCGAACTCGGTTTCGACGCCTTCGGCCTCGATCTGTCGATCGATCTGCTCGTCCACGCGCGCGAGCTCGAAGGTGGCGCCGCGCTGGCCGGCCGCATCGCCCGCGGCGACTTCCGCCGCCTGCCCTTCTGCGCCGGGTCCTTCGAGCGTGTCCTGATGCTCTTCAGCTCGTTCGGCTACTTCGACGACGCGACCAACGCCCGCGTGTTGACCGACGTGCACCGCGTTCTCGCTCCCGACGGTGTGGCGGTCTTCGATCTCATGAATCCGGTCAAGGTCCGGGCAGGTCTCGTGCCGCACAGCGCGACCCAGCGCGACGGCTTCACGCTGGACGAGCGTCGCCGTCTCGCGGACGACGGTCGGCGGGTGCAGAAAGAGATCGTCCTGCGCGAAGCGGATGGTACGACGTCGACCTGGCTCGAAGACGTGCGCCTCTACGACGTGCGCGAATTCGCGGCCCTCTGCGCAACGAACGGTCTGGCGGTCGAGCGCGTCGAAGGCGACTTCGACGGGAGTCCGCTCACGGACGACTCGCCGCGTTTGATCGCGTGGGCGACGCGGGAATGAGCCTCTTCGCGAGCTACGAGCCCGGAGCGCCACGCCGCCTTCTCGATCCGGCCCTGGTCGTTCGCACACGGCTGGCCGAGCCCGGCGACGCGCCCGCGCTCGGGCGGTTGCGCGCGGAGCGCGAAGGGACGAGCGTCGCCGACTCCCGACGTATCGTCGCGGCCCAGATCACGAATCCGGACGGGCTGCTGTTGCTCGCCGAGCTCTCCGGTGGGGAGGGCGATGAGACCGTCGGCTTCGGCCGGGTCGTGCGCTTCGAGCCGCCCGCGGGGGCGGGGTCGAACATGGCGAGCGCCGGCTGGTACCTCGGGGGGGTGCTGGTCGACCCCCGCTTCCGACGGCACGGCATCGGTCGGCGCCTGACCGAGGAGCGCCTGGCCTGGGTCGCGCGGCGCGCGCGGCGCGCGTACTACGTCGCCAGTGTGCTGAACCGCGCCTCGATCGACCTGCACGCGGCGTTGGGCTTCGTCGAGCTGGTGAAGGACATCGTTCAGCCCGGCGTGACGTTCACCGGGGGTCACGGAAGCCTGTTCGGCTGCGAGCTGGACGAGCCGGGCGCCTGAGCCGCGGCGGCGTCGACGCCTCGCAGCAGAGTGCGAGTTCGTCGACGGACAGGTGACGGAGCCCCGCCCACCGACGTCGCCGGATCGCCCGTACGGCGTAGGTCGGAGCCGTTCCGCATTTTTTTGCTTCGAGTCGGCAGGTCCGCGCGGCACGTTGCGCCATGGTCCCTGACAGGCTGACACGCCGTCGGCCCGAGCCCTTGGAGGAAAAATTCCCATGTCGAAGTCCGTCTTGCTCGCGCTCGCCCCCGCGTTGCTCGCGCTGCCCGCCACCGCTCAAACCGTTCACGTCGTCGATGACGACGGCGGTGTCGACTTCACCGACATTCAGTCCGCCATCGACGCTGCGGCGGACGGCGACGTCATCCTGGTTCGTTCCGGTTCGTACTTTTCCGCGAACGTGGACGCCAAGGGCGTCACGGTCGTGGCCGACCAGGGCCACTCCGTCACGATCAACGGCCAGTGCTCGGTCACGAATCTCGCGCCGAACCAGGCCGTCAACTTCACCCAGCTCGAGATCATCGGCGCGCCGGCCGTGTCGCTCTCGGTCAATGACGGTCCGATCCTGATCGAGGACTGCTTCTTGCGCGGCGAGGGCGTGCCGATCTTCCTGAGCGCGAGCGGGGCGGAGGTCTTCTCGTGCGCCGACGTGACCTTCGCCAACTGCTTCATCCAGGCCTTGACCCCGCAGAGCTCGGATCCCGGGCTCGAGGCCGCCAACTCGAACGTCAACGTCTTCCACTGCCTCGTCACGGGCGCCTCCGGTCTGACGCAGCTGCCCGGTGGTCCCGGGGCGCAGTTCTCCGGCTGCGAGCTCTTCGCGGCCCAGTCCGACTTCGTCGGCGGCCAGGGCGGCGACGGGACTCCCGCCGACATCTTCGTGCCCTGTTCGAACGGTGGTCAAGGCGGCTCGGGCCTCACGATTTCCAACGGCACGGGCTGCAACGCCCTCGTGCGGCTGCAGGGCGTCGACACGATCGGCGGAGCCGGTGGCCCGGCCACCGACCCGGGCTGCACGGCCGGGCCGAGCGGTCTCGGGCTCGACCACATCTCGGGCAACGTGATCTTCTTGAACACGACCGGCACGGATACGCACGGCCTGACGGCGGACTTCCCGGTACGCGCGGGAACCCCCGCGAACCTGCAGATCACCGGCCAGCCGGGCGAGCTCTCGTTCGTGATGTACTCGACCGGCACGGCGCCGACCTTCTTCCCCTTCCTCAACGGTGTCAGCATCCCGGACAACCCCTTGCAATCCGTCTTCACCGGAGTGATCCCGGTCTCCGGAGCGCTCAGCGTCCCGGTCAACGTGGCGCTGCCGCCCGGGGCCGATTTCCTGGGGGTCTACCTCCAGACGGCTTACTGGACCCCGATCCGTTTCCTCGTCGGGACCCCGCTGCACGCGGTGACGCTGGATCCTTCCTTCTGAGCTGCGCGCGCCGACGGGGATCCCGGCGCCGCTTCTTCTTCCGGACGGCAACGTCCTCGCGCGCGTTGCTTCAGCTGCCCGGTTCGAGCGCGTAGCAGGCGCTGCCGCGCGCGGGGACGTCCACGGGGATCTCCGCGCGACAGCGCCCGTCCAGCGTCACCTCGACGGCGGCCGACGCGGCGCCCGTGAGCGTTCGGACGCGGGCCCGTCCGGTGAGCCCCGTGTAGTAGAGGTCCACGGCGAGCGTGCGCGCGATCGGACGATCGGTCGGGTTGTGGACGACGAGCAAGCCGGGGGTCGCGAGCGCCGGGTTCACGTGCAGGAGTGCGTCCAGGTCGCGCCCATCGGGTCGGCGCACGTGCACGACGTCCGACTCGAGGATGTCGCGGTGCTCCTTGAAGAAGGCGACCTGGCTTAGAACGAGCTCGCGCGTCTCGTCCGTGTCGTAGAGTCGTGGCCCTCGGTAGCAGGCCTGGACGCCGGCCAGGAAGTTGTTCGCGAGGTGACGCTCGTAGGCGTCGAGGTGCTCGGACAGGGGCTCAAGCGTCGCCGCCGCGCCGCCGCCGTGGTACTCGACGAGCGGCACGAACATCCAACCCATGCTCGGAGTCTTGAGCCACGTGCCGTCGTAGATGTTCTGGCGTCCGTGCAGAACTTGCAGCTCACGCGGGAGCGACCAGTTCGTCTCGCGGTATCCCATTCCGATCTTGTTCGAGCCCGAGAAGAAGTACCAGTCGGGCACGTTGAGGTAGACCCCGAGCGCGCGACAGCGTCGGTAGAAGTCGCGGATGCGCGTCCACTGGCGCCACTGGGAGTCCGCCAGCCCGCGGTGGCCGGGATGGCTCGTCGAGCCGCACACGTCGCCCGGGTAGCTCCCGTCGTGCTCGAGCAGGTCGAAGCCGGTGGCGTCGAGGAAGCGCTCGAGCTGCGCGAAGTAGGCCTGTCCCCATTCGCTCTCGAGGCACGGTGCGTTGCCGAACTTGGCCCCACCGGGCAAACCGGTTGCGGGATCGACGACGTCGTGTTCGTCGGAGATGCGCCGGCTGGAGAGCAGCGAGTAGCCGCCGAGCTCGACGCCCTTTCCCTCGGCGTAGTCGGCCAGCTCCCGCATCTGTGCCAGGTAGTCCGGGGCGACGTTCTCCATGTCGAAGCCGCTGCCGAAGGTCAGGATGACCATCTCGAACCCCACCTCGGCGCACTGGTCGATCGCGAGTCGCACGGCGTCGGGCTCGGCGCTGCGCACGTGCATGAGGATCGGGTTCTCCGTGCACCACGGCGCCAGGGTGCGAAGCATGCGGCGGCGCGCGAGTCCGCGACGCTCGCGTTCGCTCGAGTCGTGCACGAGTTCGAAGGTCCGGAAAGATTCGAACGTGTCACCCGGGGCCAGGGCGTGCGCTGGACCGAGCGGCGGTGCGACCTCCAGCAAGCAGGGCGTGCGGCGGGCGTAGTTGACCTGAGAGGCGTAGAGCGGGTCCGGCAACCAGCGTGCGACCTCCTGCGTGCTGGCCGGCGTGAAGCCGCCGAACGAGTAATCCGTCTCCACATAGAGCGGCGGAAGCTCCCAGCGCCCGGGGACCTCGACGTCCGACTCGGCTTCGACGACGGCGAGGATCTCGCTCGTGAACGTGTCGAGCATGACCTCGTCCGCCGACCCGTTGTGCAGCGTGAACCACTTCGCCAGCACGGGTAGACCGTCGTACAGCTCGTAGAAGACCGAGACCTCGATCCCCGCGAGCGCTTCGAGCGGTGAGCGGAAGTCGAGTCGCAAGCGCTTCCCCGGCGGCGGCCAGGGGCGTCCTTCGGAGCGCCGGACGCGCTTCCAGGCGAAGGGCGCCGCGGTGGGGCCGTGCGCGTGTCCGACGAACTGGAAGGCGTCGGGATCCGCCCGCAGCTCGTCGAGCCAGGCGGGCAGCAGGAAGGCGTGGTCGGGCTGGCCCGACAGGCCGCCGACGTCATGGACGCTGCCGTCCAACGTGATGCGCAGTTCGGGCCGAACGGAACGCAACAACGAGGCGTCCCGCGTCAGGTCGTCGAAGGCGATGGTGCACGCGTTCGGTGCGAGCCGCAGCGTGCGTCGGATCAGTCCGTTGGCGAGCTCGAGCCTGTCGCCCTCGACGCGCAGCTCGGCCACGTACGGCGTCGAATCCAGGAGCCAGTCGGGTGCTTGCGCAGCGCTTCCGCTGGCCAGAAACGGGGCGAGGAGGAGGCCGCGAACGGCGCAGGGGAGGCGCTTCGAGCGCCGAAGGCGAGGGAACATGGAGCCATTGGAGCCTCTGCGGCGGCCCGGGGGGAAGAGGCTCGCCCTCCCGTCCTGGCGCCGATAAACTCGCCGCGCTTCCGCCCGACTTCGAGATCCCCAGGACATCCCATGCCTCACGACATCGTCTTCTCCGAGCAGGCGCGCGAACTCCAGGCCACGGCCCGCGAGATCGCCGACAAGTACGTCCGCCCCCTGGCGCAGAAGTACGACAAAGCCCAGGAATACAACTACGAGGCCGCGCGCGCGGTCGCGGAAGCCGGGCTGTTCAAGACCTTCGTGCCGAAGGAATACGGCGGCCACGGGGCCGGTATCCTCGCGCTCGCGCTCGTGACCGAAGAGCTCGCGAAGGCCGACTCCGGCTTCGGCGTGGCCTTCGCGGTCAACGCGCTGGGCTCCTTCCCGATCATCGTCGGCGGAACGGAAGAGCAGAAGAAGCAGTGGCTGCCTCAGATTGCCGCCGGCGACAAGTTCGTCGCCTTCTGTCTCTCGGAGAAAAACGCCGGGTCGGATGCGGGCGGTCTGGCGGTGACCGCGGTCGAGGACGGCGACGACTACGTCATCTGCGGCGAGAAGAAGTGGACGACGAACGGCGGCGTCGCGGACATCTACTCGGTCTTTTGCGTCACGGATCCGACCTCGAAGTCGCGGCGCATCAGCGCGATCATCGTCGAGAAGGGGACGCCCGGTTTCTCGGTCAAGAAGATCGAGGACAAGATGGGGATCCGCTGCGTGCCCGTGGTCGAGACGCACTACGACAACGTGCGTGTGCCCAAGGCGAACCTGATCGGCGGCCGCGCGGGCATGGGCTTCAAGCACGCGATGATGACGCTCGATCGCGCGCGCCCCGGCGTCGCGGCCCAGGCGCTCGGCGCCGCCCAGGGTGCCCTCGACCTCGCGCTGGTCTATTCCAACCGACGCCGCCAGTTCGGCGCACCCATCTCTTCGTTCCAGATGGTGCAGAAGATGCTGGCCGACATGGCCATGCGGACCGAGGCCTCGCGCTGGCTCGTGTACGCCTCTGCCGCCGCGATCGACGCGGGCCTGAAGAACATCACGAAGGGTGCGGCGATGGCCAAGTGCTACGCGACCGACACCGCCATGGCCGTCGCGACCGACGCCGTGCAGATCTTCGGGGGCTACGGCTTCATGGAGGACTATCCGATCGCGAAGTACTTCCGCGACGCCAAGATCCTCCAGATCTACGAGGGCACGAACCAGATTCAGCGGATGGTCATCGCGCGCAACCTCATCAAGGAAGCCGAGCAGCTGTCGTTCCTGGAGGAGTACATCCCGCAGGAAGAGCAGGTGACCTACCGCGACGAGGCCGTCTCGAGCAACGCCTGAGCGGCGCGGCTCTACCAGGGACGACGCTCAGTCGTCGAGCGCGCCCGATCCGGCGATCGCAGCGAGCACACGGTCCTTCCAGGCCGGCCGGCAGACCACGAGCTCGTGGTTCTTCGGATTGCGTTGATTGTAGCGGTGCTCGTCGCCGCGCAGGCGACAGACGTGCCAGCCGAGCGCGCGCGCGATCGTCTCCGGTGCGCACGTGTCCCATTCCTTCAGGCCGACCTTGTGGACGTAGATGTCGGCCTCGCCGAAGAGCAGCTGCGAGACCTTGTAGCCGGCGCTGCCGCATCCGACCATCTCGGCGTCGAGGCTTGCGGCGAAGCTCTTGACCCAGGGCGGCGTATGGCTGCGGCTGACGACGACCTTCGGCCGGCGATCGGGCGCGCTGTCTCCCGTGACGAGCGTCGTACCCTTCGTCGAGCCGGCGCGTTGCTGCCCCGCGAGCGCGACGCCCCACAGGATCTCGTCCAGGGACGGCAGCGCCACGGCGGCGAGCGCACAAGCGTTGTCGAACGTCAAGGCCACGTGCACGGCCCAGTCGTCGCGACCCTGGCTGTATTCCTTCGTCCCGTCCAGCGGATCGACGATCCAGGCGCGCCGCTGGGCGAGCCGCTCGGGCGAATCGACGGTCTCCTCCGAGAGGAGCCCGTCCTCGGGATAGCGGCCGCGCAGATAGCCCTGCAGGAGCCCGTCAGCCGCTTGATCGCCGATGTCCGCCATCGTCTTGCCTTCCCAGCGTCCGGTCGTACGCAGCTCGCGCACCCGTTCGCCCGCCTCGCGCGCGATTTCGATGGCGAAGGCGAGATCTCGTTCCACGTCGATGTTCTTTTGACTCATGAGGGCTGCGCTTGCGGCAAGGACCACGGCGAATGGAGTTCCTCAGTCCATCGGACATCGCGTCGCCGATCCAGCACGAGATCTGTCGAAAAGGCGCCGGCAGGCGTTCAGGGGCGCTTGCGAGCCGCGCCCGGTGTCTTCGACTGGCGGACCTCGATGTTGCCGGCGCCGGTCATGAGACGCACCGGGCGGCCGCCGCTTCCGAGAATCCCGCGCACACGATCGGGTCGTGAGGGGGCGTTGGCCTCGACGACGAGCGCGACCTTCTCCTGGATGCGGCCTTGGTCGGAGCGCACGTCGAGCGTGCACGCGAAATTCGCCGGGAGCTCGAGCACGACGTCGCCGTAGTCCGAGCGCAGGAGCCAGGCCGAGGCGGTGCGGCTGCCCGGGTGCGCGATCGCTTCGATCCGTCCCGAGCCGCTCTGGGCGATGACGCTGGTCAAGATGCCTTCGACACGGACGTCCTTGATGCCCGTCGTCGCTTCGAGCTCGCCCTCGAGGTGCTCGACGTCGATCGAACCGCTGCGCGCGTTGGCGACCAGGCGACCGGCGGCGCCGCGCACGCGCACGTCGCCGAACTCCGTGTCGAGAACCAGGGTCGGACCGGCGACGCCGTAGAGCTCGATCGAGCCGGAGTCGCTCTTGGCGGCCAACGTTCCGGACACGTGCTCGAAGCGCAGCGCGCCGTGATTGGTCTCGAAGCGCATGCTCTTGGCGCGTGAGTCCGCGACCGCGACGTCGCCGGAGCCCGTGATCGCTTCGACGCTGCCGACCGCCAGGGTCGTGAGCTCGACGTTGCCGTGCACGGAGTTGACGGTGACGCTCGGGCCCTTGACGTTGACGATCCGGATCCGGCCCGTCTGGTTGCGCACGGTGACGGCTCCCGCGATCGAGCTGACGGTGACGTCGCCGATCGCGGTCTTCACGTCGCTCGCTCCGAGAGGGCCGCTGAGCTGAACGTCGCCGTGTGACGTGTCGACGCGGACCTTGGTGCCGTAGGGGACCCAGACGTCGTAGGACGAGTGCGTGCGGAGGTTCGCGACTTCGGGACGCTCGAGGCGCAGGATGCGCTCGCCGTTCTCGGTCTTCGTATCGAAGCGGATTGCGGCGAGGTGTCGGCGCGCAGCGGAGCGCGTGCGTCCGTAGACACCCAGATGGGCGAAGATCTCGGGCGCTTCCCGCTCCGAGGCGATCACGCGCACGTCACCGTCGAAGTCGACGAGCCGCAGGGTGTGGCGTGGCCGCAGCTCGAAGGCGAAGACGCGCAGCTCGGCCGCGCGCTCGCGTAGCTCGCCGGGGACCTCGGGGGCCGACGGCGCGACGGCCACCGGGTCCCGGGGCGTTTCGCCGGATTCGCCAGGTTCGCCAGATTGGCCAGGAGTGCGGCAGGCCGCCAAGGCAAGCGCGACCAGCGCGACGAGCGACAGGTGCCCGCTCATGGCGTCTTCGGCCGGAAGACGGCGACCGAGGCCGTGAAGCCGTGCAGGAAGTTGCGGCCGCCGACGGGGCCGATCTCTCCGGCCGCGAAGAAGCCCGCCACCGGGATGTTGCCGGTGAGCCCCGAGCGCACGCAGCCGACGTCGTGGTGGGGGGTCGTGAACATGCGCGAACCGCGTCCGTTGCAGGAAAAGAGCAGGGCGCCGGCCCGGGGAGCCTCGGCGGCGCCGGGCACCGGACCTCCGCCCTGGCTCTCGAGCAGGTAGCGCAGGTCCTCGCCGGCCGAAGCCGCATCCCGCACCAGGAACTGGATCGACTGACCGCGCCGCACGAAGTCGGCCACGGCGATCGAGCGATTGGCCTGGTGCAGCCCGAGGACGCCACGGACCAGGAAATCACCCCGTTCGAAGCGGCTCTTCGTGGCATCGATCGCCAGCCCGACGAAGGGTTGGCTCTGCATCAGCTCGCGGTCCGCGGGCGCGAGCCGGTTCCAGGTCTCCATCAGGACTTCCAGCGCGGGGCGCCCACCCAGCTTCTTGACCAGGTTGCGCTCGCATTCGGTCACGACCCAGGACGAGCCCACCGGACGGCAGCCCTGGCTGACGACCGGCCGCAGCTCGACGCCGCCCTCGAGGACCACGCCGACCGCGCCGGCCTCGCGTACCCCGTCGGCGGTGAACAACAGGCTCTGGCCGGGGCCCAGGGCGCCGCTCGCCATGCCGCCCATGACGGGGACGCCCGCAAAGCGCTCGTTCAGGCTGGCGAGGAACGTGTCGACCGGAAAGCTGAAGGGATCGGCCACGAGCAGGACCGAGCAGTCCTCGGGGACCCCGATCGGCGGCAGGCGGTCGATGCTGGGCTCGCCGTCCTCGCCCGCGAAGGCGCGGGCCTCGAAAAAGCGCACGTCCGTGCCCGGCAGGCAGGCCGCCCAGAGGGCCAGTCCGGGGCAACCCTCGGCTTCTTCTTCGCCGGCGATGACGCTCTCCGCGGTGCAGCCGAAGAGCTGGGTCGCCCCCAGGGCCCGTACGAGCCGGGGACCGAGCTCCTCGAGCGCCGAACCGTGGTGATGGGTCGCGAAGGCCACCACGAGGTCCGGGATGGCACCGTCGAGCTCGAGTTCGAGCCGGGCGAGCGCCTCGCGTTCGGCGGTTCGGGAGTCGGGCGCCGTCGAGAGGGCGCAGGCGAAGCGGGGGTCGGCCATGTCGATCCGCTAGCCTGCCGATCGCCGGCGATTTCAGCCAGGGCGGGCAGCGGTCGACAAGCGTGGATCGGGGAATCCGGATCGGCGTCCCGCGTTCGGTCCAGGTAGCGAAGGGCGAGAGATCGCACCTCGAAAGCTGCGTCGCGGGGAACCAAGTGGCATGATGATCCGCCAAAATCGGCCTGAAAACCGGGCCGGACGCCGGTCCGAACACGTGGCCCCTCAGGCGAGGATCCACGCTGCTTTCGCGATCAGGCGCCTCTCCGCACCCAACCCTCGCACCGCTTCGGTCGGCCTCCGTGGCCCGGGAAGCGGCTGGGAAGATCCACGATGACGCAAACGAAAGAGCCCGGCGCTGAACTTCCGCTCCAACAGCAGGAGGAGGTCGTCATCCGCTTCGCGGGCGACTCCGGCGACGGGATGCAGATCACCGGCAACCAGTTCACGAACACCTCGGCGCTCGTCGGCAACGACCTGGCGACCCTGCCCGACTTTCCCGCCGAGATTCGGGCACCCGCGGGCACGCGTCCGGGGGTCTCCGGTTTCCAGATCCACTTCAGCTCGTCCGACATCCACACGCCGGGCGATGCGCCCGACGTCCTGGTCGCGATGAATCCGGCCGCGCTCGTCGTCAACGTGATGGATCTGAAGCCCAGCGGCACGATCATCGCGAACACCGGCAACTTCAAGGCCGGCGACCTGCGCAAGGCCAAGCTGGACGTGAACCCGCTCGAGGACGGTTCGCTCGACGGCTTTCGGGTCATCCAGATCGACATCAACGCGCGCGTGGCCGAGGCGCTGAAGGACTCGCCGCTCTCGACGAAGGACGTCCAGCGCTGCAAGAACTTCTACACGTTGGGCCTGATGTACTGGCTGTACAGCCGGCCGCTCGAAGCGACGCTCAAGTGGCTCGAGGCGAAGTTCAAGAACAAGCCCGATCTCATCGAGGCCAACCAGAAGGCTCTGCAAGCCGGCTACAACGCGGGCGACATCCACGAGATGTTTCAGGGTCGCTACGAGGTGCCCCGTTGCGAGATGCTGCCGTCCGGCACGTACCGCAACATCATGGGCAACCAGGCGCTCGGGCTCGGGCTCGTCGCCGGGGCGCGCTGTGCGGACCTGGACATGTTCCTCGGGGCCTACCCGATCACGCCCGCGTCGGACCTCCTGCACCAGCTGGCGGCCTACAAGAACCACGGCGTCATCACCTTCCAGGCCGAGGACGAGATCGCGGCCTGCTGCGCCGCGCTGGGAGCGTCCTTCACGGGGCACCTCGGCGTCACCAGCACGTCGGGTCCGGGGATCGCGCTGAAGGCCGAGACGATCGGACTCGCGATCTCGGTCGAGCTGCCGCTCGTCATCATCGACGTGCAGCGGGCCGGGCCGTCGACCGGGATGCCGACCAAGGTCGAGCAGACCGACCTCCTGCAGTGCATCTTCGGCCGCAACGGCGAGGCGCCGGCCCCGGTGATCGCCTGTGCGACGCCGTCGGACGCGTTCGAGTGTGCGATCGAGGCTTGCCGCATCGCGGTCGAGTACATGACGCCGGTCTTCCTCCTGAGCGACAACTACATCGCGAACGGCTCGGAGCCCTGGCGCTTGCCCGACCTCGACAAGCTCCCGAAGTTCAAGGTCGAGTTCGAGACGAACCCCGAGGGCTTCCTGCCCTTCTCGCGCGACGAACGACACGTGCGGCCCTGGGTCCGGCCGGGCACGCCCGGGCTCGAGCACCGCATCGGCGGCCTCGAGAAGGAGAACGGGACCGGCAACGTCTCCTACGACGCCGACAACCACGAGCTGATGTGCAAGCTACGGCTCGAAAAGGTCATGGGCATCCGGGACACGATCCCGACGCCCGTCGTCCAGGGACCCGAGAGTGGCGACCTGCTCGTGATCGGCTGGGGCAGCGCCAAGGGCGCCATCCAGAGCGGTACGGACGCGCTGCGCGCCAAGGGGGTCAAGGTTGCCAACACGCACCTGCGCCACCTCTGGCCGCTCCCGCACGGGTTGGCCGAGATGTTTTCGCGCTACAAGGCCGTGCTCGTCCCCGAGATGAACATGGGCCAATTGTGGCGCGTGCTGCGTAGCGAGTACCCCGAGACGAACTTCTTGTCCTACGCCAAGGTGCAGGGCAAGCCGTTCACCCAGAGCGACATCGTCGCTCGCATCGAGAGCATCCTGGAACAGTAGCCATGGCAACCACGACGAACCTGAAGAAGAGTGACCTGAAGTCCGACCAGGAGGTGCGTTGGTGTCCCGGCTGTGGGGACTACGCCATCCTGGGCTGCGTGCAGGGCGTGCTCGCTGGCCTCGGCATTCCGCGCGAGAAGCTCTGCATGGTGTCGGGCATCGGGTGCTCGAGCCGCTTCCCGTACTACATGAACACGTACGGGTTCCACTCGATCCACGGCCGCGCGCCGGCGATCGCGACGGGCGTCAAGCTCGCGAACCCGGATCTGTCGGTCTGGCTCGTCACCGGCGATGGTGACGCGCTGTCGATCGGCGGCAACCACATCATCCACATGCTGCGCCGCAACGTGGACGTGAAGATCCTGCTCTTCAACAACGAGATCTACGGCCTGACCAAGGGGCAGTATTCCCCGACGTCGCGCGTCGGTCTGCGCACGAAGGCCTCGCCCTACGGCTCGATCGACCAACCCTTCGACCCGATCGGGCTCGCACTGGGTGCAGGCGCCACCTTCGTGGCGCGCACGATCGACACGCACATGAAGCACATGGCGGGCGTGCTCGAAGCCGCGGCCAAGCACAAGGGCACGGCCTTCATCGAGATCTTCCAGAACTGCGTCATCTTCAACGACAAGGTCTTCGACGAGGTCGCCGACAAGAAGGTGCGCGACGACCGCACGATCGACCTGCAGCCCGGTGAGCCGCTGGTCTACGGCGTGAACGGCGACAAGGGTCTGCGGATGGACGGTTTCGGCCTGACGTCCGTCGCGGCCGCCGACGCTTCCGTCTGGAACAGCACGACGCCCTCCAAGGCGCCGGCGACCGTCATGGCCGAGATTCCGCGCGGCGGCGACCTGCCGACCCCGATCGGGATCTTCCGCCAGGTCGACGTGCCGCTGTTCGAAGAGGGCGTGCACAACCAGATCCGCCAGGTCACCGAGCAGAAGGGCAAGGGTTCGCTGAAGGACCTCGTCTACGCCGGCGACATGTGGGACGTGAAGTAGGAGCGATCCCACCACCGTTCGTCTTCACGGGCCGAGCACGGACGACGTGCTCGGCCCGTTCTCTTGACCCCGCCTTCCGCGCCATGACGACCCCAGCGCTTCCTCCCTCCTGCGTTCCTTGCCGCGGTGGCGTGACCCCGCTGAGCGCGGAGCAAGCCAACGCCTGGATGGCCCACGTCCCCGACTGGACCCTCGACGGCGAGCGCCTTCGCCGCCACTTCGAGCTCGCCGACTTCCGCGCCGCCTTGGCCTGGACGAATCGCGTCGGCATGCTCGCCGAGCAGGAAGGGCACCATCCGGACTTTCACATCCGGTCCTGGAACCGAGTCGAGCTCGAGCTCTACACCCACGCGATCGGCGGCCTGCACGCGAACGACTTCGTGCTGGCATCGAAGATCGATGCGCTGTGGAACGCCCGCTCGGGCTCCTGAAGCGACGTCGCGCGGCAGGAGCCCGAGATCACCCTCGGTCAGAGGTGATAGAAGAACGAGGCCAGGGCACGGAGCCCGAACTCCTCGTCGTCGGACAGCGGGAAGCCCAGCCCGAAGCCGACCTGCATGTTCGGGTTCGAGGGGACGGCGAACTTGACGCCGGGGCTCAGGTTCACGACGGACTCGCCGCGCTCGTCGCCGGAGAGGACGGTCTCCCCGTCGAGCTCGAGGAAGGTCGCCCAGGTCGGCGAGACCTGGTAGCGCCAGGACAGGTTCGCGCCGAGCTCGGACTCGGCCTCCTGGCTACCGTTCTGGTTCGTCGGGATACCGAACGAGACGAAGCCGACGAATTCGGACGCGCCGCGCTTCAGGCCGAAGTCGAAGAAGGGCTCGAATTCGAAGAGGTTGTCGTTGCCGATCCCGGCTCCTTGGTCACCGGTCGGGAGCCCGAACTCGATGCCGTAGCCGAGCAAGAGGCCGTGCTCCTCGAAGGCGAAGTTGGCGAACTTCAGGGCCACTTCGGCGTCGTCGAAGTGGTTCTCGCTCGACTCCCCTTCGAGGTCGAGGAAGGCGTAGGGGACGGAGACCTCGACGCTGAAGGAAGGATGGAAGGCGTACTCGGCGCCGAGTCGCAGGGTCGTGAGCGTTCCTTCTTCGTCTTCGGAGTCGATGTCGAGGTGCTCGACATCGATCCGGACTTTCGTGTCGGGTGAGGGCGATTCCGCGATCAGCGGATGGGAGAAGTGCAGTCTGGAGGCGTGGTCGTGAGAGTGCGTAGCGGTGTCGTGCGGGTGGGTGGTCGCACAACCCGAGATCAGGCAGCCGAGGGCTGCGATGACAGTCTTGTTCATGGTCTTGCCCCGTGTGGGGTCCTGTTGGTCCCGGCGCGAAGGCCGAGACGTGAGCCTGCTCTGGAAGAAGGAGGGAAACGCGTCCGCGAAGGAGCGTTTCGGTGGCCCGGACGGACGACGTCCAGGCCCGCCCACCGGGGTTCGGTGGGCGAGGTGTCGCTTCAGAGGGAGTGAGGCTCACCCCGTGGCGGGGGAGGCTCCGGGCTCGGACAGGGCAGACCATCGAGGTCGCGCGGCGCCGCAAGCGGGTCGTCGTCAAGGTCCATCGGCACGAAGCTCACGGTCCCCGGCGCGACGAGCCGCCACTTCACGACGCCATAGGAATGACCCGACTCGTGTGCCCCGCAGGGGCAGTCTTGCGTGAGCCGGGGTCCGACGACCTCAGCCGTGCAGCAGGAGGTCACCTCGGGCACGTCGCAGCAGCACGCGTCGCC
>JAJDEW010000177.1 GCA_029259595.1 Planctomycetota bacterium | reverse complement strand
CTGGGCGCCGGCCGGTGATCAGCTCTTCGTGGACTTCGACCTGCGTCCAACGAATGCGCCGCCCGGAACGCGGCTCGCGGTGGGGGAGGCGGTGCTCGAGGTCTCCGAGCTGCCGCACCGTCCGTGCGTCAAGTTCCGGGATCGCTACGGGGACGCGGCCTTTCGCTTTCTGGGTTCGCCGCGCGGGCTCGAGCTCTCGCTGCGCGGGGTGAACGCGACGATCGTCGGAGCGGGCGTCGTGCGACCCGGCGACGAGATCCGCAAGCTCGACGAAGTTCAGTAGCGCAGCAACTCGACGCGCCGGAACTGGATGGGGTGGCTCTCGGACTGGAGCGAGAGTGTGCCCTTCGAGAGCAGCTTGTCCGCTCCCGCGGCGAGCAGGCGTTGGGCGTCGGCGTCGCGGGGGTCGAGTTGCGGCTGCTGGTATTCGAGCACGATGTCGCCGTCGATCCAGTGTCGGATCACCTCGTTGCCGCGCACCTCGATCTCGACCGTGACCCAATCTTCGCCGTGGTAGGTCTTCGAGGCCGAGTTCGTGCAGTGGCGCTCGACGAGCTCGTCTTCCAGGACGACGTTCGTGCCGGGCGTGCACAGGTTCGCGTTGGGGCGCTCGTGCTCGCCGTCTCCACCCAGGAGTTGCACTTCGATCGAGGCGGGGAAGTCCTGGTCCTTCTCCATGCTGGCCGCGCTTTGTCCGTGCACCATCACGCCGCTGTTGCGCACGGCCCAGCCGGGGCCGCCGGGGACCTGTGTGCCGACGAAGCGGTACTCGACCCGCAGCCGGTACTCCGAGAGCTCCTCGGCGAAGAAGAGGTGTCCGAAGCGGCCGTCGAAGGTCTCGTAGCCGTCGTACGCGACCTCGAGCAGTCCGTCCTTCACGCGGAAGGTCTGCGCGAAGTTTTCGCCGAGCGCGTGCCCGCGGATCTTCGCCGTCCAGCCGTCGAGGTTCTTGCCGTTGAACAGCGCCTCCCAGGCGGGCTCCGATGAGGCCGGCTCGGGCGCGCGGTCCTGCGGAGACGTAACGAACGGAGCCAGGACCAAGGTCGCGAGGAGCGGGAGCTTCATGGGCGCAGTCTACGCTGGCGCGAGCTGCGTCAGGCCCGGGGATCGAGCGGGCGCCGGAACGTCGCGCCGATCGCGCGCGCCATCGCTTCGGGCACGCCCGCTTCGGACGCGAACTCGGGCCAGCGTGCGGCGGCCGCCTGCACCTCGGCCACGAGCTCGGTCCCGCGGCCGCGCAGGAGCGAAACTTGCCGCGCGCAGGCCTCGAAATCGTCCCGCTCGAAGCCGTCGCGCTTGCCGCCGAGCGTCATCTGGTGGCTGCCGGTCCAGAAGCCGTCCGGGTTGTAGCTGAAGGTCAGGTCGAAGGCGGGCGACAAGGTCCACGCGCCACGCCGGTCCATGAGGAAGGCGATGTTCTTCACGTGGTCGTCGTGGTTGCGCGCGACGATGTTGAAGGCCATGCGGCGGTAGAGCTCCTCGACCGCGTCCATCGGGAGCTCGAGCTGCCGCAGCACCGCGAAGGCCTCTTCATAGGAATGCGCGCCGGGTTGGTTGAAGTCGAGGTGAGCGATCGCGCCGAGCGACTGCATGTGCAGCTTCTTGCCCTCGTCCGTGCGGTCGAAGCGCCGCGTGACGAAGTGGCTGCGGCCGCCCTCGTGCAAGAGCCGGCACTCGTTCATCTCGATCCCCGCGGCGAGCGCCATGCGGTGGTAGGCGTACTCGACCAGGCCGAAGCCGAGCGGGTCGGCCAGCTCGTGGTCGCGGTTGCCCGAGACGCCGTCGAACTTGATCAGCCAGTGCGAGAAGCCCGGCTCGACCTCGACCTGCCCCGAGCGCACCTCGCCCGACTCCGGGTTCCACGCGATGACGGCCTTCGCGCGCGCGCCGCCGGCCGACGTGCCGACCTGCAGGATGTCGCGCATCGCGCGCGTCGTCTCGCCCGCGGCCAGGGACGTCTCGAAGGTCTCGCGCTCGCCCAGGACGAGGTTCGCGAGCCGAACCAGCGCGGCCACGTCGAGCCGGTGCGAGGGGCTGGCGATGCCGCCGAGGGCGGGGCGGAACTCGAGCGCGCCCATCCCGCGCGTGCCCTGGTAGGTAAGGCGTTCGACCGGCGAGAAGTCGGCCGGTGCGCGTCCCTGCGAGCGCAGCCAGGCGTCGATCAACGTGTTGCCGAAGCGATCGGGCAGCGAGTCGGCCAGCAGTCCGGGCAAGCCCTGGAAGGTGACGGGGTTCAGGCCCGGGAAGGACTGGATGCGCGGCTCGAGGGGCATGGTGAGCGGCGCGACCCGGATGCCGCTCGGCAGGAAGCCGGGCTCGTACTGGAAGAAGCCGAGCTTGCGTTCGGCGTCCCAGCGCACGGCGCCGATCGGCGTGCCCCACAGTTCGACGCGGGCCGTCGTCACGACTCGTCCCCCCAGCTCCAGCCGGGGCCCTGGCCCCCGTCCTCCGCCTCTTCGCGCGCGCCGCGCCGGCCCGAGGCCCGTTGGCGCGGCTTCTCCTTGCGGCGATAGCTCTCGAGCGGGCTCTCGACCGGTTCGGGCAAGAGCGCCTCGAGACCACCGATCAACCCCAGCGCCCGCAGGACCCGCACCAGGTTCGTGAGCTGCGTCGACGCGCCCCCCTCGAGCCGTCGCAGGGTGGCGCGCGAGAGGCCCGCCTCGCGCGCGAGCTCCTCCTGGGTGCGGTCGGCCTGCAAGCGCGCGCGGGCGATGCGGGCCCCCAGCTCGGTCAGGAGGGCGCTGTCGGTCAGGGATGCGGTGAACTTCACAGGGCGTCAAAAGTCAGCTGTTGTGGCGGGA
>JAJDEW010000176.1 GCA_029259595.1 Planctomycetota bacterium | reverse complement strand
GGTTCGAATCGAATGTGGCCACCTTCGATGACCGACATTCCGTGCTGAACAGGCAGGCCACGTCCGGACGTGAACTCGAGGATTGCCATGAGTCCCCGAGGCAGGTCCTGGCCCGGCTCGGGGAGGACCGTGAGGTCCATGCGACCTTCCCCGCCGACCGGAATGGCAAGCTCCCAGTCCTTGCCCACCGAAAGGGTCTCGCGGACGTCCGTCCATCGCTCGGCACCAGCCCACCAAACGCGCGCGAGCATGGGGCCCTCGCCGACCTGCTTGAAGACGGTCGTGCCGTCTTCAAGGAATCGCTGCCGGCTGCGGCCACGAGAGACCAGCTCGGCAGAGAAGCGTCTGGCGTCTCGTTCACCCAGGCCCACGAGGCGAAGCGTGAGCTCTTGTGCAGGGTCGAGCGCGATGCGCCCCAGGTTCCACTCCCCCGTTGGCCCTGCCTGCCCTTCGACGACCCGACGTGAATAGCCTGGTGCTTCGATCGCCAATGCGCCTGGCAGGAAGGACACATCCGCTACTTCGAAGTACCCGTCGGAAGCAACCAAGACGGGATCGATCTGCGGGACGAAGAATGACGTCCCCGCACAACCCAGAGTCACCTGCGCATCCTCGAGCGGCTTCCCGGTAACCGCGTCAACGACCTGCCCCGCCGCCAGTCCCCCGTCGGTGAGTTCCAGCTGGACGGTGGCACCTGGCACGACATCCACGTCCAGCGGCCAAGCGGGGCCAAGACCTTCCGCGGTCGCAAGAAAGGTCATCGAACCCCGGACAGCGTTCTCGACAAGGAAGGTCCCGTCTTCACGATCACGGAACTCGATCTTCGAGTGGGACTCCGTCTCGTTGGCTTGCCAGAAGTGCACGACGAAATCACGAACCGGATCGCCCGCGTAGGTCACGCGTCCGCTCACGCTGACTGCCTGCTCGAAGACGAAGCGATGCGTGTAGGCCGACGGGATTTCGAGCCACGAGATGACATGCGGTAGGTAGCCCTGCGCCGTCAAGGTCGCTGTGACCATTCCAGGGCGACAACCCGTAACGTGAATTCGACCGTCCTCGCGTGCATCAGCCGCGCACGTTTCGAGCAGCCCTCGAGATTCCCATTGCAAGAGTGCGTGCGCCCCGAAGACAGGCTCGCCATCTGCATCCGTGGGAAAGAAGTAGGCCCCGACTCCTTGCTCTCCGTCAAAAGCGACACGCAAGGTCCTGGTTCTGCCGGAAACGGTGGCTGTCCGAGTCTCTCGAATCAGGCCGCCTCCGGTAAGCTCGAACTGTAGCGTCATTCCTTCATGGAACTCGAGGTCCTCCATGCCCCACGTGCCGTCGACCTCGACCTCGACCGCTTCTATCGGGCCCGGATTCCCATTCTTGCTGATGGCAGAGCAGGCCACGGTCGCCCCCTCGCCAAGCCCCGAGAGCACGCTCCCTTCCACCGAGAAGAGCAAGCCATCCGTGGGCTCGGCGTCTGACTTTGCGGATTCAGGAGCAGGATCGAGCTCCGCGCTGAATGGGCTGCGGCTCTGTTCCGCTCCGGACTCGGGCAACTCCGGCGCTCTCGTCGTCAGGCGCTTGTCCGCATGCACCGAACCTGACACGTCGTTCAGGAATTCAGGGGACGAAGCTGCCTCTCGACCGGGAGCCTTCCAGGCCAAGTACACGACCCAGCCCAGAAGCAAGAGACCTGCAGGGATCCACCATGAGGACCGCATGCCATGCAGTGCTCAGGGAAGCCGAACGAAGCCCGATGAGGCGTCCTGAGCCGGGGGTTTAGGCTCGTCCCGGTACGGAGGCTCCTGGCCTTGCAGGAATTCCTGGGCGTGGATCCACGCACCCCATGAGCAGGCCAAGACCAGGAAGAAGATCCTAATTCGCCGGTTTGACATGAAGCGCCTCCCGAATGTGTTCCGTCGTGTCATCTCGAAGGGCCTCGTAGAGCATTCGAGCCTCATGATCTTGCGTCAGCGGGAGAATCCCGGGCTGGTCCGTGGAGAGGTTCAGTGAGCCCGCGTCTCGACAGTCGCCGAGCCTCGACATCCCCTCCCTCGCCAGCACCTTGTCCTTGAGTAGGCATCCTGCCACGACCAACAGAGCTGCAGCCGTCGAGCATCCGACCCCGAGCTCACTCGCAGATCGCAACAGCCCCACGGCCTCTGCATGCCGATCTTGCAGGCAAAGACTGAGTCCGTGATTGGCAAGCGCCGCCGAACGGACATCCACGGGCAGAAACTCACTGTGGAGCAGGTGCTTCGATTCGCTTTGAAACTTCGCCAGGCTCGAGCGCACGAGGTGCGTGTACGCAGCGCGACAGGCCGCATACGGGTTGGGAACCAAGCGTTGACTCGCGAGAGCGAGAAGACGGACGTCAGCAAGTGTCGGTTCCGCATCCCCGTTGGCCACCGCCAAGAGGACCTCGAGACTGCCGTGACCCGATCTTGAAACCGATCGATGTCTTTCCGCCGCGTTGACAACGCGAGCTCGATTCCCGGAATCACCTTCGAGGAAGTCATCGACCGACGCGCTCTTGTTGCCTGTGAATCGAGCCCAAGAGTCGACTTGTCGCGACATGCTCACACTGGCGTCATTGAACAATCCGGCGAGCTCTTCGCGGTAGGCCTGGTGAAGCTTCCGGATCAGCGCATGTGACGAACGTCTCGCGGGGTAGAGCAGTGAATTGTCCCAGCCATCGAGGCTCACCCCGAAGGCCCGCAATTCGAGGAGCATCCCTTTGACATCGGGACTCAGGGGGGCGGATTCAAGCATCACCTTGGCTCCTTTGTCGTTTCAGGATCGCGTCGATCGAATTGACGAGTTCACGATCCAGGAGCGCCTCGAACGCTCGCAGGCACCGGATGCGAAGGGTTGCTTTGTCACAATCCGCACGCCCCATGATTTGAGGGACATTCAATCCCTCCATGCAGCAGAGAAAGAACGCCTTGCGATTCTCGAGAGGCTGACAGTTGAAGTCGACGCAGGCCTTGCGTGCCTTGACAGGATCGATCCCGATAAGATCCGTCAAGAACCCGTAGCGAGGATCCCATTCCTCCAACTCGACGTTTCCCTCGGCGCCCTCTCGAAGGTCTTCGAGCATCAGGTCTCGAATGGCCAGCTTGCCGCAGGTCGTCAACAACTCGTCCAAGTTAGTCCCCTCATCGATGGACGGCCGCAATACCGCGACTCGGAGGCAGGTCCGTTCGAAGAGACGGTCCAAGTCCAGAAGGAGACAATTGGCCCGGAGGAGCTTTCTCGTTCGCTCGTAGATGCGCAGCGGGTCCCCACTCTCCAGAGCACTGAGCACGTCTTCTGGGGTCGACCGCCGTAGGAGAAACCCCAACGGGTCTTCAACACCAGGGCCGTCTTCATGCAACCGGGCTGCATGGGGATCTGTCACCAACACCCTCCACTTGCTTCTTGGCTCAATGCCAAGGCTCGGGAGACAGTACACCGGCTTACGAGAATGACGCAAGACCGCTCGCCTGGCCCTCCTCCCGGCGAGACGTCAGCGGTCTCGCAAGTGAGACTCGGCGCCGTCCGACCCAGCCCCAGGTCCGTGGTGAGCACGATCCCGCAGGGGAAGACGATTGGATGCTCAGCTCTCCCCCGGACAATCCCAGAATCGCCCGGACGACCCCGTCCTTCGGGAAGGATGGCTCCGCGACGCTCCTGTCCCGAGGGCCACGTCTAGCCCGCCTCCACCCTGCCGGTCTACCATCCCCCCATGCAGGCAGACGACGACGCGCCGACGGCGCCTGAGACTTTCTTGGCCCATGGGGGCGGCTTTCGTGATGCGGCCAACGGGGCGGTGGTTCCGCCGATCGAGCTCAGTTCGACCTATGCGCGCGGGGCGGACTATGCGCTGGTCGATCCGGGGGTGCATTACAGTCGCGACGAGAATCCGACCTACCTGCATGCCGAGCGGGTGCTGGCGCGCTTGGAGGGTGGGGCGCGTGCGCTGCTCTTTTCCTCGGGCATGGCCGGGGCGGCGGCGATCTTCCACACGTTGCGCAGCGGGGATCACGTGGTGGCGTCGCTGCTCATGTACCACGGTCTGCGGTCCTGGCTGAAGGGCTTCGTCGAGCGCTACGGGCTCGGGCTCACGCTGTTCGATCCGCGCACGGATGGCAGTCTGGCCGCGGCGCTGCGGCCGGGGCGGACCCGGCTCGTGTGGATCGAGACGCCCTCGAATCCGACCTGGGAGCTGACGGACATCGCGGCGGCCGCCGAGCTGGCGCACGGGGCGGGCGCCTTGCTCGCGTGCGATTCGACCGTGTCGACGCCGCTCGTCACGCGGCCGTTCGAGCATGGGGCCGACCTCGTGTTCCACTCGGCCACCAAGTTCCTGAACGGGCACAGCGACGTCGTCGCCGGGGCGGTCGTGGGGCGCGTCGAGGACGAGGCCTGGACGCGCATCCGGACCGAGCGGGCGCGCGGCGGCGCGATCCTCGGCCCCTTCGAAGCCTGGCTGTTGCACCGCGGTCTGCGCACGCTGCACGTGCGGATGGCGCGCGCGATGGAGAACGCGGCGCGGTTGGCCGAGCGCTTCGACGGGCACGCGGCGGTCGAGCGCGTGCTCTGGCCGGGGCTCTCCTCGCACCCCGGTCACGCCATCGCCAAGAAGCAGATGTGCGGCTTCGGCGCGATGCTCTCGCTCTTGCTGGCCGACGATCCCGAGGGAGCACGCGCCCGGCGCGTCGCGAGCACGACGCGTTGCTTCCTGCCGGCCACGTCGCTGGGCGGCGTCGAGAGCCTCATCGAGCACCGCGCGACGGTCGAGGGACCCGACAGCCCGACGCCGAAGAACCTGCTGCGCCTGTCGGTCGGCATCGAGGACGCCGACGACCTGATCCGCGATCTCGAGCGCGCGCTCGAGGCCTGAGCGACTCGACCTACTGGTGGTAGGTCTGGTTGTGCGCCAGGACCTCGCCGCAACCCGCGCAGGCCTCGGCCTTGCCCGAGCCACCCGCGCAACCCTGGGCGCACGTGTAGTGCCACACCCCGGCCGCGTTCTGGTCCGGCTCGGGCGGGGGCAGCATCTCGGCCGGCAAGGGCTGCGGCTCGGGCGGACGCTGGCCGTCCTTCCAGTGGAAGGCGTCGTTGTGCAGCAGCCCCTTGCCGCAGGTCGGGCAGGGCCCCTCGGCGTCGGCATGGCCGTCGGCGCAACGATCCGGACAGACGAAGTGGCGGACCGCAGCACCCGATCCGACGGTTTTCTGCGGCGTCGGGTCGCGGAACGCCGGAGCGGCGGCGAC
>JAJDEW010000175.1 GCA_029259595.1 Planctomycetota bacterium | reverse complement strand
ACCCCGGCGCGTACCCCGAACACGTCCTGGGACCACTTGGTCTCGGTGATCTGCGGCGAGGTCCTCTACCCGGCGAGCTCCTCCATCCCCGACTTCGAACCGGCACACGTCGCGCTCGTGAGCTGGGGAACAGAGTGCAATTCCATGCAGCCGAATTTTGCCGGAGCAATCCGAGCACCCATCGACGATCACGACGGGCAAGGGAACAGGATCACCCTGGTGGTCGATGGAGCACCGGGCTGGGAGTTCGAGGACGAGGCCCCCTTCTTTCTCGAGGGTGCGGTCGAGTTCATCGACCAGCCGGGCGAATGGGCGCTGACCACCGACGTCGTCACCGGCATGACGTCCGTGGCCCTGGCCCCGCTGACGCCGGGTTTCCAGGAGCAGATCGTGCTGCCGACAGGACGCCGCGTGATCCGGGTGCAGGGCAGCCCCACGCAGGACGTCCGCAATCTGGTCTTTCGTTCCCTCGAGCTGGCCATCACCGACCGACCGACGAGCATGAATGGTTTCGAGCACCTGGATGCCTCTCCGGGGGATCCCTATGCGGGCATCACCCTGCGGCGGGTCAACGGGATCGAGGTCTCGGACTGCCATGTTCACCACGTGGGCGTCGACGGTCTGACGACCCGACCCCCGGCCCAGCAGGTCACGGTCAACGCCTGCCTGTTCGAGGACATCGGGAGCATGGGCCTGACCGCCTGGGGTCAAGAGGGGGCACCCGTGAGCGGTCACGTGGTGACCGACACCTACTTCCGCGATCTGGGCCAGGAGTTCGCCTGGGGGGGCGGCATCGTCATCAACCACTGCGCCGCTAGCACCTTCGAGTACAACACGATCGAGACGTCGCCTCGCTACGGCATCTACCTGCGCGCCGAGGGCTCGCAGAACAACGTCGTGGCCTTCAACGAGATCAGCGACGTCATGCGCAGCTCCGGTGACGTGGGAGGGATCACTATCTGGAAGGGTGGCGCCTCGAACTGGATCGAGAACAATGTCGTTCGGGACTGCGTGACGGAGGTCAACGCCCTGGCCAAGAACATCGGGCCGTTCGGGATCTACGTCGACGGTGGCACGCACGACTCCATGTTCACGAAGAACATCGTGTTCAACATCACCCTGGACGACACCGGCAGTCCACTCCCGGCGACGGACTTCCAATCGGCCAACTACGTGCTGAAGGGAATCCACAACGAGCTGGTGAGCAACATCAGTGTGGGCGCGCCCGAGAACGGGGTCGAAACTCATCTCTTGACCAAGTTCAATGTGAACATGGACCAAATTCCCCAAGTCGAGTGCAACCGGAGTGTGAGCAACATCTTCTACAACCTGGGAGATAGCACCGACCGTTTGGTTCAGTTGCACGTGTCGGGCGAGTTCTACAAGGCCTCGATGAACGGTTGCGGCCTGGGCTTTCCGACGTGCGCTCCCACCTTTCCTCGGTCGAATGCCTACTTCGCGCAAGCGGGGTTCAACCTCGTTCCCTTCGACCCGAATCAATCTCCGCCGGCCTTCGGATTCAGGGTCTGCAACGGAGACGACGACAGGACTCTCAGCGAGTGGGTCGTATTCACTGGCTACGAGAACGGCTCGGTGGAAGGTGATCCGCTGTTCATGAACGCTGCCGCCGGTGACTTCGCGCTCAAGATCGGGTCCCCCGCCATCGATCTTGACTTCTGCGAGCCCAGCCCGGTCGTCGGCGTGCAGAACTCGTCGTTCTGACCAAGACGCGCTCGAGATCTCCTTCGAGCTGAGGCCGGCCTTCCTGCGACGGCCTCAGCTCGAACCGAGGGACGCTCAGAAGGCCGCGTCGAGCAGGTGCACCAGGCTGCCGGACGACATCACGCGGTCGCCGCCGGCGTCGAGGAAGAGGGCCTGGACGAAGACGTCGAGGACCTGGGCGCCGCCGATCGCGCCGATCGGGACGTTCAGGGTCAGGGCGCCGGCCGCGGGGATCAGGGCGAAGCCGAGGCGCTTCGTGGGCAGCGACAAGAGCAGTTCACCGGTCCACAGGGGCGACGACGTGCCGGCGCTCATGCTCGGGGCGTAGTAGACGACCGCGACGTCGCCCGGTTCGCCGGCGAAGTCGAGCGTCGCCATCTGGCCGACGCGCGTGGGGGACGAATGGGAGAGCGAGCGCGCGGGCTCGGACAGCTCGAGTCCCGTGCCCTCGTTCACCTGCATGCCAGGACCGTCGGGGGCGGCGGGGCACTGGGCGCTGATGCCCGCTCCACCGGGGCCGCCGATCAGATCGGCGCCCTGGGCGACGACGATCGAGCTCGCGCCGTTGATCTCGATGGCGGGCGCGCCGGCGACGGCGGGGTGGCAGCTGCCGCCGTTCGGAAAGGCGTCGCGCCCGGAGCCGCCGTGCAGGGTCCCGCCGGAGATCTGAACGTCGGAGTCCTGCACCCAGAGCCCGATGCCGCAGCAGTCCCGCGCACGGATCGAGGTGTCGGAGAGGTGCAGGCCGGATTGCGAAGCGATGAGCGTGCCCTGGTTGATGATGCTCGCGCCGAACGAGCAGTTCGTGATGACGACCGACGGGCAGCCCGAGACGATGACGCCTCCGCCGATGCCCGAGGGAGGTGTCGTGACATCCTCGATCCACACGTTGCCGAGGCAGTTGTCGACGGAGATCTGCGGTGTGAAGGCCAGGTCGAAGGCGATCTCGAAGCCGCGGATCAGAACCGTCGTCGCGGCCCCGTAGGACTGGAGCTGAATCGAGTCGATGCGCACGCCGGGACCGTCCCCGATCAGCGCGAACGAGCGGTTCGTGTGGAACGTCAAGAACTGGAAGTAGTCCCCCGGGCGCACCAGGATCGTGTCGCCGTCCTGGGCGGCCTCGACGGCGGGGAGGATCGCGGTGAAGTCGGTGCCCGGACCGTTCGCTTGATCGACGACGATCACGTCGGCGCGCGCCGACGAAGCGAGGGCCAGGAGGGCGAAGAGAACGGCGGAGCTCGTGGCTGGCCTCGTGACTTGCATAGGGCGCTCGGTGGTTCGAAGTCGGCGGCAAAGGGGGCCGGCTGGGGCTCTCCATGGGGGAGGCGCGCGCTCGGCTAAAGAGCTCATGCACCCCCATCCCACTTCGGGTTCGGCCCGAGCGCCGCTCTTACTCGCAAATTACCATGGGGAAGGTCCGGTTCCCGCGTCGGATGCGCCGCCCGCGGCATCCGGAAGCACGGAAGCGGATGTCGCCCGTGCCCTGCGCGTGGCCGTTCGTTCAACAGCCGTTCCCACGAGCCCTTCGCCCAGCGCTTGCGCCCAACCCATTCCTTCTCACGCATGTCGAGCACGATGCCGAGCTTCGCCCTCCCGCTTCTCCTCTGTGTTGCCGTCCCCACGACCCTCGTCGGTGGGGACGACCCCGTCGTCTCCGACGTGCCGGGTCGCGCGCTCGCGGACGAGGTGGATCGGCTCGCCGCGCTGGGCTTTTCCGGACAGGTGCTCGTCAGCGCCGGCGAGGAGATCCTGCTGGCGCGCGCCGTGGGCCTGGCCGAGCCTGCGACGGCCCGACCGATGACGCTCGCGACGCGCATCCCGATGGGGTCGATCTCGAAGCACTTCACCGCCGCGACGATCCTGAAGTTGGTCGAGTCGGAGACGCTCGCGCTGGACGACACGCTCGAACGCTTCTTCGACGACGTACCGGCCGACAAGCGCGCGATCACCGTGCACCAGCTCTTGTGCCACCGCTCCGGCTTGCCGGAGTTCAGCGGCAGCGCGATCGAAGCCGGCGAGCGCGACGCCTGGGTGCGCAACGCCCTCGCGGTCGAGCTGGCCTTCGAGCCCGGCCGGGACTTCCTCTATGCCAACCTGGGCTACGGGCTCCTCGCGGCCGTGGCCGAGGTCGCCTCCAAGAAGCCCTTCGATGAATTGCAGGAGGAGCTCGTGCTCCACCCGGCCGGCATGCTCTCGACGGGCGCCGAGCACCGGCTGCAGGGGGATGGAGCGATCGCTCACGGCATCGTCGGCGGCCTGGACACCGGCACGCTCGCCGGCGGTGGTCGCTTGCCCTGGGGGTTGCGCGGTGCCGGTGGACTCCTGACGACGCCCTACGACATGCAGCGCTGGAACGTGGCCCTGAACGAAGGGACGGTGCTCTCGCCGGCCACGATCGAGCTCATGACCCGCGTGCACGCGCCCGGCGGTCCGCCCGGTGGGGGCTACGGCTACGGCACGGGCGTGAGCACCACGCGCCGCGGCACGCGCCGCGTCGGGCACAACGGCAGCAACGACATCTTCTCGGCCGACTTCCTGCGCTTCGTCGACGAGGGCATCCTGATCTGGGTCGCCGCGAACGACGCCGACGTCTACGCCTTCGACGTGGCGCCGACGCTCGAGCGCATCGTGTTCGAGGAAGCGTGGGAGCCGGCGCCGACCGTCACGGACCTGGGCGCTGCGCTCGAGGCCTACGCGGGGACATGGCGGCTCGCCGATGGCGGCGAGCTCGACGTGCGCGCGGTGAACGGCACGCTGCGGATTGCTTCGGACGATCCGCAGGGTTCGGCGCTGGCGAATCCCGTCGAACCCTTCCAGGTCGCGCGCCGAACGAAGCTCCGCGCGACCCTGCCGGCGGCCTACGAAGCGGCCTTCGAGGGCGAGTTCGAGCCCCTGCACGCCTTGCTCGATCCCTATGCACCGTTCGAGGCCTTCGCCGACCGCACGGTCGCACGCCTCGGCGCTTGGCTCGACGAGTACGGCGCCTTCGAGTCGGCGCGCACCGTCTCGGGCCGCAACCGCTTTGGCGAGATCGCGCTCGTCTGCGTGCTCGCCTTCGAGGACGACACGCTGCGGATCGAGTACTCCTTCGGCGAGCGTGAGATCGGCTCGATCCGCTTTCTCGATGGTCCCGAGGAGCGGCTCGTCCGCCCGCACACCGCGAGCGAATTCGTGGCCTTCGACGCCGCCGCACGCCGCTCCTGGTCAGTGCGCTTCGAGCTCGAGGACGGCGCGCCCACGACGCTGGTTCTCCTGGACGAAGACGGCGTCGCGCACCACGCGACGCGCTGAGGGCGGTAGGCGCTCGGCTCACCGGCCAGGTCGATCGGTTCCGCGGCGGCTTTCCGCCGGTCTCGGGCCTCTGCCTGCGGCTCCCGAAGGCGTAGGCTGGTGCCGATGAGCCTTCCCACCCGACGAGCGCACCCGTCCAAGAGCCCGGGGCCGGCACGATGAGCCGCGAAGCCGAGCTCGAGCGACGCTTGGAGCGCGTCGAACGCCAGGTGGAAGCGCTCGAAGAAGACGCCCGCCAGCGTGACCGCCGCGCCCGTCGCCAGGCGCTCCTGTCACGCCTCGCCTTCGGGCTCGTGCTCGTGGCCTATGTCGTGTACTTGCGCTACGTGACGGGGATCGTCTGAGCGCAGAGGTGGTGCACCGCGGCGAACCGTCGACGCGCGCCGCCGGACGTCGGCGTCGTCAGGTGGCTGCGCCGCCCAGGCCGAGGGTCTCCACGAAGCCGGTCAGCATCTCGTAGGTCAGGCCCCAGACGATGCGCCCGTCGTGGTCCCAGGCGGGCAGCTTCAGCGTGAGCTCGTCCTTCTGGTAGAGGCGCGTGCTCGCGAGCTCGCCGTGAGCGGCGCGCTCGATCGGAAACCAGAAGGCTTCCGAAGCCTCGACGCCGGGCACGGGCGTGACGGGCTCGTGGCAGGCGAAGACGAAGGGCGTGATCCAGAGCGTCAGGAGCTTGCCGCGCGCCTTGGCCTGCACGTCCGGCAGCCGCCCGAGCGCTCGCGCCGAGCGCTGGAGGTCGACGCCGACTTCTTCGCGCGTTTCGCGTTGAGCGGTGGCGAGCAAGCTCACGTCGCCCGGATCGACGTGGCCACCCGGCAGGCTGACCTGACCCGACCAGCGGTCCTTCGGATCGGGCGCGCGGCGCATGAGCAGGATCTGCGACGGGCGTGGCGTCGCGTGCAAGACGATGGCCACGGCCGCGCGGCGCCGCTCGGGCTCGAGCGCCGTCGCGTGCGGCGCGTGCAAGCGCGTACTCCAGGCCGCGAAGCGCGCATCGAGCTCCGGGGCCCGTTCCGGCGCGCCATCCTGTCCGGCGCGCGGCTCGCGGCCTGCATCAGCGGGTGTCATGGAGAGCATGATGAGCGAGCGGGCACCCGGATGCCACGGCCGGCGACGGAACCGACGCCGACCGACAACGCGCCCGGCCGGATGGGCCAGACACCCCGGATGCGCTAATGTGCCGCCCGGAGCCCTCCACCCCCATGAACGACGCCGAATCCGATCCCGACATCACACGGCTTCTCTCCGAGCTCTCGGCCGGCCGGCGCGCGGGAGCGGACCGTCTGCTGCCGCTCGTCTACGACGAGCTGCGGGCGCTGGCGCGCTCGCGGATGCGGGCGGAGAAGCCGGGGCAGACGTTGCAGGCGACTGCGCTCGTGCACGAGGCCTTCCTGCGCGTGGCCGGGGTCGAAGGGCTCGCGTTCGAGGGCCGCCAGCACTTCTTCGCGACCGCTGCGCTCGCTATGCGGCGCATCCTGGTCGAGGCGGCCCGCCGCAAGGCCAGTGACAAGCACGGCGGCGAGCACGTGCGCGTCCCCTTCGAGGCGATCGAGCTCGCGGCGGTCGATCCGGGCACCGACGTGCTGGCGCTCGAGGACGTCCTTGGCCGGTTGGAGGCGCGCGATCCGCGCAAGGGCAAGATCGTCGAGCTGCGGGTCTTCTGCGGCTTCACGGCGCAGGAGACGGCGGACGCCCTCGGGCTTTCGCTCGGCACGATCGAGCGGGAGTGGCGCTTCCTCAAGGCCTGGCTGCGGACCGAGCTCGACGGTCCCGGCTGACTTTTTCGCGATTGCGTTCAGGGTCGCATGCCGGCCCTGCGCTTGACTCGTTGGACGACGACGCATGGACGCATCGAACTGGAAACGTATCGAGGACCTGTTCCACCGCGCGGCAGAGCTCGCGCCCCAGGAGCAAGGTGCCTTCCTGGCCGCGGAGTGCGGCGCGGACGCCGAACTGCGGGGTCGCGTCGAAGCCTTGCTCGCGCGGCTGACCCGAGGTCGCGCGGACAGCGCGGCCGGCGGCGGGGGAGCGGCAGAGGCGGGCGACGCCGCCCCGGCTTTCGGCATCGGTCCGGCCGGGCGTGGCGGGCTCGAGGGGCCGGGCGCGACGATCGGGCGCTACAAGCTCTTGCAGGCGATCGGCGAGGGCGGCTTCGGCGTCGTCTACATGGCCGAGCAGACCGACCCGGTGGTCCGGCGCGTGGCGTTGAAGATCATCAAGCTGGGGATGGACACGAAGGAGGTCGTGGCGCGCTTCGAGGCGGAGCGTCAGGCGCTCGCCCTGATGGAGCACCCGAACATCGCGAAGGTGCTCGACGGCGGCGCGACCGAGACCGGGCGGCCCTACTTCGTGATGGAGCTCGTGCGGGGCGTCTCGCTGACGGAATACTGCGACGCCGACCACCTGTCGATGCGGGCGCGGATCGACCTGTTCCTCGACGTTTGCGCGGCGGTCGAGCACGCGCACCAGAAGGGCATCATCCACCGCGACCTCAAGCCGTCGAACGTGATGGTGACGCTGCACGACGGCAAACCCGTCCCCAAGGTGATCGATTTCGGCATCGCCAAGGCGATGCACACGCGCCTGACGGAGAAGACGCTCTTCACCGCCTACGAGCGTTTCATCGGCACGCCGGCCTACATGAGTCCGGAGCAGGCGGAGATGTCCGGTCTCGACGTGGACACGCGCTCGGACGTCTACGCCCTGGGTGTGCTCTTGTACGAGCTCCTGACCGGATCGACGCCCTTCGACGCGCGCGCGCTGCTGGCGGGCGGCCTCGAGGAAGCGAAGCGCATCCTGCGCGAGGACGCTCCCGAGCGCCCGTCGGTGCGCATCAGCACGACCGGCGACGCAGCGCTGGCTTCGAGCCGCCGCTCGAACCCGGGCGAACTCGCGCGCGGCGTGCAGGGCGATCTTGACTGGATCGTGATGAAGTCCCTGGAGAAGGAACGCGAGCGGCGCTACGCCACGGTGGGGGCGCTGGCGGCCGACCTGCGGCGCCACCTGGCGGACGAGCCGGTCCTGGCCGGACCGCCGAGTCGCATCTACCGGGCGCGCAAGTTCCTGGTTCGCAATCGTGCGGCGACGGCCTCGCTCGCGGTGATTCTGCTCTTGCTGTTGTCGGGCATCGTCGGGACCAGCTTCGGGATGCTGGAGGCTTCCGCGGAGCGCAACCTCGCCATCGAGGCCCAACAGGGAGCTCAACGCGAAGCGGCGCGGGCCGAGGCGGTGACGGACTTCCTGGTCGGCCTCCTGGCCCTGTCCGATCCCGAGCTGGCGCGCGACCCCGACGTGCCGGTGCGCTCCCTGCTCGACCGTGCCGCGCGCGACGTCGAAGGCCTGTTCGGCGACCAGCCCGAGGCCGAGGTCAAGCTGCGCTCGACGATCGGGCGCGCGTACAAGACGCTGGGCGAGAACGTGCCGGCCGAGGCGCACCTGCGCCGCGCGGACGAGCTCGCGAGCGCGCTGCCCGACTTCGCACCGGACGAGCACTATGCGATCCTCTGGAATTTGACGCACGTTCTCTTCCGACTCGAGACGCCGGACGCCCTCACCGTCGCCCAGCGCGCGCGGCGCGTCGCGCATGCTTGGATCGGGGCCGTGCATCCGGAACTGGGTCGCGCGCTGGACGACTTCATCGCGCTGATCGACGAGACCGCCTTCGGCCCGGGTGACGACGTCGCGGCCTTGCAAGCGCGCTTCGAGCGGACGGTCGAAGTCTCGGATCGCGTTCTGCCGGTCGGGGATCCGCTCTGGCCGGTCGTGGCCGACACGTGGATGGCCGCCGGCTTCTCGCTGTGGTACTCGCCCTACGAAGCGGCCAGCGAGCCCTACTTCGAGCAGGCGCTCGCGATCCAGATGCGCGAGCTGGCCCCCGACCATCCGCAAATCGGCGAGACGGTCAGCCAGCTGGTCGGTGTCCTGAACCGCAACGGCCGTCCGGGTGAGGTCGAAGTGCCGATCCGCGAAATCGTCGAGCGCCTGCGCGCCGTCTACGCGCCGGACAATTTCCAGCTGGCTTACTGCGAGTCGATGTTGGGGGACAACCTGGTGCGCCAGGGTCGCTTCGACGAAGCCGAGCCGCTGCTCTTGCAGAGCCACGCGATCATCCGCGACACGATCCGCGATGACACGAAGTTCTACGTGGTCGATTCGTTGGCGCGCGTGATCGGCTTGTACGAGGCGCGCGGTGACGAGGCGGCCGCTGCCGAGCATCGTGCCGCCCTGGCGCGGGCCTCGGCCCGGGCCGCGCTCTTCGTGCCCTATTCGATCGCCCGCTCGTGCTTCCCGCCCGAGCAGGCAGCGCTCGTGGCCGATCTCGACGCGCTCGAAGGCGCCTGTGGCGGCTTCCGGGTGTCGGCCACGGCCGCGAGCGTTCCCGAGCTCGACATCGCGCCGCTCGTCGAACGCGTCCTCGCCGCGGTCGAGCGCGAGCTCGCACCGGACGCCGAGCTGCGCGTACTCGTCGGGCGTGTCCTGCTGTGGTGGGCAAAGAACATCCCGGCCGGTGCGGCCGACGCGGCCAAGGAGCGCATGGTGCGCTTCGGCGCCGACACCGTCGGACCCTGGCGTGACCGCATCCCCTTCGAAGCGGCCGACGCCCACGCGCTCCTGTCGGAGCTCGCCCTGCTCGGGGGACGCCGCGCCGAGGCGGTCGACGAGGCGCGCGCCGCCTGGCGGATCGTGCGGGACAGCTTTCCCGAAGCGAACTGGGTCACGGCCCACGCCCAGGTGCGCGTCGCGCGTTGCCTCATGGCGGTGGGGCTGTACGTCGAGGCCGAGGGCCTGCTGGTCCCGAGCTACCGCACCCTGTCCGAGCAGATCGGACGCGACAACCCGGACGTCGTGAGCGTCCGCGGCTGGCTCGTGGAGCTCTACACGGCGCTGGGACGAACCGAGCAAGCGGACGCCTATCGCTGACGTCCGCCAGCCCTGATCTCATCCACCTGATCCCTTCCAAAGGAAACGTGCCATGTCTCCGAAGTGCCAACCTGTCCCTGCCGGCTTCCACACGATCACCCCACACCTGGTCGTGAAGGGGGCCGCCCGTGCGATCGACTTCTACACGCGTGCCTTCGGCGCCCAGGAGCTCTTCCGCAACACGATCGAGGGAACCGACGTCGTCATGCACGCGCAACTCGCGCTGGGCGACTCCTTCGTGATGCTGAACGACGAGTTCGCGGAACACGGTGCGCTCGGTCCCGATCCCGAGCGCTCCTCGCCGGTCACGATCCACCTCTACGTCGAGGACGTGGACGCAGCCTTCGAGCGCGCCACGAAGGCGGGCTGCGAGGTCACCTTCCCGCTGCAGGACTCGTTCTGGGGCGATCGCTATGCCCAGGTGCGCGATCCCTTCGGACACGGCTGGTCGCTGGCGTCGCGCATCGAAGAGCTCACGCCGGCCGAGATCGCCGAACGGGCCAAGGCCGCCTTCGGAGGCCAGCAGTGATGCGCAACGTGCTCTCCGTGCTGGCGGGAATGGCGGTGTGGACGGCTCTGACGCTGTCCGTCAACGCGACCCTGATGGCGCTCTTCCCCGAGCGCTTCGACGAGCAGGGCATCACGACCAGCGCGGGCCTCCTGATCCTCGTCCTGGTCCTGAGCGTGCTCTACTCCGTCGCCGCCGGCTTCACGACGGCCAAGCTCGCGCGTGAGCGCGGGCGTGCGATGGTGCGCGTGCTCGCGGGCATCCATCTGCTCCTCGGAATCGGGGTCCAGGCTTCGGTCTGGGAGCTCATGCCCGTGTGGTTCCACCTGCCCTTCCTCGCGTTCGTCGTGCCCGCGCACCTCGCGGGCGGGAGCCTGGGAACGAGCGAGCGCTGAGCGGCGCGGCGTCGTCCGGGTCCTCGCTTGGCCGCCCTTGCGCGGAAAGCGGGGGCCAGGCGCGGGCGTGGTCGTTCCGCGGAGCGATCCGTATCATGGCCGGCGCGGGCAGCGCGCATGGTGCGGCTCACCGCGCCCTTCGATGAGCCCTGTCGAACCACCTTCCGCGTGTCGCGCGGAGCCTCCCCGCGTCGGGCTGCCCCTTGCACTCGCCCTGCTCGTGACGGCCTGCGACGCGGACACCGGCCCGCCGGCCGAGGGCGTCGGCTCAGGCCGTCCGTCCGTCACGAACGCGCCGGCCTGGTTCCGCGAGGTGGCGAGCGAGGTCGGTGTCGACTTCCGGCACGTGTCCGACGCCGGCGCGACCGAGCTGCGCTTTCCCGAGATCATGGGCGGCGGTGTGGCGCTGCTCGATGCCGACGACGACGGCGACCTCGAGCTGTACTTCGTGCAGTCGGGACGGCTCGGTGAGGGAAGCGGCGAGGAAGCGGGCAACGCGCTCTTCGAGAACGACGGCACGGGACACTTCACCGATGTCAGCGTGGGCTCGGGGGCCGACGATCAGGGTTACGGCATGGGCGTCGCCACAGCGGACGTCGACGGCGACGGCCGCGTCGAGCTCTTCGTCACGAACCTCGGGCGCAACACCCTGCTCGCCAATCGCGGCGCGCTCCGCTTCGAGGATACGAGCACACGGGCCGGAATCACGGAGGCCGTCTGGAGCACGAGCGCGGCCTTCTTCGATCAGGACCGCGACGGCGATCTGGACCTCTTCGTCTGCAACTACGTGGGCTGGTCGAGCGAGACGGAGCTCGGCTGCATGACCGTCGCCGGGCGGCCGGACTACTGCAGCCCGAACAGCTACAACCGACCGCTGGCGGACAGCCTCCTGCGCAACGAGGGGGACGGCACCTTCGTGGACGTTTCGGCCACGGCGGGGTTGCGTGCGGTCCGGGGCAACGGGCTCGGCGTCGTGACGGGAGACTTCGACGGCGACGGGCGAACGGACGTGTTCGTCGCCAACGATCAGATGGCGAACCGACTCTGGCACAACGAGGGCGACGGGACCTTCGTCGACGTCGCGCTGGCCCTCGGCTGCGGCGTCGACCAGCACGGTTCGGCCAAGGCCGGCATGGGGACCCTGGCGGAGGACTTCGACGACGACCTCGACCTCGATCTGTTGGTCGTGAACCTGCGCGCGCAGTCGGACTCGCTCTTTCGCAACGAAGGCGCCTGGTTCAGCGATGCGACCGCGAAGTTCGGGCTCGGGAGCGTGACACGGCCCTTCACGCGCTTCGGGGTCGGCGCGCCGGACTTCGACAACGACGGTTGGAGAGATCTCTACGAAGCCAACGGACGGGTCGTGATCGCCTCCGAAATCAGCGCGCGCAGCGCCGATCCCTACGCGGAACCCAACGTGCTCCTGCGCGGCGGGCCCGGGGGCGTGTTCCGCGTGCTCGAACCGGAGGGCGGCGTCTCGTCCGAGCTGGTCCACACGAGCCGCGGCGCGGCCTTCGGCGACCTGGACGGCGACGGCGGTGTGGACGTCGTCGTCGTGAACCGGGACGGGCCGGCCTACGTGCTTCACAACGTCGTGCCCGACCGTGGGCATTGGTTGCACCTGCGCGCCGTCGACGCGGGCGGGCACGACGTCCTGGGGGCCGAGCTCGAGCTGACCTGGGGCGGACGCACGGTGCGGCGCGATGTGCGCACGGCGTACGGCTACTGTGCCGCCAACGACGCGCGTGTGCACGTCGGACTGGGAGCGGCGCGCTCGCTCGACGAGGTGCTCGTACGCTGGCCCGACGGTGAGCAGGAGCGCTTCGGACCGTTCGCGGCCGATCGCGAGGTCGTCCTCGCGCGCGGAAGCGGTGCGTCGCGATGAGGGCGGTCGCCTGGCTCGGTCTGGCGCTCGTGCTCGGCGCCGCGGCCTTCGGTGGCTTCGAACTCTGGCAGCGCACCGGCCCCGCGCCGCGCGCGCCGGCGGAGCTGGCGGCCCTGGACCCGCTGTTGCAGGAGCGCCTCGAGGACGAGCTCGCGCGCGTGAGCCTACGGCGTCGTTCGGCCGCCGCCTGGCTGCGCCTCGGCATGGTCTTCGAAGCCAACGCCCTGCAGGGTGACGCCGCGCGCGCCTACGCGCGGGCGCTCGAGCTCGGGCCCGGCGACGCGCGCACGCTCTTGCGCATGGCCTGCGTGCAGGAGCGCCTGGGGGATCTGGAAGCGGCCGCACAGGCGCTGGCGCGCGCCGCACAGGCCGCTCCCGAACGCGCTTCGACGTGGCTGCGGTTGGCCTGGTGGCGGCTCGATCTCGGGCGTTTCGACGAGGCCGCGCAGGCCTTCGAGCGAGCGCGCAAGCTGTCGCCGGACGATCCCCTGGTCGGGCTCATGGCGGCGCGCATCGCGCTGGAGGAAGGCCGGGCGGAAGACGCGCGCGCGCTCCTCGAGCAAGGCGGGCACCTGCGCGGCCGGCAAGCTTCGTTCGCGCACCACCTGCTCTCGATCGCGCACCGTCAAGCGGGTGACTTCGCGGCGGCAGCCGAGGCCCAGGCGCGTAGCACGGACCAGCGGGTCGCGTTCGGCGATCCGTGGGACGCGCAGGTGTCGGCGTTCCAGGCCGGCTATGCGGCCCTGCGCGTGCGGGCCGGCCGCGACGTTCTGGGCGGGCGCTACGAGGCGGCCGAAGAGGCCCTGCGTCAGGTGCTCGCGTACGAGCCCGACGACCTGCGCAGCCTGAGCCTGCTCGCGACCTGTCGCCTCGAGCGCGGCGATCCGACCGAGGCGCTCGAGCTGCTCGAAGCCGTGCTCCGGAAGGACCCCGGACACTTCGGCGCGCGCCTCAACGTGGCGCTCGTGCTCCTGCGTTCGAAGGGCGCCGAGCCCGGCGCGCTCGCACAGGCCCACGCCGGACTCGCCGCGGCTCTGAACGAGCGTCCGAGCGATGCGCGCGGCTGGCGCGTGCTCGCCGCAGTGGCCGAGGCGCTCGGCAGCCCGAGCGACGTCCTCTCGGCCCTCGATCGCGCCGTGGCGCTCGATCCGACCGCGACCGACCTGCGCCTGAAGGCCGCGGGCCTGGCGCCGCCCGCGGACGCCCTGGTGCGCTTTCGGACGCTGTTCGAGGAGGCCCCCGAGCTCCTGGAGGCCGGCTACGGCGAAGTCGCAGCGTTGCTCGAGCTCGGGCAGCGCGAGGAGGCGCGAGCGGCCCTGGCGCGCCTGAGCACGCGTCCGGGCGTGAGTTCCGCTCGCCTGGGGGCGCTTCGGGCGGCGCTGGAAGCCAAGGACTGAGCCCCCGGCCGCCCTATGAAAGAGTCACCCGGCGCGCTGCACGCGTCCGAAGCACGTCTTCCTCGGGCTGCCAAGGCGCGTAACCTGGGGCAGCTCGGCTCCTAGCTGTCCGCAGAGACGTGCTCTCGAAGCGGCGGGTGGCCAGGGCGTGCCGGACGCTCCGTCGTCGACAAAAGCCTTCGCCGGGCGTCCGGTTCGGCGACGTCTGGGAACAGGTTCGGGAGCTCGGGAAGCCATGATCGCCGTCACCCTCACGCGTGCCTTCGCGCGCCCCGCCAACCTCGTCACGGCGGCGCTCTTGGCCCTGAACGGCGCGGCGCCAGCGCGGGACCTCGAAGTCGCCCTGCCGCCCGGGCCGGCGACCGAGTGGAGCGCCTCGTTTCCGGCCCTGTCGCCAGGGCCAGGCGGGCTCTTCGCGCGCAGCCCGGCCGAGACGACGCGGGACGACGACCGCAACCGTTCCTCGACGCGACCCGAACGGATCGACTTCGACGTCCGCATGTCGGGCTCGTTCGGATTGGTGCGCATCCTGACCTGGGACCTGGCGGCGCACATCGAATGGGTGCGTGGACGCTGGGTCAGCGGGCCGCGCAGTGTCGTGCGCGGAGGGGCGGCCGAGCCCTCGCCGGGCGATGGGCTGTACTGGGTCTCGCTCGTGCCGCTCCTGCGTCTGATGCTGCACCGCTCCAGCGTCTCGGAGGCGGAGACCATGGTGCACCTGCTCGAGATCGGCGATCCCGTGCTGCCGGTCCTGGGCTCGGCGGAGAGCGAGCCTTCCTTGAAGGCCGTCGCGCGCCGTCTGCGCTCGACGATCCTGGGCGTCCGCGTCGTGCACCCCGCCTGGACGACGGGCGCGCTCACGCGTGGCGAGATGTTCGAGCGGCTCGCCTACGACGAGCTCCAACGCCAGCACCCGCACGATCCCGACGGCGACTTCGGCCGGCGGTTGTTCCTCTTCGGTGAAGAGGTGCGGCCCGCGATCGCGAGTCACCTGCACGCGAAGGACTCCCTGGTGCGACGCAACGCCGTAGCGGCCTTGGGACGCTACCGCGATCCGCGCGTGCTCGAACCGTTGGTCGGCGTCGCCCTGCGGTCCTCCGACCCGGTCGCGCGCATCCGGGCGCTGGTCGCCCTGGGACGGGTGCGGACGTCGCGCTTCGCACAGGAGCTCGTGCAGCGTCTGGCGGAGGTCGAGGACGAGGTCGAGCGCATCGCGCTGGTCGACACGCTCGGCCGGATGGGCGCGCGCGAATCGGTCCCGGCCCTGATCGCGCTCGGACGCGAGGCCAAGTCCGAGGATCCGGACACGCTGATGAGCGTGCTCGCCGCACTGGCGCGCATCACGCCGCGCGACCAGGCGGGCCTCGTGCGCGAGTTCGTGGCGTCCGTCGAGTCCTCCGTGCGCTCGAATCCGCGTGGGTACCGGCCCGAACGCAGGGGCTCGGGCATGCTGCCGGACATCCCCGATTCCCCCGACACGCGCGCACGGATCCTGATGGAGCTGGCGCTGTGCGTGCGGGCACGGCTGGGGCCCGACGACGAGGCCGAGGCGAAGCTCGTCGAGCTGACGCGGCCATCGGACAGTACGCGCAACTCCTACCGCATCCCGGACGCCTACTCGAACCGCTCGCTCTTGCGGATCGAGCCGTACGTTCGCTTCCTGTTCCTCGAGGCCTTGCGGACCTGCGGCGCTGCTGGGCAGGAGCTCCTCGCCCGGATCGTCGACGATCCTTCGGTCGAGCCCGTTCTGCGAGCTCACGCGCTGGTGCAGTTGCCGTTGGTCCTGCGCGAGAAGCGCACGCTCGAGCTCCTGGTCGCGGAAGAGACGTCGAGCGAGCTCGCGCTGTACGCCTTCGAGGTGGCGTTGCTCGACGGGACGGCGGCTTGGGAATCGTTCGCGCGCAAGTCCCTCGTGGAGCTGGCCGAGCGACGCGACGGCGGCGGAGACGCGGCGCGCCGGCAACTCTACCTGTCGGTCGTGCGCGCGCTCGACCTGCGTCGCAAGCTGCGCGCGGCGGATCTCTTGCCGCTGGCGGAGTTCGCGCGGGCGCCGCGGCTCGAAGTTCAGGCCAAGCGCAACGAGGTGCGCGACGCGGTCGGAGCTTTGGTCGTCGAGACGGTCGCCGGGGCGGGCAAGCCGCGGCGCGAGGAGCTCGTCAACGAGATCCTCGACCTGGTCGAGACCCACGGCCTGAACCTCACGCTCGACGACTCCACGCGCGATGCGATGCGATCGCGTATCCTCGGAATGATCTCGCAGCTCGCGACCCAGCGCGGTAACCCGAACTACCACGCGACCGTCATCGACGCGGTCCTCGTCTATCTGCTCGGCACGGACGTCTCGCTGCTGGAGACGAGCGTCGCGCCCGACTTCGCGCCGGCGATCCTTCTGGAAGAGGAGATCCTGCTTGCCCTCGGGCGGACCGGGACGAAGGAGGCCGTCGCGGCCCTCGAGAGTCAGTCGGCGGACGCGGGTCCCGAACGCAAGGCGCTGCTCATGCTCGCACTCGGCCTGAGCGGACAGAAGTCGACCGCACGCACGCTGACGCGCGGTTTGCTCGACGCGGATCCGTACGTCCGTCTGTGCGCCTACGAGAGCCTGCGTCACGTCACCCAGCAAGACCACTTCGCGGACTGGTTGTACGGGACCAGTCGCGAGCGGCAGGTGGCGGCCGAGGCGTACCATCGCTGGACGCTGGAGAACCTCTGACGTGAAGAGCCTCTTCGTGTTTGTCGCGGCTGGACTGGCGCTCGGCCTGGCCCAGGACACGTCGCAAGCCCCCGCAGGGGAGGCCGAGGGCGGGGATGCGCGCCCGATCTGGGAGCGCATCGACGTTCCATCGATCGCAGCTTGCGGCGGGTGCCACGAGGCGGTGACGCGCGAGTGGTCGCGCAGCCTGCACGCGCGCGCCTGGACGAACGCGAACGTGCGTGCCGCTACGAACGACTTCTCGAAGAAGAGCTGCCGTCCCTGCCACAGCCCCGAGCCCGTGCTCCCGAAGGGGCTCGACGTCCCGCCGGACTTTCGCGACGCCAACCACGAGGACGGCGTGCACTGCCTCTCGTGCCACGGGCTCGCCGACGGCGTCGCCGCAGCGCGGACGATCGAGGACGCACCCTGCCGCCCGCGCTACGAAGCGCGCTTCTTGACCGCGGACCTGTGCTTTCCGTGCCATCAGCCCACGCACCAAGCCTTCGACGAGTTCAGGGTCTCCGACGCCTTCGCGCTCGGTCTGCGGTGCGTGGATTGCCACATGCAGCCGCGCATGGATCGCCGTGGCCGCGATCACGGCCCGAACGGCGGCTTCGAGCCCGCGTTCGTCCGACGGGCGATCGCCTGGAAGGGGCGCGTCGCCGAAGGCGCGCTCCTGCTCGAGGTCACGAATCGCACGGGGCACAAGTTTCCCGGCGAGATCCCTTCGCGCTCCTTCCATGTCTCCGCGACCTTCGATGACGGCACGCGCGAGGCGGTGGTGCTGCGGCGTCCGTTCAAGGGCGAGGAGCGCGAGGACGACCGGTTGACTCCGGACGAGGTGCGGACCTTGCGCTTCGTCGTGCCGCCCGGTGCCAGCGCGGCGCGCGTGCGACTCACGTTCCTGCCGCTTCCGCTCGTGGGCGAGGACGAGGGCATCCCGCTCGGCACCTGGACTCCGAGCTGGTGACCGCCGGCGTCACCCCGTTAGACTCCGGCGTGTGAAGTCCTCTCTCCTTCGCTTCGGTGCTGCGGCTCTGCTCGTGCTGTCCGCTTGCCAGGGCCCGTACCGCGGCCTTTCGTCCGACGCGCGCGCGGAGGCGCTCGTGGCCGAGCGGCTGGATCTCGCCACGCCGTCCGCGGGCGAGCTCGAGGAGTGGCTCGTGGCGCTGCGTCCGACGCCTGCGGAGTCGAGCTGGGAGCTCATTCCGTGGCTGCCGAGCTTCGCGGCCGGAATCGAGGCGGCGAACGCGACCCAACGGCCCTTGCTCTTTTGGGGGATGAACGGACACCCGCTCGGGTGCACATGAGGCAACGGAGTGGCGGGCCGTGTGTCCGTCTGGAGCCAGGAAGCCGTCGTCCTGGCCAGCCAGCGCTTCGTGCCGGCGGCCGACGAGGTCTGGCGTCTGCAGCGCGGCGTCGATCGGGACTGCCTCTTCTTCCAGCGCGCCGTGAATCGAGGGCAACCGATCGTCGACGACGGAACGCGCCAGGGAACGTACGTCTTCGCGCCGTCGGGCAAACTGCTCGCCCGTGCGAATTCGCTGTCGTCCGACCGGATCCTCGAGGTGTTGAAGCAGGGCTGGGCGGCCTGGGAAGCGCTCCCTGCGGACGAACGCCGGCTCGCGCCGGATGTGCGCGTGCGCCCCGAGCACCGCTGGGAGGACAACGTTCCCGTGGACGGGCTCGTCCTCGAGCGCATCGCACGCGACCTCGTTCCGCGGGGTGATGCGCGGTCCAAGCGACTGCCGGTGTGGAACCGGGACTACGCCTGGTTCGCCCACGACGAGCTGCGCGGGTTCTTGCCGAAGACGATCGCGACCGGCGCGCAGGGTCAGGTCGCGACGGCGCTCGTCGAGCGCCTCGCACGCTTCCACTTGGTCGACAACGCCCGCGGACAGACCGGGCCGTATGCGCCCTCCGAGATCGTGGAGGCCGAGCTCAGCGTGAAGGTGACGCACGCCGACGCGGTCCTCGCGAGCCTCGTCTTCGAAGGTCACACACAGGCCGTGTCGGACGGCGTCTGGAAGCTCGCGGACGGTCTGTGGCGTCCCCGCCAGGAGCTGCCGCACGGAATCGAAGTGCGGCTCCGCGGCCGGGCCGAATACGACCGCACGACGGGCACGTTCCTGTCGTTCGAGCTCGTCGGCGTGGGCCGGCGCTGGGGACGCACGGAGACGAACGGACGTGGACGGGACCCGAAGCCGGGGCGCATCGGCTTCGCGTTCACGCTCTCGCAAGGCGCGCCCGCCGTGGCGCCCGCCTTCTTGTCTCTGTACGAGGCACCCTGGGTACGGCCGCCCGCGAACCCGGGCCGCACGAACACGCCGCTACCGGCGGGCCGCTGAGCCCGGAGAACGCGAGGATGTCATGGCAACCGAGAGAGACGTGAACGCGCAGCCGTCGGAGTCCCGGCTTTACTTCCGCCAGCTCCTGGCCGGGCGCGACTTCGCGCGCGGTGACGCGGCCGCGACGCAGATGGTGAACTTCGTCTACCTGATCGGCGACCGCGCCGCGGGCCGCTGCCTGATCGTCGATCCGGCCTGGAACACCGAGGAACTGGTCGCGCTCGCGGCCGCCGACGACATGGAGATCGAAGGCGTGCTGGCGACGCACTTTCACCCCGATCATGTCGGTGGCGATCTGTTCGGCACGCGCGTCCCCGGGATCTCCGAGCTGCTCGAAACGCACCCCTGCAAGATCCACTGCAACACGAACGAGGTCGAGTGGATCCGACGCATGACGGGCGTCTCGGAGGGCGACCTTTCCGGCCATGCGAGCGGCGACGTCGTCCAGATCGGCGCGATCGAGGTCCGGCTCGTGCACACGCCGGGTCACACGCCCGGGAGCCAGTGCTTCCTGGTGGAGGGCAGGCTCGTGGCCGGCGATACGCTCTTCCTACAGGGGTGTGGACGGACCGACTTTCCGGGCGGGGACAAGGCCGAGATCTACAAGAGCATCACGCAGCGCTTGGCCAAGCTGCCCGACGACACCCTGCTCTATCCGGGGCACCTCTACGACCCGCGGGCCTTCGCGACGCTGGGCGAAACCCGTGCGACGAACTACGTCTTCCAGGTACCCGACCTGGAAACCTGGCAGCAGATGGTCTGAAGGCCGGGATCCTGTCCGTAGGGAATTCGGGGCGGGGGGTAACATCTCCTGCCCCGCGCCGTAATCGTCCCATGCCCCGGCTCCGTTCCCTGGCCCTACGCTTGCTGATGCTCTCGCTCGGCGCCCTCGCCGTGCGGGCCGGCGTCGGTGTCCAGGACGAGGGCTTCACGACCGCGCTGGCCGAGCGGACCTTCGACGAGGTCTGGGAGACGGTCCACGAGCACCATTTCGACCCCGCGTTCAACGGCGTCGATTGGGACGAGGTGCGGCGCGAGCTGCGGCCCGCCGCCAGCGCGGCGCACGACACGGCTGCCCTGCGCGAGGTCATCGAGACGATGCTCGCGCGCCTGGATCAATCCCACTTCACCTTGATCCCCGCGGAAGCGCTGCAGACGCCCGCCGGCGCACAAGACGGCGTGCCGGACGCGCGCGCAGGCGGCCCCGGCTTCGAGCTGCGCGCTCTGGAGGGGCGTGCCTTCGTCCGCGCGGTGCGACCCGAAGGACCCGCGGCTCGGGCAGGCGTGCGCACGGGCTGGGAGCTGTTGGGGATCCGTGCGTCGAGCTGCGTCGAGCTGGTCGAGGCCGCGCCCTTGGCCGCCGGTGGCGAGCGGGACACCCTGTTCGTGTGGCGCACGCTGACGAAGGCCACCCTGGGCTCGATCGGCGAAGAGGTGCTCTATCGCTTCGAAGACGGGGCAGGAGGGTCGCACGAAGCGACGCTGGTCCTCGAGCGCCGCGACGTCGTCGCCTACCAGCTGATGAGCACGTTGCCGGTCTACGACCTGCGCTTCGAGAGCGGTGTCCACGAGCGCGGCGGCAAGCGCATCTTCTGGGTGCGTTTCAACAACTGGTTCCGTCCGATGCGGGACGAGCTGGAAGCCGTGTGGAGCGAGCTCGCGGCCTGCGACGGCTTCGTGCTGGACCTGCGCGGCAACACGGGCGGCAACGGCGGGCTCGTCGGTCCGATGGCGGGCCGCTTCTTGCAAGAACGCACCGTCCTGGGGACGCAGCACATGCGCGATCGCGACGTGGACTACGTGGCACGGCCCGCAGGGCGGATCTTCGACGGCCCCTTCGCGATCCTGACGGATGCGACGACGGGCAGCACTTCGGAGGTCTTCGCCGGTGGTCTGCAGTCGGTCGGTCGAGCCCGGCTCTTCGGTGAGCGCACGGCCGGCGCTGTCCTGCCCGCGCGCACGAAGCGCTTGCCCAACGGGGACGCGCTCCTGTACGCGATCGGGGATTTCCGCACGGCCCAGGGCAAGTTGCTCGAGGGCGCCGGCGTCGTTCCCGACGAGCTCGTGCCCGTGCGACGCGTGGATCTGCTGCACGGCCTCGACGCGCCGCTCGAGCGTGCCCTGGGCTGGATCGTGGACGAGTCGGAATAGCAGCCTGTTGAAAAAGTCATCCGGCGCGCACACGAGAGCCTCGCCGAATCGACCGATTCGCCTGCGTTCACGTGCACCCGCTGGGCCTCCCGGTCCCATGCATCGCATCCGAACCACTTTTCCATCAGGCAGATAGGCGCCCGTTGAAGAACAGGCCGCGCCCGAAGCGTTACGATCTCCATCCGGGTCCATGGGGCAGGGGTCGACCGAACCGGAGACGTGGCATGCGTATGCAAACGAGAGATCGAACGCGCGAGGGCGGGCGCCGAGCGCTCGGGCTGCTCGTGCTCCTGTGGGCCGCGGCCGTGTCGCCGAGCGCGCGCCAGGAGACCGGAGCGACGCTGCTCGAGCGCACCGTCGTCCTCGGCGCGAGCCTGTCGGACGGCTTCAACCTGAAGCCCGAGCTGAAGGCCTCCGCCGATTTCGCCGACGTGCTCGCCGCGCAGCGTTCGAGCGCGCACCCGTGGGAGGCCGTCCATTCGGGTGGTGACGCGACCTTCTTCCTGGATCCGATCGGGACGGGTCGGGCGCAGATCGCCGAGGCCAAAAAGGTCCGACCGACGCTCGTGATCGCCGTCGATTTCCTCTTCTGGTTCGCCTACGGACACCAGCCCGAAGCCCAGCGCGAGACGCGGCTCGAAGAGGGCTTTGCCTTCCTGGAGACCTTCGGTTGCCCGCTCGTCGTCGGGGACCTGCCGGACGTCTCGAAGGCGCTGGACGGCGAGGGTTTTCTGGGGCAGCCGATGGTCGTCGCGGCCCAGGTGCCGACGCCCGCGACCCTGGCGAAGTTGAACGAGCGCATTGCGGACTGGGCCGCGGCGCGCGGGGACGTGCTGGTGATCCCGCTGGCGGCGACGCTCGAGCGCATGCACTCGGGCGAGGCCATCGAGCTGCACGGACGCACGTTCACGGGCGGAAGCAAGCGCTTCCTCCAGGCCGACCTCCTGCATCCGAGCGTGGACGGTGCGCTGCTCGTCGGGCTCTTGGTCTGGGACGTGCTCGAGCGCGAGCGCGACGAGGTCGCCGAGGAAGACGTGCGCTGGAGCCTGGAAGACGGGCGCCAGGGCCTCCTGGAGCGCACCGCGCAGGAGCGCGCGAAGGCGCTCGAGCGCGAAGCGCGGCGCGAAGAGCGGCGGCGCAAGCGCGCCGAACGCACGAAGGAGCCCGCGGAGTGCGGCGGATGAAGTTCGCGCGACGTCCGACTACGTGGCTCGCGCTCGGCGCGCTCGCACTGGCCGCTGTCACGGCCTTCCTCCAACTCGCCGCGAGCGGACGCCCGGATCAGGTCGCGGTACTCCCGAGCCGAGCCACGGCCGGAATCGACCAGCCCGCAGCGTCGAACGCCACGGACGCGGGAAGCACGAGCGCCAGGGCCGCGCGACCGCCCGGCAGCCCGGTGCCAGCGCCGGGCGCGAACGAGGCGGAGCGGCGCGGGGCACGGTCGCTGGCAGGCGAAGGAGGGGAGGCGGATCCGAGCCTGCGCCCGCTCGTTCCCTGGCGTGTGCGCGTCGTCGAGCGCCACGTCGGGAGTCCGATCGCCGGGGCTTCGGTCGAGCTGACCTGGGGCAAGGCGTCGACGACCGGGGTGACGGACGAGGACGGTGAGCTGGAGCTCGCCTTTTGTGCGGGCGTCGCGGCGGACGTGGCGGTGACCCATGCCGACTACGTCGACCGCTGCCTTCCCGCCCTAGCAGCGACGGACGGCGACGAGCTCGAGTTCGCGCTCGAACCTTCGTCGCGCCTGCGTGGGCGGCTCGAGCCGCTGCCGTCCCGCTTCCGCCCGGCCGACGTCACGGTCGTTCTGCAACAACAGCGCACCAGCAGTCAGCGCTTCTGGACGCGCGTCGAAGGCACCGTCGACGACGGTGGCGAGTTCTCGTTCGAGGACCTCGAGCCGGGTCAGTACGCGCTCGCCGCGGAGGTCACGACCGGCTCGGTCGAGACGGAGACCGGCATCGACGTCGGAGCGGGGGAGACGCGCGCGATCCGGCTCGTCTGGCGGCCCGGCGCCGAGTTGTACGGCACGGTCTCGGAGAAGCGGACCGGGCTCCACCTGGGTGGTCTCCAGCTCGAGCTCCATCCGCGTGGCATCGGACTCTTCGACGAACGGTCCCGTCGGAGACGGACGAGCCGCAGCGCCGAGGACGGCACCTGGTCGTTCTCCGACCTGGCCCCCGGGGAGTATCGCTTGAGCGTGATCAGCGCCGAAGGCGGGCGTCACACGGTCAAGGTCGAGCTGCCCCAGGCGGGAGGTTCGGTCGAACTCGAGGTCGAGCTGCCCGGCTGGGCGCGACTCGCCGGCCGCGTCGTGGATGCCGCGGGCGCGCCGCTGGAGGGAGTGCAGCTGGCCGTGGCCCATCCGCGCGACGAGCGTTGGTCAGCCCGATTGGGGGCGTCCGCGCTGGCGCCCGACGGTGAAGACGGCCTGGCCTCCGTCCGCAGCGCACGCGACGGCCGCTTCGAGTTCACGCGCGTTCCCGCCGGCACGGCGCTGCTTCTCGTGGCGACCTTCGCCCGACCGAACGAGCCGCCGCTCTCCAGCGTGACCGAGCTGGAACGGATGACGCCCGACTCCGAACGAAGCGACCTCGAGTTGGTGCTCTTCACGGAGCTCGGCTTGCACGGGCGCGTGCGCACGATCGAAGGCGCGCCGGTCGCGGGCGCGCGCGTGCGGGCTCTGCGCGGCATTGCCAAGCGCAACGCCGAGCTGGCGCGGAGCACGACGGACGCCGCGGGCCGCTTCGCCCTCGCGGGACTGGCGCCTGGCGAACTGCGTATCGTGGTCGACGGCGAAGGGATCCTCGAAAGCGACCGGCGCGTCGACGTCGCTGCCGAAGGCCCGAGCGACGAACTCGAGCTGGTCGTCGCCACCGCCGCCGCGGTCGAAGGCCTGGCCCTCGACGAAGAGGGAGCCGGAGTCGCCGGCTTGCCGATTCGCCTGCGCCTCGTCGAGGAGGACGCCGCATTCCACGAAAGCGACGGACGCCGCCGCAAGTCGATCTACGGCACGAGCGACGACTTCGGTCGCTTCCGCATCGAGGGCGTTCCCCCCGGACTGTGGAAGGCCTCCGGCTCCTCGTACTCCTGGGAGCACGTTGCGAGCGAGCCCGAGTTGTTTGCCGTACCGGAGCAGGACTTCGTGACGTTGCGCTTCCAGCCACGCGAGCGCCGCGAACGCTTCGCCATCCGCGGCCTGGTCACGCTGGCCGACGGCGGCATCCCCCAAGGCCTCGAGGTCGACGGCATCGACAACGGGCACCTCTCGATCGACGCCGGCGAGTTCCGCGCCACCGGTCTGGCCCCGACGCGCTACCGCCTGCGCATCCGCGCCGACGGCCACGCCGCCCTCGTCCTGCCCTCGATCGACCCGGTTCCCGGCGGCGAGCACGACATCGGACGCGTCGAGCTGCTCCCCGCCGTGCGCTACACCGTGAACGTCCTCGACGCCCGACAACGCCCGGTCGACGACGCGGAAGTGGAGCTGCGCCCCCTGGGCACCGAGGAAGGCGGAGCCGGCGACCGCGGCCGCCGCCTAGGCCTGGCGGCCCTCGGCGACGGCCGCTACCGCACCAAGGACGCCACCTCCCACCGCTGGCGCCTCACCGTCCGCGCCGAAGGCCACCCGGACTGGTCCCAGGTGGTGGAGTTGGACCCGCGTCCGCGGCAGGGGCGTGTGGTGCACTTGCGGTGAGCGGGGGGGCGGGGGGTGGACGCCTCGCTCGCTTCGCTCGCGGCGCTGCGCGCTGCGAACGGGCTTCCGCCAGCACGGGACGGGACCGGCCGCGAGGGTCGCAACCCGGGGGCCGCGCCGTCCGAGAGCCGCGGGCCGACACCTCCTCAGGACGCGGCGCGCACTCCGTCGCGCGCCTGTGCCTGATTGCGCGGCTGGCGCCGCGCAACGGCACGTCACGGAGCCTGCGGCTCCGAGGCTGCGGCCCGCCTGCGGCGGGCCTGCGCTGCAGCGACCATCGCCCAGAGCCTCGGACGGGCGCGACGGTTCTGCTGCTGTGCCTCGAGCGTGAGCGGTGACGGGGGTCGGTGACGAGGGCTGCGCAGGCGCGCCGCAGGCGTGCCGTAGCCTCGGAGCCGAAGGCTCCGTGCTTGTGCCGTTTCGCGGCGCAGCCGCGCAATCAGGCACAGGCGCGCGACGGAGTGCGCGCCGCGTCGTAAAGGAGGTGTCGGCCCGCGACCCTCGGACGCTCAGGCCTTCGGGTTGCGTCCCACGCAGGCGGGAGCGCCGCATCTTCACAGCCCCCGTCCAAGGCGCGCAGCGCGCGAGTCCGTTGGCCTGACCCTGGCCTGCGTTCGGGGGGCGGCGGAGGCGACCATGGGACCCGGCGAGACGCCTCGCTCGCAGCGGCACGGGCCTTGGGCGGGGGCTGTGGGGCGTGGGGCTCCCGCCGGCGCGGAACGCAACCCGAGGTCCTGACCGTCCGAGGGTCGCGGGCCGACACCTCCTCAGGACGCGGCGCACACTCCGTCGCGCGCCAATGCCTGATTGCGCGGCTGGCGCCGCGCAACGGCACACGCACGGAGCCTTCGGCTCCGAGGCTGCGCTACGGCCCGCCTCCTGCGGGCCTCTGCTCCGCGGCCATCGCCGCGGTCTGGGGCAGGGAATCGGTCTCGGCGCTTCGAAAGCGCGTGCGGGTTCGCCATCATGGGGGCGACGCTCCTTCCCGAGCGCTTGGTTTGCCCGCCGTTTCGGCCCGTTTCTCCTGGTTTCTCATCGCGATGCGCACCCACCTCAGCCTCTTTTCCGAAGACTTCGTCCGGGCCATCCAACCGCTGCTCGAGCCTCTGACGGGGGCCACCGAGTCGCTGGCCGGGGCCAGTGACGCGACGGTGCGCAACGAGGTTCTGCCGCAGTTGCGCGAGCTCGAGCACCAGTTCCGGGTGCTGGTCGACAAGGTCGAGGACCAGCACGCCTTCGTCCTGATCTTCGG
>JAJDEW010000174.1 GCA_029259595.1 Planctomycetota bacterium | reverse complement strand
GTGCCTGATTGCGCGGCTGCGCCGCGCAACGGCACAAGCACGGAGCCTGCGGCTCCGAGGCTGCGCTACGGCCCGCCTGCGGCGGGCCTGCGCTCCGCGGCCCCCGTCACCGACCTCGGATCCAGGACCAGCGACGAAGGAGACGACGCGTCCGTCACCTTGGCGAGAGGCCGTGGTCGCAGGTCCACGGCGAAGGCTGCGCAGGCGCGCCGCAGGCGGGCCGTAGCCTCGGAGCCAAAGGCTCCGTGACGTGCCGTTGCGCGGCGCAGCCGCGCAATCAGGCACAGGCGCACGACGCAGTGTGCGCCGCGTCATGAGGAGGTCTCGGCCCGCACCACTCGAACCGCTCGGCCCTCGGGTTGCGTCTCTCGCGGACGCACCGTCTCGCCCCCACGAAACCCCCTCACCGCGCGCAGCGAGGGCGTATCGAAGCACCCGAGGCGTATCGAAGCCCCCGGGACGTATCGAAGCCCCCCCGTCTCACTCGACCCACTCGCGGATCAGCAGGCTTTCGACCTCGAGCACCGATCCGTCGTGGTGCTGCTGCAAGGCGATGTGTCCGGGGCCGTGGAGGCGTTCGCGGTCGAGGTGGTCGACGGTTTGGATGCCGTTGACCCAGATCCCGATGCGGGTGCCTTCGTCTTCGTCGCGGCAGGACACGCGGAGGTCGAACCAGGTGTCCGGTGGGATCAGGTGGGTCGTGCGGGGGGCGAGGGTGTAGAGGCTGCCCGTCTTCTGGGGGTCGGCGAAGGAGCTGTTGATCTGGGCTTCGTAGCCGGCGGGCCAGCCCTCGCCGTACTGCGTGCGGAAGTACAGACCCGAGTTGCCGCCTTCGTTGATCTTCAAGCGGGCACGCAGCTCGAAGTTGGCGTAGTCGTCGCGCGGGCTGAACAGGTGTCCGCGCGGCCCTTCGCCGACGAGGACGTCGCCGTCGAAGGTCCAGAGGGCTTCGTCCGACCGCTTCCAGGTGGCGAGCTCGTCTTCGTCGGTCGGGAGCAGGCTGACCCAGTCCGCGGTCGATTCCTGGTTCTCGTCGTCGCGCAGGGGCTTGACGCGCACGTTGCCGATCGCGACCGGTCCGCGCGTGCCCACGAAGGCGAGCGGGGCGAGCGCGACTTCGTCGTCGTGCGTCTCGCTCGATGGGCCTGCGAGTTCGATGTTGTCGTGGATGACGACATCGTTGAAAGACACCGTTTCGAAGCGCGCGTCAGCGCTCTTCGCGCCCGAGGCGTCGAAGCGCGGGGCGCGGAACACGACGTCGATGTCGTGCCACTGTCCAGGGCCGGACCAGGCCGCGAGCGTCGGGGCCACGTCTGCGCTGCGGTCGGCCGCAGGACCTGCGATCGTTCCACAGTCCGCATTCGTGAGCTCGTGTCCGGCTTCGCGGTCGACGATGCGTAGGAGGTAGCGGTCCATGAGACGGACGCCGGTTGCGCCGCCCTCGGGCAAGAAGACCTCGAAGTGCAGGCTCACGTCGCCGAAGACGGCCTTGCTGACGTAGTCCGTCGGTTCGGCTGCGGCGGTGTTCGTCAGGGCCGAGACGCCGGGCGCGGAGCGCAGACGCGTGTTGTCGGAGGGGTCCAGCTCGGTGTCGCACAGCTCCCAACCTTCGAACTGCCAGGCGTCGGTCGCGTCGCCGTAGGTCAGCCGCAGCCAACCCTCTTCACCGCTCTGGCGCATCGGCGGAGGCGGCACGATCTTGGCCACGTGCGCCGTCGCGAGCGGCCCCTCGGGCAGCTGGTTGATCGTGTAGGCGAACTCCTCGTGCAGGAGCGGCGTACCGTCCTCCGCGACGAGTCCGAACAGGTTCATGCGCGCGACACGACCGGCCTCGAGCCCGGCGGCGTGAACGGTCAGCGAGCGGCGATCGCTCGCCAGCTCGATGCGCTCGACCGCGAGCTCGCGCGTGTCGCGCTCGGGCGAGCCGTACTCCCACCAGTAGTCGTAGTCGTAGTCGATCAGGCGCACGCTTGCGGGGCCGAGCGTCGAGTCCGCGGCCAACGCCTTCGTGAACGTCAACTCGAAGCCGTCCTGCACGAGGTGCACGCCGTGGATCTCGAAGGGCGTCTCGCCTGTCGGGCGGATACGCCCGAGGCCGTGGGAGGGCGGGAGCCCGCCCCAGCCGCGGTTCGTGAAGCCGGTGAACAGCGTTCCGTCCGGGGCGAAGGCGACGCGACAGGCCGAGCCGACCTTTTGGCGGAAGGGCAGGACCGCGCCTTGCACGACGCCTTGCACCTCCTCGAGCAGAACGCGCAGAACCATGCCGTTCGTCAATTCGGCCAGGAAGAGCTGCTCTGCGAAGGGACCGAAGGCGCCTTCGGAGGGGTCGAAGACCAGGTTGCCCGGCGAGCGCGACCACTTGTACGGCAACCAGACCGCGGCCGGTTTGCGGTCGGTGGCGGCGCGCGCGGGGGGGATCGTGTCACTCGCGAGAGTTTGCGTCGAGCGGTAGGCGTCGGTCCAATCGAGCGAGGCCGGGTGTCCGTAGAAGCCGCCCTCTTCGATGTGGAAGATCGGCGAAGCGGGCATCCAGTCGCCCTGGTTGTCGGTGACGAGGAGCCGTCCCGCCGCGTCGATGCCGAGTCCGCACGGACTGCGCAGTCCGCTGGCCACGGGGATCACGCCGCCGTCCGGGTTGATGCGCAGGATCCAACCGCGCCACGGCTCCGGCGACTTGCCGTGCCACCACTTCGGGCTGAAGAAGGCGACGTTCAGCGTGACGTACAAGTTGCCGAGCGGGTCGTCCGGCAGCCCGTAGGCAAACTCGTGGTAGTTGCCCGAAAGACCCCAGTCGTCCGTGATCGTGTCGATGCGATCGCACACGCCGTCGTCGTCCTCGTCGACCAGGCGTGACAGCTCGCCGCGCTGCACGATGAAGATCTGGTCGTTGATGACGTTGAGGCCGAGACCTTCCCACAAGCCTTCGGCGAACAGGGTGAAGCGGGCCTCGTTCGGGTCGTCGTCGAGCGGGTTCTCGACGAACCACACCTGACCGCGACGCGTGCTGACGACGAGCCTGCCGTCCGACAGGAAGTCCATCCCGCCGACCTCGAGCACGGCGCCCTCGGGGGGCGTCAAGTAGTCGACCGCGTAATAGCGGGCCTCGTCGGCGGGGCCGGGGCTCTGCAGGAGGGCCGAGAGTGCGAGAGAAAGGATCATCGCCAGGACTCCATGCTCAACACTTCGCGGGTCGCCTCGTTCCAGTCGGGGATCATGAGATGGGTCAGGGTCAGGGTCGCTTGGCGGGTCTTGCTGGGGGGGAGTTCGACCCAGACCGAGCGGCCTTCGATCACCCAGGTGGCGTCCTTCAGGCCGGTGGCGAACGAGATGCAGTGCGCAACCCCGCTCGGCGTCGTGATCGCGATCCACTTCTTCGTGGTCGCGTCGACGTGTCCATACTGTTCGAACGACTCGAGCGCGTCGTCGCCCGTCGTTCGTGCCGCGCGGAAGCGGAGCGTCTCGCGCAATCCGTTGAGGCGGAGCTGTCGCAGGAAGCCCGAGCCGAGCGGGTTGTGTGTGGCCTGGACCGTCTCCTGCACGAAGCCCTGGCGGCGGCTGGCGGCATTCGACAGGCGATAGCGCAGGCCGACGTTGCCACCGCTGACCCACGTGCCCGCGAGGTCGCACTGCAAGGGGCGCTCGATGCCGTCGAGCAGGGGGGCCAGGGCGAAGGGCGCCTCGGGACGACCGTCCTCCACGAGGTGGACGATCTGTCCGAGCGGCTTCAGCGCGCTTCCACCGCGGCCGATCCAGTCGGTGCGCTCGACGAATTCGCCTTGGCGGACGGCCAGGAGGCGGACGTCATCGGCGCGGTACTCGAAGGAGAGTCCGTCGAGCGTGCCGATCAAGAGCCCGCGCGGAATCGCCTCGCCACCCTCGGACACCGCCGGCAGCATGCCGCGCACGACGAACGGACGCTCGCCCACGACGAGGCGCGCCGCGTCCGTGTCGACCTCCAGGGTCTCCGGCCCGAGCGTGATCACGTGATCCGCCAGGGCGCGCAGTTGGCCCTCGGACAGCGATGACGCGAAACCCGGCATGGGGGTGCCGGGGATCCCGATCGAGATCGTTCGAAACAGGGCCTCCGGCGTGTTGCCGAACGAGAAGCCGCCGTCCATGAAGCTGCGCGCAGGGCGGTCGAGGACCGTCGTTCCCTGTCCGTCGCCGGTCGCGCCGTGGCAGCTCGCGCAGTTCGTGACGAACAGCGCGGCCGGATCGGCGACGATCTCGGACATGTCCGGCTTCGGATCCTGGCCGCGCGAGCCGCGTTGCAGAGAGAGCGCCGGGAGCAGCGCGACGAGGGCGAACGCTGCCTGGAGCGCGTGCGCCGGTCTTCCCGTTCGGTTCATTCGGTCTCCTGAGTGGCGCCCCGAGCCGTTCGTTTGGATTCGTTTGCCGAACGTGGCCCGGTGGAGGGGGCAGCGGACGGTGAGCGCCGCCGCGCTCTTCGTGAGGTCGAGGGGCTCCGAGCTCGGGACAGGGCTGGTGAGGATAGCCCGCCCGGCGAGATCGGTCAGCGCCGGTAGACGAGGAAATCGCGCACGCCGGTCAAGTAGTCGGGGTGGCCGAGCTCGACCTTGCCCTCGAAGCGCAGGCGTCCGTCGAAGGCCGTGCGCGGCGGCGTGATCGGCCCGAAGGCTCCGTCGTGCAAGAGGAGTGTCCCGACGCGATAGCGGCCCTCGAAGAGCTTCAAGGTGGCGTCGTTCTCCGGGGCGAAGGACCACGGAACCGGGTAGTGGCGTACCGCGTAGTCCAGCAGGAACGGCGTCAGGCGGATATCGACCATCAGCATCGTCGCGTCGTCGTGTCCGAGCTCCTCGATCGTGCGCGTGGCGCGGTCGGTGGCCTCGTCGAGGAACGTGAGCTCGTTCGCGGCGGGGAAGAGGGCGAGAAAGCCCGCCGAGGCCACCGCGACCCCCGTCACGAGGCGCCGCTTGCCCGCGAAGGCGGGCTGTCGCGCGAAGGCGCCGCTCACGGCGAGCGCGCAGAGCGGATAGACGAACACGAGGCTGCGCATGCCCTTCTGGGCCTTGACGTCGTACAGGCCGAAGACGGCGAGCAGCATGGCGAGCCCCAGGAGGGACGCGCCGACGGCGAGCGGGTCGCGCGCGCGGCGCTTCAAGGCCAAGGCCGTCGCTCCCGCCCATGCGCCGAGAATCCACCAAAAGCCGACGACTCCGACCGAGAACGGACGCTCGAGCGTCTGGCGACCGACCTCGCCCAGGTTGCGCGCAAAGTTGGCGGCGATGCCCTGCGCCCACTGCGCGAGCGTCCAGATCTCTGCTTCGAGGGTCGCGTCGTTGTAGGCGAAGGTCCCACGCTGGATCCAGCTCAGCGGCACGACGCCCTTGCCGTCCGCAATCTGCCAGGCATTCAAACCGGCGAGCAAGAGCACCGCCGCGACGAGCGCGGCGAGGGCCTGCGGAAGCCGTCGGCTCGCGGGGGCGGTCGAGGTCGGCGCGCTCCTTTCCAGCAGCAGGAAAGCCAGCATCGGGAGCACCCACAACGCGCCGGTTTCGCGGAAGAGGAACGGTAGGACGAGGCAGAGCGGAGCCGCGAGGGGCCGCCAGCGCACCGGGGCTGCCAGGAACAAGGTGAAGCCGACGAGCCCGGCGGCGGTGAAGGTCGGCTCGGCCATTGCGGTGCCGGCGAACAGCACGTTGCCGGGGAACACTGCGAAGAAGAGGGCCGCTGGGCCCGCCGCTCGCCGTCCGTAGACGCGCGCTGCGAGGCGATGAACCAGAACCGTCGACAGCAGGAAGGCCAGGACGTTCGGAAGCAGCGTCGCGCAGGTCGAGAAGCCGAGCGCGCGGTAACTCGCCGCCAGGGCGGCGTAGTGCCCCGGCATGTACGGACGCCAGCGCGGGTTCTCGATGTAGGTGGGCATCACGAGCCCGCTGCGTAGCTCGCCGGTGTCCGCCAGGTGCCGCGCGGTGGTGATGTAGCCGGCCTGGTCGACGAAGGGGCCCTGGACGTGCAGTCCCGCGGTCCCGAAGCCGAACAACCAGAGCGCGAGCCAGAGCGCGGCCAGGCCGAGCACGAGCAAGACGCTCGACGCCGGAACGCGGCTTCTGTCAGGAGCGAGGTGCGGCTCGGTCGTCGCGCTCATCGCTTGCGGAAGGCGAAGTAGAAGTGCGCGCCCGACGGCGTGGGGAAGCGCTTCTGTCCCAGCTCGACGAAGCCGTGCTCGGTCAAGAAGTCGCGGCTGATCCGATGCGCGGCGATCGAGCCGAAGGGGATCACGATGGTCGTGACCGGGTAGCGCTCGAGCAAGACGTCGAGCGTGCGCTCGTCATAGGGTGGGAAGGCGACGGGGACCGGCCAGTTCTGGATCGCGTAGTCGGCCATGACGTCGTACGGCGCCACCAGCATCGTCGCGTCGTCGTGCCGCAGGTCTTCCACCGCGCGCTGGTTCGAGTCGGCGACCTCGTCACCGCTCGTCAGCTCGGCGGCCGCGCGGGGCATGTAGAGCCAGGCGCCGCCAAAGAACGCGAGCAGGACGATGACGAGCCCCGCCGCGTGCCGCAACCACGGAATCAACGCAGTCGCACGCCCCGCCAGGACGACGGACAACAGCGGCAGGAGGTGCATCGAGCTGCGCATGGCCTTCTGCGCCTTCACGTCGTACAGGAAGAAGATCATCGCGAAGAGCACGAGCGCCTGTAGCGCCGTGCCCGTCGCCAGCGGGTCCTTGTTCCAGCGAACGAGGCCGCTGGCGACGACCAGCACGGCCGCCAGCGTGATCCAGGCGAAGCCGAAGACGGCCACCTGCCAGGGATCTTCGGCGATGTTGGCTCGCATCTCGGACACGTTGCGCGCGGCGTTGGCCCCGAAGGCGGAGAGCCACTCGCCAATACCGAGCGCGGGCACCTCGAGGAAGGCGTCCGTGTAGTTCGGGCGCCCCTCGACGATCCAGGAGAGGGGGACGGAACCCTTCCCCGTCGCGAGCTGCCATTGATTGACGAGCGCGAGCAAGGCCACCGCCGCGAGCGCGGCAAGTGCGGCCGCGCGGAAGCGGGCCTTCGAGTCCCCGGGCGCGACGTGCGCGCGCGCGCGCCCCGGCAAGGCGACGAGCGCGGCCATGGGCAGGACGAACAGCGCCCCCGTCTCGCGCCAGAGGAACGGCAAGGCCAACAGAAACGGCAGCGCCAGCGCACGCCGCTGCACGGGCACGACGACGAAGAGCGCCAGGGCCACCAGGCTCGCCGCGATGAAGGTGAGCTCGGCCATCGCGGTGAAGGCGTAGAGCACGTTGGGCGGGAAGAGGCAGAAGAGCCCGGTCGCGAGCACGCCCGCCTGACGGCCGTAGAAGCGGTTGGCCAGGACGAAGACGAGGGCTGCACCGAGGGCGTAGCCGACGAGGCTCGGCAGGAGCGTCGTCGTCACACTCCAGCCGAAGACGAGGTAGGCGAGCGCGAGGGACGCGTAGTGCCCCGGCATGTACGGCCGCCACGAGGCGTTCTCGATGTAGGCGGGATACAGGATGCCGTTGCGCAGCTCGCCGTGTTCGGCCAGCAGGCGGGCCGTCGTGATGTAGCCACCCTGATCTCCGAAGGCGCTGTGGACGTGCAGGCGGCTCGGGTCGAACCAAGCGGCGAAGAAGGCGAGCACGAGCGCGGCCGCGAGCCCGGCGGCGAGCGTTGCCACGAGTAGCGTACGTCCGCGCCAGGCGTCGGGATGGCGGGCAGCCGGATCGTCGAAGGGCGGCGTCATCGCTTCTTCTGGAACGCGACGTAGACCCGTTCGCCCGAGTGGATGTCGGGGTAGTAGCGGCGCAGCGAGAGGGCCTGCAGCGCTTCCTTGGAGAGGTCGGTGCCGAAAAACCTCTTGTTGAAGACGAGCGTTCCGATCGGGTGCTTCTGATCGAGCAGCTCGAGCGTCTGCTCGTTCGCGGGCGGAAACGACACCGGCGTCGGATAGGCCGACACGATGAAGTCCATCATCATCTCGTGAGGGGCGACGACCGCCAGGTCGGGGTTGGCCGCGTGCAGTTCGCGCAGGACGCGCGTGGCGGAGTCGGCGATGCCGTCGAGGTTGCTGAGCTCACGTCCGGAGAGGACCGTGGTCAGGTGCGCCCCTGCGAGGAGCACCAACGTCACGAGCGCTCCGCTGGCATAACGGACCGCCCGCAGGCCCGCGCCGCCGGGCCCGCGGCCCAGGAAGACGCGCTCGAAGGCCGAACCGGCCACGACGGCGAGGCAGGGGAAGGCGAACAGCATGCTGCGCATGCCCTTCTGGCCCTTCACGTCGTAGAGGAAGTAGACCATCGCCAACAGCACGAGCCCGAGCGCGGCCACGCCGAGCGGGAAGCTCTCGCGCTTGCGCCGCAGGACGCCCGCGCACAAGCTCACGCCGATCAGGCCTACGATCGTCCAGTGCCCCACGACGCTCATCTGGAAGCCCTGGTCGCGGAACTGCTCGGCCGTCTCCGCCGCGTTGCGCCCGGCGTTGTCGAAGAGCGCGGCGATCCACTCGCCCGGCGAGAGTCGGGCGGGCTCGGGGGCGAAGGCGTCCATGTAGTTGAACTTGCCCTCGGTCACCCAGGAGAGCGGGACGGCGCCCTTGCCCTGGGCGGTCTGCCAGACGTTCACGACGTAGAGGAAACCGACCGCGAGCAAGCCCAGGAGCAGCGCGTTCCGCAGGTTCTTCTTCCCACGACCGTTCTGCAGGAGGAGGCCGAGCATGGGCAGGACGAGCAGCGCGCCGGTCTCCCGGAACAGGAACGGCAAGGCCAGGAGCAGCATGCCGCCTTCCGCGCGCCAGCGCTCCGGGAGGCGCAGGAAGGCGGCCAGTGCCAACGCGCCGGCCGCCGTGAAGGTCAGCTCGGCCATCGCCGTGAAGGCGTACGTCAGATTGCCGGGAAAGAGTGCGAAGAGGGCGCCCGCGAGCAGCCCGGCGCGCAGGCCGTAGAGTTCGCGGCCGATCAAGAAGGTCGCCGTCGTCGCGAGGACGAAGGCCACGAGGTTCGGCAGGAGCGACGTGAAGACCCCGTAGCCGAAGACGGCGTAGGACAGCGCCAGGGACAGGTAGTGCCCGGGCATGTAGGGACGCCAGTTCTCGCGCTCGAGGTGGGCCGGGAAGATCAGACCGCAGCGCAGCTCGCCCGTGTCGACCAGAACGCGCGCCGTCGAAATGTAGTTGCCCTGGTCGACGAAGCGCCCGCTGACGTGCAGCCGTTCAGGCGAGAAGAAGCCGGCGTGAAGCCACAGAAGCACGGTGGCGGCGGCCGCCACCAGCGCGCATTCGAGCGCGAGCCTGCGCCCGGAGGCCCGCGCGGGACTCGTCGTGCCCGATTCGGTGCCCGTGTCCATGTCCGTCCTTCGGAGCCTCACGGGCTCCCCGAACGGGAGCGTGCGAGGGACGGCGAGCTGGGCGGGGATTGCGGGAGCATGGACGGGTCGCTCGATTCCCTGCGACCTGGGGGCGGCTTAGGATAGGGTTTGCCGCAGGCGCGGACGACGGAGGAATCGCGCGAAACGGCGCTCCCTGACAGGGGCATGAAGGACTTCGAACACCCCATGCGAACGTGGAATCGGCCCCCGTGGCGGCGCCTCGCGACGCTGAGCCTCCTCGGCCTGGTCGCGTCGGCTGGCTCGTGCTCGGGCGGTGGCCCCGCCCGACCGGACATCGTCGTGATCGTGATGGACACGGTCCGGCCGGACTTCCTGTCCGCCTACGGCCACCCGCGCCCGACGACCCCCTTCCTGGAAGAGCTCGCGCGGCAGGGCACGCGCTTCGACCGGGCCTACTCGACCTCGTGCTGGACGCTGCCGTCGCACGCCTCGCTCTTCACGGGCACGCTCCCGAAGACCCACCGCGCCCACCAGCTCGAGCTGCGTGTCGCGGATTCGCTGCCCGTGCTGGCCGAGCGTTTGTCCGAGGCCGGCTACCAGACCGCCGGCTTCAGCAACAACACCTGGATCTCGGACCGTTCGGGTCTCGACCGCGGCTTCGAGCACTTCGAGAACTACATCTCGAGCTACCGCGCACACCTCGAGTCTCTGGCGAACGACCCGGAAGGCCAGAAGCGACCGGCGGCCGAGCACCAGACGGTCCAGGCCGTGCGGGCGTGGATCGAGTCCACGCGCGATCCCGAGCGCCCGCACTTCGTGTTCGTCAACGTCGTCGAGCCGCACCTGCCGTACCTGCCGCCGTGGCAACAGGCCAGTCACTTCATGGGCGCGCGCTCCGACCGTTGGTCGGCGATCCAGCGCCACTATCCCGACGCCAAGGGCACCCGGCTGATCCAACGTCACTACGACGGCACGTTCCCGCTGAGCGAGGACGAGTGGAATCAGCTACGGAGCATGTACGAGGGCGAGTTACGGATGGTCGACGCCGTGGTCGCGCGCATCGTCGAGGCCCTCGACGCGGTGAGCGACCCCGAGAACACGCTGGTCTTCGTGCTCTCGGATCACGGCGAGAACTTCGGCGAGCATGGCCACGCCACTCACATCCTGAACGTCTACGACTCGAACCTGCGCATTCCGCTCATCGCCCGTGGACCCGACTTCCCAGCGGGGACGACGCGGGGCGACCTGGTGCAGATCACCGACCTGTACTCGACGATCCTCGCGTCGGTCGGGCTCTTGGCGGACGATCACGCCGTCGGCCTCGACCTGCGTCGACCTGGTCCGCCCGATCGGATCGTGTTGGCGTCGCTCGAGGAGCCGGAGGTCTCGCGCCGTGTCTTCTCCGAGGAGATGATCGCAGCCGGCAAGCTGCGCCCCTACGAGCGCGAGCTGCGCGCGGCCATCGGCGCGCGCCTGAAGCTGATCGTGGCGTCGGATGGAAGCGAGGAGCTCTATGACCTCGTGGCGGACCCTGGCGAGGTCCACCCGCTCGATCCGAACGAGGTCGACGCGACCGAGCTCGCGCGTCTGCGCGCCGCGGTCCGCGACGCGATCGGCCAGCCGGCCGCGACCGGTGCGGGCGGCGACTGGGACGACGCGGCGGCGCTCGACGACATCAAGGCGATGGGCTACGCCGACTCGCAGGACTGAACGCGGTCACTCCTCGTCGACGACCAGCGTGTACGTCGTCGTCCCGGGGCCGACCTCGACAACCCAGGGCAGCTCGAAGCGGCTCGGTGGATCGACGTCATAGGACGATGACGTCGTGTAGTTCGTGCGGATCTCCTTGTCCACGAGCCGGACCAGGTAGCGTCCGAGCGTCAGTCCGTGGAAGCGCGCGACACCGTCCTCGTCCACGCGCTTCGTTCGCGCGTCCGGTCGCCCATCCGTGATGCCGACGATGCGTCCGGCGGGGTCGGCGCCGTCCGGAAGCGAAACCCGCACTTCGAGCGTGGCACCTTCCTTCAGGTGCACCTCGAGGTCCGCGAGGCCGGTGTCGACGTGGATCGACCAGGGGCCGAGGACGGCCGGTGCCAGCCCGTCGGCTTCGACGATGACGTAGTACTCGTCGCTCTGGCGCAGCCCGATCTCGAACATGCCGTCCGCGTCGCTCTTGCCCATGCCGCGCTCGCGCGCGTTGCTGTGCATGAGGCACGGGAAGCCGTTGACCATGAGCCGCATGTTGTCGCCCACGACGGAGTACAGCCCGATCTTGGCGCCCGCGACCGGCTGCCCATCGGCGAGCACGATCCCGCTGACGGTCGGTACCGGGAACAGCGTGCACTCGATGCGTCCCGATTTCTCCTTCGTGAAGGGCCCGAGCTCCTCCTCGGTGAAGCCCGGTGCGCGTACGGTCAGGACGAACTCGGCCTCGGGGCGATCGAAGCGGAAGACGCCTTCGAGTGGGATTGCTTCGATCCGCTGGTTCGAGCGCGACTTCGTTCCGACCTGGATGTCGAAGGAATAGGCGGGGAGCGAAACTCCGTCCGGATCCCGCACCGCGAGCTCGAGGGACACCGGTGCACGCAGCTGGATGACGAAATCCGCTCCGGGCATGACGTCCTCGACGCGGTGCGTGGCCCACTGCTCGTACTTGCCCTTGATCGTGAAGGCGTGCGCCGCCTCGCGCCAGACGACGAGGTCGAGGCGCCCGTCGCCGTCCGTCATGAGCGAGCTCGACAGCGACCAGCCCGTGTCGTTGAAACCGTATTGCACCGATTGATTGGCGTAGGGGCTGCCGTCCGGCAGGAGGACCGTGCACGCGATGCGGTCGGCGACTCCGAGCGGTTCGAGCTCGAGATCGACGTCCGTCCAGGGACGTTGATCGGTCGAGAGTTCGTCGGTGTACGAGTAGCGGAAGTCCTCGGCATGGGCCCAGACCCTTCCCTGGGCACGCGGCAAACCCTCGAGCAAGTAGCGGCCGTTTTCGTCGGTCGTGACAGCCAGGGGAGTCGTCGGCGGAGCGAAAAACTCTCCCATACCTCTCCGCCGCAGGTGACCCTCCGGAAAATCGGGTAGCGCCTTCGTGTCGAACCAGACGCTGGCACCGGCCAGGGGGCGGCCGCCGCGATGGAAGACCGTGCCCGCGATGCGAGCGGCCGGGGCGAGCACGATCGTGCCGAGGCTCTGGGTCTCCCCCGCGCGCAGCTGTGCGGGCACGATCCCGCTGACGAAACCGTCGGCCTCGTAGACCAGCTGCCGCTTCTTCCCTTCCTCGTCCATCGCGAGCTCGAGGACGACACGCCCCTCGAAGTCGCTCGTTTCGGCGCGCGCGTCCTCGCGCCAGGCTTGCGCGCCCTCTTTCAAGAGGTAGGTCCGCACTCCGCGCACCGGGTTGGTGCTCTCGTCGACGAAGGTCGCCGTCACGCCGGCAGCGGCGAAGGCAGGCTTCGCTTCGACCGCGGGTTCGGCGACGGCATCGGGTTCGGGCTCTCGCTCGCGCGTCGCGACCGCGGCGCGTTCCTCGACCGCGGCGGGCGCTTCGACCGGCTCGATCGTCTTCGCGCGAGCGGTGTCCTCGGGCCGCGCGAGCGGCGTCAGGGCGTCGCGCGGCGTGCTGGCCGTCGCCTCGGTGCGGCGACTGCCGTCGAAATAGCGATAGCCGACGCCGGCGGCGACGAGTCCGGCGACGAGGGCGACTTTGGTCAAGGTATTCATGGCGATCCAGGTCCGGAGCTCGGTGAGGGCCGCGGTGGAAGCCCCAGCGCTCGCCGGGGACGTCGTCGGCACGAACGAAGGCGCCAGGAACACGGCCCGCCAGGCGTGGCCGTCCCCGTCGTAGCGCGCGTCCATGCGTTCGCGCAGCAGAGCGAGCGCGCGCTTCTGGTGCGAGCGCACGGTCGCGGCCGAGAGCCCCGTGTCGTGCGCGATCGCCGCGGCGGAGTGATCCCGGAAGTAGCGCAGGAGCAGGACGCGCCGGTAGGGCTCCTTCAGCGCCAGGAGCTCTTCGACCACGACCCGCTGGGCGTCGACCTGTCCGAGGAGCTCCGTCGAGTCGGGCAGCGCCTCGGAGCGGGCGCGCGAATGTTCGCGCTTCGTACGAGCACCCTCCGAGCGCGCTTCCTGACGCAGGACGTTCGCCAGGACGCGCGCGAGCCAGCCGCGCGCGCGCGCCGGGCTCGCGTCCTCCGCTCGCGGCGGGCGTTTCAGGGCCGCGAGCCACGTTTCCTGGAGCGCGTCCTCGGCCTCGACGGGATCCCGTGCCAGGCGCAGGGCCAGGCCGCGGATCCAGCGTGCTTGCGCCAGGAGCAGGTCGGGAGCGGGGTTGCCTTCGTTCATCGGCAGCGAGACGGATGCAGACCTGGCCTCCACTGTTGCACGGAATCGCTTCAAATGGCCCCCTCTTGGAGGGAGAGCTCGCTCGTTCGTCGCAGTCCACCGCTCGATCCGCCTCCGGATCGCGTCGGCTTCCCCCCCCGAATCGCCCATGTCGCGCATCGTCAGTTTCGTCTCTCTCGCCCTGGTTCTGGCCTGTTCCCAGGCCCCGCAGCCGGTCTCGAGCGACAGTGCCCCGTCCGCTTCGGGCCACGCCACGTCCGCCAGCGACACCTCGGAGGCGACGGCCTCCGAGCAACCGGCCCGCCCGGCCGTGCCCAAAGGCGTTCCGGTGGGCGGCGCGCCGCCGGCTCCGTCGGCGGGCGGCCTCAACTTCGTCGAGCAAGCGGGCTGGGTCTCCGAGACTCCCGCGAGCTCGCTGCGCCACCGCCAGTACAAGCTGCCGAGCGTCGAAGGCGACGACGAGCCCGGCGAGCTGGTCGTCTTCTACTTCCACGGCGGTGGCGGTACGGCCGCGGCCAACATCGAACGCTGGTGCGGCATGTTCGCCCAGGACGACGGTACGAGCTCGCGCGAGGCAGCCGTCGTCACCGAGGAAGAGGTCGACGGGATGAAGCTCACGCACCTCGACCTGACCGGGCGCTACATCGCCGAGATGAACCCCGGAGAAGGCGTGCGTCACAACAAGCCCGAGATGCGCATGTTGGCGACGATCGTCGAGTGCTCCGGCGGCCCCTACTACATCAAAGCCGTCGGCCCCAAGGCCACCATGGACCGCTGGGCCGAAAGCTACGACGCGTTCATCGACGCGTTGAAGTGAGCCGAGCTGCGAGCTCTGGCTCGCAACTCGTCGTCAGAGACTCGCGAGCGCCGCGCGCACGTTCGCATTCTGCGGGTCCTTCGCGAGCACGGCTTGCAGGGCCGTGCGCGCGCCGGTGGTGTCGTTGGCAGCGCCGTAGGCGCGCAGCAAGAGCTGTAGCGTCTCCGTGTCGGCGGGGTTCTGCAGCAGGGCTTGCGCAAAGTGCGCAGCGCCCTCGGCGAAGCGACCGCGTTCGCACAGGGCGCCGGCCAGGTTCTCGCGGGCGGGGAGGTGCTGGGGGTCGAGCTCGAGGGCGCGTTCGAAGAGGGGCAACGCCTCGTCGGTGCGACCCAGCGCCGCGTAGGCGGTGCCCTCGTTGAAAGCCAGCTCGGCGTTGTCGGGGTGAGCCGCGCGGCCTTCGGAATAGATGCGCAGGGCCTCCTCCGGCCGGCCCGTGCGCCAAAACAGCTTCGCGAGGTAGTCGTAGACCTGCAGCGAGGGGTGGTCCGCGAGGAAGCGCTCGTAGTGCGCGACCGTGCGCTCGACGTCGCCGCGCGCGTCGAAGTAGCGCGCCAGGGTCGCGTGCCAGGTCGTGTCGCCGCTCGCCTCGATGGCCTGCTCGAGCCCGTGCACGAACTCCTCGGGCCGGCCGGTCACGAGGTTCCACCAGGCGAGCTGCACGTCGAGCCCGCGCGTCTCGAACCAGCCGTGTTCGGCGACGAAGCGCGCGTCGGCCAGGGCCGCGTCGGCCCGCTCGCGCACCGCGCGCGGCGGATCCCAGACGGGGTTCGCGAGCGCCGCCTCGCGGGCGTCCGTGAGCTCCTCGAAGGCCGCGCTGCTCTCCTTCGTCTTGAGCTGGATCAGGCCCGCGTGCACCAGGCTGCCGGTGTAGGCCAGGAGCGCGACCAGGAAGGTCAGGCCGGCCGGACGCAGGCGACCGCCGGCCTTCAGGCGCGTCGTGACCAGGGTCACGTCGGAGCGCTTCCAGAGGCGGAAGGCCAGCAGGAAGATCCAGCTCGAGATGGCCGCGATGCCGAGCGACAAGAGGAAGGGGACCAGCCCGTAGAGCCCGCGCACGATGAGGAACACGGCGACGAAGAGCAGCGCGAGCGCCGCTTCCTCCGCGAACCGCAGGGCGGACTTCTGTTGCTCGGGGTCCTTGCGGGGTTTCGCGAAGAGCGACGGCTTGCCGAAGCCGAAGTAGAGCGCGTTCGTCGGGCAGACGCTGACGCAGTCGAGGCACTTCATGCAGCCGGGGTCGACCACCATGCCCCAGTCGCGCACCTCGGCGTGTACGCGCACGTTCGAGCTGCAGACCGCGGTGCAGTGTCCGCAACCCGCGCAGGCGTCGGTCACGCGGATGCGCCCGACCGCGAGCTTGTCCGCCAGGCCGAAGAACGCGCCGTAGGGGCAGGCGTAGGTGCAAAAGCCCTTGGCCCCCAGGAAGTAGACGATGACGAAGCCGCACACGAAGAACGTGAAGAGCGCCACGGGCCAGACCGGGAAGGTGTCCCAGAAGCCCGCCTTGGTGAGCTCGGTCGTCGGCGTCCCGAAGGCATCACCGATCCACAGGCGATAGGCCAGGGGGTAGACGAACATGTAGAGGGCCGCGATCAGCGGCACCCACAGGAGCGCGCGCGAGCGCAGCGCCTTCGGCCGGATCCCCACCTTGAGGAGCAGCCAGCGGCAAAGGTCCTGCAGGGCGACCAGGTGACAGGCCCACCCGCAGAACCAGCGTCCGAGCACGAGCGTGGAAGCAATCGTCAGCCCGAAGAAGACGAAGCCGGCGTTCACGACCGAGTGCTTCGAGAACTCCATCGCCTCCGAGGGCTCGAGCGGCGACATGGTCCGGCCGGTCGACATCCAGTGCGCGATGTGGATCGCCGCGAGCACGTGGATCAGGACCAGCACGAGCGCCCGCCAGCGCCCGGCCTTCGACGGGCGGATGCCGCCCTGCGCGGGGTGGGGGGTCGTCTCGGCCTTCGTCTTCGTCATCGCACGCAGAGCCTAACCCGAGCGGCCCCTCGGCTCCCGGGCTCGTGGAAACATGTAGGGCGCGCGAGCTCCCGCTGCAACGCGCACCGACGAAAGGTCGTCTGAAGTCCGCCCAACGTCGCCCGGATCCCTGCGCTCGGGATCCGGGCGACGGGGGAGCGCTACTCGCGGTCGCCGACGACGACGTCGATCGCGTTCGACAGCACGAGCTGGCCGTCCCGCAGGACGAGGGCCTGCAGGGCCAACGTGCGACCGGACAGGCCGGGCTCGTTCGGGATCGTCACGTGCAGCGGGCCCTGACCGAAGCGGCGCAACAGCGGCGGACGCACCAGGAGCTCGCCGAGCGGCGTCCAAGTGCCCGCGCCGGCGCCACCGAGGCCGATGAGGACGAAGCCGGCGCCCTCACCGCTCTCGATGCGACCGATCCAATCCCGTCCCAGGACGGCCGGGGCGGTCTCGACGAAGACCTGCGGGTTCGTGCCGCTGCGGCCGTTGCGCGCGCTCGAGCTGGCCGTGACACCGCCGCCGCCGTAGGGCCCTTCGAACTGTCCCAGTCCGCCCGAGTGGTCGCCCACGGAGGGCGGGCCGCCGGCGTCGGGCACGAGCACGTTCTGGACCGTGACCGCGGCGTTCAGGCCCGGCTTGAAGAGGCCGAGCACGAGGTCGTCGCGCACCGGCGCCGTGTCGGCCGTGAAGCCGAAGTTGTAGAGCGTGCCCCAGCGCAGCGCGTTCGCATTCGAATTCGTCGCGAACGTGTCGGTCGCCCACTGAAGCGTGTTGAAGGCGTGCGTCGCGGTCCAGTCCGTCCCGTCGTAGGGATCGCCGCTGTGGTAGTCGACGTCATGGAACGAGAGGTCGGTGACGGTGACCGTGTTCGGGACCGGCAGCTCGAAGGTACGCGCGCTCTGGTCCGAGGTCAGGTTCTGCACGGCGTACTCGTAGCGCCAGGCGCTCGGGCCGAGCTGAGTCACGCGGTAGCCGACGTAGTACCAGGTCTTCGTGCCGGCGGCCTCGCCGGTGTTGACGCCCGTCTTGATCTCGACGGCCGGATCCTGATCCTGCCAAGCGTAGATCGCCGGCTGGCCGATCTCGGTCGGGCCGCCGCCGTTCACGTTGCTGACGGCGTTGACGACGACGCGGCGCCAGGAGGCGTTGTTGCGGCTCGCATTGGCCTCCGCGTCGTCCGCGGTGACGTACTGGGCCTCGATGAACCACTCGGCGCCGAGGTTCTGGGCCGGATCGATATCCGCGACCGGAACCTGCAGTCGACCGCGGATCGTGCTCGTTCCGCTGGGGCCGGCTCCGTTCTGGTTGACACCCGTGGCCGCGTTGACGAGCGACTTCGAGCGTCCGCCCGAGCCGTCGTTCAGCCCCGACGTATACGTGTCCGCGCAGCCGATGCCCAGGTTCGAGCACGGCGAGCTGTTGCACGGCCCGCAGCCGGTCTCGAACTCGTTCACCGCGCAGAAGGCGTGCTTGAGCCAGCTCTGTCCGATTTGCTCGAAGCGACCTTCGTGATAGCGGAACATGTTCTGGCCGATGACCGGATGCCTGGGATCGGGGTTCGCGAACCAGTCGAGGGTCTCACTGCCCACGTTGCAGGACTGCGTCGCCAGCGCGTAAGCCGCGAGGCCGCCGCTCTGGCCGTAGTACTGGATGTCATCCGAGCCGAACGAGTCGCCCACGGCCCAGACGACGACGTCGGGTCCCGCCGCGGGAGCGGTGTAGGAGCCGGAGCCTCCGCCGGTGGGAGCCTGCGGCGTCGCGAGCTGCGTCCGACCGTGCTGCGAGCGACGTACCGCGGGCGCGTCGACCTCGGCGACGACGGTCGCGACGTGCGTGCCGCGCTCGACTCCCAGCTCGCTCGCGAGCTCACCCACGACGAGTTCCGCGATCAGCTGCAGACCGCCGTCGGGATGGTGAGTCCAGGTGACGTTCGTCAAGTCGAAAGCCTGTGCGCCGCTGGCATGAACCTCGCCCGTGCCGCCTTCCGCGAAGGAGAACGCGAGCGCGTCGAGTGCGACGACCGCGCCGTCGTTCGAGACGAGGCGCAGGCCGCCTTCGCTCGCCTCCAGCAGGCCCTGGTGGACCGCGTCGCCGTGCAGGACGACCTTGCCGAAGGCGGGGAGGCGCAGCCAGGTCGGCGTGCTCTCGGCGGCGATGGGCAGGACGCTCCAGTCCGCGAGCGCGTTCTCGATGACGATGTCCAGGACCGCGTCCCCGTGGGGCTTCGAAGCTTGCGCGGCAGCGGTGCCGACCAGGCCGAGGAGGGCGGGGCAAACGAGCAGAGCACGGAGGGAGTGCTTCATGGGCGTTGGTTCGAGGGAGTGGGGCGAGGAGGGACCGAAGAGCCCTCCAGGCTAGCAGCTCGACCCGTCGCCCGGGGATGGTCCGCACACGATTTCACACCCTCACCACAACCCGGCCCCACACCCGGGCAAGCCAGCCGCCGTGCGCTCCGCAGGCGCGCCCCGGGCCAGAGCCGTGATCAGTCGTCCGACTTCAGGACGTAGCGGTCGCGCTTGCGGAAGAAGTCGGTGATCTCCCGGAAGATTCGCCCGCCGAGGTGCTCGCGCAGGATGTCGTCCTGGTCCGAAACGGGCAGCGTGTAGTCCAGGTTGCGCTCCCACGTGCCGTCGCCGAAGTCGACGCGGCTCTCCTTGTCGATGATCGTGCGGAACTCGCTGGCAACGAGTGACAGCTCGCCCGGGCGGAAGCGTGTCATGTACTCGATCACGCCCCAGGAGATCTTGGCCGGGTCGCTCTCGTAGGAGCCGCGCTCCCACTTGGCGAACTCCGCCGTGCGCAGGGGCTTTTTCTGCCGGTTCTCGAAGCGGTTCGCGAGCTCGGTATCCCAGCCCGAATGCTCGGTCGCGAAGACGAACTCGTTGCGGTACGGGAAGCAATAGACCCCGCCCTGGATGTCGAACTCCGAGAACCAGGCCCAGCCTTGGACGAGCCAGTTCGGTTGCTGCCCGAAGCGCCGCAGCAGGAACAGCTGGGCCATGCGGTTCACGACCTCGTTGTCGGGGTTCCATTCCTCCTGAGTGGTGTCGTTCTGGATGAAGGCTCCGGCGAGCGGTTGCTGGAGCGAGAAGCCCGCGTAACCCTTGGCTTCCTCGGTCCAGTCCGCGAGGTACGGGTGGTGCTCGGCCAGGAAGTCGAGCACCTGCGCGAAGTCGGGTGCGTCGCGCACGACCAAGAACACGATCGTGCTCGCGTCCGGCGGCATGTCGACGGCACCCCAGGAGTAGCTGAAGGCCGCGCTGGAGCCGTCGTCCGTGCTGTACTCGCCGAGCCCGGCCTCTTCCCACGGATAGGGGCCGCCCTCGGGATCCTCGGGCAGGGGTTCGTCCTTCGCGTCCTGCGCCTCGTCCTCGTCCGGTGCCGCGATCGCGAGGGCTGGATCCGGCAAGGGCATGTGCTTCTCGAACAGGGCTCCGACCTGGTCGATCAATTCGAGCTGCTTCTCGACGCGACCGTTGTCGGGATTGGAGACGAGCAGCACGCGACCCGGTGGATCGAGGTGCAGCGTGTAGTGCATCTTCGTGGCCCACGGCTGCCAGACCTCGAGCGCCGAGCGTGCGGCGGCGGGAAAGTCCTCCGGCAGCTCGTCGAGCCCGAAGGCCTTGCCGCGCCAGTGGATCTTGGCGTCTTCCAGGCCTTCGAACGGAGTCGGCGTGAACGCGCTGAGGGCGGTGGTCAGGGCGCAGGTCAACCCGAGGTGTCGCAGCGAGCGTTGCAGCATGTTCATCGGCTCACCTCCGCTCCGAGAGCCAGCGCTGGATGCGCGCTTCGACGACGTCGATCTTCATTCCGAGCGCCTGCGGGAAGGCCTGGGAGGGCGGCATCGTCCCGCCCAGCTTCGTCAAGAGGTCCGTGACGGCGTCGAAGCGGGCCTCGAGCAGGTAGGCGGCGGTCACGTAGGCCAGGAGGAGGTCCTCCGTGGTCAGCTCGTTCACGTTCTTCTTCAGCACGTCGGCAAGGCGCGGCGCGCCTTCCTTCTCGAGCATGACGTGGGCTTCGTTCATCCAGTTCGTGTCCGAGTCGACGAGCTTGGCGCGCAAGGCCGTGTCGGCCTGCGGATCGAGCATCTTCGACGGCAACACGAACCAGTTCAGGCGCGTGCCGACGAGCTCGCGCGTCATGTACAGGCTGAAGCCCTCGTAGGCCCAACCTTCCTTCGTGGTGATCTTGAAGGCGTCCTCCAGGAGCCAGCCCACCGAGAAGTGGACCAGAGCATCGAGCCGCCGTCGGTCGTCCTTGGCCCAGTGCACGAAGTCGTCCGTGTCCTGCAACCCCGAGCCCTCGAGCTGCCGCAAATAATCGCGGTAGCGATCCGGCAGGCCGGGATAGTTCGCGATGAAGGCGGCCTTCTCGCCGTTGCCACCGGCCAAGAGGTACACGCCGAAGTCCGGTGCGAACTTGCCTTCCTTGCCGAGCGCCTTGCCGAAGAAGGTCTGCGTGACGTGCAGGACCTGTGCGGCGCGCGCCACTTCGTCCATGTCGCCGGTCCCGGCCACGCGGACGAACGAGGCCTCGGCCACCGACGAAAAGGGCAGGCCCAGCTTGCCGTCGAAATCGTCGGGCTTGGCTTGCTTGGGTTTGGGAGCACTCTTGTAGCCGTCGCGCACCATGTCCTTCATGGCCGGGCGGCGCTCCTTGGCGATGGCGGTCTCCTTCAAGACCCAAGCGCCGTCCAAGGCCACCTCGCCGCGGTAGGCGCGCAGACGCCCGTTGTTCGGATCGAGCTCGAGCACGTCGTTCTCGGCGACCGTCGCCTCGGCCACCGCCAGCTTGCCGGACTCGAGCGCATCGACCAGCGACCCGACGTAGGGCCCGACGATCGCATCCAGCTTCTCGGCGAAGGTCTCGAGGTCCTTCTTCTTGCCGAAGTTCCGCGGTTCGCGGCGCTCCTTCGGTGGTTCCCAGCTTCCGTCCTTCTGGCGCCGGTGTCCCAGCCCCTGGTGGGCGTCGAAGTCTTCGGGGTCACAGAAGAGGATGAGCTTCCAGAGCTTGTCCCGCTCGAGGAAGAGCTTCTCCTTGGTCGTCCAGTCGACGAGCTCGTCGAGCTTCTCGACCACCCTTTCGAGTTCCGCGCTCCTGCTTTCGAGGAAGCCGTTCTCGTCCTGAGCCAGGACGAGCGACGGCGCCAAGATCACGAGAAGCGTCCCTGCCAGGAAACGCGCGATCTTCGTCATCGTGTTTTCTCTCTCTCGATTCCGGGCGACCTGCCGAACCGCCCGTTCCTTCGTCGCCCCGACCATCATGGGAAGCAAGCTCCGAGGCGGCAACCCTCTTGGAATCCGTTGAAACGCCATCCGGCGCCTGGACGCCGCCCTAACGGACTCCAAGCGAGCCCGGGGCCTCAGGACGAGCCTGCGATCCACTCCATGACCCGTTCCTCCAGCAAGGAAAGCGGTACCGGGCCCGAAGTGAGGACGATCTCGTGAAACGTGCGCAGGTCGAAGCGCGCGCCGAGCACTCGGCGGGCGCGCGCCCGCAGTTCGAGCAGACGATTGCGACCAACGAGGTAAGCGGTCGCCTGACCGGGCATCACGATGTAGCGCTCGATCGCCTTCGTGCAGTCGCCGGGTGGATTCGGCGTGTTCGCTTCGAGGTACGCGATCGCACGCTCGCGCGACCAGCGCAGCTTGTGGATGCCCGTGTCCACGACCAGCCTGCAGGCGCGCCACAGCTCCATCGCGAGCCGGCCGAAGTCCGAGTACGGATCGGCGTAGAAGCCGAGCTCCTTCGGGACGAGCTCGGCATACAGGCCCCAGCCTTCGCTGTACGCGGTGTAGCGCAAGTAGCGGCGGAAGCGCGGCAGGCCGTCGATCTCCTGCGCGATCGCGAACTGCATGTGGTGCCCCGGAATGCCCTCGTGATAAGCGAGCGCTTCCATCTGGTACGTCGGCATGTCCGCCATCGAGGCGAGGTTCGCGTAGTAGATGCCCGGGCGCGCCCCGTCGGGTGAACCCGGGCTGTAGAAGGCCTTGCCCGCCGAGCGCTCGCGGTAAGGTTCGACGGCACGCACGATCATCGGCGCCCGCGGCAACGTGTGGAAGAGGTCCGGCAGGCGTGCGCGCAGCGCGTCGATGAGCTCGGTAGCGCGCTCGAGGTAGCGCGTGCGACCCTCCGCGTCGTCCGGGTAGAAGAAAGCTGGCGCGGTCCGCATGTGCACGAAGAACTCCGGGAGCGTGCCTTCGAAGCCGACTTCGACGAGGAGCGCCTGCATCTCGCCGTGGATCCGCTCCACCTCGCGCAGGCCCAGGGCGTGGATCTCGTCGGCCGAAAGGTCGGTCGTCGTCATGCGACGCAGGGCAGCTTCGTAGAACTCACCTCCGTTCGGCAGCTTCCACGCGCCGTCGCGGTCGTCCGCGCGGCCGGCCTGTTCCGTGAGCAGGGCGATCAAGCTCTCGTAGGCCGGCTGGACGTGCTCGCGCAGCGCCCGCACGGCCGCCGCCTCCAAGGCGGCCCGTTCCGAGTCTCCGAGCTCGAGGTCGGCCACCTTGGCTCGGAAGTCGGCCAGGAGCGTGCTGTCCGCCAGCGCACCCGGTTCGAACGGCCGCCCTGACACGATGTTCCGGCAGGCACCGAGGACGTGCGGGAAGACGAAGGCGGGAGGGAGGATGCCCGCCTCTTCCCGGTGACGGAGCTTGGCTTCGAGCTGGGCGAAGATCGCCGGCACCCCCGTGAGGCGCGCGACGTAGGCCCGCGCGTCGTCCACCGACCGGATCGGGTGCTGATCGAGCAGGAGCGAGGGCACGCGCGTATGGAGCCCGCGCATCTGTGTCAGGGGATAGCCATGCTGGCGCCAACGCGCGTTGTCCGCCGCCCGCCAGGCCTCGAACTGGAACAGGCGCCAGCTCAACTGACCCTCGTCATCGAGCGCCTCGAAGTCGAACTCGTCCTGCATCCGACGGACGGCCTGCTCGAGCAGGCGCTCGCTCTCCTCCTCGAAAGCCTCGGATTGGTCGGTCCACAGCGAGCTCTGCGACCCGAGTCCGAGCTGGGCCTGGAGCATCGGATCCCGTGCGAGGCGCTGCTCGAAGACCTGCTCGAAGAAGGCGTTCAGGCGCTCGGTTTCCGTGGCGCCGCGCGTGTGAGCTCCGTGCGGAGCCTCACGGGTGGCGGCGCAGGCGACGGAGAGGGCGAGCCCGACGACCCAGGCGGCCGGACCCTCGCTACGAATCTTCATGCCAGGGAGTCTAGTCTTGCGTCACCCCACTTGTGTCGGGGATCGGAAGTGGTGCGTCACCACACGGCCCGACCGCGGCCGGCTTCTCGCCGCCCGGCGTCCACGTCGAGCGGCGAGTCGTCTCGCTCACCACGGGCTTCCGCGGGCGTCGTTGCGTAGATTGTGCGCCATGACCGCCCAGGACGACGAGCCGCCGGTGCTGGCCGCGGGCGTGTGCAAGCGCTTCGGGACGCGAACGGCCCTGGACGGCCTCGACCTCGAAGTTCGTCCGGGCGAGATCGTCGGCCTGGCGGGCCCGAACGGATCCGGGAAGACGACGCTCTTGAAGCTCCTGGCCGGCTTCTTGTCCCCCGACGAAGGCGACGTGCGCCTGTTCGGACAGGATCCCTTCCGCCAACAGAAGAGCGTGATGCGGGACGTGCGGTTCGCGTTCGCTCCGCCGCCCCTGTTGGGTTCGCTGACCGCACGCGAGCAGCTCAGCTACCTCGCGCGACTCGGCCGCCGACGCGCCGAGGTCACGCGCGCCGACGTCGCGGCCACGCTCGCACTGGTCGGCCTCGAAGAGCGCGCGGACGATCGCGTGGAGACCTTCTCGTTCGGGATGCGCCAGCGCCTGAACCTGGCGCAGGCGCTTCTCCCGCGGCCCCGACTGCTGGTCCTCGACGAGCCGAATGACGGCTTGGATCCACTGGCGGTGATCGAGTTGCGCGGGATCCTGCGCACGCTGCGGGACGAGCACGGTCTCGCGATCCTCCTGTCGAGCCACCTCTTGATCGAAGTCGAGGAGCTGGTCGATCGGCTGTTGGTCCTGGTCGAGGGGCGCACGCTCTTCGCGGGCGCGCCCGCGCGCCTGACGGCGGGGCGCGAGCGCATCCTGATCGAAGCCGAGCCGCGCGACGCCGCGCGCGAGCTGCTCGCGAAGCGCGGGATCCCTGCCACACCGGAGGGTGCCGTCGCGCTCGCGCTCCCCGCGGGCAGCGTCGAGCTCGTCGACGTGGTCGAACTCTTCAACGCGCGCGGGATCCGGCTCGAGAGCTTTCGGCGGGACGTCCCCACGCTCGAGGCAGCGCTGCTCGCAACGCTGCAAGGCGAGGTCGAACGCAACGGTCGGACACGATGATCCTGCGCCTCGAGAACCTGCGTCTGTGGCGCTCGCGCCGACCGTACCTGGCGGCCTTCGGGTTGGCCTTCTTCCTCGTGTTGATGCTGGTCGGCTTCTACACGTACGCTCAGACGAAGACGAGCGGTGGCGCGGACTTCGGCTACACGTACGAGAACCGTTCCTACTTCAACGGGCTCACGTTCGCGCTCTACGCCTTCTACTTCGGGTTCCTGCTGCTCTTGCCGGTCTTCGTCTGCACCGAGGGAGGCGTGCAAGTCGCGGGCGATACGTCCTCGGGCGCGTTGCACATGCTCCTGACGCGTCCGCTCTCGCGGGCCCGGCTCTTCTTGGCGAAGCTCGCCCTGTCCATGGCTCTCGCGGCCGGGATCACGGGGCTCCTGCTGGGGCTGGCCTTGGTCCTGGGTCTCTTCGCCGTCGGCTGGGGCGACCTCGACCTCTATCCGGGCGTGTTGCAGATGACCGACCGGCGTCAGCATCTCGAACAGTCGGAAGCGCTCGCCCGCTTCCTGCTCGCCTGGCCGGCCGCGACCCTGGCGCTCGCCGTGCCGCTCACGTTCAGCCTGTGGATCTCGACCCACGCGAAGAGCGCCGTCAACGCCGTGGGGACGTCCGTCTCGATCTACCTCGTGCTCTACGTCGTCGCCGAGATCCACTTCTTCCAGGAGCTGCGGCCCTGGCTCTTCACGAGCTACATGCCGTACTGGCGCGGCCTGTTCCGCGAGGAGCTCGACTGGACCGGCTTGGTGAAGGATGCTTCGAAGCTCGCGGGCTTCGCGTGCCTCTTCGCCGCGCTCGCCTTCCGCCGCTTTCGTTCCCGGGAGGAGGCGTGATGCGTCGCTCCGGCGCCGCGCTCGAGCGGCTGCTCTTCCTCCTGGCGGCGATCGCCCTCGGGTTCGGCTACGCCCCGGCCGGCCTCGGCGACGCCGCCTTCGATCCGGCGCGCAAGCACACGGACGTGCTGCGCGTCGTGACCTGGAACGTGGGCGAAGGGGTGGCCGAGGGAGCTTCGGCCCTGCGGCCCCGGAACGTGGCGCACGTGGTCGATGTCCTGCGCGAGTTGCGGCCCGATCTCGTGCTGCTGCAGGAGGTCGCCGGGGGGGACCAAGCGGAGGCATTGCGCGCCGCCCTCGGACCGGGCTGGATCGCCACGTTGCCCTCCGAGGTCGGAGCCGTGGGCCGCTGCGTCGTGACCCTCGCACCGCGCGGTACCTTCCTGCCCATGCCCTACGGTCAGCGCACGGCGCGCCGACACCTCACGCGCTTCAACCTCGACCAGCGCCTCATGACCGTGGCCAACGTCCACGCGGATGCGTTCGCCGCGGAGGAGCGCAACGCCATGCTGGGCTACCTGGCGGACCGCCTTCCCCGCGGCGAGCCGTGCCTCCTGGGCGGGGATCTGAACCTGGATCTCGACCTCGACAAGCGTCGCGACCTCTTCACCGACGACTCGCACAAGGACGTCGAGACGTACAACTACCTCGCGCGCGACCTCGAGGACTTCTGCCGCACGTGTGGCGCCACGGCCGACCCCGACCGACGGCTGGACTATCTCTTCGCGTCGCCCATGGACTTCATGCGTGACTCCGGGGGCGTGGTTCGGGGACGGCGGAGCGGAGCGATGGACCACGACCCGCTCGTCGTCGACCTCCTCTTTCGGCATTGACCGGGTCGGCCTGCTCGCAGATGACTGTTAGGTTGGGCGCGGGCCCGCTCCAGGAGCCACCATGAAAAACCCTTTGCCCGAGCACCCGTTCCGTCCGGCCCTCTTCCGCTTCTTGCGGGAGCTCGCCGAGAACAACGACCGAACCTGGTTCCAGGCCCGCCGCGGACGCTACGACGACGAGGTGCGCGGGCCGGCGCTCGAGTTCATCGCCGCGACGGCCCCGCACTGGGCACGGATCTCCGCGCACGTGCGGGCCGACCCGCGCCCGGTTGGCGGTTCGCTCTTTCGGATCCACCGCGACGTGCGCTTCGGAAGCGACAAGCGGCCCTACAAGACCCACGTCGGGATCCAGTTTCGGCACGAAGACGCCAAGGACGTGCACGCACCCGGCTTCTACCTCCACCTCGAGCCCCGGAATTCGTTCGTGGGCTTCGGCATCTGGCATCCGGATGCCACGACCGCGCGTCGCATCCGTGCATCCATCGTGGCGCAGAGTGCGGCCTGGAAGGCCGCCACCGCGTCGGCCGCCTTCCGGCGCGACTTCGAGCTTGCGGGCGAGAGCCTGAAGCGACCGCCGCGGGGCTTCGATCGCGAGCACCCGCACGTCGTCGACCTGATGCGCAAGGACTTCATCGCCGTCGCCCCGCTCACGCAGGCGGAGATCTGTCGCCCGGACTTCGCGCGTGCCTTCGTCCACCGCGCGCGTACGGGAGTGCCGCTCGTGCGCTTCCTCTGTGAAGCGCTCGAGCTACCCTTCTGACGATCGCCGCACGCGCGGTCGCGGCGTCCGAATTCCGCGCCGGGCCTGCGCCTGGCGACGGACACCGTTCCCATCCCCCTTTCCCTTCGACCCCAGGAGCGTCTCATGGGACTCATCAACTGGATCTTCGACATCTACCAACACACTCAGATCGACAAGGCGCGTCAGGAGGCCGCTCAGGCGCGCGCCGAGGTTTCGGCCGTGCGCACGAGCGGCGGTGGCGTCGACTCCGAGCGTCTCGAACGGATGCTCGGTGAGCTCGCGCTGGCCGCCAAGACGATGCAGCGCCTTCTGGTGGAGAAGGGCGTCTGCACGCACCAGGAGTTCGCGGAACGGTTGCGGCAGGTGGATCTCGAGGACGGTCGCGCGGATGGGCGGGCGCCGCTGCTCTGAGGTCGCGCTCCGGGAAGGGGACGCGCACGCCGCGTCGAACGACACGGCGGCGACCGGGCTACTCGGTTCGTAGTTCGACGAGGTTCCAGTCGAAGAAGTGAAAGGGCTTGTTGGCCGAGACGACCAGGAAGCGGTGCGGGCTGCCTTCGTTCTTGATCCGAAAACGGGCCTCGGACGTGCGGGCGAAGCCCGTCGTCTCGGTGCGGATGCTGAGCAGCTCGATCTCTGTGTGCTTCCAGCCCATGCTCTCCGCCTGCTCATAGAGCGCATCGACCGGATCGTCCGCGGCGATCAACAGCCCGTGTGCGACGAGCAAGGCCACCAGGACGCCGGCGACGCGCGCCGCGTACTTCTTCATCGATCAGCCGCGCTTCTGCAGCCGCAGGTTCTCGTTGAAGATGTCGTCGAGCATGCCGGTCTTCGCCTGCTTGTTGGCGTCCATCTGGTCGAGCCCTTGCACGGTGCGGAAGGTCGACTCGACACCGGTCTCGACGCGCGCCGCGCCATGCGCGACCCGCACGAGGTCGCGGACCTCGCCGACGGCTGAGAGGAGCTTGCGCACGCGTCGCCGCAGGAGGTCGATGTGGTCGCTGTAGACCGTCCGGTTCGTCGAACGCACGAGGCGCGCTTCGTGCCGGGCGGCATCCAGGAACATGCTGACGACGCGGTGTTCCAGCTGTCCGCGGCCCTCGAAGCCGACGTGCTTCGAAAAGATCGCGTAGACGCGCTGACGGATCTCGGCTTCCGTCGGTGTACGGGGGATGTCCGGCGAGAGGACGGGAAGCTCGCGGCGCGTCGGTTGCCGCGTCGGTTGCGTGGGAGGCGTGACGCTCGGAGCGGGGGCCTCGAGGACGGCGACCTCGCCGGTCGGTGCCTGTGGTTCGACGTCTTCCTGGTCCCACGGCGGCAAGCTGAGGTCGATGACCGGGGCCGCAGGGACGGCTTCCTTCAGCGTGGGGAGAGGCTCGGTAGCGGTCGCGCTCGCCCCGTTCATCTCTTCCTTCATGTAGTCGAAGAGCGCGCGCTTCACGGTGTCGTCGGCGAACGGCAGGTGCTGACCGACGGCGCGTTCGATCGCGCGCCCCAGAGCGGACTCGAAGCCGTCGAAACCACGATCGGATTCGGTTCGCGGCGTGCGGCGTCGTGCGGCCGGCGACAGCGCGGCTTCGGAGCGTGCGTTCCAGGCCGAATTGGACTCGGCCTCGGCTTCGGCCTCGGCGGACATGTCGGCGTAACCGACCCGGAAGGCTCGGCGGTCGGTGGACCGTGACGATGAGCGGCGAACCATGTGCAATTCCCTGACTACGAGTTCCCTGGGTGGCGAAGCCCCGGAACGCTCCGTCGTCACGACGCAGCCTCCGAAGCGGAAACGGGACCCCCGACTCGTTCCCCCACGAGGAAGATACCACGGGATTCGGGAGGCGGGGGAGATCCCGGAGGAGATCTGGCGCCGCGCCGGAGGTCCGCGTCGGTCAGGTGTCGAGCTCTTGGAAAAGAAGTTCCGCCTCGAACGTCCAGGCGTCTTCGCCGAAGTCGTCGCCGGTCACGCCATGGGCGCGAATGACCGCGATGTGGGTGACCTTGACGATCGGGCTCAAGGCCTCGAGCCGGTACAGAAAGGCGCCGATCTGTTCCTTGGACAGGCGCGCGTCCAGGTCGAGCGGGCGCATCTCCAGGTGGTGGCGCAGGATGCCCGGCCGGGGCGTTTCCGAGCGCACGAAGGTCTCCAGTTCGCCGATCCCGACCGTCGGGTGTCGGGCGGCTTCCTGGACGAAGGCCAAGGCATCGGCCGGAGCGGCAGAGTCGTCGAGGATCGGCTCCGCGTGTGAGGAACGCTGCGGGTCGACCCAGACGATGATGGAATCGGAATACGACAACCAATCGCGCTCCGCCGCTTCGCTCACCTCACGCCAAACGCTGCGGCCGATGCCCTCGAGCGCGGCGCGCGAACGGTCGCGGGTGTAGACCCGGCCGGAGCTCGGGGGCAGGCGTTCCTGGAGCCGCTCGTTCAGTCCGTCGAAGCGCTCGATCGCCGCCCCGACGTCGGGACCGATCGTCGTCACGTCGAGCACGACGCGCACGCCATCGTCCGCCGCCCGGATGTCATCGACGTAGTCGCTCTCGAGCGCCCGGATCAGAACGGGCCCGAACTCCGCGTCGGAGGCGTGCACGCGCTCCAGAACGGAGATCGTTCCCAGGAAGGCGGATTTGGGCAGGGGCAGGGCGGGCGGTGGGGCGGGCGGACTCGACGTGCAGGCGACGAGGACGAGGCCGCACAGGGCGCTCGGAAAGCTCGGGTTCATGATTCGATCCTGTTCTCGACCGTGGCGGTGGCCCGCCTGTCCCTTGGGCAGGTCGCGGGCCGTGGGGCGGAGCATGGCGCGGCGGGGGAACCGGACGCGGCTGCGACGGGACAGTGCGTCCTTTCTTCCCGCCGCGGCGGGCTTTGTGAGCCGGCGCTCGTCGCGGGCCTCACTTCCCCGTGCGGACGAGCTTCGAGACCCGCCCGGCCGCCAACCAGTCCATGACGTAAAGGTCGCCGTGCGCGTCCCAGGCCGCGCAGTGCGGAGCGAAAAAGACGCCGTCGCGCCAGTCCTCGACCGGCACGCCGTTGTTCGCGCGCTTCGCCGGGTCGGGCTGGTCGCCGAGGTGCGTCACGAGCTCGAAATCCGCGTCCAGGATCGTCACGCGGCCCGCCAGGTCGGCCACGACCCAGTCGTCGCCGTGCCGGTTCACGTGGCAGGGCCGGCGCAGGTCGCCCGTGACGACCCGGATCAGCGTGCCGTCGAGCTCGAAGAGCTGCAGGCGGTGATTTTCGCGGTCCGCCACGATGAGGCGGGGTTTCGCCCCGCGGGCGTCGAGGTGGATGCCGTGGGGCGTCTTCAGCTGACCGGGCTCGGTGCCGGGGCCGCCGAAGGCGCCCAGCCAGCGGCGCTCGGCGTCGTAGCGGTGGATCCACGACTTGCCGTAGCCGTCGGCCACGAAGAAGCTGCCGTCGGGGGCGACCGCCACGGAGGTGGGCCTGTACTCGTTGGCGTTCTCGTAGAGCCCCGAGGCCTCCGGGTAGCCGAGGGTCCAGAGCACGTTGCCGTCGAGGTCCGCCTTGACGACCTCGTGGCGCCCGATGTGCGTCATGTAGAGGAACTCCTGGCCGTCTTCCTCGTGGAGCCACATGCCGTGCAGGCCGCCCGCCCACTCCTTGCCCCAAGCATCGAGGAACGAGCCGTCCGCGGCGAAGCGCAGCACCGCGCGTTCGGTGTCGGTGTTCACGTAGATGCGACCGCGGCCGTCGACGACGATGCAGCCGTGCGTGTTGCCGAGTCCGGCTCCTTCCGGCAAGCGTCCCCAGTCCTCGACCCAGCGGTAGGTGTGCTCGCCGGTGCCGAGCGTGGCCGTGGGCGTCGCATCCTCTTGTTGCACGTCGGCGAAGCAGGGGATCGCGAGCACGCCCAGGATCAGGGTCGCGACCCCGATCCCGACCTGGCGCGAGGTCGTGGGGGAGAGTTCGCCGAGCACGGGCCGGTTCCGAGCGACTTTCTGGGGTTCGTTCTCTGGAGCGTTCATCGGGCAGGGCACTCAGGGCTTGCCGGTCGCGCCGGCGGGATGGTGATCGGGGGTCAAGACGTGTTCGATCCAGAGCGCGGCCTCGACGGCGGACATGCTTCGAGGAAAGCGTCGCACCACTCCGTTCCAGGTGGCCAACGCCTCGCGGTCGCGGCCCAGCTCGTGTTGCGCGCGTCCCTGCAGGAGCTGCGCAGCCGGTGAGAGTCCGCCGGCGGATTCCTCGTCGGCGAGCGCGTCCAGGGCCTCCAGCGTTCCGCGCACGTCGCGTTCGGCGAAGGCGAGGAGTGCGGCCGTGAACGGGAGTGGAGCGGCCGTGCCCAAGAGCTCGCGCGCTGCACCGACGTCTCCTCGTGCGAGCAGGAGCCGCGCTTCGAGGTCGTCCGCCGTTCGCGTGTGTCCGGCCCGTCGCAGAGTGGCGATACCGGCGCGCGCGCGGGAAGGCACTCCGAGCTCGATCGCCGCGAGCGACATCCGGATCGGGTCGGTGGCGTGCCGGTTCGCGTCGAGGAGGCGCAGAAAGGCCTCCATGCGGCGTGCGTTGGCGTATCCCGCGCAACGGCCGAGCAGCTCGCCCGTGCTGCTGAAGGCCAACGTGCCGAGCGCCAGCGGCGTGTCGCTCGCGAGGTCCGATGCGTGGAAGCGCGCCGGGTCGACTCGCACCAAGACGGCGCGCGCCTCGGCGAGCGCACCCCGGACCGCGCGCGTGGCGAACGTCTCCCGCATCATTCGCTCTGCCAGTGGCAAGGACGGATCCGCGACGTGGACGACCAGCAGCCGCTCGTCGCGGAGCGCGAGCGCGCGCGCGGCGTCGAGATCCGTCGACCAGGACGCACCGGAAGGTGCGCCGCTCGCAACGAACACGAGGAGCAAGACGAAGGTCGAGACGAGAACCGCGCGCATGGGACAAGAGACTACAATCTCGCCCGCTGGGGGGCTCTTTCGACCCGCGCGTCCCCCGTTCCATGATTTCTCCGATCGCTTCCACCGCCTGTTCGAGCGCGCTCCTCTGGGGCGCGGCCGTCCTGGCCGGCGGCGGGTTCGAGCCCGCTGCGAGCGCGCGCGACGCCTCCGAGCTCGCCGAAGTCGTACGGATCCTCGAGGCGCGCTGCGTCGAGTGTCACGGTGCGAAGCGCGTGAAGGGGGACCTGGTGCTCGATCAGGCGCCGAACGCCGAGCTGCGCCGGCGGCTCTTCGGGAGCGCCTCTGGGACCGACGGCGAGCTGCTCCGACGCGTCGAGCACGCCGACGAGAGCGAGCGCATGCCGGCGCGTGGCGCGCGCCTCGCGAACACGGAAATCGAGACTCTACGGTCCTGGATCGTCGCCGGCGCGCCCTGGCCGTCGGCGCTCGCCGGTCGCGGCAGCTCCGCTGCGGAGCCGCACTGGGCCTGGTCCGCACCCGTGCGAGGGGAGCTCCCCTCGCACGGCGATGGCTGGGCGCGCAACCCGATCGACCGCTTCGTCGCCGAGAAGCACGCCGAGCTCGGTTTCGTTCCGTCGCCGGAAGCGGACCGCCGCACGCTCGCGAGGCGGCTCGCGCTCGACCTCATCGGCTTGCCGCCCGATCCGGACGACGTCGAGCGCTTCGTCGCGGATCCCGCACCCGACGCCTACGAGCGCCATGTCGACGCGCTGCTCGCTTCGCCTCACTACGGTGAAGCGCGAGCCCGGCGCTGGCTCGACCTGGCGCGCTATGCCGACAGCCAGGGCTACGAGAAGGACGATCGGCGGACGATGTGGCGCTACCGCGACTGGGTCATCGAGGCCTTCGCGCGCGACCTGCCCTTCGACGAGTTCACGGTGCGGCAGCTCGCCGGCGACCTCCTGGAAGACGCGGGCGTCGAGGACCTCGTCGCGACGGGCTTCCATCGCAACACGATGGTGAACCGCGAGGGCGGGGTCGATCCCGAGGAGTTTCGCGTCGCGGCCATCGTCGATCGCGTGAACACGACCGCGGCCGTGTGGTTGGGTACGACCTTCGCCTGCGCGCAGTGCCACGACCACAAGTTCGACCCGATCACGCAGCGCGACTACTACCGCCTGTTCGCCGTGTTGAACCAGACGGTCGACGACGGCACATCCGACGAGCCGCAGATCGACGCGCCGACGCGGACCCAGGCTGCGGCGCGTCCCGCGCTCGAACAGGAACGCGCGGAGCTCGAACGTACGCTGGCCAGCCAGACGCCGGAGCTCGACGTGGCGCTCGCGGCCTGGGAGGTCGGGGCGCGGGCCGGACTTGCGGAATGGACGGCGCTCGCGCCGACGTCCGCCCGCAGCGACTCCGGCGGGGACCTTCTGATCCAGGACGACCGCTCGGTGCTCGCGCTCAGCGCGGAAGGGCAGGGCCTGCCCGACCGGGACCTCTACCGCTTCGAGTTGGCGCTTCCTCCCGGAACTTGGAGCGCCCTGCGCCTCGAGGTCCTGACGCACGACAGCTTGCCGGAGGGGGGGCCCGGCCGGCCGTCACACCGCAACTTCGTCTTGAGCGAGCTGTACGCGACGGCCACGACGGCTCCAGGACAGGAGGCCGTTGATCTGCGCTTTGCGAGCGCGCGCGCGGACTACGAACAGGGCGGCTACCCGGCCGCCGACGCGGTCGACGGCGACCCCGCGAGCGGCTGGGCGATCGCCGGTGGCGAGGGCGTGGCGCACCAGCTGGTGCTCGGCTTCGCGCAGCCCCTCGAGGTCACGGCCACGGACCCCCCCGCGACCCTCGCGCTCGTCGTGGACCAGAACTACGGCGGTGGACACCTGCTCGGCAGGCTGCGCTTCGCGCTGTCGTCCGAGGTCTGCGGGGCGCCGCTCTCGCCCGCGCTCGAAGAGCTCGTGCGGCGCGGCGCGGCACGCAGCGCCGAGGAGACGGCCGAGCTGGCGCGACGCTTCCGGGCCTTCACGCCGCTCCTGGACGGGACGCGGGCCGCCCTGGCTGCCGTGCGTGCGCGCCTCGCGGTGCCGACCGCCCTCGTCCTGCGCGAGCGCGCCGAACGCCGCCCGACGCACGTGCTCGACCGCGGCAGCTTCCTCAGCCCCCGAGAGCCGGTCGAGCCAGGCTTCCCCGCCTGGCTCACGGCGCTTGACGCTGCCACGGACGGGGAGAGCGCTGCGAGGGAAAGGGCGACGACGACCGGCGACGACGACGGACCGGTCGATCGACTGGCGCTCGCACGGTGGCTCGTCGACGGCTCCCATCCGCTGGTCGGGCGCGTGATCGCGAATCGCTTCTGGGAGGAGCTCTTCGGACGTGGTCTCGTCGCGACCACCGAGGACTTCGGGACCGAAGGCGAGCGTCCGACTCATCCCGAGCTCCTGGATTGGCTCGCGCTCGAGCTGGTCGAGCGTGATTGGAGCGTGAAGGCCTACCTGCGGCTGCTCGTCACGAGCGCGACCTATCGCCAGAGCTCGAAGCTCGTGGAAGGTGCCGCGGAGCGCGACCCCGACAACCGTTGGCTCGCGCGCGGTCCGCGCCGGCGGCTCGCGGCCGAGACGCTGCGCGATCTGGCCCTGGCGTCGAGCGGCTTGTTGGATCCCACGCTGGGGGGCCCCAGTGTCTATCCGCCGCAGCCCGAGGGGACGTGGTCCATGACCTACAGCGCGGATCGCTGGACCACGTCGACGGGCGGCGACCGCTTCCGCCGCGGCTTGTACACGTTCTGGCGACGCACGGCGCCCTATCCGTCGTTCCTCGTCTTCGATGCGCCGAGCCGTGAGCTCTCGTGTGCGCGCCGCGAGAAGAGCAACACGCCGTTGCAGGCGCTCACGCTCCTGAACGACCCCGCCTTCCTCGATTGTGCCGGCGGGCTGGCGCAACGCATCCTGCGGGAAGGAGGAGCGACGGACGTCGAGCGCGCGACCTTCGGCTTCGCGCTCTGCACGTCGCGGCCGCCGACCGAACGAGAACGCACGCTCCTGCTCGAGCTCTTCGCGGAGGAGCTCGCGCGCCTGGCCGCGGATCCGGAACGGGCGGCGGCGCTGGCCGCGACGATGTCCTTTCCGCTCGAGGCGACCGAGCCGGACGAACTCGCGGCCTGGGCGGCCTGGACGCTCGTCGCGAACGTCCTCCTGAACCTCGACGAGACCGTCACGAACGGCTGAAGCCCATGGAACCGAGCGCGACGAACCCACTGCTTCAACGCCGCGGCTTCCTGCGTGCGAGCGCGGGAGGCCTCGGGTCGCTCGCGCTCGCGAACCTCCTGGCGGCGGACGCCGGCGACGCGCTGGCGACCCCGCCCGGCGCGCACTTCGCACCGCGGGCCAAGCGCGTCATCTGGTTGCACATGGCCGGCTCTCCTTCTCAGCTGGACCTGTTCGATCCGAAGCCGGCCTTGACGAAGTACGACGGGCAGGAGGTTCCACAGGAGATCATCGCGGGCGAGCGCTTCGCGTTCATCGAGGGCGTGCCGAAGTTGCTCGCTTCGCCCTACCGCTTCGCACAGCACGGGCAATCGGGGCAGATGCTCTCCGAGCTCCTGCCCTGCCTCGGACGCGTCGTCGACAAGCTCGCGGTCATCCGCTCGATGCACACGACGCAGTTCAACCACGCGCCCGCGCAGCTCTTTCTCAACACGGGCTTCGAGCGCATCGGCCGCCCCAGCATGGGCTCGTGGCTGTCCTACGGCCTGGGATCGGAGAACGCGAACCTGCCGGGCTTCGTCGTGCTCCTGTCGGGCAAGTTCGGGCCGAGCGGCGGCGGCTCGTGTTGGGGCAGCGGCTTCCTGCCGACCGTCCATCAAGGCGTGCGCTTGCGGTCCGAGGGCGATCCCGTGCTCTTCCTTTCGGATCCTCCCGGTATCGATGGTGAGGCGCGCCGCCGCTCGCTCGACGCCTTGAAGGCCCTGAACGAAGAGCGTCGGGCGACCGACGCCGATCCCGAGCTGGCCACGCGGATCGCGCAGTACGAGTTGGCCTGGCGCATGCAGGCGAGCGTTCCCGAGCTGATCGAGATCGAGCGCGAGCCCGAGTCCGTGCGCGCGCTCTACGGCATCGAACCCGGCCGCGTGTCCTTCGCGAACAACTGTCTGCTGGCCAGGCGCCTTGTCGAGCGTGGCGTGCGCTTCGTCCAGCTCTACCATTGGGGTTGGGACAGTCACGGCACGAACCCCGACGACGACATCGTCACGTCGCTTCGCGAGCGCTGCCTCGAGACGGACCGGGCCTGCGCCGCGCTGATCCTCGACCTCGAGCAACGCGGCCTGCTCGAGGACACGCTGGTCGTCTGGGGCGGCGAGTTCGGGCGCACGCCGATGAACGAGGAGCGCAACGGCTCGACCTTCCTGGGTCGCGACCACCATCCGCACGCCTTCACGATGTGGCTCGCCGGTGGCGGCGTGCGCGGAGGGACGTCGGTCGGGGCGACGGACGAGCTCGGCTACCACATCACCGAACGGCCCGTTTCCGTGCACGACCTGCACGCGACCGTGCTCCACCTCTTGGGGTTGGACCACGAGCGCCTGACCTATCGCTTCCAGGGGCGGGATTTCCGCCTCACCGACGTGGCGGGCGAGGTCGTGCGCGAAGTCTGTCACGGCTGAGAGAATTGCGAGCCGCGGCCCCCTGATCGGGAAAGTTCTACCCGTCCTTCGTCAGCAATCGGTTCGAAGCGAGGACGCGGCACCGTTCTCGTCAAGGCCTGCTCTACGGGAGTCCGAGTAGGCCGCGCGACGCTCGTTCGAGCGACGGAATCACCATCGACGGACAACGCTGAATCGGGGCTTGCGACGGAACGGGGTTCCGTCGCGCCCGGGGTGGACCACCAATGCGCAGTACGAAGGATGCGCGCCCGATGACCGGCGCGACATGGGCGGGGAACGAGGGGGGAAAGGGCTTCGGGGCGATCGCGCTCGGGGTCTGCCTCCTGGCGGCATGCAGCTCGAGTTCATCGGGCGCGGGGAACAATGCGGGAGCGGATGAAGAAGACTCGGTCACGGCAGACTTCGTAGCCTCGGGCACGACCGGGGGCCTGCCCTTGGTCGTGAGCTTCACCGATCGTTCGATCGGCGAGATCGACGGTCGCCTCTGGAGCTTCGGCGACGGAGCGACGTCGAGCGAGCGCAACCCCGAGCACACGTACGTCACCGCGGGGCCGCACACCGTCTCGCTGGCGGTCGTCGGGCCTGGTGGCGTCGCAACGGCCATGAAGGACGACCTCGTCGTCGTTCAAGCGGGCGACGACATGCCGGTCGCGGAGTTCGCCGCGTCCCGCCGCACGGGTGTCGCCCCGCTGGACGTGGACTTCACCGACCTCTCCGTTGGCGAGGCGACGTCGCGGGTCTGGTCCTTCGGTGATGGCTCGTTCTCGCTCGAGGCCGCCCCCTCGCACACCTATGAACAGCCGGGCACCTACAGCGTCCGCCTGACGGTGTTGGGCGCGAGCGGGGCCGACGTGGAGACGAAGCTGGCCTGGATCTCGGTGACGTCCGGGACGCCGGACCTCGAGGTCGACTTCGACATCGGGACGCGCGTGGGAGTCGCGCCGCTGAACGTTGCCTTCACGGACATGACCACCGGACCGGTGGAGCGCTGGCGTTGGGACTTCGGCGAAGGGGCTATCGTCGAGTCGCGGAACGCGACGCATACCTACACGGCCCCGGGCGTGTACACCGTTCGCCTCACGGTGCTGGGGCTCTCCGGAGAGATCGCGAGCGAGGTCAAGCGCGAGGTGATCTCGGTAGGAGCCGCGGCGATCCCGCCCGAGGCGCGGATCACGTCGGGTCCTGCGAGCGGCACGTCGCCGCTGACGGTGGCCTTTCAAGACGGTTCCCATGGTCAGATCCAGGCGCGCGAATGGAACTTCGGTGATGGCACTAGCTCGTCGCTCGCCAATCCCGTCCACACCTATGACGTGCCAGGCGTGTACGACGTGAGCTTGCGCGTGACCGGGCCGAACGGAACGAACACGGAGACGTTGCTCCGAGCCGTACGCGTCGACGAGGTCGGGGAGCGGCCGGTGGCCGCCTTCCTCTCGACGATTCCGGCCGGAACGGCTCCGCACGAAGTGTTCTTCACGGATGCGTCCGCGGGCTTGGTCGACACCTACCGGTGGGAGTTCGGCGACGGGACGATCAGCAACGAACGCAATCCCGTGCACGTGTACCAGCTTCCCGGAAGCTACAACCTCTCGTTGCGAGTGCAGGGGCCGGGCGGCATCGATCTCGAAGAGCGCCTGGGCTTCATCGTGGTCGGTGGCAGCGTCGCCCCGCCCACCGCGGGCTTCTCGTCCACCGCCACGCGCGGCGGTTGCCCATTGAATGTGGGCTTCTCGGACGAGAGCTCGAGCGACGTCACGAGCTGGCTCTGGAGCTTCGGCGACGGCGCCACTTCGACGCAGCGCGATCCCGTGCACGTCTACGACGAGCCCGGAACCTATTCCGTCGCGCTGGCGGTCTCCGGGCCGGGCGGGGTCGGTGGGACGTCCGAGCCCGGCTGGATCACGGTGGACGAGATCGGTTCGACGCTCGCAGCGGACTTCGTCGGTGCGCCCCGCGCGGGGCAGGCACCGCTCTCGGTCTCCTTCGACGATCGCTCCTCGGGCAACGTCGAGACTTGGTTCTGGCGCTTCGGTGACGGCACGACTTCGACCGCGCAGCACCCGACGCACGTCTATTCGACGGCCGGGACGTACACGGTCGACCTCTTCGTCGGCAGCGGGGACGACATCGACTGGACGTCCCAGGCGGGGTACGTGACGGTGCAGGCCTCGCCCGAGCCGCCGACGGCACACTTCGTCGCCTCGCCGCGCACGGGCCCGGCCCCGCTGACGGTCGACTTCATGGACCAGTCGGTCGGGGACATCGCGATACGGTTCTGGGACTTCGGAGACGGAACGACGTCGCTCGGCCACAACCCGAGCCACGAGTACACGAACGAAGGCGACTACACGGTGACGTTGTGGGTGAGCGGGCCCGACGGCATCGACTCACAGACCCTGTTCGACTGGATCCGAGTCGAGGACGATGCCACGACCTGCGAGGCGGGCAACGCGCGTGAAAACACGGGCGCGCTGAAGACGGGCTACGACTTCATTCCCTTCGACGAGCTGGAGACCGAGGGCTGCTACGTCGTCTACAGCGCCCTGCGGCGCTCGGACGGTCAACCCGGCATCCAGAACACGGTCGGGATCTTCCTCTTCGAGCTGGAAGGCGGCGAGCTCCTGGTGTTCGGTGCCGGCTACGGCGATCCGTTCGGGAGCGGCGGCGCGCTGTTCGACGCGGCCACGGACGTCGCAAACGTCAGCGCCGTGGTCGAGGACTGCATGGGGCTCTCCAGGGTCGGCCTGCCGGTCCACGTGCTCGTTCCGCACGGCCACGGGGATCACATCAACCCTGCCTTCGTGCGCGAGATGCGCGCAGCGGGCTACGCGATCGAGGAGATTCGCTACCACTCGATGGACTCCAACATCCTCGAGCCGATGTCGAACTGGACCCAGCAGGATCGCAACCAGTTCGTGCCGATGATCGGCGGATTCTCGTGTCACGAGGAGCTCGTGAGCTATCCCAGTCCGCTCGGCAAGCTGTGGTTCACGCGTCGCGCGGGCCACACGGGCGGGTCGATGGATCTCGTCGTCGACTTCCACGACGACCCGGACGACCGCCGCGTCGTTCTGGGGTCGATGCCCGGCGGGGAGTGCACCGTGCCGCCGGGAACGACCCTGTGGATTCGAGCGCACGGGACGGTGACGATGCCGTGAACGGCGGACCGGGGCGTGAGCCCCGGTCCGCCGTTCCGCACGGACGGTCCGCGTCTTGCCGCGCTACACTTGCGCCGATGCAGGTCCCGGCACTGGTCCTCTTCGTCGCATGCGTCGCGCTCGGTTGCTCGAAGGCTCCGCCTCCCGCGCCGCCGCGCCTGGTCGTGCTCTATGCGACCTGCTCGCTGAACAAGGACCACCTGCAGCCGTTTCGCGCCGACGTGGCGACGACGCCTGCCTTCGAGGCCTTCGGTCGCGAGGCGGTCGTGCTGCGCTCGCACGTCACCGAGGCGGGCCAATCGGGGATCGCCTTCGCGTCGCTCTTCTCCGGTGTCCAGGCCGACCGGCATGGCGCCTTCCGCCATCCCGTTGCGCTCCCGGATGACCTCTACCTGATCGGCGAGGCCTTCCGGGACGCGGGCTACGAGACCTACTTTTGGAACGGTCACCGGATGGGGTCCTTGGCCTTGAACTACGGCCAGGGCATCCAGCACGGGGTCGAGACGAAGCTCGCGGAGCGGGCGGCCTACACGGCGACGGATGCGCGCTTTGCGGCCGTCCTGGACGGGTTGGCGCGCGATCCGGAGGCGAAGGCCTTCGTGCTGGTCAACTTCACGCTCACCCACAGTCCCTACAGCCAGTACACGGAGCTCCCCGACATTCGACGCTTCGTGCGCCGCCTTCCGAACGAGGCGCGTGGCGTCACCGAGGCCGACGTCGACCGCTACATCGGGATCTACCACTCGTCGGATCGTCTGCCGTTGCAGTGGGACTTCGATGCGACGGTCGAACGGCTGGGGCTCGGTCCGGCCGAGGTGGCCAAGCTCGTCGACGTGCTCGAGGTGGCTTACCAGGCCTGCGTCGTGCAGCTCGACCACTTCTTCGGCCGCTTCGTCGAGATGATCGACGGGGCCGGATTGAAGGACGAGGCCCTGGTCGCCTTCACGGCGGATCACGGCGAGATCCTCTATCGCGAGAACGCACTCTACAAGTGGACGCACGGGCTGCAGCTCGTTCCCGAAGACCTGCACGTGCCCTGGATGGTGCGCGCACCCGGCCTCGGCCTCGAACCGCGCGCGGTCGATGCGGTCACGCGCTCGATCGACGTCTACCCGACGTTGGCCGGGCTGTGCGGGATCGAGCTGCCTGCGGGCACGGTGGATGGCGTCGATCTCTCGCGCGCCCTGCAGGGTCGCGAGCCCTTTCCGGAGCTGACCGCGTTGTCGCACTCCACGACCCTGGGCGCCTCCCTGGTCGAGCTCTTCCGCGAGTTCGAGCCCGTCACCCGCTACTTCCCGCGCGAAGACGACGTCGAGGACATCTGGGTGCGGGGTCGCCGGGGCGATCTCGAGTTCCGCTACCGCAACCTCGACGGAGAGACCTGGGGCATGCAGGTCTTCGATCTCGCGACCGATCCGGGCGAGACGAGCAACTTGTTCGACGCGTCGAATCCCACGCACGTCGCGATGCAGGACGTGCTCCTGCGCTACAAGGCGCGGCTGGTCGAGGGCTTCGCGCTGCGCTGGAACCCGGGCGGAGCGCCGGGCGCGGCCGAGAGCCACGAGGCCCTGAAGAAGCTCGGCTACGTCAGATAGCTAGCGAAAGCGCTTGAAGACGAGGTAGTTGGGGTCTTCGCCGGGCTTCTGTGGACGCAGGCTGCTTCCGGAGGGGTTCGTTTCGACGTCGGTGACCCGACCGTCGTCGGTCAGGGTGAACATGCGGTCCAGCCGGAAGCCGTGCTGGAGGAGTTCGTTCGGCAAGAGCTTGTAGCCGCCGGGGACGTCGGTGTCGGACTGGCGCAGGATCAAGGTTCCGATGTCGTGAGCGTGCTGCAGCAACTCGAGCGTGGCGGCATTGTCGGGCACGAAGGACAAGCGGACGGGGTAGTGCTTCAGCGCGTAGTCCATCGCGATCTGCGGCGGGGCCACGAGGAGCTTCGTGTCATCGTGGCCGAGCGCCTCGAGCTCGGCGGTGATGGCCGGGGGCGCGTCGACGACGAAGCGCTTCGACATGCCGCGCACACCGACGAAGGAGAGCGCGAGAGCCAGCGCGAGGAGGCCGTACCGCAGGCGTGCGGGCTTCTTCCGGAGCCAGGGTGCGAGGGGGCCGGAGAGCGCGATCACCGACAAGGGGTAGGTGAAGAGGATGTGGCGGATCGCGACGTGTTCGTAGCTCTTGTGGAAGAGCAGGAGGAACAGGAGCGTGCCGGCGAAGACACAGCCGGCGGCCAGCGGGAAAGGGTCGCGCCGGAAGCGGCGCAGTCCGACCACGAGCGTGACGAACCCCAGCGCGAGGATCGTCCCGGTGAAGAGGGGCTCCCAAGAGGAGAAAAACTCACCCGTCAGGCGCTCGAGGAGCGTGCGGACATTCGACGTGAAGTTTCCGGCGAAGGCCGCGGCCCACTCCGAGGCGCCGAGCTCGGGTAGACGCTCCTCGAGCGTGGCGTCGGCGTAGTTCGGCTTGCCCGTGCTGATCCAGGAGAGCGGCGGGGATTGCTTGCCCGTCGATGTTTGCCAGGCGTAGACGAGGCCCAACGCCAGGACCGAGCCGAGACCCGTGATCCAGAAGCCGCGCGGGTCACGCTCGCTTCGCGGCCATAGCGCGCAAGCGGCGGCGGGCAGCACGAGCAAGGCTCCGGTCTCGCGAAAGAGGAACGGCAGTACGAGCAGCAGCGGCAGAGCGAACCAGCGCGCCGGACGGGGCAGGAACCAGAACGCGGTCAGCGCGAAGAGGCCGGCCGCAAGGAAGCTCGCCTCGCTCATCGCCGTGAAGGCGTAGGACAGCACGGGCGGAAAGAGCAGGAAGGCGAGCGCCGCGAGCCCGGCCGCGCGCCGGCCGTACAGGCGCCGCGCGAGGAGCTGAACGAGCACGGCGCCCAGGACGTAGGCCGCCAGGCTCGGCAGGCGGGCCTGGAACGGGCCGTAGCCGAAGGCCAAGAACGTTGCTGCCAGCTCGACGTAGTGGCCCGGCATGTAGAGGCGCCAGTTCTCGACCTCGAGGAAGGCGGGGCAGACGACGTGACTGCGGAGCTCGCCCGTCTCCGCGAACCAGCGCGCGCTCGTCACGTAGCCGACCTGGTCGTTCAGGGTGACGACGTCGAGCTGGCCCAGGCGATGCGCCGGCGCGTGCACGACCAGGAGGAGCAGCGCGGCGAGAGCGACGACGAAGGGGTCGAGGCGCGCCGGCCAAGGTGGGCCGGAGCCGGCCGCTTCGTCGTGCCCGAGCTCGACATCCGCGTCCGTCATTGCCCGAGCGTGAGCTCGAAGCCGTCGGCCAGGCCGAACACACGCCCGAGGATGTTGGTGGGATCCCACAACAGGCCCTGAGCGAAGAGCGTGAGTCCGATCAAGACGGGATCGTTCGGCAGGTTCAGGAGCACCGGCGCCGGGTTGCCCGCACCGGTCCAGGGCGCCCCGATCAGGAACGGCTTGAGTCGCTCGCCGGGCCCCAGGCCGATCAGGAGCTCGCCGGGTGCGGACGGGTTCATGCCGAAGCCCGGCAACGGGGTTCCACACGGATGGGCGGGATCGGCGGCGAGCGAAAGCGCCACGATCGGGATCGCGCCGGGGAGCTGCGAAGCGTACGGGTTGTCGACGCCGAAGGTCGTCGTCGTTCCGATCGCGGGCGCGCCGTCGAGGAGCACGAAGCTGTTGGGCGGGGCCGTGCAGCCGTACTGGACGACCTGCGGCTCGAGCTCGGGACGGATCCAATCGATCGTCACGCTGGCGGTGTTCGAGACGCCGGCGGACGTGGTGACCTGGAAGGCGAAGGTGTCGCTGCCGCTGGCTCCGGGCAGGGGCTCGAGGACGACGTAGGGACCGGCGGCGGTCGAGAGCACGCTGGCCTGCGCCGGCGGTTGCACGAGGCTCCAGGTCGCGCCGGACAGGTCCGAGTCGAAGGTCGCCGGGAGTTCCGCGAGGAAGGGCCGATCGTCCCAGGCCGTGCGGCGGTAGCCGTAGGCGACGGGCACGCTGCCGACGGGCGCGCCTGCGTCGTAGTCGATCGCGAGCGTGAGCGGGGCGCTGCGGGCGCGACCGCCGCCGGCGAAGAGCGCCTCGACGATGAGCTCGACGGCCGCTCCCGCGCCCGTGATCTGTCCGTGCACGCGCAGGCTGCCCGTGGCGGTCGTGGCTGTGGCGACGACGCGGCCCGCGTGCAGGAGACGCACCTCGGCGACCGTGTCGCCGGTCGCCTGGTAGGCGACGTCGAAGGCCTGGGCCAGGTCGCCCGTGAGCGGCGCGGCGGAGGCCGCGACGTCGAGCCCGGCGTTGTCGACGACGAGGGGCAGCCGCACCCGGGCGCCGTTGCGCTCGGGCGTATCGTCGAGGGCGAGCACCGCGAGCTCGTGCCAGCCGTCGGCCAGCCCGCTCGTGTCCAGGGCGAAGCTCGCGCCGGGTGCGACCGTCTCGACGCGCACGCCGTCGACGAAGAGCTCGAGCGCCGCGAGCCCCGCGCCGGGGGCCGTCGCCGCTGCGGCGGCCGTGAGCGTCAAGATCCCGCTGGCGGGGTTCGGCGGGGGCGTGGGCACCGAGACGAGCGGGGGCTGCGCGTACGGACGGGTCAGCGGATCCCCCAGGAACAAGCTCTGGAAGGGCTTCGAGCCCATGCTGCGGAACCAGGCCTCACCCAGGGTCTGTCCGGCGCGGTAGAGCACGTGCAGGCGGGGGTGGGGGAACTTGCCGCTCGAGTTGCAGGGCTCCTCGACCGCCCCCGACGTCCCGCTCGCGCCCTTCGCGATCCAGCGCGACATCTTGGTCTGGGAGGCGTTGTCGAAGGTGGCCGCGAAGCTCGTCAGGTGGTCCGCGAAGGCGCCGGGCAGGAGCGTGAGGTTCGTGCCGTCGATGTCGGGGGTGGCCCAACCGGTCATGATGCCCATGCCGTCGAGCTGTCCCGTCGGGAGCACCGCGAGCAGGTGCTGGCCGCTGCCGCCGGCCGAGGCCATGCGGTTCACGGCGGTCGGATAATCGTCGTGCCGCGGCCCGCTGCGGGCCAGGTCGGTGGTCTCCATGTAATAGGCGGTGCCCACCGGCTGCGAGGCGTCGGCGGCCACGCTGCGGTCGATCAGGTCGAGGATCTCGCCGAGCGTGTTGCCGCGCGCCCCCGTGTAGCCCAGCTGGGCCCCGATCCGGTAGCGCTCGGCGTTCGGGTCGGCGCTCGGCTGCCCGTTGACCCAGCCGGTCCGCGCCGAGAAGGCCAGCGGCGCCCAGTCGCTCGCGGCGTAGTGGTTCTTCGAGCCCGTCGCGAGCCCGCCGGCCAGGATGGTCCCGCGCTGCGCGGCGAGGGTGTAGGGCGTGGGGGCCGCAAAGCGCGTCAGGGCCACGCAGCTGTCGCTCACGAGCCCCGGGGCCGAGGAGAAGAAGCTCTCCGTCGAAGTGAGGACGACGAAGTCGGCGCTCGTGGCCAGGCGCCGGTTGGCGAGCTCGCCCTCGAAGCCAGGGACCTCCGCGCTGGCCAGCTGCGCGTAGGGCCGACCCGCCGGGACCACATAAAGGGTGCGGGCGGCCGCGAGCCCACGGGCCTGACGGTAGTGGTTGGCGACGTAGAGGGACTCCGCGCTCGTAGGATCGACGAGCAGCACGGCCCGCTCGCCGTCGCTCGGATCCTGGAGCCTGGGAGCTGCGGGCGGGATCGGCTGCGCGCGGAGCCCCGCGCCGAGGGCGAGCAACGCGAGCAGAGTCGAAAGCGGAGTGGCACGGCAGGGGATTCGAAGCACCATGGGACCCATTGGAAGGCACCGCGCCGGGGATGGCATCGGCGCGGGGTCAGAAACTGCTTCCCGGCCCGGAATTCCCTGCGGGCTCTTCTTTCGCCTCACGGCACCCGCACGCGGGAATTGTGGAGAAAGCGTCACTTCGTCGGTGTTCGGGATTCCTTGTGTCGAGTCCGTGCGCTCTAATTCCAAGCACAGGTCGTTGCCAGCCGCGGGATTCTCGCATTTCATAGGAAATCGCAATGAGTTTCGCCGCTGTCGGCCCACCCCCTCGGGTCTCGCCGAGGGCTCTCCTCTCTTCTCCTGTTTCTCGTCTCCCCACCCTCCCGGATTTCCCCGTCGCAGCCACCCGCTCCGATTTCCGGTGAGGCCCCCGTCGACATGAAGAATTCGCGCACGACGTTTGGCGGCATGTTGCTCGCCTGCACGCAGCTCTTCTCTCCGGTCGCCGCCCAAGCCACCGGAAGGAACGACTCCTTCGCCGAATCATTCGTGGACTGTTGCTCGGACGCCTGCCTCGTCGGGCCGAGCGGCGCAGCCACGACCCCGCCCCCCGAGCCCGTCAAGGACGGAGCCGGAGGTGGCCCAGCCTTGCTCTCGACCGGTTGCGCCGCGACCAACGCACGCGCCAACCAGAACTTCCCGCTGTTGCGGGACAGCAACTTCATTCCGATCACACCCAACGACGACCTCGGCTTCTACGTGGTCTACAGCTCGCGCAAGAGCCCGTCCAATCCCGACGTCCTCGGGAACAACGTCGGGATCTTCGTCTTCGAGCTCTACAACAACGAGGTGCTGGTCTTCGGCTCCGGCTACGGCGACCGCACCGACAACCCCCAGAGCGCGTACTACTCGGCGGCGCGCGACGCGAGCTACGTCGATGACGTGATTCGCAATTGCATGGGCAAGAATCCGGCCACGCTCCGGATCCGCTTCGTCGCGCCGCACGGTCATGCCGACCACATCAACCCGCAGTTCGTGCGCGAGCTCAAGACGCTGGGCTATCAGATCCGGGACATCAACTACCACCAGAACGACAACAACATCGTCTCCCCGATGGACTGGACGAACGCGGACCGCGCGGTCTTCCGGACCATGACGGGCGGAAGCAACTGCTTCGAGCCCTTGCGGACGCTCTATTCGCCTCTCGGGCGGATCTGGTTCTACCTGCGTTCGGGGCACACGAGCGGCTCGATCGATCTGGTGCTCGACGTCGAGAATGATCCGTCGAACCGCGTGCTCGTGCTGGGTTCCCAGGCCGGAGGATCCTGTGGTCAGCCGAGCGGGGTCTCCCTGCGCTTGACGCCGCACGGCAACGTCGTGGTGAGCGACGGGGAGCCCGAGATCCACCCCATCGGGTGTGGGCTGAACCCCCCGAACAGCATCCAGATCTTGAGCGGCGTGCCGCAAATCGGCTCGTCCATGAAGATCGCGATCGACCTGCCCACCGGGGCGCAGTCCCCCGGCGCCGTGCCGCTGCTCTCGCTTTCTCTGGCCTCCGACGAGGCCTATCCGTGCGGCACGCCCGTCACGAACGTGGGCTTCCAGCGCGATGGCGAGCTCTTGATCAGCATCGATCCGAGCGACCTGCTCGATCCGCTCCTGGGCAGCCACACCTGGAACGGGAGTCCGGTCGAGTTCGACCTCCTGATCCCCCAGGATGCCAGCCTGGTCGGGGCGTCGATCTTCTGCCAGGGCATCTTCATGGACGCGCTCATGGCGCGTCAGTTCAGCCTGACCGAGGGGCTGCACCTGCGCATCGGGCGCTGAGCCTGCGCATCGGGGGCTGAGGACGGCTCGGGCGCGTTCCGGCCACGGCGGCTGTCGGTTCCGCGCTGGCGGTGCGCAACCGCGGGGGCCCGGCGAGGTTCCAGGGGACGAAACGGCCCCACCGGTCCGTAAGATGGGCGCGCCGGGGGTCAACCCCGGGACCGATCGGTCCGAAAGGGGATGTGGGTCCCCACGGCTCTCCTCGCCATGATGTCTTTCTCCTTCCCCTCCCGCCTCCGGTCCGGGATCCGGGCGCACGGTCGCCTTCCCCTCCTCCTGACGCTCTGCGCAGCGGCCTCGTGCTCCTATCTCGAGGACGGCGGTGGGGGGCCCGGGCCCTTCGAGCCGCGCTCGACCCGCTTCGCGTGCACGCAGGATCCCTTCGTGATTGTCGAGGGACGCTGGCTGGCCTACCTCGGCAGCGAGGCGGCCACCGGTCCGAACGGACGCGACGCGAACCGGGACGGCGACGTCCAGGACCTCGTCGCGGTGCTGGTCGACATGGCGGCCGAACAGCAGATCAGCCTCGGTGTCGCGGCCGAGGAGATCGCCATCCTGGGCGACGACATCTACCTCGTGACCTCCGAGGACGAGGACGGACGGGACTGGAGCGGGGACATCCTGCTCGACGACCAGGTGCTCCTGCACTGGCGTCGTGGACAGGGGCTCTCGTATGTCGCGAACCTGAGCCAGCGCGGCCGACGTCCCATCCTGATCGAAGGGGATCGGCTCTACTTCGTCGATGCTCCCGCGATCCCGCTGTTCGCGCCGGACACGACCTTCTCCTACGTCGATGTCGCCGCCCCGACCACGGTCGTACGGGTGCAGAACGTCGATGGGATCAGCACGCTCGATCCGATCATCCGCGGCAGCGACGAAGGGCTCGTCTTCCTGCTTCTGGACGAGGCGGTCGAGGGGGCCGACCTGAACAGCGACCTGGACCTGACGGACCAGCACGTCCTGGCGCTCTTCGATGCCAACGATCCGATCGGCACGATCCGTAACGTGGGGCTCGCCGTCAGCGGCGAGTCCGTGCCGATCCGCGCGCGCGAGACCGCTCCCAACGACTACCTCGTCGGCTTCCTCGTCGAGGAGGCCTCCCAGGGCGGCACGAACCTGAACGATCCGATCCTCTTCGACCCCGCCTGGCAGCCGGCGCATTGTGCGGGCCTCGAGGACACCGACACGAACGACAACGTGCTGTTCTTCCTGCACTTCGCGGCATGGTTCCCGAACCCGGGCGCCAATCCGGCGGTCAACACGGGGCTCGTCGGGTCCGATCGCATCCTGGCCGTTCCCGGCACGGGCGGCTTCCAGGGCTGGGTCGGAACGCTGAGCTTCGAGGAGGACGAGGGAACGTGCTCGCTCAACATCGACGACCTCGACGATCCGAACAACCAGGACCAGGAGGACTTCGTCTTTCGGTGGTGCGAGGCCACGACCCCCGTGCTGCCCTTCAACAACATCAACCAGCTGTTCGCGATGCGTCAGGCGGAAGGCGAGGCCAAGGGAGCCTCGGACCTGAACGATCGCTTCATCGTGGTCTTGAACGACAACACCGACGGACGCGATCTCGACGGAGATCCGGATACCGGGTTCAACAACCTGCTCGGCATCCTGAATCCGAACGACGGGGCAGCGGCCAGGTGGAGCCTCGACCACGGTACGACGGGCTTCCAGCCGGCGGGCGTGAACTGGATGAAAGAGGACCGGGAGAACGGCCGTTTGCTCCTGTCCTTTGCCGAAGTCGTCTTCGGGGCGCCCCTGAACTCCTCGGACTCCGACATCCTCGATTCGATCGCCGTCTTCGCGCGCTTCGACCCGATCGACTTCGATGACCTGGACTTTCCGGGCGCGCCGATCGCGACGGACTCGTTCGATGCCGGCCTCGTCCTGGCCGGTGGCATCGCCTTCTTTCGGGTCAGCGAACAGAACAACTTTAGGGACTACAACGGCGACCGGGACCGCAACGACATCGTCCTCTTCCGGACCCAGATCGACACGCAGCGCAAGACGCGCTACATCGCGACGTTGAAGAACAACAACTTCACCAACGACCCACCGGGCAAGGTCGTAGCCGGGGGCTCGTTCGGCGTCGCGTACCAGGCCAACGAGGTTCGCGACCGGCACGACTGGAACCACGACGGCGACAAGAACGACTTCGTCATCCGCTGGTTCAGCCTGCCGTAACCGTTCGAGCGCTGGGCACCGGGCGGCGTTCTTCGCAGCAGCTTCGGACGGAGCCGTTCAAGCGCTGGCGAGCAGCGCCAGGAGACGGTCGAGCAGGCGTTCGCCGTCGGCGCGCAGGCCGTTGTGGTCGTACTCGTTCGTGATCCAGGTCTTGACGCGGGGGACCGCGCGGGCGGTCGCGAGCGACAGCTCACGGTCGACGTACATGTCGTCGTAGTACACGGCGGCGGCGACGGGCACCTTGTTCGTCTCCAGGGCCGTCCTGTCGTAGAGCTCGGGCCAGTCCTCGTGCTGCGCCAGGAGCTCGGCCGTCTCCCGCAGCGGCCGCAGGACGCCGATGTCCTCGAACATCCAGGGGTAGATCATCTCCCCCGTGAACAGGAAGGGCCCGTCCTCCGCATCGAAGATCGGAAACTCGGCGCGGACCCGTTCGGCGGCCCAACGCGAGGCCGAACCCTGCGTGTAGCAGGCCTCGTGCAGCAGCGCGTAGATCGGGTTCGTGTCGAAGTGGAGCGCGTTCTCGAAGCCGCGCAGGAAGCCGTACGACAGGTCGAAGCCGTCGGAGCCTTCCGCGAACGCCTCCTCGACGAGGTAGTGGAGTGTTTCGAAGCCGTCGCTGAATCCGAGCTGTCCACCGAGCGACTGGAAGCGTCGTTTCGTCAGTCGATCGCCCGATGGCAGGCGCACGTCGCCCGCCTCGAGCAGGGTCGTGATCGCTCGCACGCGCTCGACGTCCTCGGGATAGCGCTCGTAGTAGATCCGGTTGCGATCGAGCACGCGCGGGTACGTGTGTCGGTAGACCTCTTCGGCGCTCGC
>JAJDEW010000173.1 GCA_029259595.1 Planctomycetota bacterium | reverse complement strand
TGAAAAAGTCATCCGGCGCGCTGCATGCGTCCGGAAAGCCCGGCCGGCACACGAGAGCCTCGCCGAATCTACCGATTCGCCTGCGTTCTCGCGCACCTGCCGGGCCTCCCGGTCACATGCATCGCATCCGAAGCACTTTTTCATCAGACTGCTAGGACTCAGGCTGCCTTGGCAGGGTTCCGTCGCTCTGGGCACTCTCCGGAATTCATGGGGAGGACACGAGACCGGGCCCGCCCTTCCAGCCCCTTCTGCGTCCGGGGACGCAGGGGAGGCCGGACGGCGAGCCCGGTTTGCGGTTCAGGGCCGACGCGCGTCGGCTCTCAGAACCAGATGAAGGCTTCTTGGGCGTTGCTGGCGGGCCACGGATAGCCGGCCGGCAGCGGCAGGTTCACCTGCAGGGTCTGCAGGTAGACCGTCAGGTTGAAGACGCCGCTGAAGGGAATCGCGACCTGCGCGAGGCCGTTGTCGTCGAGGAAGAGCGGCCCCAGGTTCGTGTTCTGGGAGAAGCCGTTGCCGATCATGAGGCTGAACTTGCCCGGCAGGACGCTGGGCAGGTTCGAGGGCGACACGATCGCGAGCTGCAAGCTGAAGGGCGGGCCGGCCACGGTCAGCGGGAAGCCGGGATTCGTGAAGACCTGGGCCGGTTCGTCGCCGTCTCCGACCTGCAGGATCGGTGTCGTGCTGGTCTGCACGACGATCTGCTCCGTGTCCGTTCCGCCGTCGTTCACGACCGTGATGTCGTGGGCGCCGAGCGACGTGAGCGGCAGATCCATCTGGATCGTCGTGGAGTTGACGCGCGTGTAGGAAGTCGTGAGCGGCACCCCGTCGAGCTGGACCACCGAGTTCGGCGTGAAGCCCTGCCCCGTGATCGTGATGAACTCGTCCGTGCCCGGCGTCAACGGCGGGACGACGTTCGGTGTGACCGCCGAGATCTGGGTGAGCGTGATGACGTTGATGTAGGCGTAGCGATACTCGGCGTCGAAGCCGCCGGGTCCGGAGACGGTCAAGTTGACGGAGAACGGACGCGGCCGCGTGAAGACGTGCGTCGGGTTCTGCTGGTTCGAGGTCGTGCCGTCGCCGAAGTTCCACTCCCAGGCCGTGACCGTGCCGGTGGAGAGATCCGTGAAGTTCACCGTCAGCGGGTTGCCGCCCATGGTCACGTCCGCCGCGTACTCGACGGAGATCGAGCCGTCGTTGCAGTTCGTGCAGGCCGGCAGGCAGCTGACCTGAACGGAGTTCATCATCCGCATCGCCGTCGACGGGTGGAACCGGGGCTGGATGTTGTTCATGCCGCCCGAGCACAGGTGGCAATAGCTCATGATCGTGCCCGAGCCGCAGCCACCGCCGTCCGAGCACGCCATCGGATCGGCGTAACACTCGTCCAGCGGCGGGCAGTAGCTGTGCGTGTGCGTCGTTCCGAAGTTGTGGCCGGTCTCGTGGGCCACGACCATGAAGTCCCAGTTCGCCGGGTGCGGTGCGACGACGGGCAACGGGGTGTTGCCGGACAGGTTGCCGCTGACCGCGAAGCCGAGCGCCTGGCTGCAGAGGACGCCGAGGTACGCGACGCCGCCGCCCAGGCCGGCACCGCTCATGAAGTGCGCCAGGTGCGCGCCGTTGGGGATGTTGTTGGCCCAGCTGGCCCGGAACTGGTTCAGCATCCCGATCGAGCCGCCGCTCTGGCCGGTCCAGGGATCGTTGGACGTCGTGTAGAAGCCGAGGTAGGGCAGCTCGATGGTCGTGCCCGTCTGAGTCTCGTAACGATCGGTGATCGTGGCCCAGAGTGCGACGACGTAGTTCTGCTCGGCGGTCAGGTTGTTGAAGCGCGTGTAGAGCTGGAAGTCGGTCTCCACCGCGATCAGCGCCAGGCGGGCGTTGGTCGAGAGATAGGAAGCCGGCGGGGGGACTTCGCTCATCGAGTCGTCCACGCCGTCGGGCACGATCGGGCCGGCACAGGTCCACTCCGGACCGTCCGTCATGAGCGGGTCCGACGCGTGCACCGCGAGGCTGCGGCCCTGGAGCCAATCGGTCCCGTCCACCGGCGCCGGCGTGAAGTGCGCATAGCTTCCGCCCTGGTAGACCCAACCCCAGGCGCCGGTCGGCGTGAAGGAGAGCGCGACGTCGGAGTCCGGGTCGCCGTAGACGGTGCCCGTCCAGGACGTCACGCCCTGGCGCAGGATCTCCGCGCCTCCGACCAGCTCACCGTCGACCCACACCTCGGCGTTGTCGGCGATCGCGTCGACGCGACGCAGGTCGAGGTCCATCGTTTCGAAGCCCGTCGCCGTCGGAACGGTCACGCCGAACAGGGTCAGCGTCGCGAGCTCTTCGACGCCCTCGAGGACGGCGAAGTTGGTTTCGAGGAAGATGCCCTTCTCGCTGATCTGCTCGCCCGGGAGGAGCGGCGAGGGGCGCACGTCGTGCGTGGCCATCTGAGCGGCGAGGGGCAGGGAGAACAGCGGGAGCAGGGCGAGAGAGCGTGCATTCATGGAGGCAGGGCTCGTGGAGGGAACGAAGGGAGGGGGCGCGGTCGGGGCGGGTCGCCTGGCCGGCCGGATCGTTCGTGGCTGCGAACGGGGGAGGAGGGCGGGGTGCTGGCCGCTCATCGTAGCGAAGACCGGCGGAACCCGGGGTCCTTCGATCGCCTCGGGAGCGTGCCAGGGGCCGATCGGCCGCCGCGGACACACTCCCGAGCCACGGAGCACCCGGGAGCTAGGACGGCGGGCAGGTGCCTGGGTTCCGTGGAGCCTGGCCCGTGAACAGGCCCGGGAGCTGGCCCGGGGGCCTCGGCGGGGCCCGCGCGAGCTCCGTTCGGGGCCGACCGAGGGGCGAAGGGGGGATCGAGCAGGGACCGCGAGCAGGGACCGCGGGCAGGCTCGGGGCGCGTTTGCCCGGGCCGGGATCGGGCGGCAGAATGCCCCGGCGATGGCTCGCGCCCCCTCGACCGCCCGCGCCCGACGGCTCCTTCCCGCTCTCCCCCTGGCCCTGGTCCTGTGGGTCGGTGGCTCGACCTCCTGTCGCAACGTGCGCTTCTACGAGCGCGAACGGCTGTCCGATCGGACCATGGGGTTCGAGCTCGATCCGCTGCAGGCCGAGCTGCGCGAGCACGTCCTGACGCCGCGCGAAGCGGCCATGGGGGGCTTTTCCTCCGCCGGGGCGGGCGGGTGCGGCTGTCATTGAGGCGTCCGTCGGTCGGGACGCTGGTCGCGCTCGCGGTCTCCGCCGGGTTCGCGCCCGGGCTCCTGGCCCAGGCCGAGGACGTCGTGCCCCCCGACCGCTTCGCCCTCCACGGCACCTACTACCGCCAAGACGACGACGGCGGCAACCCGTTCCTCGACGAGGACGCGTCGATCGTCGAGACCGTGCTCCTGGTCGACAAGCACATCGGTGCACGGGACGCCTTGCACGTGCGCTTGCTCGCCGACGTCATCTCGGCCGCGTCCTACGACGCCGTGCAGGACGCGGGCGCCTTGACGGGCGCCTCCGGTGAGAACCCCGGGCGGCTCGGCGCGTCGCTCGGTTGGAGCCACACTTACGACGACGACCTGTCGGTCACGTTGGACGGCAGTTTCGCGAACGAGTACGCCTACCGCTCGCGTGGCGCTTCGGCGCTGTTCACGCGCTCGTTCCTCGAAGACAACGTGCGCCTCGGTCTGCACCTGCAGAGCTACCGCGACATCGTTCGCGTCGTGCGCTTCGATGGCGTCGACGAAGGCCAAGAGGACCGCAACACGTTCTCGACCCGCGTCTCGTGGACCCAGGTGCTCTCGCGCCTGGCGCTCCTTCACCTGGACGTCTTCTACGGCTACCAGCGCGGCTTCCTGGCGACCTCGTTCAACGCGGTGCAAGCCGGCGGCGTCCGCGAGTTCGAGCGCGTGCCCGATACCCGCAACCGACAGTCGGCGACCCTGCGTTACAAGCACGCCGTGTTCGCGGAAGACGCGGTCGAGCTCTCCTACCGGTTCTACGACGACACCTGGGGCATCGACGCGCATACCCTCGAGCTGCGCTACTCCCACGCCCTCGATGGCCAACGCGTCATCCTCCAGCCGAGCTACCGCTACTACACCCAGTCCGAGGCCGACTTCTTCGGCGTGAGCTTCCCCGCCACGCGCCCCCTGCAGAGTTCCGACCCGGACCTGGGAGACTTCGACGGACACATGATCGCCCTACAGGTCTTCTGGTTCGACGTCGATATGTTCGGCCAACCCTGCGACTACAACCTCGGCGCGAGCATCTACGACCGCAGCGACGACCTCGACCTCACCTGGGTGAACTTCGGCCTCAGCCTGGCCTTCTGAACGCCCCTCGACGGACGTCCCCGCGCGTCGATCCCCTGGACCCGCGTCCGGAATCCAGACACGCCCCGCCCCAAAGGCCACGTCGCGCCCCTCAACCCGCTGCGAGCGCCTCGGCACTCCCCTTGCGCCAACTCCTCCAGCTCCACACCACGGAAGCCGACCATGCAAGACGACACCCCCCTCCCGCAGCCCTCCTTCCCGATGCTGCCCTGAGGCAGCTCCGCAGCATTCCCTCGCCGAGCAACGAGCCGCCCCAATCCCCCTGAGGCGCTCGAACCACGCGGTACGGAACTGGGCGCTCCGGCCCTAGCAGGCCGCTGAACCGCCCACGCCGGTGACTCCGTAGGCGCACCCAAATAGGGTGTGGCAGGAGGATGACCTGATGTCGATGGGCAAACGAGAGAGGGAGCGGAAGAGCGATCTCTGGCTTCCGACGACCCACCTGGCGCAGTCTCCGGGCCACCCGTTCTACGAGCGATTGAACGCGGTGCTCAGGGATGCGGAGTTCGATTCACGCGCGGAGGAGCTCTGCGGTCCGTACTACGCCAAGGGCAAGGGCCGTCCCAGCGTGCCGCCCGGCGTGTACTTTCGAATGCTCCTGGTCGGGTACTTCGAGGGAATCTCCTCGGAACGTGGGATCGCATGGCGCTGCGCGGACTCACTTGCGTTGCGATCCTTCCTGGGCTTTGCGCTGGACGAGTCGACGCCGGACAGCTCGAGCCTGTGCCGGATCCGCCAACGTCTGGATGTCGAAGTGCACCAAGCCGTCTTTCAGATGGTGCTGGAGATCCTCGAGAAGCGCGGCCTTTTGCGCGGGAAGACGATTGGGATCGACGCGACGACTCTGGAGGCCAACGCAGC
>JAJDEW010000172.1 GCA_029259595.1 Planctomycetota bacterium | reverse complement strand
CGCGACGACGAGCTCAGACGGGCTTCAACCCGAATCCAGCACGCCGATTCTCCAACCCCAGCCAGCCAATCGGTCGATCACCACCGCCGAGGCACCGCTACGAGGGACAAGCGCTCGCTGAGCGCTTATTTCAGGGCTAGCTCGTGAGCCAGCGCTCGAAGGCAGCGGTCCCGTAGTCGCGCCCCAGAAAGCCCCTGACGAGCACGTTGGCGTCCAGGGATCCGCCCGGCTCCAGGATCTCCGTGCGGTAGGCGTTGGCCGTCGCGCTGTCCATCGGGTCGGCTTCGAAGCGGCTGTACAGGTCCTTGGCGATGACCAGCGACCACATGTAGGTGTAGTACATCGCCGAGTAGCCGTTGAGGTGTCCGAAGGCCGCGTGGAAGTTCGTGCCTTCGACCGGCTCGAGCGGCGAATGGGCGGCATGGAGCTCGCGAACGAGCTCCCCGACATCGAGGCCCGTCGGGTCGCAGTCGTAGACGGAGAGCGACAGCAGCGCGAAGACCAACTGACGCAGCACGTGCAGTCCCTTGCCGTATTCGTCGGCCGCGCGCATGCGGGCCACAAGCTCGGACGGGATCGGTTCGCCGGTCTCGTGATGGTGCGCGAAGGTCGCGAGGACGTCCTCGTTCCAGGCCCACTCCTCGTACATCTGGCTCGGAACCTCGACGAAGTCCATCTCCGTGCTGATCCCGGAGAAGTGCAGGAAGCGCTGCCGTCCGGCGAAGAGTTGGTGCAGGAGGTGCCCGAACTCGTGAAAGAAGGTCGTCACCTGGTCGTGCAGGAGCAGGGCCGGGTCACCGTCCGTGGGCTCGGGAAAGTTGCAGATCAGAGCGGCTTCGGGCAGTCGCTCGTCCTGGACGCCCTCGGCCAGGTGGAACATGGCGGCGTGCTTGTACTTGTCGTCCCGCGGGTGCATGTCCAGGAAGAAGCGCGCGATCGTCTTCCCGTCGTCGACGATGTCGTAGCACTCGACGCTCTCGTGCCAGACGGGCTCGTCCTCCCGGCGCTGGAATTCGATGCCGTACAGGCGGGCGCTGGTCGCGAGCACGCCGGCCTTGACCCTGGCGTAGGGGAAGTAGCCGCGCGCCTCCTGCGAATCGAAGCCGTAGCGCAGCCGCTTGATCTCCTCGACGAGGAACATGCGCTCGGAGTCATCGACCGACGTGGCCTCCGGCTCGCTTCGACGCTTGTGCTCCAGGAGCTCCTCGGCCTCGGCGCGCGCACGCGCCTCCACCAGGCCGAGCACCCGCTCGAGGAAGCGCCGTGCCTCTCCGGCGCTCTTCGTCATCTTGTCCTCGGTGACGTAGTCCGCCCAGTTGTCGTACCCGATCGCGCGTGCGAGCTCGTGGCGCTTTGCGAGCAACTGCGCGAGGACCTCGTCGTTCTCGGGCCAGGCCCGATTCAACGACAGGCGATAGTAGCTTCGGCGCAGGTCCCCGCGCTTGGCGTAGCAGAGGAACGGGATCCGGTCCGTGGGATCGGTGCTGAGCACGACCGAGCCGTCCTCGCGTTCGGGATGGGAGCGCAGGAAGTCCGCGGGCAACCCCTCGAGTCCGGCGTGTCCGTCCGCGATCACGAACTCGGCTCCGCCCTGGACGATGTTGCGGTCGAACTCCTGGCCGATGAGCACCAGCTCCTCCTGAAGAGCCCGGATCCGGTTGCGCTCGGCCTCGCTCCTGTCGACTCCGCTGCGCTGGAAGTCACGCAGCCCGTGCTCGTGCAGGCGCACCTCGTCCGGCTGCGCCTCCGGGCCGGGTTCGACGTCCTTCAGTCGCTGCCAGAGACCCCGGTGCAGCGCGAGCTCCGAGCCCAGGCGACTGACCTCCTGCTCGAGCTCCTCGCACACGGCGCGCAGCGCGCCGTCGGGGTGAACGTGTACGAAGAGCCCCATGCGACCCGACGGCCCGTTCAAGGGCGCTCCGATCCGATCGAAGGCCCGGACCACCTCTTCGAACGGGGCCTCGGCCGGCAGGGCCAGAAAGGCGTCGACGCGCTGACGACAGTCGGCAAGCGCGGCTTTCAAGGACTTCGCGAGCTCGTCGTGATTCATCGTCGTGTTCGGCGTCGCCTCGACGCTCCGCTGTTTCGCCCGAGCCCGGGCTCGTCGTCAGACCTTTCTTGCCGCGTACTCGAGCAGCGCCTGGAACTGGGCGTGGAAGTCGTGTGTGCCCCCGGCGATCGGCGCCTTGAAGAAGCAGCCCGTATGGGCCATCTCCCCTGCCTCGCCTCGCGCGGCGGAGAGGTCCGCCAGCCGAACGAGGTCGATGACGAGCGGTGCCGCCAGGGCCGAATCACTGCCCGTCCAGGTGAACTGCAGGCTCATCTTCGCGCCCAAGAACCCCTCGAAGTGGATGAAGTCCCAGGCGGTCTTCCAGTCGTGCAGCGACGGCACGAAATCGATCCCGACCTCGGAGTGCATCTGGGGTTGCTTGAGGATCGCTCGCAGCACGTGATCCTTGTTGCGCAGCTTGGCCTCGCGTCGTACCGGGTCCGCCAGCGACGCGCCGTCCTTGTTTCCGAGGATGTTGTAGCCCTGCCAGGCGTGCACCTTGAGCGCCCGCGCGAGGAACATCGGCGCGAGCGTCGTCTTGAGCAACGTCTCTCCCGTCTTCCCGTCGTTGCCGCAGTGCGGCACGCCCTTCATCCGTGCCAGCTCGCGCAGCGCCGGGATCGAGGCGCCCCGGTTGGGCGTGAAGTTCACGAAGGGATGCCCCCCAGTCAACGCCGCGTACGCGTACAGGCACGAGGCCGGTAGCTCGCTACCCTCGTCCAGCGCACGCTCGAAAGCGGCGAGGTCCTGCCAGCTGTCCTTCTCGTCGCGCCACGCTTCGGTGCTCGCGAGGTAGACGACGACGACACGCTCGAGCTCGTTCGTGCGCTGGAACGCGTCGATGTCGGCGCGCAGGCCTTCGACCTGGGTGCGCGGCGACGTGCCGCTCAAGGTCGCCGCGGCGGGATCGAGGTCGGCGCGCCCCACGTCGGGACCATCGAGCAGGCCGGGGCGAATGCGCGCGTCGTACGCCGCCGCCTCGACCGTCGACGCCGCCACGAGCTCGGGCCTCAGGATGCCGTGCCGAACCAGATCGGCCGCCGAGCGGTCGAGCTTCTGGGACGTGATCTCGTGTCCCCCGAGCACCATGTCCCCGAAGTCCCGTAGCGGGAGTCCGGCGAAAGGCTCCGTTTCCGTGGCGATCCCGGTCGGCTCGAGCAGCCCCGAGCGCAGGCCCTCGAGGCCGTAGGCCACGCACGTGGCCACGGCGCCACGCGCACCGACCAGCCAGACTCCGAGGGCACCTCGTTCTTGTTCCTTCAATCGCGCACTTCCATCGCTCGGCGCCGGGCCTCGACCCAGAGCCGCACGACGGCGTCGTGCTGCCTCGGCCAGTGGACCCCCGCCGTGGTTCCCGTCTCGGGGCGTCCACCGGTCTGCCGGGCGCCTTCCGTCGCCGCGCCACGACCGTCGGTCAGGCCCGGAGCCTCGGAAGGCGAGCCCGCCATTGTGCCGTTTGCCGCGTCCCCCACAAGCGCGGGAGCGACGGGAGCAGCTTGCGCCGCGTCCGCCCCGGGCACAGCGGGCGCGTCGGACCCCGTCACTCCATCCCCACCCCCCGGGCGTCGACGTTCGAGCTCCATCCGAGCCGCATCGGCCCAGGTGCGGGCGTCGCCCAGGCTCCGGTCGAGTTCGGGTCGCGCGGCCAAGGTCGGCGCGAGGTCGGCGATGTCGCGATCCAGCTGCTCGAGCTGCTCCGCCAGCTCCGGTTCGCTCGCTCCGGCGGCGAGCTTGCCCGCCAGGGCCAGGGCCTCGTTGCGCACCGCCAGGAGCGCCGCGACCTCGGACGGGTCGAGCGCTCCGTCCTCGCCCGCCTCCAGGACGTCGGCCGCGAGGCCCGCCAGGTGTCCCGAGAGCCCCTCGCCCAGCCCGGCCAGATCGACCGCCGCACTCTCGGGTCGTCGCGCGGATTCGACCGCGAGCACGAGACAGAAGGCCCCCACGAGCGGCGCCGCAACCGGCAAGAAGAGCGAGGGAAAGAGCGCCCGCAGGGCTTCGGCGAAGCGCAGACGACGCAGGACGCGCTCGCGGACGAGCTTCGCCATGTCCGAATCCGCGGCACGGCCTTCGAGCTCGTAGGCAGTCACGAGGCCACCCTGGTGGCGCAGCCGGCGATCGATCTTGCGCGCCACGTCCTCCGCGCGGAGGCGGTGCTCGAGCGCCCACGCAAGGGCGCATGCGAGCGCCGTCAAGAAGGCCAACAGCACGACATCGCGCTCGAGGGGTGCGCGTCCACCGGCCACCGCGGCGGCGGCCACGGAGAGCGCGGAAGCGGCTCCGAGGAGCACGCTCTCTCCGGCGCGTGCGAAGAGCAGGCTCGCGTGGACGCGCCGCACGACGGAGGTCACTGACGTCGGACGCGGCGCCTCGCCACGCAGGTCGTGCTGACGCCAGCCGCTACTTCGCACCGGCCGCGCCAGGTCTGTCGTCCGGCTTTGCGCGCGTGTGCCGAGGCAAGCCCTCGCTCCAGCCTTGCGGCCAGCTCACGAACGCGTCGCGGGCGAAGATCAGTCGAACCGCGCTTCCTCGGGGTGGCAGGAGCCAGGCATTCGCGACCCAGATGGTCTGGTCGGCGCAGGCCTCCAGCGCCGCGGTCAGGAGCGTGTTGCCTTCGTAGAAGTAGGCGATGTTCACCAGGTTGCCTTCGACGTCGGCGAGAAAGACCTCCTCGTCTCCCTCTCCGAGCGAGGCGAAGCGCGAACCCAAAAAGACCCAACGGTGACGCGGCATGTTGCGCCCGGTCGAGAGGTTCGTCACGAGATCGTCCACGCGGTAGCGATAGACCTCGTCGTCTTCGCGCCAGGCGAGCCAGAGCTCGAAGCCGTCGCCGGTGGGCGCGACGACCGGCTGTTCGCGACCGTCATCCGTCGGCGGCGACCAGCGCGCGTTCGTGCCCGGCTCGACGCCCAACGTCAAGAGCGCTGCGTTCAAGAGGCTCGGGCGGACCGTCGTGACGAGCAAACTCTCGTGAGTCTGCCCGCGCGGCCCGACCAGGAGGTACTCCAACAACTCGTCGCGGACGAGGATCTCCGCCCCGATCGAGACCAACCCCGCCTCGCGATCGAGCGCGATGCCCTCCGCGGCGAGTGTAGCGGCCAGCTCGTCCTGGGCCACGGGCCGGGACACGGTCGCGGGCTCACCCTGGAACGAGCCCGCGAGCCCCACCGCGACCACGGCGGTGATGATCGAAGGACTCCGCACCAGGTTCCCAACGCGCAGGAGTCGGGAGCGGTTCAAGGTCGACATCGAGCGCAACGGCATTCGTGGGAGGAGAGAGGCCTGGCACCACGGAATCGAGGCGCCGCGCTGACTATGCCACGGCCGCCCACGATGGGCCAGGCGTGGGCGAGCCGGGTGCTCAGAAGTGCTCGGAGGAGTGGAAGACCGCCCCTTCCAAGGTCGGACGAGCGCCGCTTCCGTCGAAGAGCATCGGAAGCGTCGAGCTCCGGCCCGCGTCCTCGAACCAGCCGGCGACGAATTCGGAAGGGGCCAGCCACGAACCGAGCTTCGTGCACTCGAGCTCCAAGGCCAGCGCGGCGAGCCCGCGCAGGGCCCGCGCCTCGAGCGCCGGATCGGACAGGACCAGCTCGACCAGGTCGAAGACGACACCGTCGACTCCGAAGCGCGCATAGCCCTCGAAGGCGCCGTCCGGGTCGCCCAGGGCGAGCCAGCGGTCGCTCGAGCCGGCCTCCAGGGAGCAGCGCCAGCTCCGTTCGTCGCGGGCGAGGTGGAGCCGTCCCGCGTGCGCCGCGTCGTGCAAGCTCGCGAGGTGCGCGAGCGAGCGCCGCGGATCGATCGGATTCCAGACCGCGCGGGGCCCGCTCGAAGCGAGCTCGTCGAGGCGCTTCGTGACATGGTCGAAAGCTCGGATCTCGCGGTAGCCGAGGCGCTCGTAGAAGGCCGGCGCGACGGCGGAGAACAACAGCCCGAGCGAGCGTCCGCACTCGCCTTCCCGTTCGGCCACGTGTGCGCAGAGCAACGAGGCATGGCCGCGCCCGCGCGCTTCGGACAGCGTCGCGACGGCGCCGAGTCCGAAACCGGGGCGGCGCTCGCCGGCGGCGGTTTCGAAGGCCAGCGGATAGCACAGCAACCCGCTCACGATGCGTCCGTCCTCCTCGAGCACCCAGCCGGCGGCCTGGTTGCGACGCGGGCAGGCCAACCGGCGTGCGCGGTTCGCGATCGAGACCCGCGGGGCGTCCGGCCGCCCGAAGACGACCCCCGCCAGGTCGTGCAGGGCATAGAGGTCCGCGTAGGACTCCGCGACGCGAATCGAGACGACGGACATCGGCTTCGTCCGCGCGCCGCCCGGCTCAGCTGGCCTCGAAGACTTCGCGCGAGAGTCCCATGCGGCCGAGCTCGTCCGCCAAGAGCTCGTACACGCCCTCCGCGAAGCGACGAATCTCGTACTGGGCGTCGGCCTTCATGCGCTGGGAGAGGAAGTGGATCACTCCCTGCAGGGAAACCGTCCAGTAGGCCTGCGTGTAGAGGTTCTGCGGCAAGCACATGCGCGCGATTTCCTTCGCGACTCCGCGCTCGAGCCGTTCGCGGTACAGCCGAAAGGCGTTCTCGCACTCCGCCAGCATAGCCTTGTGCTCGCCTTCGTGATCGAAGTCGGCAGGCAGCTCGACCGAGGCCTGCTTGTTCCCGTGTGAGGGGTTCGCGCGCATCGTGCTCGGCACGTAGAACTCGGGGGTCCACTCGACGTAGCGGCCGGAGACTTCGTTCCAGCTGCAGCCCTTGTCCGTGTCGAAGAACGTGTCGAAGACCTCGAGCGAGATCGAGGCGCCTTCCGCCTCGTACTCACGCCACGTGGACCCCACCTGGTACTTGAAGGCCTGCCGGAACACGAACAGCGGCGCCTTCCAGTGGAAGGTGTAGAACGTGTGACGATAGGGCGAGGTGTGTCCGTGCACCCAGAGGAAGCGCGCGAGCTTCTCGTCCGCCTTGTCGAAGACCTCCTTCTTCCGGCTGTAGGAGATGCGCGCCGCGTTCACGACCTTCAGCGCGGAGTCTTCCTGCATCCGGTCGACGAGGGCGATGAAGCCGATGCCGTCGTCGAGGGTCCCGACATGGGCTTTCGGGGCGTCGTTGCAAACGGTCGGCTCGTGGGGCTTCGTGGTGGTGCTCATGGGGTCTCGCTCGGGTCTGTGGCCGACTCTACCGAAGTCGGGGCCGTCGAACCACCGACCGCGCCGATCGCTTCGAACGAACCGGGACTCGTCAGGGCAGGCGTGCTTCCAAGCGTTCCTGGGCCAGGCGTGCGAGCCGCGAGTCGCCGAGGCGCGCACGGGCCTGGAGCGCGAGCGCGCGCGCCTCGGGCTCGAGCCCCGCGTCGAGGGCGGCCTGCGCGCGGGCCTGGAACACGAGGCTCTCGAGCCGTGCGAGCGGATCGACGGTCGCGGTTCGATAGCCGAAGGACTGCAGCCAAGCGCTTTCCGGCAGCTCGCCGGTGCGCCGCTCGCAGAGCACCGCCAGCGCGAGCCGCTCGGCCGCTCGCCAGCGCCCGGCCCGAAAGGCACAGCCGAGCAGATGGGCGCGCGCCCGCCCCAGCGCCTCGCGGTCCGGCCGCTGCTCGCCGAGCAGGGCACCCCGCCCGGCGCGCACGAAGAGCTCGCCGCTTTCACGCGCGGGGTCGCGCCCAGGCGGTGTCGAAGGACCCGCCGTCTCGGTCCCGGGCAGACCACCCCCGAGGTGGAGCAGGAGTCGTCCATCCAGGCGCCAGAACGGCGGGCCGTCCAGCGCGACCCGCAGGCGTCCGACTGCGGCCAAGGCGCGCGCCAGGGCCAGCTCACTGCGCCAGCGGAAGGCGACCGACGGGCCGCGCGCGTCGCGGAAGCGCTCGCGCAGCGTTTCCGCCGCGGCCTCGAGCGGCGCGCGCAGCCAGAGTTCCTCGAAGATCGGCGTCTCCGACAAGAGCTCGGGCCGGCGCGCGAGCGCCTCGAAGAGGTCCTCGCGCAGGGTCGCACGTACCGCCGCCCCGCGACCCTCGGCGGGAGTGCCTTCGAGCTCTCCGCTCGCCAGCGCGAGCGTCCAGGCCTCGAGCTCGGCGTGCACGGTCGGACTCGCGAGCTTGCCCAGCAACGCGAGCGCGGTGCGCACCAGCTCGATGTCGTCCCCCTCGAGCGCGGTCCACCGCAAGGTCTCGAGGGCGCGCGCGTCACCGGTCTCCGCACGCTCGTGCAAGGCGTGCAGGAGCGAGACGCGTTCCTCGCGTGCGACCGTCGAACGAACGGCGCGCTCGGCCAGGAAGCGGCCGGCCTCGTCTCCGGGCAGCGCCGCCAGCGCGTCGATCAGGCGCGTGCGCAGGTCGCGCGCGGCCTCGTCGTAGTCGCGGATCAAGGCCTCATGCAACAGCCTGCGTCGGGTTTCATCCAGCTGCTCCCAGGGCGCGCGCGCCGCACCGAGCGCCGCCTCGATCCGGACGCGTCGCAGCACGTCACGACCGAGGAAGGCGAAGAGGCTCGAGCGCCCCTCCGGTCGACGCGCCAAGCAGGCGGCGGCGGTCTTGCCGATCTCCTCGCTGGTTCCCGACGTGCGCTCGAGCACGCGCAGCAGGGTCGGGACGCTCTCGTCCGGCTGCATGCGAGCCAGCGCATCGAGCGCCGCCTTGACGCGAAACTCGAGGATCCGCAGGCCGCGCGCGGCGGCCGGATCCGTGCGCGCGTGTTCGAAGGTCGCGAGGTCCCGCGCGAGCCAATCCGAGACGACCTCCGTCAGCGCGTCATCGGACCGGAAGGCCGCCAGATGCTCGAGGACGAGCGCGCGCTGCGCTTCGTCTGCGAGCATGCGCACGAGGTCGTCACGGAAGGGCCCGAGTTCGAGCTCGGGCGGGAGCCACGACAAGAACTCGATCCGCGCCTCGGGCTCGAGCTCGAGCCAGCGCGAGTGCATCGCGACCAGAGCGGGCTGCACTTCGTCCACGCGCGAGCCCAGAGTCTGAAAGGCGCTCTTCGCGTTGGCCAGGTCCGGATCGGTCAGCGCCTCCTCGAGCAGCGTGCGCGCAACGGGGTCGGCCGCGCTGCTCCAGGCCCGTCCGATCGCCTCGATCGCGGCACGACGCACGTGGACGGGAAGATCGCCGCGTAGCCAGGTCAGGTCGCGCTCCGCGTCCCAGGCCACGTCGAGCGCGAGCAGGCCCTCGAACAGGACCTCGAGCGCGACGGGCGAGAGCTCGCGCGCGAACGCCAGGTCGAGCACCTCGCCCGGCTCGGCCGCCCACAAGAGCGCCTCCCCCAGCTCGAACGAGGCATGAAAGACCCTCGTCGTGCCGCCACCGGGCCGCGCTTCGAGGTCCGCCGACAGGCCGGGATGCGTGTTCCACTTCGCCGGCTCGCCGACTCGAAGCAGCGCCACGTCCTCGAGCGCTTCCAGAAGGGCGAGGCGCAGGTCCGAATCGGCGCGGTGTGCGGCCTCCGCCAACAGCCGTTGGCGTGCCGGCTCCCAATCGCCTGACCCGATCCACCCGTCGACGAGGCGGAAAGCGTCGCCGTGTCCGAAGCGCGTGTAGCGCACGGCCTCGACGATGGCGCGCCACGAACGCGCGCGGCGCTCGTCCTCGAGCTTGGCCGCGAGCCGTGCGGCCTCGTCGAGCAGGTCTTCGTGCAGACCGCTGCGGGACAGACTCACGAAGGCCTCCAGCAACGCCGCCTCGTCGCCGCTGTCGAAGAGGTCTCCAAGCACATCGAGGCGGGCTGCCAAGGCCTCCGGACCGAAAGCGAACAGCGCGGCGCGCGCCGCCTCCGCGACGTCCGCATCGTCGTCCCGTGCGAGGCCGGCGAGCAGCGCGGGCCCGGCGGGCCAGCCGGTCCGCAGGAGGGCACGAACGAGCTCGTGGCGCACCTGGGGCAGGACGTCATCGGCGAGCGCGAAGAGACGCGGCGTCACCTCCTCGTCCGGGACGACCAACGGGCCGCGCTCCGCGAGGACGCGCAAGGCCGCAGCACGTACGTTCGGGTGCGGATCGACGAGGCCCGCGAGCGTGAGAGCCTCGCAGGACGCGTCGAACGGCTCGTCCTCCGTCCAGGACGATGCGGCGCGCGCGAGCGCGTCGAAGGCGTCGAGGCGCGCCCGCCAATCCTCCGCTGCGGCGGCCTGCACGAGCTCGGCCGCGTGCTCGTCGGGAAAGAGCGCCGCGCGGCGCACGAACCATTCGCGCGCGATCGGATCGTCTCCGCCTTGGAGCACCGCCAGGGCGCAAAGCAGTGCGGCGACCTTCATCCGGGTCAGCGCCGCAGCTCGCGGAAGGCTCGGGGCAACGCTTCGATTACGTCGGAGGCGATGAGCGAGCGCTCGCCGATCGTCTCCGCCGCGAGATCCCCGGCTCGACCGTGAAGGTGTACGGCCAGGCGCGCGGCGGAGAACGCGTCGTGTTCGGGCATGGCGCGCGTCACGGCGAGCAGAGCCGTGAGGATGCCGCTCAGCACGTCGCCGGAGCCCGCCGTCGCGAGCCCCGGATTGCCCGTCGAGTTGACCGCGCTACGCGCACCCGCGACGACCACGGTCTCGCGGCCCTTCAGGCAGACGATGGCGCCAGAGCGCTCGGCCAGCTCCCGGGCCGCGGCGCGTCGCCCTTCCGGATCACGCGGTACGTCGCGCGCGAGGAGCCGCGCCGCCTCACCGGGATGCGGCGTGAGTACGACGACGGACGACGTGCTCCGGGCCCGCACGCGCTCGGGCTCCCCGGCGAGCGCGTTCAGGGCGTCCGCGTCCAGAACGAGCGGGAGGCCCGCCACGAGCTCGGACGCGAGCAAGCCTGCCAGCACGTTCCGCGTGCGCGCGTCGTCACCGCAGCCGCAGCCGAAGAGCACGGCCTGTGGACCGCGCGCCAAGAGTCGTGCGGCCGGCCCGTTGTCGGAAGCCCTCGTCGCGCCCTCTGGCTCGAAGAGCCCGATGAAGTCCCCGAGCACGGCTTCGGGCGCCGCGACGGCGACGGCGGCGAAGAGCTCCGCGTCCAGGCAGCCGATTTCGACGAGCCCGGCACCGCTGCGCTGGGCCGCACGGGCAACGAGCACCGCCGCGCCCGGCATCGTGCGCGACCCCACGATGCAA
>JAJDEW010000171.1 GCA_029259595.1 Planctomycetota bacterium | reverse complement strand
GCGTCGTTGTGGGAGTGGGTGAAGCCGAGCGCGCGCTCGGCCGCGATCGTCTCCTTGGCGCGAAAGGCCACGATGTAGGCGCGGCGCCAGCCGGGGCTCGTGTTGCCGGGCGAGCCGTGCAGGGTGCGTTCGTGGTGCACGGTGACGTCGCCGCGCGCGATCGGGACGGGGCGCAGTTCGTCACGGGCGGCATCGAGCTCGGCGCACAGCGTGTGGGACTCGTCGCGGTCCCCGCGCGCCGGGCGGTGGGCGCGCAGCTCGGGCTCGAGGTGCGAGCCGGGGACGAAGTGCAAGCAGCCGTTCTCGACGGTCGAGCGGTCGAGCGCGAGCCAGAACGAGGCCGTGCGGGTGTCGGGTGTCACGGGCCAGTAGGCGAGGTCCTGATGCCACTCGAAGACGGCGTCGGCACGCCGCGGGCGCTTGGCGACCAGCTGATCGTAGTCCAGCGCGAGGCCCGCTCCGCACAGCTGCTCGGCCACGGACGCGGCCCGGCGCTCGTAGACGTTGCCGCGCAACGCCGGATGGTAGCGACGCGGCAGCATGATGTTCACGACGGCGAAGTCGTCCGCCGCGCGCCGGTAGTCGCCGGCCATGTCGCAGTAGTCCCGGCCCTCGACCTCGATCTCGCGCGCCAAGAAGCGCATGTAGATCGTTTCGAGCTCGGACAGCTCGCCCTCATCGAGGAAGCCGCGCAGGTGGACGTAGCCCTCGCGCCGGAAGCGTTCGCGCTCGTCCGGAGTCACCCGATAGGTGTCGTCACCGCGTTGAGGATCCGCCATACCGGCCCATCAAAGCTCACGACGACGGCTTTGACCAGGCTCCGGCCAAGTCGCGAACGGCGCGCGGCTCTTCGTCGAGCGAGCTGCGCGTGGAGCCTGCCCGTGGCGAGGGCGCGCAGGCTCCACGGCGCCGAGCGTTCAGCTCGTGCGGTCGATCACCGAGCCCGGAGTCGTGTCGAGGCCGAACTCGGCGTAGAGCGAGAGGCCGATCTCGATCGAACCGGAGGTGCCGGGCGACGCGAGGAGCTCGCGCAGCTCGCCGAGCAGCTCCCGGAAACTCTCGACGAGGCTGTCGAAGCGCTGCGTCGGCTCGGTCGTGGCGGGCGCCGGCGCGGGCGCAGTCGGAGCGTCGGCGCCGCCGCCCAGCGGCGCGGTCGCCGTCGCGAGTTCCTCCACGGGCGGCGTCCCGCCCCCGGTGGCGTTCGGCCGCACGGGCCGCACGCGCACGTCGACCACGGCGCTCGGTGTGGCGTCGCCAGGCTGCGGGGCACCGTCGCCCCCGCCCGCGGGCTCGCCCAGGGCCGCACGCAACCCGCTCACCAGTCGATCGAAGCTGCCCTCGGTCTCACCGGCGAGCTCTTCGGGTGACAGGCCGTCGTCGCGCACGGAGCGGATCTCGTCGCGGAAGTCGCGCAGGAGGCTCTTCACCGCGTCCTTGTCCGCGCCTTCGAGCTCGAGCGAGCTCGCCAGCTCGCGCACGCCGTGGCGCACGGCGTGATCGATCCGACCCAGGAGCCGGCGCGTGCCCCCGTGCCCGCCATGACCGTGTCCCTCACCGCGCTCGGGATCGAACTCGACGTCCTCGCCCACATTCCGCAGGCGCTCCAGGAGCCGGTCGACGCGTCCCTCCAGGCGGTCCAGGCGTCCGAGTTCGACGCCGCCGCCCTCGGGCTCGATGACGGGCGTGTCCGTCGGGGTCGCGCTCGCGCGGGAGAAGCGCGCGGAAGCGTTCCAAGAGGAAGAAAAGGAGAAACGCGAAGCATCCGGGGAAAAAGACAGGTGCACGGCTCGGATCCTGTTTCAGGGGTCGTGGGGAGCTGTGCAAGGAGGATCGGACGCCCCGGGCCGCACTTGAGCTTTCGCCGCACTTTCCCTGACCTGCACGCGAAGAATCCGCGCGCTCGCAGGCGACCTGACTCCACCGTCAGCAGAACGGAAGCCCAGCGCTCAGCGCGCGAGCTCCTGGGCCCGCTGCACGAGATGCAGGAGCTCGGCGCGGTAGCCGAAGGGGTCGTCCCCGGCGGCGCCGAAGGCCCACTCGTACACGTCGCCGAGGGTCGTCGTGCCGACGTTCGGCGACGCGCGCAGCACCAGGCCGAAGGCGGCCACGGCGGTTGCGAAGCGCAAGCTCTCGGGCGCTTCGTCGAAGCTCGTGGTCGCGACGCGGACGGGGACCTCGATCAGCTGACTGCGCGCGCCGGTCGGCTCCTTGTAACGCAGTTTGACGGTCATGTACTCGCCGCTGCCCGCAGCCGCGCTCGTCCCGGGCTCGTTCGCCTGGTACTTCAGCGGGTCGATGCCGGGGAGGTCCATCGAGACGCCGCGCGGAACCAGCTCGTAGAGCGCCGTCACGTCGTGGCCGACGCCGATCTCGCCGGCGTCCTTCGTGTCGTCGTTGAAGTCCTCGTGGGCGAGGAGCCGGTTCTCGTAGCCGATCAAGCGGTAGGCGCGCACCTCGGCAGGGTTGAACTCGACCTGGAGCTTGACGTCCTTCGCGATCGTCTCGAGCGTTCCGCCGAGCTCCGCGACGAGCACCTTGCGGGCCTCGTGCAGGGAGTCGATGTAGGCGTAGTTGCCGTCGCCGTGGTCGGCCAGCTGCTCCATGCGCGCGTCGGCCAGGTTCCCGCGGCCGAAGCCCAGGACCGAAAGACCGACGCCGGACGCACGCTCGGCCTCGATCAGGCGCACCAGCTCGCCTTCGCTCGACACGCCCACGTTGAAGTCGCCGTCGGTGGCGAGCACGACGCGGTTCACGCCGCCGGGCAGAAAGTGCTGTCGGGCCAGGTCGTAGGCCAGCTCGATCCCCGCCGCGCCGTTGGTCGACCCGTTGGCCTGCAAGCCCGCGAGCGCCTCCAGGACGCGCGGCTTCTCGCTCCCGGAGACCGGCGGCAAGACGACGCCCGATCGGCCGGCGTAGGTCACGATCGCGATCGTGTCGTCGGGCCCGAGCTGATCGACCAGGAGCCGCATCGAGCGCACGAGCAGCGGCAGCTTGTCCGGCTGGTTCATCGAGCCCGAAACGTCGAGCAGGAACACGAGGTTCTTGCCGCGCGTCCCGAGTCCATTGACGCGCCGAGCCTGCAGGCCGATGCGCACCAGCCGGTGCTCGGGCGCCCACGGACAAGCCGCCACGTCGACGTGCGTCGCGAAGGGCCGGGCCCCGTCGGGCTCGGCGTAGCCGTAGTCGAAGTAGTTGACGAGCTCCTCGATGCGCACCGCGGAGGGCGGCGGGAGGCTGCCGTCGCTCAAGAAGCGCCGCACGTTGGCATAGGAGGCCGTGTCCACGTCCACCGCGAAGGTCGAAAGCGGATCGACCTCGACCGAGCGGAACGGATTCTCCTCGATGAGGTCGTACTCTTCGGTTTGCAAGGGCTCGTTGCCGGGAGAACCCGCCCCTTGCACCTCCTGGTCGAATTGCGACCGCCGCACTTCGGAGGAACTCACGGGGACGACCCCCGTCCCGCCCGAAACGTTTCCGGAGTAGCCCAGGGCGCGCAGTCCCCCGCCGCCCTGCCCGTTCTTGTCGGCGTAGCTCCAGCGCTGGGCCTTGGTTTCGAGCTGCCGCGCGCCGGAGGCTGACGACGGGCCTGACGCTTCGCCGCCGCCGAAGATGGTGTAGGTGAAGCCCTCTCCCCCAGCGTGGTCCCCTTGGCGCGCGCCGTCGAGCAGGACGAAGGCACCGAACGACGTCACGCCGAGCAGCGCCGCCACCGCCGTGATACGCACGAGCCGCGCCCGGCGCACGTGTGCGCCCGCGGGCGCCGTCGCCGACAGGTCCGCTCGACGCACGGCCTCGAGAACCGCCGCCCGCCGCGCGTCGTCGAGTCCGTCTCCGAAGCCGCGCTCCTCCGCGCCGACCGCCACGCCCAGGGCACGGATCGCCTCGACTTCACGCGCGAGTTCCGGTCGCTGCGCCACGAGCGTCGCGACGCGCGCGTGCTCCTGGGCTTCGAGTTCGCCCAGCGCGAAGGCCGTGAGCTCGGGACCCCCGTCGGCCCCGTTCTCGCCCTTGCCATCGTCCAACCTGCCGTTGCGCTCGTCTTCGTTCATGACCGCCCCTCCGCCGCTTCTTCCAGCTCGCGACCCGTCATCCTGCGCCGCAGGGTCTTTACGGCTTCGTGCAAGAGCCACCCGACCTGACCGATCGGATGGCCCGTGATCTCCACGATCTCGCGGTAGGCGAGGCCGTGACGGAACTTCAGCTCGACGACCTCGCGCTGCTTCGCCGGCAAGCCCGCGACCAGCGCGGCGACGACCCGCAGCCGCTCGCCCTGCACCAACGCCCGGGCCGGATCGCCGTCGGCCGCCGTCCACCCGCGCTCGAGCTCCGCATCGACGGTCGCCAGGCGGCTCGCCTTCGCAAGCTCGTCGTGGACGCGCCGCCGGCAGACGGTGTACAGCCACACCCCCACCCGCTCGCGCAGCGGCTCCAGGTCTTGGGAGAGCAGGCGCAGGAAGGCCTCCTGCACGACGTCGCGCGCGGACTCGAGGTCGGCACCCAGCCGCGTCGCGTAGGCGACCAGCGGTCGCTCGTAGCGCTCGAGCACGTCGCGCACCCACTGGGCGTCGCGCGCATTCAGGGTCGAAGTTCGTTCCATGCGAGTCTCGGTGGCGGTCACGAGCCCTGCCAGGAGTCCGTTGACCGAGTGCCGCGGAGGCCAGGGAGGCGGCCTCCGCCCACGTCAGGCGTCCCAGGGCTCCGGGCTGTCCTGACCCTCTTCAACGGATCGCGGCGGCATCTCTTGGACGAATCCACGACTTCTTCGCGGGTGCGTGCGCTTGCCCCGGTCTGGAGCGCCCCGCTTCGAGCTCGGACCCGCAAGGGCTCAGCGCCGCTCGGCCGCGATTCGAAGCGCCTTGCGCGCCTCGCCGGCCCAGGGCGCGTCGGACGGCGCGAGCGTGAGCGCCCGCTCGAGCAGCGAGTGCGCCTCGGCGAAGCGACCCTGCTGCAGCACGACGACGCCCAGGTTGAAGGTGATGTCGGCCGCCTCGGGCCGCCGTTCGAGCGCCCGACGGAAGCAGGCCTCGGCCTCGGTCGCGCGTCGCAGGTCCTCCCAGTAGAGGTTGCCGAGGTTGAACCACGCGAGCGCCTCGTCCGGATCGCGCTCGACGATCGTGCGGTAGGAGGCGAGCGCTTCCTCGACGCGGCCGAGCCGGCGCAGGGCCAGGGCATGCGCCGCGCGCGTCGGGTCGGTGTCCGCCAGCGCGAGCGACGCTTCGAGCACCGGCACGGCTTCGGCGAAGCGACCGGCCGCGACCAGGGCGATCCCGCGCTGGGATTCCTCGATCCCCGTCGCCACCGGCAGCGCCAGCGTCGCGCCGTAGACGCCGCGCAACAGCACCGCGAACGCGACGAGCCCGCCGAGCGCGGCGCGACCGCGCGTGCGCGTGCTCGGACGGCGCAACAGGACGAGGCACGACGCGCACGTGTCCACCGCCAGGGCGAGCGCGAGCGGAACGATCGGCGCGCGGTAACGCCCCGTGACGAAGAAGAGCACGATCGCCAGCGTGTAGGCCACGAGCCCGAGCCACACCAGCTCGACGCGCGCGCTGCGTGCGTGGCGCAGGCGCCGCAGGAGCGGCGCGGCCAGGGCGAAGAGCAGCACCCACTGAACACCGAACGGCAGGCCGGACGGTCCGGTCTGCGCACGAACCCAGGCATAGCTCCAACCCAGCTGCGGAAGCTCCTCCGGATGCAGGAACAGGACGAGCTTCCAGCCCAGGAGCCCGAGCCACGCGCCGGGCTCGGCCGCGATGTCGCTCCAGGCCTTCGCGCGCCACCAGGCCGACGCGCCGGCGTAGCCGGCCTCGCGCCCGAGCTCCTTCCACGGCGCCGCGGTCGCCAGCGGGTCGCGATCGAAGTCGAAGCCTGGCGGTTGCACGTAGACGCCGGTCGCGCCGGCGTGGTTGCCGATCCAGAAGTTCGAGCCACCGTTGGCCGAGAGCAGCACCGCCTCGCCGCCGACGACGAAGTTGCGCACCGTGAAGGGCAGGACGGCGAGCGCGATGCCCAGCGCCCACGACCAGGCTGCGCGACGTCGCCGGGCGAGGAGTCCGACGAACACGACGACACCGACGGCGAGACCCGTCGGTCGCAACGCCGCGGAGAGGCCGAGCAGGACTCCGGCGCAGAGCGCGCGCCTCTGGCGCACGGCGGCCGCGACGCGCTCGTCCGCGGCGAAGAGGACGGCGAAGGCGCTCGTCAGGAAGAAGGCCTGCCACGAGGCGACGAGCACCCCGGCGTCGTAGTGCACGAGGACCGCGTGCACGGCGACGGCGAGCCCCGCCACCCAAAAGGCGCGCTGGGCGCGCGACGCGGACGCCGGCTCCGACGCGTCGACGCCGGCGGCCGCGGGTCCCGCTGCGCGCAGCTCGTCACCCTTGCCCGCCTTGCCCGCCTTGCCGCCGGCACCGAGCGCCGCGAGCTCGCCAGCGCTCTGCCGGACAGCGTCGTCCGCGTCGGGCGCTGGTTCGGCCACGAGCCGCGCGGCCACGAACGCGGCAGCGAGCGCCGTCCCCGCTCCGACGAACGCCTGCACGACGCGCGGGCCGACCGCGGCCCATCCGACGGGGTCACCGAGCACGCCCGGGAAGAGCGCGAGGAAGTAAGGATACAGCGGCGAGAAGAGGTAGGGCGTGTCCCCCGCTCCGGCCCCGCTGCGGATCGCGGCGCCGAGCCGTGCGTAATGGGCGGCGTCGAGGAAGAGCCCGTGGATCGCTTCCGCTTCCAAGGCCCGCCACACGAACGCGAGCCGCACGACCACGGCGGTCGACGCGACGACGGCCACGGCGAGCCCACCGCCTGCCGCACGCCGCGGCACGTCGCGCGCCTTCGGGTTGCCTTCGTCCTGACGCTGCATCGCTCGCAGCGGGAGGATACTCGAAGCGGCGCGCTCGGGCCCGCTGGCCCTTTGGCATACTCCGCCACGCAGCCTCGGCTGCCCGATGGAAGCGTGCTTCGGATGCGGTGGTCGTGACCGGCAAGCCCGGCCGGTGCGCGAGATCGCAGGCGAAGCGGTCGGTTCGGCGAGGCGATCGCACGCCGTCCGGGCCCTCCGGACGCGCGCAGCGCGCCGGAGACCTGTTTCGTCGGGCTGTTCGACCCCGCACGCACGAATCGCCCATGAGCCGCACGCCCGAGCCCAGCCTCCCGACGGAACTCGCGCGCCGCGCGCGGCTGCCGCGTCTCGCCCGCCTTGCAGCAGCATCGCGACTTGCGGGTCGCTCGCTGCTCTCCCTGCTCTTGCGACCTGAGGCTCGCGCGCGCCTTGCAGGTCGTTCGTGCCGCGCGCGCCTCGCGTTGTTCGCGGGTCTCGTCCTGCCGTGCTTCGCCGCCTGTTCGCAGGGGCGACCGACGACGCCGACGGGGCCCGTGAGCGTCCTCCTGGTGACGCTCGACACGACGCGCGCCGACGCACTCGGTCCCTATGGGACGGCGGGAGCCACGGCGGCCTCGACGCCCAACCTGAGCGCGCTGGCGGCCGAGAGCGTCGTCTTCGAGCACGCGAGCACGGTCGCGCCGCTCACCTTGCCGGCCCACGCGTCGATCCTGACCGGGCTCTATCCGCCGCGCCACACCGTGCGCGACAACGGGGTCCAGGCCCTGCCCGACAGCGCGCGGACCCTGGCCGAGGGCGCGCACGAGCGCGGTTATCAGACCGCCGCCTTCGTCGCTTCGGTCGTGCTCGATGCGGGCTTCGGGTTGAACCAGGGCTTCGACGTCTACGACGTGCCCGCGCGTCCGTTCGGTGCGGCCTCGACGACCTACGCCGAGCGACCGGGTTGGGTGGTGGCGGAACGCGTGACCGATTGGCTCGACCGGCGCGATCGCACGCGGCCCTTCTTCCTCTGGATGCACCTGTGGGATCCGCACGCGCCGTACGAGCCGCCCCCGGCCCTGGGTGCGAAGGAGAGCACACCGTACCTGGGCGAGGTCGCGACGGCGGACGCGGCGCTCGGGATCGTGCTCGCGCATCTCGAAGGCCGCGGCGACCTGGCCGAGCTCGCGATCGTGGTCGTGGCCGACCACGGCGAGGCCTTCGGCGAGCACGGCGAGTGGAGTCACGCGGCCTACACCTACGACACGACGCTGCACGTGCCGCTCCTCCTGCGCGATCCCTCGGGGCACGGCGCCGGCACGCGCTCCTCGGCGACCGTCAGCGTGGCCGACGTCGCGCCGACCCTGGCGGAGGCGATGGGCTTCGTGCTGCCGGGCACCGACGGGCTGTCGTTGTGGCGGCGCGAGGTGCCGGCCGCGCGCGGCGTGTACTTCGAGTCCTACTACGGCTACCTGGCCTACGGCTGGAGCCCCTTGACCGGCTGGCGCGACGCCCGCGGCAAGTACCTGCACAGCTCGCGACCCGAGCTGTACGACACGCGGGCGGATCCGGGTGAAGCCCACGATCGCGCGGCCACGGCCCCGGCCGCCGAGCTCGCACGCTATCGCGCCGCGATCGAAGGCGTCGTGACCGCCGAGCCGCTCGAACGCGGCGCACCCGGCATCGCCGAGGCCCTGCGCCGCGACATCGAGAGCCTGGGCTACGCCGCCTTCGCCGACGCCGACGGCACGCTGCCCCACCCCTTCGATCCCGCGCTCGCCCAACGCAAGAGCCCTGCCGCCGGCGCCCAGGAACAACGCGACGTCCAAGCGGCGATGGGCCTGCTCGAAACCGACCGCCTGCCCGAGGCCGAAGCGCTCCTACGCCGCATCACGAGCGCCCATCCCGAGAACCTCTTCGCCCTCGACAA
>JAJDEW010000018.1 GCA_029259595.1 Planctomycetota bacterium | reverse complement strand
CGGCCTGGCTGGCTTCGCTCAGTACCTCTGTGCGCTCGCTCGAGCGCTTGCGGGCCGAGTCCACGAACTCTTCGCCGTCGTGGCGGCCTTTGGCGCGAACATCCGTGGGCACGCCGCATTGCAGCCGACGGGACCGTGTCTCTGTGTCGAAGGCCCTTCTTCAGCAGGCTCCTAGAGGCGTGCCAGGCGCGCACGCCCCCGTCCGAGCAGGCGGTCGATGCCCCGGGCCAACTCGGAGGAGATCGCGACGTTGTAGCGTTCGGAAGCCCGCACGCGGCGGCGGAAGCCGTCGACGCCGTCGATCTCGAGGAAGAGTCGGCTCTTGCCTTTGTGGCTTCGAACCAAGTCCTCGAGGCCGGTGAGACCGCTCTCATCCGAGGGACGCAACTCGACGACGAGCCCGCCTTCGAAGCGGTTGAGCGCGGTCTCGATCTCCATGACCTCTTCGAGCAGGAGGCCGACGGTCGACTGCTGATTCTCGTCGTCCGGTCGCTGCTCGAGTTTGGCGCGGCAGATGACGACGGAGTCCTCGACCAGGAGTTCGCGATACTGCTCGAGCGAGCGGGGGAAGACCGTGACGGCGACCCCGCCCTCCAGGTCTTCGAGCCGAAAGCGCGCCATCTTCTTGCCGGCGCGCGTCAGGTTCTCCTTGAAGCCGACGATCAGGCCCGCGAGCGTGACTTCGGTGCCGCCCGGAAGGGCCATGAGGTCCCGTGTGTTCGTGGTGGACAGGATGCTGAAGAGTCCCGCGCGCTCTTCGAGCGGATGTCCCGATAGGTAGAACCCGAGCACTTCGTGCTCGACCCGCAGGACTTCCTTCTGCGGGATGGCCTTGCGGTCGTCGATCCCGTCGCCTTCGCTCTCGGCGGCCGCGGCGTCTCCCCCGAAGAGCGCTCCCTGGCCGGCGCGCCGATCGTTGGCGGCCCGGGTTCCTTCGGCCAGGGCGGAATCGAGAGCGGCGAGCACGGCTCCGCGGTTGTGTCCCGAGGCATCGAAGGCCCCCGCCTTGATCAGGGCTTCCCAGGTCAGGCGCGTGACGGCCTGGGGATCGGCCTCCTCGCAGAGCTTGTGCAGCTGGACGGCCTTGTTCGCTTCGCGCAGTCGGGTGCGCGCGGCAGCGACGGCCTCGACGGCCTTCTGTCCCGTGCCTTTGATCGCCCCGAAACCGAAGCGCACGCCACCGTCCTCCGGGCAGAACTCCCAGTTCGAATGCTCGATGCAGGGTGTCCGCACCTCGATGCCGACGCGCTGCGCGTAGTCCACGAAGTCCTTGATCTTGTCCGTCGTGTTCATCTCGCAGGACATGTTGGCCGCGAGGAACTCGACCGGGTAGTGGGACTTCAACCAGGCCGTGTGCCATGTGATCAGGGCGTAGGCGGTCGAGTGGGACTTGTTGAAGCCGTAGCCTCCGAACTTGACGATGTTGTCCCAGACTTCCTTGGCGATCGGTTCCTTGCAGCCGTTCTGAACGGCTCCCTCCAGGAACTTGGCAGAGAACTTCTCCATGATCTCCGGCTTCTTCTTGCCCATCGCCTTGCGCAGGTTGTCGGCTTCGTTCAGAGAGAAATTGCCGAGCTCGTTCGAGATGAGCATCACCTGTTCCTGGTAGACGATGCAGCCGTACGTATCGCGAAGGATCTCCTCGAGCGAAGGGTGGGGGTAGGCGATCTCCTCCAACCCGTGCTTGCGCCGGATGAACATGTCGTCCATGCCGGATTCGAGCGGGCCGGGACGGTAAAGGGCCAGGACGGCGATCAAGTCTTCGAAGCAATCGGGGCGCAGCCGCGCGAGCAGCTTGCGCATGCCCTCGGATTCCAGCTGAAACACGCCGAGTGTGTCGCCGCGGTTCAGGAGCTCGAAGGCAGGCTTGTCCTCGAGCGGAATCTCCTGGACGTCCGGTGGCGTGCCGCCCGTGGCGCGGATGTTCTTCAGTGTCTTGTCGATGATGGTGAGCGTGCGTAGCCCGAGGTAGTCCATCTTGAGGAGGCCAAGCTCCTCGAGGGTCGTCCCGGGAAACTGCGTGACCGTGTCTTCCTTCGTCGTGCATAGCGGGACGAAGTCGGTGATGGGGCGGTCGGCAATCACGACGCCGGCGGCGTGTGTGGAGATGTGGCGGGTGAAACCGTCGAGCTTCTTCGAGAAGTCGAACAGCTCCTCATAGCCCTTCGCAGCCTCCTTGAGATCCTTGTCGGTCTTCAACGCCTTCGCGAGCGACACCGCTCCCGGTCCGGCCGGGATCATCTTTGCCAGCCGGTCGATTTCGCCCAGCGGAACTTCCAGCACGCGACCGACATCGCGAACGACCGAGCGGGAGGCCATCGTCGCGAACGTACCGATCTGAGCGACGTTCTCGGAGCCGTAGCGCTGGCGCGTGTACTCGAGCACGCGCTCGCGGCCCTCCTTGCAGAAGTCGATGTCGATATCCGGCATCGAGATGCGGGCGCTGTTCAGGAAGCGCTCGAACAGGAGGTCGTACTGGAGCGGGCAAATGCGCGTGATGTCGAGGACGTACGCCACGATCGAGCCCGCTGCCGAGCCCCGACCCGGCCCGACCGGAATCCCGTTGTCGCGGGCCCACTTGATCAGGTCCCAGACGATCAGGAAGTACGAGACGAAGCCCATCGAACGGATGATCTCCTTCTCGTACTCGAGCCGCTTCCTGGCCTCCGTCGTGTCCGCGCCGTAGCGCATGCGCAGGCCTTCCTCGCAGAGCCGGTCGAAGAGGGTGTCGGGCGCCTCCCCGTCGTCGCTGCGGAAGACCGGTAGATGGTACTTGCCGAACTCGAGCTCGAGGTCGACCTGCTCGGCGACGTCTTTCGTGGCCTTGAGGCTCTCGGGCAGATCGCGAAACATGTCCGCCATCTGTTCGCGCGTCGTGAAGAAGAGGGTGTCCGTGTCCATCTTCCAGCGCGTTTCGTCCGAGCGCTTCGCCCCGGTGTTGATGCACAGGAGCACGTCCTGCGTGGCACAGTCCTCGTGCCGCAGGTAGTGGATGTCGTTGGTCGCGACGAGCGGCGCATCGAGGCGCCTCGATAGTTCGACCAAGTTCTCGTTGGCCTTGGTCTGGATCTCGATGCCGTTGCGCTGCAGCTCGAGCCAGAAGTGCTCGGGTCCGAAGAGGTCTCGGAGCTCGGAGGCGACACGCGCCGCTTCGTCGGCCTTGCCCTTCAAGAAGAGCTGGTTGATCTCGCCGGAGAGGCAGCCCGAGAGGCAGGTGATGCCGGCGCTGTGCCGCGACAGAATCTCCTTGTCGACGCGCGGCCGGTAGTGGAAGCCTTCCGTATACGAGGCGGACGCGAGCTTGAGGAGGTTGCGATAGCCCTCGTCGTTGCGCGCCATCAGCGTCAGGTGACTGTACGGGTTGTCACGCTTGCTGTGCGGCTTGAAGCGGCTCTCGCGGGCGATGTAGACCTCGCATCCGATGATCGGCTTGATGCCTGCCTTCTTGCACTCTTTGTAGAGCTCGATGGCGCCGAACATGTTGCCGTGGTCTGTCAGCGCCAGCGCATCCTGGCCATCGTCGATGCAAGCCTTGACGAGGTCGCGGATACGGTTCGCCCCGTCCAGGAGGCTGTACTCGGAGTGGACGTGGAGGTGAACGAAGTCGGTGTGCGTCATGGAGTGAAGGACGTCGTTCGCGCACGCGGCTTACCCGCGGGCGCTCGAAGGTTCCGGCGATCGCCGCGCGTTCAGCTGCCGAGCAGGTCGACGAGCAAGGCTTTCTGGGAGTGCAGACGGTTCTCGGCCTGGCGATACAGCAGGCTGCGCGGGCCATCGAGGACCTCGTCCGTGACCTCGACGTTGCGCCGCACGGGCATCGCGTGCATCAGCTTGCACTCCGATCCACGCGCGAGCAGCTTCTCGGTCATCTTCCAGTCCGTCAGGCGCGAGCGGTGACTCGCGTCCAGTGTCGGATTCCCGTAGGACTCGAGCGACATCCACGAGCGCGCGTACACGACCTGCGCATCGTCGATCGCGTCTTCGAGCTTGTTGAAGGTCTGCAGGCTGGCTCCTGATTCCTCCGCACGTTGGCGGGCTTCGTCGAGAACGCCCGGATCGAGGGCATAGCTCGGCGGATGTGCGAGGCTGACGTGCATCCCCTTGCGAAGCGCGGACAACAGGAGGGAGTGCACGACCGACGCGGAAGCCGCCATGGGGGAGTGCACCCAGACGATCGAGAGCTTCTTGCCTTGGAGCTTGCCAAGCTCTTCCTCGAGCGTGAGGAGATCGGCCAAAGCCTGCAGCGGGTGCCAGAGCGCGCTCTCCATGTTGATGACCGGGACGCGCGCGTGCCGAGCCCAGCTCTTGATCGTCTCGTCCTTGCGGTCGATGTCCCATGTGCGGCCGGCCGGAGCGGGGCGGATCGCGAGCGCATCCACGTAGCTCGAGAGCACGGCGGCTGCATCCTGGATGTGTTCGGGCGCGCGCCCGTCCATGATGCTGCCCTCACGGTCTTCGAGCTCCCACAGATCGCTCATCCCGGTCAGGTTGACGGGCTGGCCGCCGAGCTTGCCGATCGCGACTTCGAACGAGGCCCGCGTTCGCAGGGAACGACGGAAGAACAAGAGGCCGATGCTCTTGCTCGCGAGGGCCCCGGGGCGCGCTTCCTGCCGCAGGGTGCGGGACAGCGCCAGGACCCGATCGAGGTCCTCCTGGGGCCAATCCGAGAGCCGAACGAGGTGCTTCCGGGCAGGTTCCAAACTCATCCCGCTAGCCTATCGGTTGGAGGGATGGATTCCATCCCCCGCAGGAGGCCGCTCGCGGTCGGACCCGCCTTGCACGCTGCTTGACAGGCCCCCTCGGTAGGGCTAAAACCCTTCCCCTTCGTTCCGGCGGAGGTGCCTCACGGGGGCAACCGCCGGCGTGCACCCATAGCTCAACTGGATAGAGCACCTGACTACGGATCAGGAGGTTTCAGGTTCGAATCCTGATGGGTGTACCACCCCGCACACCCCCGCGCCCACCGTCCCGAGAGCGGGTCCCGGCGCGAGGCTCGCAGACCGAGCCAGGCCCGGTTTTGAAAACGCGTTTCCTGCAGAAGCGATGACCGACGACGCCCGTTTCATGGAGCTCGCGCTCGACGAGGCCCGCGCGGCCCGCGACGAGGACGAGGTTCCGATCGGCGCCGTCATCGTCCGCGACGGAGAAGTCCTGGCCCGGGCCCACAACCGGACGCGTTCGGAGTGCGACCCCACGGCCCACGCCGAGGTCCTCGCGATCCGCCGCGCGACGGCGTCGGTGGGCTGGTTGCGCCTCGAGGGCTGCACGCTCTATACGACCGTCGAGCCCTGCTTCATGTGCGCCGGAGCGATCGTCCACGCGCGCCTCCAACGCGTCGTCTGGGGCGTCCGCGACGAGAAATTCGGGGGTGCCGTGTCGCTCGGTCAGGTCCTGGACCATCCGCGGGCCAACCACCGGGTGCGCGGGGAGGAAGGCCTCGCGGCCGAGGCCTCCCGGACCCTTCTGCAGGAGTTCTTTCGAAGCAAGCGATAGGCACGCGGCGCCCCCCGGCGCCCACCTGTCGTGCAGCGGAGAGGTGCCAGAGCGGCTGAACGGGCTGGTTTCGAAAACCAGTGTGTCCTCACGGGCACCGTGGGTTCGAATCCCACCCTCTCCGCCATCCGCGCAACCCGAAAGGAGAGGTGTCCGAGTGGCTGAAGGAGCACGCTTGGAAAGCGTGTGTGTCGGTTCCCGGCACCGAGGGTTCGAATCCCTCCCTCTCCGCCATCCCCTTTCTGCTCGCGGGACCCGCGGGGATCCCCGCGCTCCGCTCCTCTTCGGAGGGGGCCTCGGCTAGACTGGGGCCTCGCGGGAAAGGCGAGCTCGCCAGTGGGTTCGGTCCGTCGCAATCGTCCTGGTTCGAACCGGGTCAGGCCGGGAACGGAGCAGCCCTAAGGACACTTGGGCGATGTGCTGTCGGCCCGGACCCACTGGCGCGCTCGCGCTCCGCTCACCATGTCTGCCTACCTCGTTCTCGCCCGCAAGTACCGCCCGCGTACCTTCTCCGAAGTCATCGGACAGGAGGTCGTCACGCGGATCTTGTCCGGTGCGCTGGCCGAAGGGCGACTCGGCCACGCCTACCTCTTCGCCGGGCCGCGCGGGACGGGCAAGACGACGATGGCGCGCATTCTGGCGAAGGGCCTGAATTGCGAGAGCGGGCCGACGGCGACGCCCTGCGGCACATGCGAGCTCTGCGTCTCGGCGGACGAAGGCAGCTCCCTCGACATCATCGAGCTCGATGCTGCGTCGCATACGGGCGTCGACACGATTCGCGAGCTGCGTGACGAGGTCGCCTATGCGCCGATGCGCGGGCGTACGAAGGTCTACATCATCGACGAGGTCCACATGCTCTCCAAGGGGGCCTTCAACGCCCTCTTGAAGACGCTCGAAGAGCCTCCTCCCCACGTTGTCTTCCTCTTCGCGACGACGGAGCCGCACAAGGTTCTCGATACGATCCTTTCGCGCTGTCAGGTCCTTCGTCTCGACCCGCTGAGTGAAGTCCAGATCGCCGGGCGACTCACCGATGTCTTCGAGAAGGAAGGCGTGAAAGCCGAAAGCGGGGTCGTGGAGGCCCTCGCGCGCGAGGCCAAGGGCGGGATGCGCGATGCGCTGTCGCTGGCGGACAAGCTGCTCGCCTTGGGCGGCGACGAACCCAGCTTGGAGGATCTGCGCCGGCTCGCCGGCGACGGTGGGGGTGAGGCTCTGCTTCTCATCCTCGGCCACATCGAGGCCCATGACCGTGCCGGGCTCCTGCAAGCGCTCGCCGGATTCGGTGGCTCCGAGGGCGAGCTTGTCGGCGGGCTTCTGGCGGAGCTGCGGCGCTCGGTCGTGCTCGCGCGTTGCGGCCTGGACGCGCCCTGGATTCAAGGCTCCCCGGAAGAGCGCCAAGCGGCGCTCGAGCGTGCCCAGCGGCTCGGCGCGGACCGTATCGAGCTGTGGATGGAGGAGCTGCTACGCTTGCGGGAGCGTTTGCGGCTGTTTCCCGGTCAGGAGCGTATCGCGATCGAGATCGCCCTGTTGGGACTCGCGCGACCGGAGGCCAGCGTCCCGACCGCGGCCCTCGTCGAGCGCTTGCTCGCGCTCGAGGCGCGGCTCGGACAGGGCCATCCGGAGCAGGCCGCCGCGCCCGCACCCGAGCCCCCCGCACGCATCCCCGCGTCGTCGAAGCCGGTCGCGAGCCCACCGCCGGCCCGGGCCGCCACGTCGAAGCCCTCGGACGCGCAGGGCTCCCCGAGCCCGGCCCCGACTCCGACTTCGGCAACCGAGGCGCCGCGCCGACCGCTCGGTCCGACCGAGCTCTGGAGCGCCTATCTGGCGGAACTCGTCCAAGGGCACGGATCGCTCGCGGATCTGCTCGAGAGGCAAGGACGTCTGACGGGCGAGGCCGGGCGTTACGAGCTCCTGATCCGCAAGCCAGGCGACGCCGGTCAGCGCCTGCTCGGCGATCGGCGCAACCGTTCCGCACTCCAACGCGTCTTCACTCGCGTGGCGGGGGATGGGGAGCTCACGATCACGGTCGACGACGGCTCCTCGACGCCGGACGTGTCCAAGTCCCGCAAGGCCGGCCCCGGTGCCGAGCCCTCGCCACAGGAATCCTCGCAAACGCTCGTACCGCAGGCTCCGCCCCGCGCGGCGGAACGCGCCGAGCCGAAAACCGAGGGACCCGCGCCGCGCCGCGGCAAGGACACCTTCACGCAGGACGTCGCCGACCTCTTCGGAGGCGTGATCGAGGATCTTTCATGAGCGGTCTGGGAGACATGGGGAACCTGCTGAAGCAGGCCCAAGAGATGCAGCGGCAGATCGACAAGGTGAAGTCGGAGCTGCGCACGACGATGATCGAGGGGAGTGCGGGCGGCGGTGTCGTTCGCATCGAGCTCTCGGCGGACCGGCACGAGGTGAAGCGGGTCGAGATCGGCCCGGACGTGCTGCAGGCCAACGACCCCAAGATGCTGGAGGACCTCGTCCTCGGCGCCCTTCAGGACGCGTTGCGCCGCGCCGAGGAGACCGAGAAGAAGACGATCGGTCAGGTCACCGGCGGAATGCACCTGCCCGGGATCTTCTAGTGCGCTGGCTCGGAAGTTCGCGCCCCGTGCGCACCTGCCCTTGCGTCCAGGCGCTCCACCCCTGCGGATGCCGACGCCGTGGCATCCGGGGCACGGTTTCGGACTCCTAGTCTTGGCCTATCCCAAGCCCCTCGAGCGCTTGATTCGGGCCTTCGAGCGCTTTCCCGGCATCGGGCGCCGCTCGGCGGAGCGCCTCGCGTTCCATGTCCTGCGCGATCCGTCGACGCGCGAGCTGGCGGTGGCGCTCGAGGACGCGGCCAAGAACACCCGCCGTTGCGGGCGCTGTGCCAACGTCACGGAGCTCGACCCGTGCGCGATCTGCTCGGACGAGGAGCGGGACAGGAGCACGATCCTGGTCGTCGAAGAGCCGCGCGACGTGGAGGCGGTCGAGCGTTCGGGCGCCTTCTCCGGCGTCTACCACGTGCTCTTCGGCTCCCTGCAGCCGGGGGAGGGGATCGACGCTCGGCACTTGACGATCGGACGCTTGGTCGAGCGCGTCCGGCGCGAAGAGATCCGGGAGGTCGTTCTGGGGACGGATCCCGATGCCGAGGGGGAAGCGACGGCGCTGGTCGTGCTGGAGGCCCTGGACCACGCCGGGCTCGTGTTGCGGGTGACGCGGCTCGCGCGCGGCTTGCCGGCGGGTGCGGCGCTCGAATACCTGCACCGGGGCGTGCTCGAGGACGCCCTCGAAGGGCGCGTCGTGCTGCGCCGCCTTCCCGAAGCCTGAAGCGGGGCCGGACGCCCGCGGAGGTGGCCCGTCGTGGGACGGGCCGAGTCGACCCTCAATCCGGACCTGTGCCTGGTCGATACGGGAGGACCCCGCGCGTGCGTGGGGTTTGCCATGGCACTCGGCTTCCACCAGAACATGCGGCAGGGCCTGCGGCAGGACATGCTGCTCCTGCCGAAGATGCTCCAGGCCGTCGAAATCCTGCAGATTCCGACGCTCGAACTGGATCGCTACCTGCGTGAGGCGGTCCAGGAGAACGAGGCCCTGCACCTCGAGGAGCCCCATTCCGAGCTGGAATCGGGGCCCTACGGCCCGCGCCGGACGGCCGAAGACTCCGCCCGTTTCGATGCCTGGCTCGAGAATCAGCCCGAGCCCGAAGGCGGCCTCGTGGCCCACCTCGAAGCCGAGCTCGCGCTGACCGAGGTCACTCCCGAGCTCGAGGGTTGGGTGCGGCTGTTGCTCGGTGCCCTGGACGAACGGGGCCTCCTGGAGGTGCCCGACGACGTGCTGCTCGAATTCGCCCACGAGGAAGGGCTGGTCGGCGACGAAGAGATGCTGGGCCGCGCGATCGGCGTGCTCCAGTCGCTCGAGCCCCGTGGAGTCGGAGGGCGCAACTTGGTCGAGGCCTTGCTGCTGCAGCTCGATCCCGCCGATCCCGACTATGCGGAGCTCTGCGCGCTCCTCGAGAAGCACCTCGACGAGGTCGTCAAGAACAAGCTGCCCCAGGTCGCGCGCGAGATGCAGATCGACCAGGAGCGCCTGCAAGAACTGCTCGGCCGCCTCCGGGAGCTCGAGCTCTCGCCCGGGCGCAGCGTGGCCGCGACGAGCCCCAGGCCGATCCGGCCCGAAGTCATCGTCGAGGAGGGCACGAACGGATTCGAGGTCCGTATCGACGGCTCCGGGCTACCGACGGTTCGCCTGGACGAGGACGTGAAGGCGCTCGTCAAGGACCCGCGGACCGATGTCGACGTGCGCCGCTACCTCCGCAACAAGCTGGACCGCGCCCGCTGGATCGTGGACGCGCTCGAGCAGCGCCGGACGACGCTCTTGCGGATCGCGACGCACGTGTTCGAGCGCCAGAAGGCCTGCCTGGAGAAGGGGCTCGACCACCTCGTGCCGCTGCGGCTGACCGAAGTCGCCGAGGCCCTCGACATCCACGTTTCGACGGTCAGCCGTGCGGTCGCGGAGAAGTACGCCGAAACGCCCTGGGGAACGATCGCGCTGCGCGAGCTCTTTCCCGCTCCGGCCGGGACCGACGACGATACGACTCGCGACAGTTTGCAAGAGGCCGTGAAGGCGATCTTTGCCGGTGAGGATCCGACCCGGCCCCTGTCCGACGACGAGGTCGTGAAGCTTCTGGTCCGTGACGGCGTCAAGATCGCGCGTCGGACGGTTGCCAAGTACCGGCGCGAACTGGGCATTCCGAGCTCGTACCGTCGCCGCAAGTACGCCTGAGGCGTGCGCTCTCAGGAGAGTGGAAAGACGCCCGGAGGGCGACGGGTCGTAGCGTGTCCGCGGAAGCTCGGCTCCGCGTACAACACGGAGACGAGATACAGGCCGCTGGCTGCGGCCGTCGGGCCGGCCTGCGTGCGATCGCGCGAAGCGATCAGATCGGCGATCGAATCCCGGGCGCGCTTCCCGCGGCCGACCTCTAACAGGGTCCCGGCGATCGTGCGGACCATGTTGTAGAGGAAGCCGTTGCCCTGGATGACGAAGGCCAGGCGGTCCCGCCGCGCAATCCAGTGCAGCGAAGCGATGCGGCGCACGTTGCTCTTGCGAGGAGAGCCGGACGTCGCGAAGGCGGAGAAGTCGTGCTCGCCCGAGAGGTCCAGGGCCGCCCGTCGCATCGCGCCCAGATCCAGGGAATCCGGCGTCCAGTGGGCGAAATCCTGTGCGAATGGAGGTCGAAAGCGCGTCGTGAGCAGCACATAGGCATAGCGCTTGCCGATGGCATGCTTCTGCGCGTGAAAATCGTCCGGGCACGTCTCCAGGGCACGTACGACCACGCCTTCGTCGAGATGAGCGTTCAGCGCGAAGAGCAGGCGCTCGTCGTCGAGCTGCGTCTCGACGTGAAAATTCGCGACCTGCCCGAGGGCGTGGACGCCCGTGTCCGTTCGCCCGCTCCCATAGACGGTATGCGGTTCTCCGAGCAGGGAATGGAGCGCACTCTCGACGGCTTCCTGGACCGTCGGGAAGCCGTCCTGGCGCTGCCAACCGAAGAAGCGCGAGCCGTCGTAGGAAAAAAGGGCACGGACGTTGCGCATGAGATCGCACGCGCTGGGTGCGCGGCGCGACATTCTAGTGTCGCGCTTCGGTCCTCGAGCCGTCCCGACCGAAGGATTCCGAACCTGCGCAGTGGAAGGCTTGGGGGAGCCTCCTCTTGACCGATTCGCCGGTCGGGTCCATGGTAGATCTTACCTCCCATGGACGACTCGGCTGTTCGCATGTCGCGTCAGGGGAACCTGTCCCCTTCGACGTCCCTCGCCCAACCGGCGATGGTCGCGAACAAGCCTCGAAGCCGCGCCGGCACGGTGCGCTTCGGAGTCGTTCGACTTCGTCCGCAAGCCGGACCTCACCCCTTCGGCCGGAGGCAGCGACCGCAGAACGATCGCCCTCGCTCCGACCGGTACGCTCGTTCGAACCGACGGTCGTCGACCGTCAGGAGGGTTTGCATGAAGACAGAAGTGGCCATCATCCATCATCAGTACCCCGCGAAGATCCGCGAGCACGTAGCCAACAAGCTGCAGAACCTCGTCAAGTACTTCGAAGGGACCGTCTCGGTTCGCGCTGTTCTCGAGCGTGATCACGACATACATCGAGCGGAGCTGGTGGCCAATGTTCGACGAGGTGTCGTTCTGGTCGTCGATGCCAAGCGTGAAAGCATCAGCATGGCGATCGACGAGGCCGTGGACCGTATGGCCCGGGTCTTGACCAAGCACAAGGACAAGCTCCGCAACGGCACCCGTCGCAAGTCCCGCACACGCAGCTCTTAGAATCCGGATTCCGGCCCCTGGCCGGTACGGTGACGAAGGCCCGGTTCGACCGGGCCTTCGTCGTTTCCGGGGCCCACGCGAAAACCGCGCTGCCGCTTGTGCTATCATCCCGGCTTCCCTGACCAAGCCCGTTCCCCAGCTCGATGACCGCCCCGCCCCGGGCCCTCGCCGGGGAATCCGCCCCTCCGACCTCCTCGATGCAATCCAGCTCCAAGGACTTCTGGAAGCTCTTCAAGCCCTCCGCCTGCAACCTCCGGATGAAGGGGGCAACGAAGGAGACCGTCTTCGAAGAGCTCGTCGACAACCTGGTCAAGGCCAAGCTGCTCGACGACGAGCTTCGGCCCGCGGCCCTCGAGGCCCTCGCGAACCGCGAAGAGCTCGCCTCGACCGGAGTGGGTCAGAACGTCGCCATTCCGCACGTGAAGCTCGAGGGCATCGACGAAGTGCTCGTCAGCCTCTCGATCCACGAGAACGGCGTCCCGTGGAATTCCCTCGACGGCGAGGATGCCCACATCTTCTTCCTGGTCGTTCGGCCCGCGAAGGAGACGCCCAAGTACGACCCTGAGCGGCACCTCGAGATGATGCGCTGGATCAGCCAGCTGGGCCGTGTGGGAGACTTCCGCAACTTTGCTCGCCGCGTCGCCAACCGAACCGAGCTCGTCGAGCTCCTGCGCGAGATGTCGGAAGGAGCCCCGGAGGGCTCGAACGGCTGAGGCGAGCGTTGGAGACCAGCCGGATCACGCAGGTCGTCAATGAGCAGGGTCTGCACGCACGACCCTGCCATTCGGTCGTTTCTCGGGCGCTCGGCTTTCGGAGCGAGCTACGACTGCGCGTCGGCTCGCGCGAGGTGAACGGCAAGAGCATCATCGAGCTGATGACCCTCGGTGCGGCCCGCGGTGATCGGGTCGAGATCCGGGCCTGGGGCCCGGATGCGCAGGCCCTGGTGGGCGAGATCGAGCAGCTCTTCGTCGAAGGCTTCGGCGAGCACCCGGACTCTTAGCAGCCCGGGGACAGAGTCGTCCGGCGCGCTGCACGCGTCCGGAAAGCCCGGCTGTCGCATCCGAAGCTCACTTCCAGGGGGGCCTGCCAGGGGCGGCGCGAGCGCGTCGCTGAAGTGGTCCGTGCCCCCAGGCAAGCGGATTTTGCTTCGTGGCGGGACGCTTGTCGTCCGACGAGCGTGAGCGACGCTTCGACGTTGGCGGCGTCGGCCGCGAGGCCTCTTGGGGGGCTGAGGGAAGGCCTTTCCACTCCCGCTGCCGGTGTGGGGGGAGCTTTCTGGGAACCTCCGCTGCGAAACCCTCCAGCTTTTCCGGGATTCGCGCCGAAAGGGCTCACCGAACGGATCTGACGCCGTTCCTCCTCCCTTCCTCGGGAGGGAGTCCCCGTACCTCGCTACGACCCTGTTAAGGAAGCTCATCGGTGTTCCGGAAGAACAAATCCATCGTAGGGCTCGACCTGGGCGGCCAAGTCGTCAAGGCCGTCGAGATCACCCTCGACGGCTCCGAGCCAGTCATCACCGGATTCGCCCGGGCCGAAATCCCTGCCGGCGGCGATCGCGTAGAAGCGATCGCCCAGGTATTCAGCAAGGGCAAGTTCAAGACAAAGAACGTCGTGACGTCGGTCTCCGGCCAGTCTGTGGTCGTCCGCTACATCACGATGCTCGACATGTCCGATTCGGAGCTGCGCCAAGCGATCCGTTTCGAGTCGGACAAGTACTTGCCCTTCGACTCGGACGAAGTCGTCCTCGATTGTCAGCGCTTGCACCGCCGGCCGCCGTCCGCGACCGAAGGGAGCCAAGGTGGCAACGAACAAATGGGCGTCGTGCTCGCGGCCTGCCGGAACTCGGCGGTCGACGAGCAGGTTCGAGAGATCGTCCGACAAGGCCTCTCGCCGGTCGCTGTCGACGTCGACGTCTTCGCCCTGGCCAACGCTTGGGAGCTCTGCGGGCTCGACGGCGGTGAGATGGAGGAATCCGAAGGACGTGCGATCGCGCTCGTCGACGTCGGTGCCACCGGGACCTCGATCAACGTGCTCTGCGACAACGAGACGTGCTTCAGCCGCGAGATCGGCATCGGTGGCGCGGACATGACCCAGGCCACGGCTCGTCGCCTGGGCGTCGAGAACTACGAGGCCGAAGAGATCAAGAAGGATCCTGACGGCCGCGAGGCCGAAGTCAGCCGTGCGATCAGCCCGGTGCTCGAAGACCTGGTCAGCGAGATCTCGCTGTCCCTGGACTACGTCGAGAACCGCGAGGGTCTGCGAGTCGAGGAAGTGCTCCTGTCCGGCGGGGGAGCCATGGCTCCCGGTGCCGTCGCCTTCATCGAACAAGCCATTGGACGGACCGCCCGCACCTGGAACCCACTGGAAGGGATCCGCGTCGCTGCGGAGCGTGTCGACATCGAAGACCTCGAGGCCTGTGCTCCGTCCCTGGCGGTCGCGATCGGTCTCGCATCGAGAGTGCGTGCAGCATGATTCTCATCAACCTACTTCCCGACGAGTACAAGCAGAAGCAGCGCACGCCGATCAAGTACATGGCGGGCATCGCGGCGGTGGTCGCGATCAATGCGACGCTTTTCGCCTACTGGGGCTGGACGTCCTTCGGCGTCGCCGCCGAGGTCAAGAGCGAGCTCATCGTCCTCATGGACACGAACGAGGGGCTCCAGGGCCAAGTCTCCTACCACAAGGACCTCGAGAAGGAGTCCGGCATCTACCGCTCGCGTGAGGACATGCTCGCGAAGGTGACGAGCAGCCGCGTCTCTTGGACCCAGCAGGTCGATCGCATGGTCGACCTCATCAACAAGGGGGGCGAGGGCGAGAAGTACCTCGTCTGGTTGGACGACCTCAACGTCGACCAGAAAGAGAACACGCGTCTCAAGACCTACGGGGTGATGAAGGGCAAAGGTCACTCAGGCTCCGCGAGCTTCGCGCACGTCGCGAACTTCCTCGAGGACATCGAAGAGTCCGAGCTGATGTTCGAGTTCATGCCCCCGGGCAAGCCCGAAGGCACGCAGAGCACCAAGGACGAGGGGCTGATGCCCGCGGAGGTCATCAGCTTCCCACTCGAGCTCGATCTGCGTTCGCCCGATGAACGCTCCAAGATGAAGAAGACAGCTACGTCGAGTGAGGAGAAGAAGAGCAAATGAGCCCGGAAAAGAAACGCTGGGTCATTTTCTACTCGATCGCTGCTCTCGTGGCGATCGGGCTCACGACCCTCACCTACTTCCAGCACGAGAAGATCGAAGAGCGCCGGGCCGAGGCCGAGCTCATTCGCACGAAGATCGCGGATGCTCGCGCTCTCATCAAGACGACCCCCGACCTCGTTCGGGAAGTCATCATCCAGCGCGAGACGGACTCGACGATCAAGGAGATCTTGGCCGACGAGGAAGACGTCAACAACTTCGTCCGGACGCTACACCAGTTCGAGGAGGAGGCGGAGATCTCCATCACCTCCTGGAAGCTGCAGAAGGACGCGCGCCGAGGAAAGGGCAAGGAGGACTTCCGCCGAGTGGGCTACACGCTCACGTTGGAATCGGACATCTTCCAGCTGCTCTCCTTCCTGGATCTCGTCGAGAGTCACTCTCGATTCATGAGCGTCACGGCCTTCAAGCTGACCGCATCGAAGCGTAGCCGCAACCCCGACGAAGAGCCGCGTCACAAGGTCCAGATGGACCTGGAGACGTACGTCTACGAACCCCAAGGGGCGGCCAAGGAAGTCCGGATCGACCAGTACGAGCGCAAGCGCGATCTGTTGATCAGCGAGATCTCGAAGCGAAGCGCCGAGATGCGTGTCGCGAACTACAAGTATCACGGGCCGCGAGGCCGTCGTGACCCCTGGGTAGACCCGCGCGTCCCGGTGGACGGCGAGCAGTACCTCTCGATCGAGCAGCAGCTCGAGATCGTCGACGAGATGGTCGTCTTGGCTGACGAAGCCATGGGCTACTGGGGCGAGATTGAAGGCGCACCGAACCTCATCGCCGAGATGAAGGGACGTGCGAAGCTCGAAGAGGTCCTGGCTGAACTCGATGAGAAGATCCGCCGGGCACAAGCCGAGGCGCAGATCAACTACATCCAAGCCAGCCGTCGCTTCGAGAAGCAAGTCGTTGCCGTCGTCGCCGACCTCAAGGCGAAGATGAACAACTCCGAGGGAGTCCAGCCCGGGCCGAGCCTCACGGCGCTCCGTGAAGCCGGCAAGAGCATGGAAAACCACATCGTCGCCCGCGAGTACGAGCTGGCGATCGACGCGTTCAGCGCACTGGAGCCGCGGCTGGGTATGGCGGAACGTGATCCCGTCAAGCGCCCGCTCGTGGACGAGCTCCGTGGCCTGAATCGCCTGGCACGAACCGTTCTGGACTTCGAGTCGATCGATCTCCAGATCGGAGGCGTTGCCATCTACGAGGAGCGACGCCCCGTCGCCCTCATCAACGGTCATGCCGTTTCGGAAGGTGAATTGATCGGTGACGAACTGATCGTTCGGAACATCCGCAAGGATCAGATCGAGTTCGCCTACCGCGGTTTGGTTCTCGCTCGCTCCATCGAGAGCGGGTCGAGCAAGTAGCAGTTCCCCAACATCCCCGCGCCAGAACCCATGAAGGCAGTCCCCATTCTGGGAGTCGTCTTGGCCTTCCTCAGCCTGACGACCCCCGCTGAAGCTCAGTACCAAAATCCGGATGCGAGAGTCTCTCTCCGCGTGGAAGGGCGCGCCCTCGACGAGGTCGTGCAGTACCTGCGCGAGCAATCCGGGTTCAACATCGTTGTCGTCGAAGGAGGCGACACTCAAGTCTCACTGGATGTGACGGACGTCGCCTGGAAGGACGCTCTCGAGCTGGTCGCCGAATTGGCGGGCTGCGTCGTGGAAGAGCGTACCGCCGGCGTGCTCGTTCTCGATCGTCCCCCGCGCGTCGACTTTGCGTTCGACAACGCGGAGCTGACCCAAGTGATCGATACGATCGGCAAGCTCAGTGGAGCGAACATTGTCGTGGCCCCCGAGGTCGCCGGCACGCTCACCCTGCGGCTTTCGAACGTTCCGTGGCGTGACGCCCTGAACGTGTCGGTCAAGACCCTGGGCTATGTCGTGGTCGAAGAGGAGCGCGGGATTCTGCGCGTCGTCGACCCGCTCAGCCTGCAAGCGCAGATGGAGACGCACTCCTATCAGCTGCGCTACGTCCGGCCGTCTGGCACCTACGCGCCCGTGATCGTGTCCGAGTTCATCAAGGGAGAGTTGAAAGGCGCTTCCGGCGACCTTTCGAAGGACTTTCCGGTGATCGAGGCCCTGAAGAAGGCCCTGAGCCAGGGCGGCGATCTGGACTACATCGCCACTCAGAACGTCATCATCGTTCGCGACACGGCCCAGGTGCACGCGTCGATCAGCGAGATGCTCGAGCGTATCGACGTCGAGCCTTCGCAGGTCTTCGTCGACGTGAAGTTCGTGAGTTCCGCCAACAACGACCTGTTCAGCCTGGGCGTCGATTACGGCGACCTCGGCCCGCAGGTTTCGTTCGGTGGTGGCCAGATCCCGATCACCTTCCCCTTCAACCTGGGGCAAGGCGGATTCGAGGACGACATCATCGCGCACCCCACGGAGACGGGACCGTTCGCGAGCGACACCAACGCGGGTAACACGCTCTCTCCGGCGACGATCTTCGGAGCCCTGTCCTTCACGCAGTTCGCGGCGACGCTGCGCATGTTGCAATCTGACACTTCGACGGACATCGTTCAGGCCCCGAAGATCTTCGTGCTCGACGGCGAGCCGGCAACGATCTTCGTCGGAGAGACGATCCGGTACGCCGAGGCTCGGAGTGAGCAGGGGCAGGCCGGTGGTCTGCAGCTCTCTATCAAGGAGGCCAAGAACTCGCCGGTGGATGTGGGCTTCCAGCTCCTGGTCATCCCGCACGTGATCCCCGGATCGAACAAGATCTCGATGGAGGTCATTCCGAAAGAGACGAGCCTGACGGGTACCGGCAACACCGCCGTTGCTCCGCCCGGATTCGACGTCTTCACGATCGGTGCGTCCGGGCTCGAGGGCTCGATCGCCCTGCCGCGCAAGCGGACCTCGACGATCATGAGCACCATGATGGTGGACTCGGGATCGACCGCGGTCATCGGTGGCTTGACGACGGAGAACCTCCTTCAGAAAGAATCGAGGGTCCCCTTCATCTCGCGTATCCCGATCATCGGGTGGCTCTTCAAGTTCGAGGAAACCTCGGCCGAGAAGCGCAACTTGATGGTCTTCTTGACCCCGACGATCGTTCGCTCGAACTCCGACACGCAGCGCATCCTGCACCGCGAGCTCGAGCGTCGGCGTGAGCAGTACGGCGACAAGATCGACGACCTGCTCTTCCCCGAAGGCGTTCCCTCCTACGAGGAGCCGACCAAGACGAAGACGGTCGGGAACATGGACACCTATCAATGGGCCACGTTCGTCCAGAACCCGACCGGTTCGACGGACGACTCGGCCTTCGGCGCGGAGGATGCCCCCCTGGCCCCCTCTGAGAACGCACCGCTGGGCGAAGAGATCGAAGGGTTGCCTGACGGGGGGTCGGACGAAGCCGTCGATCCCCTGGAAGACAACTGATTCGGTCCAGGCACCTCTTCTGGCACAGGGAATCCACGGGCCATCATCCGCAAGCGGGTGATGGCCCGTTTTTCGAACCAAATCGATCGATTCTGGAGCTGGGGAATCGACAGGCCGGCTTCGATTCGAGAGGATGCCGGTCAGGATTCGGGGGCTTGATGCCTCGAATCGGGCTCCGCTGTGGAGTCCTGATCCATGCGGCCGGCCGCTTCGGCGAGCGATCGTGCGGATCCGAACCTGCGAACACGAAGGAGGTCGTGCCTCCGGCAAGACGAGCCCACCCGGGTTCCGATGCGGGCGCCACCTTCCGGACGGCTCGAGCCACGGTGCGCTTCCCCATGAGGGTGACGGCGCACGGTTCGAAGCTCTTGAACAACGAGAGAACCTGAATGCGAGAACACGCGTTCTCGGAAGACCCGACTCTTTCGAGCCACCCGGGCCACGGCCCGTTCTCCGATCGAATCCACACGGAGCCGCCTCTTTGGATCGGCTCCGGGCAATCGCTCGCCCCCGAGCTGAAGTCGGCCCGCAAGGGGCCGTTGCCTCACCGCGCCCGCGCGCTAGCCGGAGACTCCGGCTTCGGTGCGGGCGTGAATGAACGGGGCGGATCGGACACATCCTCGGGCGACAGTCCCGCCGGAGCTGCGCCCCGGCGCCGCAAGCGCTCCCGCAAGCGTTCGAGTGCGAAGGCGTCCGAGAGCGCGGCTTCCTCGGCGGTTGCCGAGGCTCCGCGCGGCGCCTCCAACGACGGGGCAGACGAACCCTCGTCCGGATCCGCCGAGGAACGCCGTCCCCGCCGACGCGGCAAACGCGGTGGACGCCGCCGCAACCGCTCGAAGGCCTCGGAGGAGAACAGCTCCGACGAGCCCGGCGAGGAGCAGGCCAACGAGGAGCAGGCCAACGAGAAGCAGGACCGTGAGCCGACGCGTGCGAGTTCGGCCCCCGCGACGGACTCCGGTTCCAAGAAGGCGGGGTCGCGCCGCCGCTCGAAGAGCTCTCGGCGCACCACCGAGCCCGCAGAGAGCCCGGACGACGAAGACGAACCCACGGCCAGCGACTCCGAGGAAGGGGGCGAGGCCAAGCGCAAGCGCAAGCGCGGGACCCGCGGCGGGCGTCGCCGCAAGCGGACCATGCGCAGCGCCGTGGAGATCGACGTCATTCCCGGTGAGGAGGACGATGGTGTCGAGCCTCCGGACCTGCCGGACGACGCCGTCCTGCTTTCCAAGAGATCCGGCAAGCGCACGACCCGGGCCAGCAGCACGAAGACGAAGCGCGTCGCCGGGGGCCGCAAGAAGCGCTCGCGCGAGTCCGAAATCGAGGACGAACCGAGGCCGGCAGCACGGCCGAAGTCGCGCCAGATCCTCGTCAACGCCGTGGATCCCGAGGAAACACGCGTCGTCGTCGTCGAGGACGGATGCATCGTCGATCTCCAGATGACGGTCAAGAAGCACACCTCCTATGTCAGCGACATCTATCGCGGGCGGGTGGTCAACCTCGAGCCGGCCATCGGGGCCGCCTTCGTCGATTTCGGTCAGGGCCGCAACGGGTTCCTGCACGCTTCGGACGTCTTGCCGTGCTACGGCGAGTCCGATTGGAAGCTCGAGAATCTCTTGACGGCCTCGATGGACGAGGACTGGAACCACCCCGAAGAGGGGGACATCGACGACGCCGAGGGCGAATCCAAGTCGAAGGGGCGCGGCCGTACCAAGGGGCGCACGAAGCGCCCGCGCCTGCCGATCGAGAAGCTGGTCAAGAAGGGGCAGCTGATCGCCGTACAGATCACGAAGGACGCGATCGGCGACAAGGGACCCACGCTCACCACCTACATCTCGATCCCCGGCCGCTACCTGGTCTTGATGCCCTCCCTCGATCGGACGGGGGTCAGCCGCAAGATCGAAGACGAGAAGGAGCGGCGGCGCCTGAAGCGGATTTTGGCTTCGCTCGACATTCCCGATGGCATGGGCCTGATCGTGCGGACCGCCGGTGTCGGCAAGACCAAGGCCGAGATCAAGCGCGACCTCGAGTACCTGTTGCTCGCCTGGGACGACTTCTCGCGGCGGCTCAAGTCGGGCCGCAACCCGGCTCCGCTGTACACCGAGTCCGACGTGGTGATCCGTACGATGCGCGACCTGTTCACGTCGGAGACTTCCGACGTGGTGGTCGACGACGCCGACGAGTACGAGCGCATGGGCGCCTTCACCGAGCGCTTGATGCCGGAGTTCGTGGATCGTGTGAAGCTGCACGACGCGCCGCGGCCGTTGTTGCACGCCTACGGTGTCGAGCAGGACTTCGAGAAGATCTTCTCCCGCCGCGTCGAGCTGCCCTCCGGTGGCTCGATCGTGTTCGACCAGACCGAAGCGCTCGTCGCGATCGACGTGAACTCCGGCCGAACCCGCGAGAAGGGGGCAGAGTTCGAGGACATCGCTCTCAAGACGAACCTCGAGGCCGCCCCTGAGATCGCCCGCCAGATTCGCCTACGGGATCTCGGGGGCATCATCGTGCTCGACTACATCGATATGATGCGCTCCGGCAACCGTCGCTTGGTCGAGAAGGCCACGCGGGAGTCGTTGTTGCCCGACCGCGCGCGCTCGAAGATCGGCCGCATCTCCCAGTTCGGCCTCTTGGAGCTCACCCGGCAACGACTCGGTCCGGGGCTCTCCAAGCTCGTCTACGACACCTGCCAGCGCTGCCGCGGAAGCGGCCGGCAGCGGACCGCTTCCTCGCGGGGTCAGATGATCCTGCGGCGCCTGGGGACGGCCCTGTACTTGAAAGGGTTCACCTCGGTCGAGGTTCGCGCGCATCCCGAAGTCATCGAGCACCTGAAGACGAACCTGTCGTCCGAGCTCGAGCGGCTGGAGGAGAAGAGCGGCAAGAAGCTGCTCCTGCTCGCCGTTCCTGACCAAATGGAAGACTCGGTGCTCCACTATCTCCGTGCCGACGGCCGTGAGGTCCGTCCGGGCGGACGGCGCAAGCGCTAGCCCGCCGCGCGAGCCGCCTGATTCGGAGCCGTCTGCCGCAGGGCGGGCTCCGGGTCCGGGCCGCCTCTCGGTGGGGTGTGGGCCGACCTGACGGCCCGCTCCGAAAACCCGCCGCTCGGCTCGACTTCGCTCGGCCGGATCTTGCGCGGGTGTGCCGGGCTCGCTACCCTTTTCCGCCCTTTCCCCCGTACGGGAGGCTCAGCCCGTGTACGCAATCATCTCCGACCGATCCAATCAGGCCACCGTCCGCATCGGCGATGTCGTCGACTGCGATTTCGACGAAGCCAAGAACGCCGGTGACTCGATCACCTTCGACCAAGTCCTGCTCGTTTCCGACGAGGGTTCCGTCCGTGTCGGACAACCCACTCTCGAGGGGGCCAAGGTCTCCGGCGAGGTCCTCGGTCACACCAAGGGCAAGAAGGAAGTCGTCTTCCGCTTCAAGCGCCGCAAGAACGTGCGTGTGAAGCGCGGACACCGCCAATCCTACACCCGCGTCAAGATCACCTCGATCGACGCCTGAGACCCGCCAAGACAACGACCGATGGCACACAAGAAGGGACAAGGTTCCAGTAGGAACGGCCGGGACTCGAATCCGCAGTTTCGCGGAGTCAAGCGCTTTGGCGGCCAGCTGGTGAACCCGGGCACGATCCTGGTCCGCCAGTGCGGCACCCGCTTCCATCCCGGACACAATGTCGGGATGGGCAACGACTTCACCCTGTTCGCCAAGGTCGACGGCACCGTTCGTTTCCAGACGAACCGCAAGGTGCACGTGGACCCCGTCGGCTGAGCATCGAACCGGGCCATTCCGGGCCCTCCTAGGAGTCTCCCGTGTTTCGGGACGAGTGCGAGCTCTTCCTCCAAGCAGGAAAGGGCGGCGATGGCCTGGTCTCGTTCAGGCGCGCGAAGTACGTGCCGAAGGGCGGCCCGGACGGCGGGGATGGCGGGGATGGCGGAGACGTCGTCTTCGTGGCCTCGGACAAGATCCGGTCCCTCTTGGGGGTCGCCCGTCGACCGCACTACCGGGCGAAGAACGGCGTCCCCGGCGGCTCGAAGAACTGCGCCGGACGTCGCGGAGACGACCTCGTCGTCCGTGTTCCGATTGGCACACAGGTCTTCGACAAGGAGCGTGGGAACCTCCTGCGCGATCTGACGCAGGACAACGAGCGGGTCGTCTTGGCCCAAGGCGGACGCGGGGGGCGTGGCAACACGACCTTTGCCACGGCCGTGCGTCAGACTCCCCGACATGCCGAGCCGGGACGGGCCGGTGAGGCGCGTGCGGTTCGACTCGAGCTGAAGTTGATCGCCGAGGTGGGGTTGCTCGGACTGCCGAACGCCGGCAAGTCGACCTTCCTGTCCGCCGTCAGTCGCGCGACGCCCAAGATCGCCGACTATCCGTTCACCACGCTCGAGCCCCAGGTCGCCATCGCGCAGGTGGGGGAGTACGACACGCTGGTGTTGGCGGACTTGCCAGGCCTCATCGAGGGGGCCGCGGGCGGGGCCGGTCTCGGTCACCGCTTCCTGCGTCACGTCGAGCGCTGCCAGGTGCTGCTGCACCTCGTCGACGTCTCCGACGGTGCGGGAGAGGAGCCCCGCAAGGCGCTCCAGATCCTCGAGCACGAGCTCGAGGAGTATTCGAAGACCCTGGCACGGCGGCCTCGGATCGTCGTCGCGACGAAGGTCGAGGACGAGCGGTCCCGGGAACGGGTCGCGGAGCTCGCGGCGGCTCTCGAGCGCCCGGTGCTCGCCATCTCCTCCGTGACGGGGGAGGGCGTCTCGGAGTTGCTCGAGCGGGCTCGCCTCCTGGTCCGGGAAGCGAATTCCGACCCCAGGGTCTGAGGCGGACTCAAGCTCAGGGGCGCCGGGCTCCGATGGCAGGTACGGAGAGCCGCGATTCGGGCTCCCGAACGAGCTCGAGGAATGCTCCGTGCAGGACCAATACCCCCATCAGGATCCCTATCCGGCCCCGAAGCGGACCCCTGCGGAGCCGGAATCCCAGGCGCAACCAAAGGCGTCCCCCGGAATTCATCCTCTGGATGTCGAGATTCCAGCGAGCGAGGTGGGTGCCCAGATTCGAGCGCATGCCAGCGAGATGGGGAATCCGGCCTCCGGGACGCAAGGCGAGGGCGAGCCCGACTTCAGTCTCGACGGCAAGAACCCGGTCCGCGATCTCGATGCCAAGGCGGGTCCGGAGTTCTTGGCGAAGGTCGCCGAGAAGAACGTCGCGAGTTCGGGCAGTCGATCCGGCGCAGCCAGCTCGATTTCGCCGCGACACAAGCTCGAGGCTTGGCTCGCGGAGATGGTCCGGCTCGACGCGAGTGACCTCATCCTGCGTGCGGGAGGCAAGCCGTCCTGTCGGATCGACGGGCGGATCCACTTCCTTCCCGGCAAGGTTCCCGCGCCCGGTGCGATGCTCGAGATCCTCGACGGCGTCATGGGGCCCGGCAAGCTCGACCTCTGGCGGGAACACGGGTCCGTCGACGCGGCGTTGCACCTCGATGGACTCGGTCGCTTCCGCCTGAATGCCTACAAGCAGCTCGGTGAGCCGGCCCTCGTCCTCCGGCGTGTCAGTTCGAACCCGCCGATGCTCACGAGCTTGAATCTGCCGACCTTGCAGCTCGAGCGCCTTTCGCTGCGCAAGCGTGGACTCGTGCTCGTGACCGGGATCGCCGGCTCGGGCAAGTCGACCGCGTTGTCGGCGATGATCCAGTACATGAACACGCACGCCGAGCGTCACATCATCACGCTCGAGGATCCGGTGGAGATGCTCTTCACCGAGGATCGTTGCGTGATCAGCCAACGCGAGATCGGCACCGACTGCGAGGACTTCAGTCAGGGACTGCGGCACGCGCTGCGCCAGAGCCCGGACGTGCTCCTGATCGGCGAGATGCGGGATTCCGAGACGGTCAATTCCGGGCTCGATGCGACGGAAACGGGCCATCTCGTGATGAGCACGCTCCACACGGTGAACGCGCCCCAGACCGTCGACCGGGTCCTGTCTTTCTACCGGGCCGAACGGCACCAGCAGATCCGCCAACGCCTGGCCGAGAACCTCGCCGCGGTCATGTCCCTGCGGCTCTTGCCGCGCAAGTCGGGCAAGGGCATGGTGCCGGCGGTCGAGCTCCTGCTCTCGACGCCCCGGGTCCGCGACCTCCTGTACGAGGGCCGTGTGACCGAGCTCTCCCGGATCATCGAGTCCGGCGCCGAGGAGGGCCTCGTGTCCTTCAACCACGCGCTGCGCAATCTCGTACAAAAGGACCTCGTCGAGCTCGACGTGGCCCTGGCCTCGAGCGACCGGCCCGAGGAGCTCCTGCTCGCCCTGCGCGGCTACAGCAAAGGCTCCCGTTCGACGGCCCCCGCGCAGAGCGGACGTCTTCGTCTCGCCAAAGGCGGGGAATAACGCTCGGGGAGGGGCGTCGCAGCGCCGGGCATCCCCGTTCGGAATCTCCGGGATCGCCGTGGTCCTTCCTCCGGAAGGTGCCCAAGAGGTAGCATGGAGATCCGCCTCCCATGAACGTCACGCGCACCAAATCGTTGATCTGGCTCGGCTCCTTCGGGTTGACGGGCTACCTCTCGTTCTTCGTCTACGAGTTCATCAAGAACCAGCCTGACCTCCAAGAGGGGGTGTCGACCAAGGAGCAGGTCGAGGTCCTCGGCTCGGTCGAGGTTCCGCCTCCGCCCCGCGACGAGCTGGTCAAGTACAGCGAGATCGAGCGGACCTTCCACAAGCTCAACTGGACCGGCAAGGCACCGCCCAAGCCCAAGCCTCAGCCGACCAACGAGGTCAAGCCCAAGCCGAAGCTCAAGCCCGTGGCCGAGCTGCTCAACGTCCTGCTCGTCCAGGTCGATACGGATGACCAGGCGGGGAGCATGGCCTTCGTCGAGTTCATCGACCCGAAGCTCAAGGACAAGCGCAGCTCCGAGGACCGGACCTTGCACGTCGGTGAAGCCCTCGCCGCGCCCTACGAGATGATCGTCGTGGATGCGATCGAGGTCGGGGCGGTCTGGTTCCGCTTCGAGGCCGAGGAACCGCGCGAGCGCGAGCTGGTCGAACCCGAGCGCTACGCTTCGGTGAACGGCATCATCGTCAAGGCCGGCCCCGACGGTGCCATCCAGCCGGTGCGCACCAGCGTGATTCGAGAGGCTTCCCCCAACGGCTCGCGGTCCTTCAACCCGAAGGTCACCCAGCGGATCCGACGCGAGGAGTTCTTGATCGGGACCGAGACCATCGCCCAGATCGAGCAGGACTACACGAGCATCCTGTCCCGCGACCTGCGCTGGGAACGCCACCGGGATCCGAACACGGGCCAGGTCACCGGCCTGCGCGTGACCCACGTCGCGCCCGGCTCGCTGCCGGAGACCCACGGATTGCTGCCGGGGGAGGTCGTCAAGGCCATCAACGGGTACAAGGTCACGAGCCTGAACGGGGCCATCGCCTACGTCAAAAAGGAAGCGGCCACGACCAACGACTGGCTCGTCCTGATCGAGCGCTACGGTCGCGAGTACACGCGCACCTTTCACTCGCCCCAGCAATAGGCGCCCGGTTCGCCGGCCGTGCCATCCGCCATGTCGGGTCTTCTCACCCTCGATCTCGGAAACTCGCGCTGCAAGCTCCGGGTCTGGCAGGCGAATTCGATCGACTGGAACTGCTCCGCGCGCGCCGATTTCGAAGGTGCACAGCGCCTGCCCGAGCGCATTGCCGGCTGGCTGCGTTCGGTCGCTCCCGTGGACCGCACGATCCTCTCGAGCGTGGCGGGTCATGAGCTCGAGGACGAGCTCATGAACGTCTTGCGGGAAGCCTCCACCATCCCGCCGCAGACGCCCGACCACGGGCTCGAGATCCTCTGTCGCGTCCCGGATCGGGTCGGCCGCGATCGGCTCTTTGCCGCGCGCGGTGCCCTCGATGTCGTGGGGGAGGCGGCGATCGTCGTCGATGCCGGCACCGCCGTCACGGTCGACGCGGTCTTGTTCCAGGGCAAGGACGGACCGCACGTCGGAAGCTTCCTGGGGGGCTCGATCGCGCCCGGGCCGGCCCTCTGGGCCCGCGCTCTGGCCGAGGGCGCCGCGCGGCTGCCGCTCGTCGCACCCCGCCCCGATGTCGCGGCCCTGGGACGGGACACGGAAGAGGCCATTCTCGGCGGGATCGGCGTCGGCTTTCGGGGGGCCGTGCGCGAGCTCTGCGAAGCGATCGCCCGCGAGGCCGACCTGGGACCGGCCCCGATCGTGATCACGGGGGGGGCGCGCGACTACCTCCTGCGGGGCGAGCCCCGGCTCTCTCCCCGACGGCTCGTCCCGGTCGAGGACCTCGTCCACCGGGGCCTGCTCGCCGCCGGAGCGCGCTCGACGTGAGCGTCTCGGTGCGCACGCTCACCGCCTCCGGACGTGGGGGGATCAGCGTGCTCGAGGTACGCGGGGCACAGGCTGCCGAGCGCTTGGGCCGTCTGGCCGCGGAGCGTCTGCCCGCTGCGGGCACGTTCGCGCTCATGCACCTGCGCGACGCGCAGGGCGAACTCCTGGACCAGGCGCTCGTGCTGCGTCGGGCGAGCGACGCCTTCGAGCTGCACCTGCACGCGAACCCCCTCGTCGTGGATCGGGTCACGGACGCGCTCGTGCCGGAGCCGAGCCAGGCGGCCGTGGCGTCCGCGAACGTCGAAGAGCGCGCACGGCGGCTCTTGCCGACGGCCCCTTCCGAAGCTGCGGCTCGGATGCTGCTCGATCAGGCCGAAGGCGCCCTGCGTCGCGGCTGGAGTCGGCTCGATCCGGCCGCGGCATCGTTCGACGCCGAGCTGGCGCAGCTTCTCGAGCGGGGGCGGGTCGCGCGCTTCCTGCTCGAGCCCCCGCGCGTCGTCCTGGCGGGACCGGTCAACGCCGGCAAGTCCACGCTGTTCAACGCGCTGGTCGGAACGGAGCGCGTGGTCGTGAGTGCGGAGGAGGGCACGACCCGCGACGCGGTCCACGAGCGTGTCTTGCTCGGGGCCTATGCGGTCGAGCTGATCGATACCGCAGGCGAACGCACGCTCCCGGGCGACCAGAACCTGCCCGAACGAGCCGGCCAGGAGCTGGGGCGCAGTCTCCGGGCTGCGGCCGATCTCGTGCTGTGGTTGGTGCCGGCGCAGGGGCCCAGGCCCAGGGCCGGGGACGCGGCCGCGGCCGGATCGAACTCGCTCGTGCTCCTGTCCAAGGCGGACGAGGGCGAGGCGGACGGGGCGTGCGACGGCACCCCGGCGCTGTCCGTCCTGCGCGATCCGGAGGGAGCCCGGGCAAGCGTCGCGGCGAGCGTGCGGCGCTTCTTCGACCTACCCGTCGAGCCCTGGGAGGCGGGGTCCGCGGTGCCGTTCGAGGACGGGATCCGCGCGGGCCTCGGAGAGCTGGCGGTTGCGCGCGGGGTGCAGGCCGCGCGGGATCTGCATGCAAAGCTCGGGCACGCGTTGCTCGACGGCCGACTCTGACGTACCGTCGTCCCAATCCGCTCGCCGAGCGAAACGGCCGGCGACGGGGACCGCATGACGCGAATCCGCCATCTCGTCTCGATCGACGACCTGTCCCTGGGTGAGATTCGAGAGCTTTTCCAGCACGCCAAGCGGTTCGGCGAGGACCTGCGCTCCTGGTCGGAGCTCTGCCGCGGGCAGATTTCCGCCAGCCTGTTCTTCGAACCGTCGACGCGGACCCGGCTGTCCTTCGAGTCCGCCATGCAAAGGCTCGGTGGAGGCGTTCTCACCGCGGCCGAGATGAAGAGCTCGAGCGCGGCCAAGGGCGAGTCGCTCGCGGACACGGTGCGCGTCGTGAGCGGCGCCTACGCCGATCTGATCGTCCTGCGTCATCCTTCCGAGGGCGCCGCGCGCCTGGCCGCCGAGTACTCCTTGGTTCCGGTCGTGAACGCCGGCGATGGCAGCCACGAGCACCCGACTCAGACGCTCTGCGACCTCTACTCCCTGTGGATCGAACGGGGCCGCATCGAAGGCTTGGACGTGGTGCTGGCGGGCGACCTCTTGTACAGCCGCACGATTCACTCGTTCATCTACGCCTTGGCACGCTTCGGCGCCAACATCGTCTGTGTGCCGCACCGTGGCTTCGAGCTACCGGAGTACGTCCTGAGGCGCCTGCGCGAGGAATACGGGGCCGAGCCGGTGCGTGCGGATGCCTCCGAGCTGGGCGACATCGCGCAGGAGAGTGACGCCGTCTACATGACGCCGAACAAGCCCCACCAGCTGTCGCTCTTCACGGATTCGCGCGGCTTTCGGGTCGACCGGGTCGACGCCGTCTACATGACGCGGCCGCAGACCGAGCGCTACCGGGTCGAGGGGGAAGAGGAAGGTCGCTACATGCAGCTGGGTGCCAACGAGATGGCGGTCGGGCCGTTGCGTGAGGCCGTCCTGATGCATCCGCTCCCGCGGCGCGACGAGATCAGTGCCGATCTCGACGATGACCCCCGCAGCATCTACTTCAAGCAGGCCGCCCGCGGCGTCCCGATCCGGATGACGATCCTGGCGCATCTCCTGGGTCGCCTCGAGTTGAGCGCCGAGCCGCCCGTCAGCGACGCGCGCCGCTTCGCGGTTCCGCCGGGTTCGAATCCCTGTCCGAACTCGACCTGCGTCAGCCACACCGAGCAGCGCCACCTGCGGTTGTCCTTCAAGCTGACCTCGCGCGCTCCCTTGCGGGCCGCCTGCGGGTACTGCTCCCAGGAGATTCCGATCGGGCTGGTGGGGTGTTCGACGACCCGCCACTTCCACCCGCGGGACTCCGCCACGGCCCGCAAGATCCGCCCCGATCACCTGATCTTCTTTCGCGACGAGGCCCAGGCGACGGCCCTGGGGTACTCGGCCGCCACGCGCTGAGACCCCTCGGGGGGCGGCTCGCGCCCCGATCCGAGCCCGTTGGGGACGCCTCCGGCGCCTGGAAGCGACCTGTGCGCATCCGCACATTCGCCCGCTCCCGGGGGAGTATCCGCGCACGTCCTGCGGGCCCGAATTCCGGGCTCCCGGGGGCGGGGTAGACTCGAGTGGGGCGGGGTCGGGGGGTGAGGTGGCATGGGGGGCGCTGGGCGGCCTTTTCCCGACGAGACTCGGGCTCGAGCTTCTCGGCACTCGATTCGTAGTCGAACGGCATGACGTTTGTAGAGAAGAGTCCTCGACGGGTCCCGTCTCGCCACGCCTGGGAGTTCGAACCCCACTTCGGTGGGCTCGGGCGCGTGTCCTGGGACGCTTGACCCTGAAACCATGGCCATGAGAGAATCCCGCACGCCAGCCACGCCTCCTGCGCGACGTTTCCGCCCCGGCGGTCCCTCCGGGGACTCGGGCGGAGCTCGGTCGGGGGCGACCCTGCCCACCCCCCTGACTCCCGGCGCTCGCTTCGACACGAAGTCGCAAGCGCGCCCTCGAGCCTTCGGCCCGTGCTGCGTCCTGCCCGCAGGACCTGCGACGTCGATTCTCTCCCCTGCTGCCAGCACGACCCCGACCCTCCTGCCCGACAAACGTCCCAGGACCGCTCCCATGGCATCCTTCCTTCGCACTCGCTCTCTCCGTCGCCTCGGTTCCCGCTTCGGTCGCACGGGCGCACTCGCGTCGCTCTGCGTGCTCGGCTTGCTCTCCGGTTGCAACTCCGGGGCCTCGAGCGGTGGAAGCCAGTCGGGCGGCACCGTCGGTGAGCTCCGGTCCAAGCCGGGTGCTGGCGGTTCGATGTACTACGTCGATCCGAACTCCGGTGGGGAGGTGTCTCGTCTGCGCATCGCCGAGCTCTTCTGGGGACGTCTGGTCGACGTGCACGACGTCGATGCGTTCGGCAACCTGAACGCGGCTCCCGTGTTCCGGGACTTCGTGATCAACGAGAACATCCAGAGCGACTTCTCGCGCTATCGGCTGGAGACCAACCCGATCACGCAGCGCGTCCGCCTGGTGATCCTGCGGACGCTCGGTGCCCCGAACACAGGCAGCGGAACCTTCGCATCCCTGGCGCGCCAGGCCTCCTCGAACCTTCCGCCGGTCACGCCGAAGAACGACAACGGCTCCTCTCCCGAGCCGTTTTCGTTCATGGCCCGCAACGCGGCCCTCGTGATCCGCTTCGACGACATGCTGGACGACAGTTCGGCCGCGGCGCTGCACCTGGCCCAGGACGTCAAGGTCCAGACGGGCTACCCGCCGGTGCTGCCGTTCACGTCCCGGCTCATCTTCGACCCCAACCACGGCGGCATCCGCGACGGCAGCTTCCACTCCACACGGGTCATCGTGGACATGACCGTGAGCGAGACGGAGACGGCCAGCATGCCCGTCCCCGTTCAGGTCAACTCGGTCGGCTTGCCCTCCAGCTTGACCACCTCGGGACAGCCGAATGTCAGCATCCGGATTCCCTCGACGCGCAACGACGCGGCGGGGCAATTCACGATCCTGCGGGGCGCCAACGGCAGCCCCATGGCGACGACCAGCAACGGGCCCGTCGACTTCGGGCTCGGGACGCTGCCCGTCGTGCGCGCTCTGCGCGCGGGCAACGAGACCGACGCGAACAACGGCTTCATGCTCGATCTGAACCAGCCCGAGATCTCCGGGGCCTGGCCGTTGGCGGTGACGTCCGCCATCACGGACACGGCCGGCGAAGCGGGCTTCGATTTCGTCGTCGACATGCAGTTCTCGACCCTGTGCCAGACCCGGCCCGAGGTCGACGACATCGTGTCGGTCGGCAGCAACTTCGTCACGGTCACGGAGCTTGGTGCACCGCCCGACCCGGTGACCGGGGTGGTCAACGACGTCCGTGTCCGGATCCTTTCCGATCTCCCGCTTCCGATCCCGAATGCGCTGATCGGTAGCGGACTGTTCCTCTCGACCTTCGATCCGCTCGTGACCGTCCCCACGGGTTGCTGGGTGACCTTCACGCCGCAACCGGGCGTCTTCCCGGCCGCGGACGTCCAACCCGACGTGCAGATCACGGTGCGCTTCACCGAACCGATGGATCCGGCTTCGCTGCAGCCCTTCGACACCTTCCAGGTGATCCGGGCCGATGCGAACACGCCCGAAGCGAGCCTGACTCCGCTGGACACGGTCATCGGGACCATCCGCAGCTCGAGCGACCTGAAGGACCACACCTACACACCGACGCTGCCCTTGCGCAAGCAGGGTGCGTCCAACCCGTATCACGTGCGTTTGACCGGGGGATTGGCCGGGGTCACCGACCTCGCTGGCAACGCCCTGGCGGAGAACCTGCCGCGGGTCGACTTCTCCCTCGACAGCACCGCCGCCCAGCAATTGACGGGTGGCTTCGCGCTGCGCTTCAACGAGATCGCCGAGTTCAACGTCGACGAAGGTGATCCGCCCCGGACGGACCTCCGCGGACAGCTCTTCTATGACCTCGAACGCGGACTGGTTCGACCGCGTCCGGTCACCCGCACCGGGGTCCCCGCGGACCGGGGCAACCCGGTACCGGGCCTCATGGTGCCCTTCCCTCCGGGCGTTCAGACCCCGCTCTCGCCCCTCGGCAGCAAGCTGCAGACCCTGTGGCGCTATGCCGACCTCGGCTGGCTCGTCAACGACGAGACGACCTACAACATCGACGTCGAAGGCCTGAACTGGTCGCCGATCGGTGGCCAGATCGTGGCGGACTTCTACGAGAACTTCGAGATCCGCCTCGCCCACAGCAACCGTCTGCCGGACGAGTACGTCGACATTAACCTGCTGCCGGTCTACGGACAGTCGGGACTGCGCAACTCGAACGAGCCGTACCGCCTGAACATCCTCGACGATCCCCTGTCGCCCCAGGTCGTGGTGCACAACCGGGCCCTCGGCTACTCGGTCAACCCGATCGATCTCTTCCTGTCGGCGACCGGAACGCCCTTCATGCCCTTCCCGCTGAACCGTGCCGGCGCGGCGCCGGTCACCTACACGTGGCGGGACACGTCGGTTCTGGCCAAGGCCGCTCCGAACGGAACCGGCATCCCGATGGCGATCGAAGCCAGGCCGCCGCTCAACCTCTACAACGCCGATCTGGTGGCTTGCAACATGGGGATGGGGGGGCCGGCGCCCGGGTGCCCGGGCTCGATCGAGACCGCGGGCAACGTCTCCTCCTATGCCTTGCCGCTGTTGATGGAGTTCCGCTGCTATCCGTCGGATTCGGGGGTCGGCTTGAACGCCTTCGACATCTCCCTGGCGATCAACTCCTCCTCCATACCGAACTTCCGCGCCTTCTCGACCGGAGGCCTGAACACCGGTGGGCAGCAGATCTTCAAGGACCCCGACCTGCAGGAGTTCCCGACGGGCGGCTTCAACCCGACCTCGACGCCGCCGGGTGCGCCCACCGCGCGCGCAACGGACAACAGCTTCTACATCGGCCAGCTCGATTCCGTGGTGCGCATCAGCCGCATCCACACGATCTGGTTCAACACGCTGACGACCAGCGGAACGACCTCCTTCTTGACCCCCGTGGTCGAGCCCGCGGCCCAGGCCCAACCCCTGGGGACTTCGATCCGCTTCGACTTCCGCGGCGCGACCGGCTTCACGGATACCATGTCCGAGGACCCGTTCTCGGCCGGCCTGATCGACGCTTACGGCGAGCTCGACAGCGCCGTCAGCGTCAACTTCCTGAACGGGGTCAGTTCCTGGGCGAACACGCCGAGCGCGATCAACGGGGCGCGCTACGTCCAGCTGCGGATGACCTTCTTCAACAACATCGCGACCGGATTGAACGCCGAACTTTCGGCCTTCGGTCTGGCCTGGCGTGACTGAGCTTCGCCTTCCAGCCCAAACTTCACTCCCCCCCTCGCCATGAATACTCAACGCTGGATCTACGCCGGACTCACGGCCTCGGCGGTTCTCCTCTCCGCTTGCTCTTCGGGTGGCTCCTCCTCCTCCAGTGGGACGAGCGGCATGCAGGTCACCGGCCTGTCGATCGCGAACGGTGCGATCTGGCAGATCAACCGGGAGATCGAGTTCACGTTCGACCGCGATGTCGATTTCTCGACGGTCAGCCTGAACACGATCAGCATCCGGACGCCTTCCGGGACACCCGCTTCGGGAACGTTCTTCTTCCGACAACTGGACACGGACTTCGACGGGCTTCCGGACACGGACGACCCGCGTACGGTGGTCTTTCAACCCCGCTGCCCGACCCTCGATGACCTGTCCGATGCGGGCTTGAAGCCGGGTGGAGTGGCGTACGAAGTGATCGTCGTGGGGCAATCCAGCGGTGCGTCCCAGACGGTGCGTTCGCGCGGGGGTCGCCCGGTGACGACCACGCAGCGACGGACCTTCACGACCCCGGCCTCCGTCGATCCCCAAAACGCCTTCCTGGACAACGTGATCGGAGCCCCGATTCCGATCATCCGGCTGGCCGGTTCCGAGCGTCGCGCGGCGACCTACATCGAAGTCGGTGGCGACGACGACAGCCGCGTCTACATCGAGTTCGATGGCTCGGGCAACAATCCGCAGGTCCCCGGCTTCACCGTACCCCTGAACCTCTACAGCGACGGAGCGTCCTCGGTCGCCGTGGTGATCGAGTTCAACCAGCCGGTGAGTCCGCGGGCGGCCAACATCAACGCCTCACGGGTCCGGCTCGAGTTCTTGTCCGGAGGTGTCTGGCGCCCGCTCGACACCCGTGTCGAGCTGATCGCGAATTGCACCGCCGCCGGTGGCGCCACCGTTCGTCTGGAGCCGATCGGTATCCTGCCCGAGGGCAGCATGTTCCGGGCCGTCGTGCGCGACGGCTTCCAGGACATCAGCGCCAGCGACGCCGTGCCGAGCCCGATCGTGAACTTCCTCGAGGTTCCTACGGCCGGTGTGACCTTCGCGAGCCTGACGCCTGCCAACGGCCAGGGTGACGAACTGCTCGAGGAGTTCCTCGTCGGTGGAACGAACCTGGATTCGTTCGAGGACCAAGCGATCTTGTTCGACACCGCGCGCGCTTCCTGGGGCGGCGGCAACCTGCGAGCCGGCTTCGACTTCCAAGGCACCGGAGGTCCCGGCGGCAACTTCGACGTCGTCGTCCGCGAAAACCAGGTCGTCTTCTTCGACACGACGTCCCAGAGCATCAGCGGCGGCCCCGGCGGGATTCCGACGGCCACGCAGACGGCGGTCAACGGGGTGTTGGACGTTCGTGACCTGATCATCGAAGAGGGGGGGACCCTGCGCATCCTGGGTCCGAACCAGTTTACGCTGAACGCCTCGGGTCGCGTCGTCGTCCGCGGCACGCTCGATGCCTCCGGATTCCCCTCCAAGGACGTCGTGACCCTGAATACGGGCCATCAACCGGAAGTCGGCGGCAACGGCGTCGCCGGCGGTGGACGGGGTGGTGGAGCCAGCTCCGTGACGAACGCCTCCACGCCCAAGGGCAGCGACGGCTTCGGCGCCTTCCAGGTCCCGAGTGCCGGCGGTCGCGGCGGGGAGAGCGGGTTCACCGGCCAGAACCAGGTCGATGCACGGCGTCCCGGCGGCGGTGGTGGTGGGGCCTTCGGTCCCACGGTGACCGTGACCAACGCAGCACCGAACCCGGACGTCGAAGTCGTCCTGATCGCCGAAGCGGGCCGGATCGGAGCGGCCAACACGACGGGTGCCGTTTCCGGGCTGCGACCTGCGCCCGGCGGCGCGGCGGCGCTGGGGCCCTTTGTGGACGCAAATCTCAACAACGACCACTTCGGCGTTCGCCCGTTGATCGACTACACGACGAACGGGGAGAACGATCCCATTCTGCTCGGGCTGGAAACGGGCGAGCTGTTCCGGATCTGGGCCGGCGGTGGTGGTGGTGGCGGCGGGGACGCGATCCCCTCCTCGACCTTCCCCAACGAGCCTTGGGACATCGGCTCCGATGAGAAGGGCGGCGGCGGCGGCGGCGGCGGCGGAGCGGTCCACATCCGTTCGCTCGGACCGATCGTGTTCGGCTCGGAAGGTCGGATCTCCGCCGATGGCGGCACGGGAGCCAATGGCGAGAACACGAACTTCCTCGACCACATCGGCGGATCCGGTGGTGGCGGATCTGGCGGGCACGTGGTGATCGAGACCGCGAGCTTTGTCGACTTCACCGATGGCGGGAAGAACGACACGCTCAGTCCCCCGTTCATCAGCCTCTCGGCGCGCGGCGCCGTCGGCGGCGACGGAACCGGTGCCAATCAGATCTCTCGCGGCGGCAAGGGCGGTCCGGGGATCGTGCAGATCCACGTTCCGGATCCGCTTTCTGCACCGACCGCTTTCAACGTTCCGGAACCGGCCGATGTTCGCGTGCCGCTCGACGCGACGGTGGGGGTCGGTTACGAGACCACGGACCTCGTGTCCTGGCCGCCCCCGACTCCGATGATTCCGACCTTCGGAGCGCGCTCGAAGGCCCAATCGCGCTGGATCTCGCTCGGCGGGGCCGATCAGATTCCGGGCGGGGTGACCGAGTTCGTCCGCTTCTTCTTCGACGGCATCGAGAACACCGTCCCCGAGGACGATCCGGCCCACGGCAACGTTCTCGCGACGGCCGGCAAGGTGGACGATCTGCCTCCGCTCCTCGGTCCGGAGGATGTGGGAACCGCGACGGTCGAGGTGCTTCCCGGTGGGACCCAGATGCGGATCTCCGGGGCGTCTTTGACCGGGCTGATCATGGACGCGAGCGTCCCCTCGAAGGACATTTACCTGCGGACTCCCGCCCTCCTGAAGAACTTCAACCTGCGCTTGACGCAGATCGGCGGACTCGGTGTGACGCAGGACTTCGTGGTCACGGCAGCGAGCTATGACGATGCGGGCATCGCGCTCTTGCTCACGGTCAACGTGGCGCAGGGGACGCTGTCCGAGTTCATCTCGAACCTGTCGGGCACGAAGCAGTATTCGCTGCACCCGCGCTTCCTGCGCCTGAATACGGGTGGAGCGCTCGACGCCCTGCCGGCCAATGCGGAGGTCAAGATCCTCTTCCAGGCCACCGGTGCCGACAGCTTCGGCCAACCCGTCTTGCCGCCGCTGATCGACTGGACGGCAAACGTCGCGAAGTTCCACGAGGGCGACGCGATGGTCACGGTGAATCCGGGCGACGTGCAGTTCTTCCGGTTCCAGGTGGAGTTCAACCTCGACACGACGGGCTCGGGCCTGACGGTCGATACGGACCCCATCAACCTCGACTTCCTGCGGATTCCGTTCCGCTTCGGCCAGCAGTAGGGCGCCAAGAGGTGACCCAACATGGCTCCCCCCGCAGCTCGCAAAGCGAACTGCGGGGGGAGCTGCGCGTTCGAGGGGCCTCCCTCCCGAGGAACGGCCTTCGCACGTCCTTCGAAGCGGCTCGATTCGGGGTAGACTTCCCTTAACCGCCATGTCCTCCTGGTACGCCTCCTTCCGGATCCTTGTGCTCGGCCTCTTGCTCTTGGCCTCGTGCAACGGAGGGTCGTCGTCCTCGGAGGAGGTCGGTGGTCAGGCGGGCAGGAAGCTCTTCAAGCCGGGCACGGACGAGACCTTCTTCGGAGACACCCACCAGAACGGCCGCGCCGCGCGCATGCGCGTGCACTCGATGTCGTGGGGTCGGCTCGTCGACGTCTACGACGTCGACGCGGATGGCAATCCGAACAAGGCGCCGATCTACGAGGACTTCGTCGTTGGCGACAGCTTCCTCAGTACGGATCCCCGTTTCGATCTCGATATCCACCCGATCACGCAAGAAGCCCGCCTGATCATCCAGCGAACCGAGGATGCGCCCGATACGGGCAACGGGACCTTCGACTCGATTCTCCGACAGGTCAGCAGCAACCTGCCTCCGATCGTTCCGAAGCACGACAACGGAACTTCGCCCGGGCCGTTCTCGTTCCTCCCTCGCAACTCTTGCCTCGTCATTCGCTTCGACGACGTCCTGCGGGATACGCCCGCGGTCGAACGGATGCTGAAGGAGCTCGTGCGCCTGAGGGTCGGCTACCCGCCGGTCGCGCCGTTCACGGCTCGCTACTTCTTCGATCGCAACCACGGTGGGATCGTGGACGGGGCTTTTCACGCCACGCGTGTCCTCGTCGACCTCACCGTTTCGGAGGCGGACCTGCTGGCGATGGTCGTGCCCGAGCCGATCAATTCGCTGGGGCTGCCTTCCAGCGACGAGGGCACGTCGCAACCGAACGTTTCGGTTCGCTTCCCGACGGCCCTTTCGCCGATCGACGGGCAGCACTTCCTGCTCGTGAACCTGTCCGGCAACCCACTCGCGACGACGTCGCATGGACCGGTCGATCTCACGACCGCGACTCGCGACGTGGTGCGAGCGATGCGTGCCGGTGGGCCGCACGACATCAACAACGGCTTCCTCCTGGACATCGAAGCGCCTGCGGTACTCGGTTCGTGGCCGGTATCCATCACGACGTCGAGCATCGATCCGGCGGGGGAGGCCGGCTTCGAGTTCGTGACGGACATCGCCTTCGCGAGTGTGTGCCAGCGCAGGCCCGACGTCGGCGACATCCTGTCGGTCGGAGGAGGGTTCTACGAGGTGACCCAGCTCGCTGGGCTTCCGGATCCGGTGACCGGCTTCGTCGGCGACGTCCGGTTGCGGACCCTGGACTCGACGCCTGTCGGAAGTCCGAGCCAGCTCCTGGGATCGGGCTCCTACCTCTCGACCTTCGATCCCGCCGTAGGGGTACAAGGCGGCTGTTGGTTGGGGTTCTTGCCCTTGCCGGGGAGCTTTCCGGCCACCGACGTGCTGCCCGAGGCTCAGATCACGGTGCGCTTCTCCGAGCCCCTCGATCCTGTGTCCGTCAAACCCTTTGACACCTTCCTCGTCATCGAAGGGGCGCCGATCGCGACGGTCGACCTTGCCACTGCCAGCACGATTCGGGTCGCTCGGGTCGGCACGTCGTCGGACTTGCGCGAGTTCACGTTCCTACCGGTGTTGCCCTTCGCGCACGCCGGTGAGTCCCGGAGCTACCACGTTCGGCTCGACGGCTCCGTGGCGGGAGTCACGGACTTGGCCGGCAACGCCCTGGCGGACGCCTTGCCCGAGATCGAGTTCCGGATCGACCCGACCGCTCCGCCCATCAGCAACGCGAGCGTCGCGCTGCGCTTCAACGAGGTCGACGAGTACCGACCCGAGGAAGACAAGAACGACCTGCGCGGCCAGCTCTTCTACGACTTCGAACGCGGCGTGATCCGGCCCCGGCCCGTCGCGCATTCCGCGGAGCCGGTCGATCGCAGCAATCCCGTACCGGCCTTGATGCCCCAGTTCCCGCCGGGTGTCCAGACTCCGCTCTCGCCACTGGGCAGCAAGCTTCAACACATTTGGCGCTACTGCGATCTCGGCTGGTTGGTCGACGACGAATCGCGCTACAACATCGACGTCGAAGGCCTTTCGTGGGCCCCCGTCGGTTCGCTCGTCATCTCGGACTTCTACGAAGACTTCGAAATTCGCCTGGCGCACAGCTCGCGCCTGCCGGACGAATACCTCGGGATGCTGCAGGGACCGGCTTACGCGAACTCGGGGCTGTACGAGATACGGCCGTTCGACGAGAACATCCTGCAGGATCCGCGCAGCCCACAGGCGGTCGTCCACAACCGGGCCCTCGGGTACCGCCTCAATCCGGCGGATGCGTTCGTCGGTTCGTCAGGGACGACGTTCCTTCCGTACCCGCTCAATCGGGTCGGAGCACCGAAGCGGACGTACCTGTGGCGCGATACGGCGGTTCAGGCCGTCGGTGGGGAGATGGGAGCGGGTGTTCCGATGCACGTCGAGGCCGGGCCGCCCTTGAGCCTCTACGGCGTCGGAACGGCGCCGGGCTTTCTCTATCCAGTCGACAAGGTGCCATCGATCGGACTTCCGCTCTTGATCGAGATCCGGTGTTACCCGTCGAACACCGGAATCGGGCTGAACGCCTTCTCGATCGGACTGGGAACGAACTCCTCTCCGAAGCCGAACTTCCGCGCGTTCTCGACCGGAGGTTTGAACACCGGTGGAGTCCGTATCGTGAAGGACCCGGACCTCGAGACGACTCCGAGCGGTGGCTTCAACCCGTCTTCGTCTCCGCCCGGAATGCCGACCATGTGGGTCGCGGACAACTCGATGTACTTCGGGCAGTTGGAGTACGCCGTGAGAGTCAGTCGCGTTCACTCGGCTTGGTTGGACTCTGGAATGAGCCAGCCGAATTGGTACGCGCCGATCCTCGAGCCCCTGCCTTTCGATCAACCTCCCGGTACGTCCGTGGTCGTCGAGTACCGCGGTGCCGTGGGTTTCGATGGCGTGGCAGCCGGCAATCCGCAGTTCGATGCCTCCGAGTTGGATCCCTACGGCAACCTCGACCTTGGCACGGCCGTGTATCTCGAGGACGAGGACACCTGGTGGGGCAGCATCGACCAAGTGGACTCGGCTCGCTACGTCCAACTACGCATCTCGATGACGAGCGATATCGTCGGTGGCATCCGGCCCGAGCTCTCGGCGATCGGAATCGTCTGGGAAGCAGGGCCATGAGAAGGTCCCGAACATTCCCAGGGGACCTCGGACCGTCCTGAGGATCGCTCGTCAGAACGCTTCTGAGAGGAGTCTGGAATGAAACGAAGTCTCGCTTCCCACTTGCCGTTCCTTCTCCTTGCCTTCGGATTCGGTCCGGCTTGCTCCAGGGGCGAAGACGCCCCTACGCCTTCGCGATCGTCGGCGGAGGTCACGCCCCCGTTCGCAGATGCTCATCGCGAAGGAGCCTCCGAGGAGATCCGCATGACGGGCGTTCGGTGGGGGCGCCTGGTCGACATCCACGCCATCGACGGGCGCGGGCGAACGCAGCTCACTCCCGCCTACCGGGATTTCGTGATCGGAGCCGGGATCGTCTCCGATGACGTCGACTACCGTCTCGAGGACGACCCCTACACACACCACACGAAGCTCGTCGTGCTGCGCACCGAGCGCGACCCGCAGTTTCGAAGCCTCGTTCTCCGCGCGTCGAGGGAGTTGCGGGACTTGGAGACGGTTCGCGACTCCGCGGAGATTCTCCCGCGGGACGCGGCCTTGGTGTTGTGCTTCGACGATCTCCTGGCCGACGATGCCGCGTCGCGGCGTCAGCTCCAGGAGACCGTTCGAGTCTTCGCCGGCTACCCTCCTCGACAAGCGCAGTCCGTGCGCGTCTTCTTCGACACCCATCACGGCGCGATCGTGCGGGGGCGCTTCCACTCGACGCGCATCGTGATCGACCCGACCCTCTCCGAGGCGGAGGCTGCGAGGATGTCCTCGCCCCTCGGAATCGATGAGTCCGGTTTCCCCGCGCGAGAGGACGCACGCGACGCCCCCAACGTGGTCGTCCTGGTTCCCCTGAAGCCCGACCCGGTCGTCGGTCAACACGGCGCGCTGCGAGCACTCGGGGGCGGCAGGCTGGTCGCTTCGGACCGCTACCCCGGAGCGGACGAGGCGGTCGTGGCTTCGTTTCGGGCCGGATCGCCGTCGGATCCCAACGGCGGCTACTTGCCGGTGGGGACACCTCCCGAGCTGATCGGCAGCTTCGTGGGCTCCATTCTGCGGGCAGAGATTGCTCCCGGCGGCGTACCGGGCTTCGACTTCGTCGTGGACCTGCGCTTCGACTCCGCGTGCCGGGTCACACCCCAGCGGGGGGACGCGCTGTTCTTCCACGGCCGCTTCGCGCGCGTTCGCGCGGACGCGCGCGCGCCGGACCCGTTGACCGGCATCGTCTCGGACCTTGCCCTTCGATTCACCGGCGGCTCCCCGCTCTCTGATCCAGCGAGCCTCCTGGGCGACACGCGCTTTCTCTCGCCCTTCGAGCCCGGGGCCGCCTTGCCGGGTGCGTGCTGGGTCGAGTTTCAGCCGCCCCCCGCACTCCTGCCTGGAACGGGAGTCTCGGCGGACGCTCGGTTGATCACACGCTTTTCGCGACCGATGGACCCGGCCACCTTCTCGCCCTTCTCGAGCGCTTCGATCGTGTACGGAGACGCCTCGAGCGAAGCGACCGCCACGAATACCGTCGTCGCGCGCATCGTGCCGAAGACCGGCAATCGACAGATCGTTGCCACCCCGCTCGTTCCCTTCGACGCCTCGGATCCGACGACGACGCAGCCGGCCAGCTTGCGTCTGGAGGCCGGGCCCACGGGTCTCGTCAGCCTCGACGGAGTTCCGTTCGTCGGTGGGCCGACCGAGATCGAGTTCAGTGTCGCCGGTGACGCCACGAACCCTGCGACCGGCAACATCGTGCTGCGCTTCGACGCCGTGAACGAATTCGACATCGACGAGGACCCGTCGAATCCCCGGCCCGACTTGCGGGGGCAGTTCACGCTGTCGGATAGCAGCGTGAATCCCCGTCCCGTCTCGCGGGTGAGCTACCCGGTCGACGGGACGAATCCGGTGCCTTCGCTCATGATTCCCTTCTCGCCGGGGATCGGGACGCCGCTGGTTCCGCTCGGCGCCAAGGTCCAAACGGTCTGGCGCTACGCCGATCTCGGACTCGGTATCCGTGACGAGAGCCGCTACAACCTCGACATCGAAGGCCTGGCCTGGGCGCCGGTCGGTGGTCAGGTCATCGCGGACGTCTTCTCCGGTTTCGAGATTCGTCTCGCGCATGCCGAGCGCCTACCGGATGAGTCTCTGAGCGCCATTCTCCTGCCGGACTACCCGGAATCGGGACTGCACGGTGCCTCCGAACCCTTCGATGCCAACATCCTGACGGACCCGAATTCGCCGCAGGCGGTCGTGCACGACCGGACGCTCGGCTACACCGTGAACCCGGCCGATCTCTTCGTCTCCGCGTCCGGGACTCCGGTGATGCCCTATCCCATGAACCGCACGGGAGGACCCTTCCGCAGCTACACGTGGAGGGATACGGCCGTCACGGCTCGGGGTGGCCTCGGTAGCGCCGGTGTTCCGCAGGCGATCGAGGCCAATCGCCCGCTGATGCTCTACGGGGACTGCGACATCGATCCGGCGGCTTGTCCCGGCTCGGTCGCGCGTCCGGGTGACGTGCCCGCCTTCGGATTGCCGTTGCTCATGGAGTTCCGTTGCTACCCGACGGATCAGGGCATCGGACTGAACGCCATGAGTGTCGCGCTCGCGATCAACTCGTCCGCGCGCCCCGACTTTCGCGCCGTTTCCTCCGGGGGCTTCAACGCTTCCGGGCAGGCGGTCGTGAAGGATCCTGACCTCGAGCTGTCTCCTTCGGGTGGCTTCAACCCGAGCTCGTTCCCACCCGGCTTGCCGAGCGCGCCGACGGACAACCTCGTTTCCTTCGGACAGGTCGATACGGTGGTCCTTGTCAGTCGGGTCCACTCGATCTGGCTCAATACGCAGAGCTTCGGAGCCGACTTCGTACCGCCCTTGCTCGAGCCCGACGCGCTTCCGGCGGGGACCCGCCTAACGGTCGCCTACCGTGGAGCCACGGGCTTCACGGTGGACGCGGGGACGGATCCCTTCGATGCGACCCTCTTGGACCCCATGGGTGACCTCACGCGGGGCGAGGTGTTGTTCCTGAACGCAGATTCGTCCTGGAAAGGGGATCTCGAGGACCTGGACGGCACGGCCTACGTGCAGCTGCGCGTGAGCCTCGTCGCTGATGAAGCGACCGGCAACGTACCTCGACTGGATGCGATCGGGCTGGCCTATCGTCGTTGAGTTCGGCGGCCCTCGGAGCGGGGACCGCGCACTTCGCCGACCGCGGTAGCCGCTCCCCCCTGGATCCGTCCGAAGGGGGACTCTACTAATGAGGGGATGGGGCCAAGTGGCGTGACGGTGAGGCGGAGGGCCTGGGCCCTCGCCGGGATCCTGGTGGTGTCGGTACTCGCAGCCTGCGAGCCGCGTTCGCAGGACGCGGGACTGGTGCTCTCCAGCTTCCGCCAGGCCGAACGTTCGGGGGTCGGTCTCAACGAGACGCTCGTCTTCCACTTCTCCGCGGAGCTCGATCCGACCTCGATCACGCCGGAATCGCTCTCGATCGTCGGGCCCGACAGCGAGCGAGCTCGGGGCCAGTTCCAGGTTCACAAGGATCGACTCGAGTTCCATCCCGAACTGCCCCTGCAACGCGATCTGATGGATGGCGGCTTCGTTCCCGGTGCCTCGTACCGGGTCGAGGTCCAGGGCTTTCCGCGCCCGGATGGGGTGCGCAGTCTGACCGGTGCGGTACTCGCGCGAACGGTACGCACCTGGTTTCGCACGGTCGCGGCCGACGACCGCTCCTCGCCGTTTCTCGATCCGGGCACAGGGCGCGTCCAGGAGTACCTCCGTCCGATCGATCACGAGCTCGCGCCGCTCGAACCGATCCGTCTGAGGTTTCCAGAGGCGCTCGATCCACGCAGTGTCCTGCCCGCGCGCTTCCAGCTGCGCGGGTATCCGGAGGCCGGCGCGACGGAGGAATTCGAGGAGATCCCCCTGCGTTTGCGGCTCGTCGTGAACCGGCGTGACGGGGCCGAGCTCGAGCTGCGGCCGGGGGATCCAGCGATCCAGGCGCCCGCCTTCCGCGCGCTCGATCCGGGGCGCTATTTCCTGTGGATGAAGCAGGAAGACGAACCGCTGCGGACGCTCGGCAACCGTCCGCTCCCGAGCTGGAACCGTCCGCTGGAATTCACGGTCCGCGTTTCGTCCCAGCGGGTCGAGCTCGAGACGTTCGATACACGCCACCGCCGGTCTCCCGAGCTGCCGGAGGATTCCGATGGCACGGCCTACTGGGGTGACGGGGTGGTACGCGTGCGCTTTCCGCTGGCGGCGGGGACGGGGCTCGACGGGCCGACCGTCCTCGAGGGGGTCGAGGATCGCGTCGACATCCAGGCGACGCGCTTGAGGGTCGACCCCGGAACGTCTTGCGAGTTGCGTGGGAGCGGTACGGTGATCCTGCGTGCGCAACGGTCGCTCGAGATCTACGGCAGCCTGCGACGACAGGCCGAACGGTCGGAGCTGGCACGGGGAGCGGGAGAGAGCCACACCGAATGGCGCCGAAGGACGCTCGAAGCCGAGGGTTGGGTGGTTCCGCCGATGTCCACGGACTTCCGGCTGGACGGTGCCACGGTGGAAGCGACACGTACACTCACGGACTGGCTCGGCTCGGTCGTCGAGCGGGGCCACGCCTGGACGATTCTGATCGCAGGCGGCGACGTGCGAATCCACGGAACGCTGGAGGTCGACGGGCCGGTCCTCATCGTGGCCGGAGGCTGGGTTCGCGTGCCCGGACGCGTAGAATCCCGCGAAGCGTGGCGCTCGCACGACGGAGGAGGGGGATTCCTTCCCGCCGCCGAGCTGGCGCCGCTCTTGATCGACGAGCCCCAGAACAATCCCTTGATCGAACCTCTGCGTCTGGCCGTTCTCTCCGACCGAATCCGTCCACCCAGGGGCGTGGCGCGCTGGCGCTCGGGCCGTGCGCGCGGGGAAGCCGGTCAGGGACGCTTCACTCTGCGCTTTCTCGGCGAGCGTGACGTCGATTCCGTGCGCGGTGCCGCGCTCGTGACGGAGGTCTTCGGCCCGGTCGACGACGTGGCTCTGCTCGAGGGTTGCGAGGCCGTCCGCATGCGGATCGAGCTCGTGGTGCCGGCCGGATCTGCCGATCTGCCCTGGATGCCGCCGCGCGTCGATGAAGTCGAGCTGCGCTGGGACGAGGAGTTGCGATGATCCTCCACCCGGTCGGCTTCATCGTGTGGTGGTTCGTGATCGGGCTCCTCGTGGGCTCCTTCCTGAACGTGGCGATCCACCGGCTGCCGCTCGAGGGAGAGTCGGTAAACCGTCCGCGCCGCTCCCGCTGCCCGAACTGCCGGACGGAGTTGACCTGGAAGGACAACGTGCCGGTGCTGTCGTGGGTCGTACTGCGCGGTCGCTGCCGGACGTGCAGCTGGGGAATCCCCTGGCGCTACCCCTTCGTCGAACTCTTGACCGCTTCGCTGTGGGGTTTTCTCGCGTGGAGGAGCGGGCCCGAGGCTTGGCCCCTCGTCGCCGTCCAGAGCCTCGTCTTCGCGGGACTCATCGTGGCGACGTTCGTCGACTTCGATTGCTTCGAGATCCCGGACGAGGTCTCGATCGGCGGCATGATCGTGGCCCCGATCCTGTCGCTCCTGGTCCCCTCCCTCCACTCCCAGACGCGCCTGGCCCTGGAGCTCTCCGATGGGGGGAGCGTGGACCGCGTGGGCGCGCTGCTCGGCTCCTTGGCGGGGCTCGTCGTCGGTGGCGGGGTCCTGTGGGGGATCGGCTGGCTCGGAACCAAGATCTTCCGGCGCGACGCCATGGGCTTCGGGGACGTCAAACTCCTGGCGGCCGGAGGCGGTTTCGTCGGTCCCGGGGGCGCCCTCCTGGCCCTGTTCCTCGGGACCTGCGTGGCCTCGGTCGCCGGTCTCTTGAACATGGTCCGTTTCCTCTGCCTGTCCCGCGCCCGCGCCCGTTCCCGCGGGTCTCGCAAACCCCTCCGAAAGGCGGTTCGAGTGGCCCGAATCGCGGGTCGATACCTCCCATTCGGGCCGTATCTCGGAATCGGAATTGGAATCGTCCTTGTCGCTTGGAATCATGTCATGGAGCTCTGGAACGAGCTCCTGTTCTGATTCCCCCCGGAGGAGTCTCGGGCCGGGAGGACGTCGAGCCAAACCGTCATGGGGGATGCGTCCCCCAGGAATACAACCGAGGATCGCGAGCACATGAATCCGTTGACGATGTGGCGAGCCGGCTGGGGAGCGGGACTCTTGGTCCTCCTATCCGCGAGCTGTGCGACGCCGAAACAGCTCCAGGCCTACCAGGACGAAATCGTCGCCCTGCGCGAGGAGCGAACTCAGCTCAAGAAAGAAAACCGCGGTCTGCGCATGCAGCTCGAGTCCTACGAGGTCGCCTTGGCCGAGGCGAACTCGATGGTCGCGGACGAGCCTGCGACACAGAGTTACGCGGAGCTCGATGATCTCGGGATCGGCTACGGGCAGCGTGGCAACGACTTCGTGATCTCCGTTCCCGCGGAGGTCACCTTCGCGTCCGGCAAGGCCGACGTCACACGCAACGGTCGTGGGGCGCTGGATGCGGTCGCGCGAACGCTGCAGAAGGACTACGCGAACAGCTTCTTCTGGATCGAAGGTCATACCGACAGCGATCCCATCAAGAAGTCGAGCTGGAATTCGAACCGCGAGCTCTCCGTCGCCCGAGCCATGGCCGTGCTCCACTACCTGGTCGAGGACGCCGGCCTCGAGGACGAACAGTGCATCGTCGTCGGACACGGCGAGTACCGCCCCATGGCGGAGAACAACAACAAGGCGGGCAAGGCCAAGAACCGCCGGGTCGAGATCGTCGTTCGCGGCGGCTGACTCCCGGCCTCACGGCCAGCACCTGCGGACGCAACGCGACCGCGGCTTCGCTTCCTGCGGCCCCGGAGCTCCTCGGCGAGCTCCGGGGCCGCTGTGCGTTCGAGGCGCTCCTGGGCTCGCGGGACGGCAGCAAGGGGTCGCCAAATCCGGCCGACATCTACTAAGATGCGCGCCATCTCAGGTGCAAAACCGGGGCCGCCCCCCGCCAATGGAGCCCTCGGGTCGAGCGCCCGCCGCCATTCCCCGTCGAAACCAGACCTTTTGACAGGAGCTCCGAGTGTCCAATTCCCTTCGCAACGTCGCCTTCGTCGGACATCCGTCGTCCGGCAAGACCTCTCTCGTGGATGCCATGGCCTTTGCGCTCGGAGCATCCGATCGCAAGGGCTCCGTAGGGGACAAGACCTCGATCTGCGATACCGAGCCCGAGGAGCAGGAGCGCCAGCACACGTTCCAGCTGGCCGCGGTCCACGCCGAGAAGGACGGGACGAGCTGGAACCTGATCGACACTCCGGGCTATCCGGAGTTCGTAGCCGACTCGGTTTCGGCCATGTTCGCGACGGAGACCACCGTCGGGGTGGTGAGCTGCACCACGGGCGTGAGCTTCAACCTCGTCCAGAAGATGAAGCGAGCCGAGGCGCTGGGCCGCGGACGCGCGCTCGTCGTGACCCACGTCGACGGCGAGAACGCGGACTTCGAGACGCTCGTCCTCGAGCTGCGCGCTCGGATCGGCGAAGTCTGCGTGCCCGTCTACCTGCCGAATGAGTCCGGCCATGGCTTCTCCAGTGTCAGCCGCACCGAGGGCGATTGGCGCAAGCGCCTCTGCGACCGGGTGATGGACGCCTGCGAGAATGAAGAGGTCGTAATGGCCTACCTGGAGACCGGTGTCCTGTCACACGAGGCGCTCGAGGAGCACACTCCCCATGCGATCGCCGAAGGTGCGCTCGTCCCGATCCTCGTCTGCAACCCGATCAGCGGAGTCGGTGTCGACGAGACGATCGATTTCCTGCACGACTATGCGCCTTCCCCGGCGGCCAAGAACATCTTCAAGGCGGATGGCGAGGAGCTCGTCGTAGACGCCAGTGGCGAGCTCTTGGGTGTCGTCTTCAACATCAAGAGCGACCCACACGTCGGCAAGGTCTGCCTCGCCAGGATCCTGCACGGCAAGCTCGGCGCGCACGACGTCATCGGCGAAGGCAAGGGCGAGAAGGTCGGCGGGCTCTTCCACGCGCAAGGCGGCAAGAACCGCGTCCCCGTGGACTCCGTCGAAGCCGGCGACATCGCTGCCTTTTCGAAGGTCGAAGGCATTGGCTGGGGAACGGCCTTCAGCCACGCCGGCAAGACCGTGCCCACCGTCGAGATCCCCGAGCTTCCCGACCCGATCGTGGCCTTCGCAGTCGCGCCCAAGAGTCGCAACGATGAGCAGAAGATCGGGACCGCCCTCGCCAAGCTCGAGGCCGAAGATCCCGGCTTCCGCATCAAGCACGACCAAGTGACCCACGAACTCGTGATGCTCGGCATGAGCGATCTGCACCTCCAGGTCATCGAGTCGCGCATGAAGCGCCGCTACGGCGTCGAGATCACCTCCAGCCTGCCTCGCATCGCCTACCGCGAGACGGTCACCAAGCCCTCCGAGGGACACCACCGACACAAGAAGCAAAGTGGCGGCCGTGGCCAATTCGGTGAGTGCTACGTACGAATGCGTCCCGGCCCGGAAGGCTCAGGCGTCAACTTCCTCGACAAGGTCGTCGGCGGATCCATTCCCCGCAACCTGATCCCCGCCGTCGAAAAGGGAGTCCGCGAGACCGCCGAACGCGGAATCATCGCAAGCAGCCGAGTCGTCGACGTCGAAGTCGAGCTCTACGACGGCAAGTTCCACGCCGTCGACTCCGACGAGGCGAGCTTCAAGAAGGCCGGCGCCGTGGCCTTCAAGGACGCCTTCCAGAAGGCCGGACCGGTCCTCCAGGAGCCCGTCATGCTGGTCGACATCCACGTGCCTTCGGACGATGCCGGCACGGTCTTCTCCGACCTGACAAGCCACCGACGCGGCCAGGTCGTCGACCAATCCTCGGAAGCCGACGGCGCAGTCACGATCATCAAAGCCCATGTTCCGCTCGCGACGATGCAGACGTATCACCGCGACCTGAAGTCACAGACGTCCGGGGAAGGCTCCTACACGATGACCTTGGACCACTACGCTCAGGTGCCGGTGGGCGAGCAGCAGAAGATCATCGCCGAGTACGGACGCAAAGATGAGGATGAATGAACTGATACGCTTGAATGGTGAGCCGGTCATTGAGACATCCTGAATCGCTCGTCAGGAAATCTAGGTGCTCGAAGACCAAAGCTTCCAACCTGCCACGGTTCTGCCCCCGGAAGCAAGCGGGTGCACACTGCCCTGTCCCCAGTCCTGCCGCCAGCTCAAAAGCTCCGTCACCTTCAGCCTCCGGGGAACGAATCCCAGCAGCTGAGCCGGTGACTCCTCGTCGAAGTTGAAGCGCCGTCGAACGTAGTTGCGCCACGTTCCCCACAGGGCCAAGCCG